>JAPPMO010000085.1 GCA_028873975.1 Chloroflexota bacterium
CTCCCGTTCGCCTTCGTATTCTCTACTCGTCTACCTGTGTCGGTTTGCGGTACGGGCGGCACGCTTCTACGGGGCTGCAGACTTTCTCGTCCCATGGCTCTCGTCACTTCCTGCCTTGCGGCACGGCTTCACGGGCGCTACCCGCTTGCAACCTCAATCCACTCAGAGGCTGACTACACCACAAGCTCTCCACAACCCCTCCACATACCGGTACGGGAATATTAACCCGTTGTCCATCGCCTACGCTTCCCAGCCTCGGCTTAGGCCCGACTAACCCGACGCGGACTGACCTTCCGTCGGAAACCTTAGACTTCCGGCGAATAAGGTTCTCACTTATTTCTCGCTACTCATGCCAGCATTCGCACTCCTACAACCTCCAATGCACCTCGCAGTACACCTTCTCCGCTCGTAGAACGCTCCCCTACCATAACTTGTCGTTATCCCTGCCTTCGGTAATATGCTTAAGACCCGTTACATTATCCGCGCAATTGCGTTTGACTAGGGAGCTGTTACGCACTCTTTAAAGGATGGCTGCTTCTAAGCCAACCTGCTAGCTGTCTCAACACACTCACCTCGTTTTACACTTAGCATACATTCCGGGACCTTAGACGAGGGTCCGGGTTCTTTCCCTCTCGACTGCTTAACTCATCTCAAGCAGTCCAACTGCCGCGCTCGGCATACCAGCATTCGGAGTTTGTTTGGGTTCAGTAAGCTTGACGCCCCCTAGCCCATACAGTGCTCTACCTCCGGCACCCATCGCGCAACGCTAGCCCTAAAGCTATTTCGGGGAGAACAAGCTATCTCCAAGCTCGTTTGGCATTTCACCTCTAACCACAACTCATCCCCCGATTTTGTAACATCGGTGGGTGCGGACCTCCATTACGCGTTACCGTAACTTCGCCCTGGCCATGGTTAGCTCGCATGGTTTCGTGTCTAATATGTGCCACTATAGCGCCCTCTTCAGACTCGGTTTCCCTGCGCCTACGACTGACTATGTCTTAAGCTCGCCACACACATTAACTCGCTGGCTCATTCTCCTAAAGGCACGCCGTCAGGGTATCTCTACCCCTCCGACCGGTTGTAAGTACACAGTTTCAGATTCTCTTTCACTCCCCTCGCCGGGGTTCTTTTCACCTTTCCCTCACGGTACTGCTCCGCTATCGGTCATCTCGCGTATTTAGCCTTGGAGGGTGGACCCCCCAGATTCGCACAATGTTAGCGTGTATCGTGCTACTCAGGATCCTCATCAATACTTCCGCCTGCGTCTACGGGACTCTCACCCTCTTCGGCCGACCTTCCCAGATCGTTCAACTTCGGCTTCCATACCTTATATGAGTCCTGCAACCCCATAAACCGTAATCTATGGTTTGGGCTGCTCCGCTTTCGCTCGCCACTACTCGCAGAATCTTCTCTTCTCCTCGCTCTACTTAGATGTTTCAGTTCGAGCGGTTCCCCTGGCTGGCTCTTACCCCAACCATGACGCGGCTTGAACCGCGCCGGGTTTCCCCATTCGGACACCTCCGACTCTTGCGGTCTTATACACCTCATCGAAGCTTTTCGCAGTATAACGCGTCCTTCATCGGCACGAGATACCTAGGCATCCTCTGTGTACCCTTATTCGCTTTCCGTAATACATCATACGGAGTCTCCGGCTCTATTGGCATGCGCTCTTAGGTATTACCTTCGCGTTGATTATTCGACTGTTAAGACGCACTCGCCGCTACAAAGCCGCGAAAAATACCCGACATTCTACGCCGGGCTACCGCAGGGCATCTACGCCCATGCAACACTACCTTATAGCATCTCTAAGCCGCTTGCAAGACCCAATACTGCAAGTTTTGCAGATCCGTGAAGCATGATCAGGCCACTCCTGACCATAAACGGTCTGTGCAATCTGTGAAGCCGCAAAGACACGATTTACCGTTTGTCAGATCAATGGTGATGCTTTATCATTCATCATTATTCCTGATGTTATCCATGAAGTCATACAGCTATGTTTGACAAGCTTAGGTCAGTATTGAAGCAGCCATTCTATGTCTGGCTCTTGGGTATCTATCCGATTCTCCACTTGTACTCGGAAAATCTTGGACTAGTCAAAGACCGTGAAGCACTCTATGTCTGCGGAGTAATGTTGGCCGCGACTACCTCGGCCTTTCTTGTCGCAAACCGAGTCATTCGTTGCAGATACAAGACCGCGTTCATGCTGGGCATTTGCAGCCTCGTCTTCTCGTTGAGCGGTCACGTCTACGTACAGATATTTATTCCGAGATCGCTATTCGTCTGGACATTGCTGCTGCCGACTGCTCTAGCGATCTTACTCGTGATATTACGGAGACGAGCTTCCAGCCAAGTTTTAGCGTCCGTCACTCCGACGCTCAATTTAATCTTGCTGATCTTACTTGCGATCCCCGTCACAGACATTGCATCAAGTTATGTTTCCAAGTCGATCAATCTTCAGCCCATTTCAGCGTTTGGGAAGTCCTCGACTGCCCAAAACGCAAGTCCAAAGGTTTACGACTCCAAATCGCATCCAGATATTTACTACATCATACCGGACGGTTATCCCAACGATAGCTCGCTGCAAAAAGTCATAAGTTACGACAACATGGCGTTCAGCAAAGCGCTGGAGGACCGAGGATTTATCGTTGTCGATCACGCGCAAAGCAACTACTGGGCGACATTGCTCTCCCTGGCATCAACACTGAACATGCAATACTTTGATAACAATCCGTTGCCGACTTCGGATCTAGACTTTTTGCGCCTTTCAATAACCGACAACAAAGTCGCGAGTCAGCTTCAGAAGAATGGTTACACTTATGTCCAGCTATTGTCGGGCCTCTGGATGCCCAATCCAAGCGCCGATATCATCCGCGACTTTGCGCCCGACGGTACAATTGAAATTGAAGTCTCGCAAAGCGATTACACGACGGCTATCGACACAGGATTGCCCAAAAAGTGGAGAACGATTCCCATCCTGGAGAATTACTATAAGCAGCCGTTTCTGCCCTTGTATCTGGAAACGACCCTTTTACGCATTGTGAGCACGCGACTAAATGGGCTGTTCTTCCAGGACGACTCCGAGCCTTACAGCCTATTTGCCCCAGGGCGATTCCTCGATACAGTGGATGAGGTGGGGTCAATCGCTCGCATGCCAGAAGCGACTTTCACGATTGTTCATTTGACGAAGCCTCATTTGCCAATCGTATTTGATGAGAATGGAAATTTCGTCGAAGACAACTGGCAGCCTGACAACAGCGAAATCATAGCGCAACTTAATTTCATTAACTTAATGTTTCTAAAAATGATCGATTCCATCCTGGAAGAGTCGCGGAATCCGCCAGTAATTGTATTCCAGGCTGATCACGGCTTTCTTCATATACCCGGCGATAAGGATTTTGTAAGTCTGATTCAATTTGCGCCGTATGCGGCTTACCATTTGCCGGAGGGCCATTCAATCAGTTTTCCCAAGCCTTTTACTCTGATCAACACATTTCCCCTGTTGTTTAACGAAATATTTGAGACCGATTATGAGTTAAGAGACAATCGTTTGTTCGAGCCGCCACTTGTGTACAAAGCTCCGTTTGAGCAGGAAGACGTAACCGCGAGATACTTGGGCAAAGGATAAACGAACGGGACGAGGTAATCATATCGAAATATGTCTGTTACTCATATTTCCTACTAACTCGATATCATCAACAGACGGAGACAATCGGATGAAGTATTTCCTTTCTTTGCTCAAGCTCACAACCGCAGTTGCCGGGCTTAGAATACTATTTGCTTACCTGGATCCAGGCTCCGGCAGCCTTATCGTTCAACTGCTCATTGCCGTTGTAGTTGGCATCCTCGCTACCTTTCGCTTCTGGAAGTCCCGACTACTGTCATTATTTGGCATCCGCCAGGAAACGGATGAAGAAGACGGCGACGACAACGCAAATGAAAACTGATTGCTGAGATGTCGGATTCTAGACGAATTGGCGGCTCTTTTCGGGATCCCAACGGTTTTGTCTTTGTCGCAGACGGTCTTGTTTACCGCCAGGTCAACGAGGGCTATCGCAGCAACTACGATCAGCTTATGGAAAGCGATCTCTATGCGGAACTTGTTGACCGAGCGCTGCTAATCCCGCATTCAGAGGCGGGATCAAATTTGTCTCCGGACGGCCAAGGCTATAAGATTCTGCAACCCGAACAGATTCCCTTTATCTCGTACCCTTACGAATGGAGCTTTAGTCAACTCAAGGACGCGGCGCTGGCGACGCTCAATATCCAGAGGCGGGCATTGCGACACGGAATGATCCTCAAGGATGCCAGCGCATACAACATTCAGTTCCGCCACGGCAAGCCCTTGCTTATCGACAGCTTGTCCTTTGAGACCTATCAGGATGGCCAGGCTTGGGTCGCTTACAGACAGTTTTGCCAACATTTCCTGGCGCCCCTGGTTTTGATGAGCCGGAAAGATATTCGCCTAAGCCAGCTGCTGCGCGTCTACATAGACGGCATCCCCCTTGATTTGGCGAAGTCCTTGCTGCCGAAACGGACATGGCTCAACCTTGGCGTTGTGATGCATCTGCATCTGCACGCCCGCGCTCAGCAGCGATATGCGAATAAGAAGCCGCCCGCACAATCGGAGCCGACGAGCCGACGAGGGCGACTTGACAAGAAGGCTCTGATGAATATCTGCGACAGTCTCAGGTCAACTGTCAACGGACTAAAATGGGACCCCAAAAGTACTTCCTGGGCGCGATACTATGAGGGGGATAGCTATCGCGAAGAGGGATTTGACGACAAGTATAGAACAGTGACTGAGTATCTAAGTATCGTCAAGCCTGATTGCCTTTGGGATTTGGGCGCCAACACCGGCGCCTTTAGTCGCATCGCCAGCGATCAAGGCGCATTTACTGTTTCGATTGACAGCGACCCAGGCGCTGTTGAAGCGAATTACCTGCAGTCCATTGGCCTCAACGAAACGCAGTTGCACCCTCTGTTAGTAGACCTGACAAATCCTTCCGCTGCTCTGGGCTGGGCCAATGGCGAGCGGGATTCACTCGCTCAACGATGCAAAGCCGATTGCGTCCTGGCGCTGGCGCTCGTACATCATTTGGCGATCGGCAATAATGTGCCCTTGCGAAATATCGCCAAATATCTTGCAGCCCTTGCCGAGTGGTTGATCATCGAGTTCGTGCCGAAAAGCGACGCCAAGGTCAAGGTGCTTCTGGCATCCCGTCAAGACATTTTTGCGGACTACACACAGTCCGCATTCGAAGATGTATTCAGCGAGATATGCGAAATTGTCCGCTCAAACAGCATCCAATCATCAGAGCGAAGACTCTACCTCATGCGTCGAAGACCGGCCGGCGCGTCTTGAACTGGTCACCCCAAGCATTCGCTCACCAGCAAGAGACCCGCGTCCAATCTGCCGCGCCAATCCGCTTTTGGATGCCGAATAGCGTTAGTACAGATGCGAAACAGGCATACAGCTTCTCGCAATGCAAGACCCTCTTCATCCCAACCGAATCGCGATAGCGCCGCATGGCGCAGCCCATCGCGGTAGTCGCGGCAGTTTTCGGCATGGGTTTCCCGCGCAAAACGCGCTGACCAGCGAAGGTGCGCCAGGAAGTTGCCGACGTCCAGCAAGGGATCGCCAGGAGCGATATCCTCAAAGTCCACCAGCGCCAGGCGGCCATCGCGAAGCACAAGCAATTGATCATCGTAAAAGTCATTGTGCGCCATAGAGGCAGGCCGCCAAGACTGCACAAAGGGACTCAAGAGTTCCTCCAGCTTCTGGAGATTGCGCGATGATTCCGGGAAATCGCGCAAGTTGTGCTTAAAGCTGCGCAGCGCCCTCTGGTAGGCTCTTTCCAGATTGAGCGGGTGGACCTTGCTTGCCCTTTGAGGCGCTTGCCACAAGACCTCGAGACCAGAAAGCAAGGAATCGGGATGCGGGGCTTTGCCCTTGCGGATACGCCTGCGCAGTGTGCTGCCGCGCAGCTCGGTAAACCACAGCACTCCGCCCTCGTCCCAGCAGCCCGCAAGCCCAGGGACCAAGTATCCGGACTGCGCTGACAACTGATAGGCCGCGAGAAAGGCCTCGAACTCCCCGGGGCGTACAACACGCGCATAGAGCTTTATCCTGCCGAAGCGATGTCGCAGCACGGCGCGATATCCCGGGCGATAACGAATCAACTGGACGCGCGCGCGCCGCGCGGGTGTGCTCAAGACCTGGTCGTTGATCAATTGCAGCGCCGCATCCGGTCGGGCGGCAAAGACAAGTCCGGGCAGTCGTTGATCATCGGGATAGCGGCGAAGCTCTATGCGCCCGTCACGCCCTGTTCTGGCGACGTAGTAGTCGGACGGCAAATAGCTGTCGCCCGGCCACTCGACCTCGTAACTGACGGTGGCGCTGTTGCCAATGCTATGAATGAAATGATGTATTCGGATCCGAGCGGGTTGCGGCTTTGCCCCGTTCCGAATCATTTCGCAGACCCAACCGGAATCAAAGAGTTTTGGAAGCGACGGCAGGTCCGGGTCGTCTGGAAGTTCAACCCGGGCGAAAACCGTCGCTTCAGCAGGCGGCAATGTCACGATGACAGGCCGCTGTCGTCGCTATCGTCATTGTCGCTTTGCTGCCCGGTGGTATCGATGCCGTCGCTGTCCGTGCCATCGTTGTCGGTGAAGTTGCCGGTGGTATCGATGCCATCGCTGTCCGTGCCGTCATTATCAGTGAAGTTGCCGGTCGTATCATAGCCATCGCTATCCGTGCCATCGTTGTCAGTGAAGTTGCCGGTCGTATCATAGCCATCGCTATCCGTGCCGTCATTGTCAGTGAAGTTGCCAGTGGTATCGTAACCGTCGCTGTCCGTGCCGTCGTTGTCGGTATATGGATCGTTCTGCTGCTGCTGGACTTGCTGCTGCTGAACCTGCGTTGCGCCGCCCACGCCAGCGTTATCGGTATCATAGCCATCGTTATCGGTGAAATTGCCGGTGGTGTCATAGCCGTCGCTGTCGGCGCCGTCATTGTCGGTGACCAGCGGCGGCGTATCAATGCGCTCATCGCGGACATAGGTAAACTTCTGGCCCGGGACAATACGCCGCGGATCATCAACCTGCTGTGCCAGTTCTTCCAGTGGAATGCCCAGCCAAAGCGCAATATGCGACAGGGTATCGCCCTGCCGGACGGTAAACTCCCATGTATTGCCCGAACTCCTGGAGACAACAGCGCTTTCTCCAGACGCTACAAGAACGACGCTGGATTCGCCATTAAGATGAGCCGATGTATAGAAAAAGCGCTGGCCCGCGTATATGAGCGAAGGCGTATCGGTCTGGGCTGCCAAAACCTGATAAGGGATGCCCAGTCCGGCGGCGATGCGGCGCAGCGTATCGCCGCGCTGGACGGTGTAGACCATCACATCGTCCTCATCGTCATCGCCCATGTCATCATCGCCGCCGTCATCGTCATCGGCTTGCTCGGACTTGCGCGGCAGCAGAACCGGATCGTCCTCGGCCACGCTGCTGCCTTGGGCGGCCACGAAATCTATCTTGTAGAGCACAACGGAGAAGATCAGCGACAGGGAAATCAGGTTGAAAAACAAAACTATTGAGATAGAACGCAGTTTATTTCGCATGGGGCAGTCTCCAATATACGCCTAGCATAGAGTTTAATTCGGTCTTCTGCCGCTGTCAAGACAATTTTACCTAATCACAAAACTATTTTTGGAGTTGGAAATATATGTCACACAGAATGATAAAATATATTTTAACCTATATTAACTTCTCGGCCGCCGGGTAAGTAAACTCGCGGACTCCACCCCTGCGGCGCAAGGGCTGGTCAGCACAATGTATGTTTATGAAATTGATCTTGATTATGATGGGACTTCGAGGGACTGGAGGTGAATGGAGATAAGGGGACTCGAACCCCTGACCTCGTCAGTGCGATTGACGCGCTCTCCCAACTGAGCTATATCCCCGGATTCGGCTTCTGAACGTCAGTGGAAACAGAGGGCTTGCCCATTCGGTCCCCCGCCTCACGAGGTCTGCCTGACCTCCTCGGTGCAAACGAGGCGCTCTCCCAAACTGAGCTATGTCCCCCCA
>JAPPMO010000025.1 GCA_028873975.1 Chloroflexota bacterium
TCCGAATAATTTACGAATTGTAGGGGCGTTTCGCCGAAACGCCCGAATAATCAATCGTCTTCTCCGATTTTCTTGGTAAGTCCAAGTAAGTCATGCAACTAAAGCGAGCCTTATAGGGACGACCAATCTGGTCGCCCGTTGCCGCCGCGACTTGTGGTTTCGGGCGACATGGTAGGGCGCGTAGACACAGCCCGCCTGTCGCCCCTACAGATCGTCGCTTTAGCAAAATTTGCATTTCTTTCTTGGACTTACTTCTGTGTCCTCTATGTTTAGATTTTCGTTGCGCGACTTACTTTGATTTACTGAGTTGAGGGTGTTTTGACGACCTTCTCTAAATCCGCCACCTGTATCTTGCAAAGCCCCCAGGGAAACCACATCTGTCGCTCAAAAACATGTCTGAAATAAGACCAGCGCATTGATTTTCTCTGCTTTCCTTGCTTTTCTCGGTGTCCTCGGTGCTTAAATTTGAGCCTGCTCTGGCCACCCGACACTCATCCCGCGCGCCCGCTTTCCGCGCCCAGACCTTGTCGTAATCTTCCTGCCAGGCTTCAAATTCGATCGACAACATCCCACAGGCATGTAAGATCTGCGCCAATCGCGCGCGACTGACGGTGCGGCCGGGCATCCAGCGCGTCTTAATGCGGTTGCTCGTCAACAAGACCCCGCCCGGGCGCAGCACGCGGGCAAACTCCGCCAGCGCCGCTTGAAGATCGGGAAAGAACTCCAGAGACTCCAGGCAAGCGACGGCGTCGAAAGCGCCGTCCGGGGAGGGCAGGTCCATAGCATCGCCCCGGGTCAGGGATATGAACGCGCCAAAGCGTTCCCGCTTGACCTTCGAGGCGGCGACCTCGAGCATGTTGCGGCTGTGATCCAGCCCCACCACATGCCCCGCGAAGCGCCCGTTGCGCGCCATGAGCAGGGGCAAGCGCCCGCTGCCGGTAGCCACGTCCAGCATCAATGGATCAACCTGCGGCTGAATGCGATCCAGCAGCGGCGCCGCTAGCAGGAGTTGATCCGCATAATCATCGAATTGTTTAACGCGGTCGTAACGCCGCGCATAGAGATCGTAAAGCCAGATGACGACGCGTTTGCCGAGGTAAACGCCTTCCGTCTCAATCAGCAGCCACCAGATGATAAAACACGCGACCGCGCCGGCAATCAGGAACAAGAAGGGGCTCATAAGACGCTTTCCCAAATCCGCGCTCGTTGCCTTGCCTAGACAACAGAAAACAGATCCGCTTCCCGAAATTGCATCGCGTAGAGCTTGGCATACAGGCCTTGTCGCCCTAGCAGCTGATCATGGGTGCCCAACTCAATCAGCCGTCCGGCATCAAGCACCGCGATTCGATGAGCGATGCGCACCGTACTCAAGCGGTGGGCGATGATCACGGTCGTGCGGTTTTGCATCAGCTTGCCCAGGGCATCCTGTACCAATTGCTCGCTTTCGTTGTCCAGGCTGGAGGTGGCTTCGTCCAGGAGTAAAATGGCCGGGTCCTTGAGCAAGGCTCTGGCAATGGCGACGCGCTGCCGTTGCCCGCCACTGAGTTTGACGCCGCGCTCGCCGACAATCGTCTCATAGCCCTTGGGCAGCGCGCTGATAAAATCGTGCGCGTTAGCGGAGCGAGCGGCCGCGATCATGTCCGCTTCCTCCGCGTCCAGCTTGCCGTAGAGGATGTTCTCGCGTATGCTGCCGCCGAAGAGCAAAGTCTCCTGCGGCACAATCCCGATTTGCCGCCGCAAGCTGCTCTGTGTCAGATCGCGAATATCATGTCCGTCAATGAAAATGGCGCCGGCATCCGGGTCGTAAAAGCGCGGGAGCAGGTTAAACAGGGTGCTCTTTCCAGCCCCGCTGGGACCAACCAGCGCGATGATTTCCCCCGCTTCAATATCGAGATTGACACAAGACAGCACCTCATTGCCTTCTTCATAGGAAAAACTGAGATTCCGCATCGTGATGCCGCCAGCAACATTGACGAGTGCTTGCGCGCCGGCTGAATCTTGAATATCGGGCTTCGTATCGAGAAGCTGGAAGACGCGTTTGGTCGCGCCCAGCGCTTCCTGGAATTGCGAATACAAGTTGATCAACCCGGCGAAGCTGCCCGCCACGGTCAAGCCATAGATCAGGAAGGCGATTAGCTCGCCCGCGCTCAGCCTGCCATCCAGCACTTCCCGCCCGCCGAACCATAAGATGAGCGCCAAGCCGGCAAAGGCGAAGAAGCCGATGACAGGACCGAAGACCGAACGCACGGTAAGCAGCTTAACGGCGGCGCGAAAGGCGACCTCGATGGCTCGGTTGTAGCGTCGGATCTCATAGTTTTCTCGGGCGAAACTCTTCACTTCGCGGATGTTCTGGAAGACTTCTTCGGCGACGACGGTGGCGCCGGCGATTTCGTCCTGGACCCGCGTGCTCATGCGGCGTATCGCCGATCCCAAAACGAAGCCGACGCCGACGATGACCGGCATCAGCACAACGATAAACAGGGTCAGACGCCAGTTGAGCCAAAACATGACGCCCACCGAGCCCAGCAATGTCATGGATTGCTGCAAGAGCGTGCTGATGTTGCCGGTCAAAACCGTGCGGACGACGGTGACGTCGGAGGAGATGCGGCTGACCAACTCGCCAACCCGCCGATCGGTATAAAACCGCACTGACAGAAATTGCAAGTGGGCGTAAAGCTCTTCTCGGATGTCCACGACAATCTTTTCGCCCACATAATTTAAGTTGTAATTCTGCGCGAAGGCTGCAAAAGAACGCAGCAAAAATACCAGCAGCAGAAGCAGCGTAATCTCATCGAGCAGGGCCAGATCCGCCTCCACAAAGACCGAATCGACCACGCTGCTAATCACCGCCGGGAAGACCAGGCTCAACCCGGCGCTGAACAGTACCCCGATGATAGCCACAAAGAGACGCCATTTGTAAGGATGCAAATAGGCCAGCAAGCGGCGCCATTGCAGCCGCGCATCCGGGATTTCCCGAGCATCGAGTGAAGGCGCGCCCCGCCGAATCTCAATCATGCTTCCTTACTCAGTAGGACCAGCAAAGTCATGCTAATGCACTCTAAAATAAAAGTCGGCGGTAGGGGCGACCCGATGGACGCTGTTGAAATACTGCCCCATCCCCCAGCCCCTTACCCCAAAATGAGGGAAGGGGAGCTTTTGAATCCTAATAAGCCGTTAAAGCCCCTCCCTCTTGATGGGAAACATCCCCCGACAGCGGGGGACCGAGGGGGGCATGGGTTTGGGGTGGGGGTTTTAGCGCTTTTTCAATAGGCTCCGGTGGGTCGCCCGCAAAACCTAATCGAAACGGTGGGCGAGCCAAGGCTTCCCCTACATCAAAACCTCTGTGCCCTCTGTGTTCTCTGTAGTTAATTTTTACGAATTTTCATTACATAACTTACCCGCAACTACTTCGATAGACCCTAGCCAGTCCTAGCCGCGCCATCGCCTATTGCTCCGCCGGCTGCTCGCTGCCTGCGTTGCTCGCGCCGGCTTCGATGTCAATATCTATCCTCCCTTCATCCTCGCCCTCGGCAAAAGGCTCAAGTTCCGGTGGAGCGGGCAACTCAGCCGCCGCGTCAGGCCGCTCGACGGGCGTCGGATCTGCCACAGCTTGCCACTCGGCCTCAGCGGCTAATGACAGGCTGTAGCCGGAAGGAAAGTCGATTTGAATGCCGTCGGCGCTTCTGGCGACGACCACGCCGTGCTGTTCGACTTTGAGCGCTTGCTCCCAGGTGAAGGGTCCGCCGACCCAAACTTTCCGCGGCGACAAAATCCTTACGCCGATCACGTCGGAAAGCAGCTTGAGCGGAGCGATGCCGCCGATATGATGGTCTTCGCCAAAACCCTTGATCTCTTCCGCGTGATAAAACTGGGAC
This sequence comes from Chloroflexota bacterium, assembly GCA_028873975.1. Lineage (GTDB taxonomy): Bacteria > Chloroflexota > Anaerolineae > Aggregatilineales > Phototrophicaceae > UBA6055. Next base: position 3,876 of record JAPPMO010000025.1, read on the forward strand.
AAGCGCCCGTCGCGTGCCAGCACCTGGGTAAGGCTGGTCAAGACGCGCTTGACCAGCGCCGTCGCTTCCCGGTGAAACCCGGATTTGACCATGCCTTCGCCGACTAAAGACAAGAAATACATCCAGATGCCGCCGCCGCCGCGCGCATTGGAAGGGTCGTAATTCCGGTCCCTCCGGCTGACCATGGTAATCCCGTTCGGGCAGAAAAACTGCGCTTCATCCAGCGCGAGATCGACCAGAGCCGAAGCGCGATCCTGCGCCAGCAGACCGGTCCAGAGCGGCAGCAGGTGATTGATGTCCAGACGCCTGCTGTCTATTGTCTTGGCATAAACTTTGTAGACTCGGCTGAGTCCCTCAATTTCTATAGTCCCCACATAGGAGAGCGCTTGCTCGCTTGTATAAAGGCCCTGGCGGTTTCGCCAGTCAAATGCCTCAGCATCGGCCTCGATCACACAATCCGCGCCGTCGCTGTCCAGCCCCGTGAGCCGAAGCCTTATGCGCGGCGCATGGCTGACGCCGCCGACAACGCGAACCATGACTCGCGCCGGCGCCGGGAGCCGTCGCTCGATAATATGGATTTCGTCGCCCGCTCCCCGCCGCAGCAGCTCGACCGACTCGCTGCTCAGGTGAGAATCGCGATCGCGATAGCTATAGCGGCTGCCATCCCAGAATTCTTCCAGGTGCTCTTGCAGATCGCTCAGTTTTTGCCGTAGTCCGTTTTCGGCTTCTTCGTCCCCAAGTTCCCGCGCAATCGAAGAAAGGGCATCCGCTTCCGAGATCAAATAAGCCAGCAGGTCAGGCGTCTCCATTTCCCGCAGTTTCGCGCCTTGCGCCCAGCCCTGGCCGATGCCGAAAGTGGGAAAAGCCACATAGCCCATTTGCCGTTCATTGCGCCATTCCGGTACGCCGTCGCCATCCTCGTCCTCCTGCAGCCAGCGCGCGAAGAATGCGCTCAAACCCTGAAAAACTTCGGCCAGGAAAGCCCGGTCTTCGCTCAGTTGATAGACAATCCAGGACATGCGCGCCAGCAGGGGCATCATTAAGAGGCTCTGCCTTTGCCCGGCCAAGCCCGGCTGCCGATCCACGAAGCCGCTGTCGTCCTGCGTGGACAAATAGTTGCGAATCAGGCCCTTGGCCCAATCCGGTTCGATGTTGGCGGCGGCTGTCGCGGCCAGGTAGGCCAGCGTCGGATCTTGGCCAGCCCAGGCGCGAATATGATCTCTGCCATCGCCGCGCCGGCTCCAGCCTCGGTTGCTCGCGCGCTTGGCCACCAGCGACGAATGACGTAGCTGTTCGCTCGCTCCCATACGCGCTTGCAGCAGCAAATTGTAGGACAGATCCAAGAGCCTGTCCCAACTCGCTTCGCCCGTTTGAATGCGCGGGACCGCCGCGGCAATATCGTCTATTTTCTCGAAATAGATCTCCCAGGGACGCGCCAGCCAGTTCATCGCCAGGCTGTGCGAATCGCGCATATCCGGCAAACCGGCCGCCACAAAGGGCACATTAATTGTTTCCCCCGCGGGCAAAACCAGCCTGCGACCGAGTTTGGGGCTCGAGATTCTGCCGCCATAGATATCCACGCTGGCGCCTTCCAGCGCGAGCACCGGGTTGATGTTGCCAATCTGCCCCAGATGCAGCGCCAGGCTGTAATCCCCCATCGTCAAAACGTTGAGCTGCTTCTGTCGTCCGTTGATGATGACATGAGCAAATAGCTCAATCTGGAGTTCAAGCTCCTCGTCCTTGTGATTCTTGATCGCAAACTCGCCGCCAGCGGCATTTGATTCCATCACCCAATAGCGAGCCCGCAATTCCAGCCCGGGAGCGATTTCCGCCCGGATTCCCAGAAAATTGGGCCCGAAATGGGTAACCACTGGCGGCTGATGGTAACTCCCGTATTGATAGATCTGATCTCCGCCGGGCAGCCAGATCGGGACGATGCTTGCCAGACCGGCCCGGCCCCCGAACTGCGTTTGAAAAGCCAGCGCCGCGCGGTTTTTCCCGCCCAGATCGAGCTTCCAGGCTTGATCGTCGACGTAGTTGCTGCGGCTCATGCGGGCATCGGCGGCAATGTGAAACTCGAACATAGAGGCCGCGTCGATCTCATAGCTACGCATATTGCGCATATAACCATTCCTCATGGATCTTGCTATCGCGATTGACCGTCAACCTGATTACGGGAGATCCGCCAACAAGGTTTCCCGCCAAAGGCGCGGCGGCATAACGGGATCACTCGACGATTTGCCAGCTAGAGTCAACTTCATTGAATCTGAAGCTGTCGCCGTATAGACTTTCGACCAGGTGATATCCGGGTCCGGCGATGTATTGGCTGTTGGCGCCCAGCCCGCCGCCATGGTGATACTCGTACCTCGTGGTGTGCCCCAGCTCGTCTTCCAGCGCCCAGCCCAGCGCGCTGCGAACTTCCAGGTTCTCGCGCCAAAGCTTGCCAAATCCGCGGATCGGCTGTTGTTTGCCTTCCGGCGCGACAATCTCGGGATCGGATTCGATATCGCCATCGACAAAATCATCATTGTAGACTGTCCATAGACGCTCATCGCTGTCGTTCACAGTCAGCAGCCAGATCTGCTGATTGGGTTGCAGCCATAACATCCAGCCCCGTTCAAATCGCTGCTCGGCGACATAGATCGCCCCGATGACCGGGGTCGGGAAAGGATCAGGTGTTGGGCTCAGGGTTGGGCTCGCCGTTGGCGCCGCTTCGGTGGCGGCTTTTGCCGCCTCAAATGTTGCCGTGAGGCCGCTGTCGGGGGTCGCTGTTACAATAATCACACGCTCCCTGCCCTGACAAGCCGTCAGGGTCCCAAGCAAAGCGAAGAGGCAGAACAAGCGTGATTTGAGTGACATGCGCGAGGCTCCATTGCTTGAACGGCGAGACTGATAATGCTATTGTATCAAAGCCAGGCTCTAGGGCAAACGGGCTGGAAACGTCTTGTATTTCGGAAGCGCGCTCCTCTCGAAACCCTGGTATTTTCTACATGTCCAAGCAATAAAGCCGCGCGCCAAGGCATAATCCCGCATTGTATTTAATCTGAGGTCTGCCTTCGAGATGCGCCTAAAATGAGAGTCAAACAAATGTCTTCCCGTCCCGCAAAGATCACCTTGAACAAATCTGCAGAAACGCTCGAGATCCTGTGGGACGATGGTTTAAGGAGCGGGTATCCATTGTCGCAGCTGCGGGAGGCTTGTCCCTGCGTCGAATGCCGCGGCGGTCATGCCAATATGGGGCTGGCGAATGCCCCGGACGATCTTCTCGAACTGAAGCCCCGGCGCTCCTACACGATAACCGGCTTGAGCCCGGTGGGCAACTATGCCCTGCAACCGACTTGGGACGACGGCCACGAGACGGGCATTTACACCTGGGAGTATCTACGCCTGCTTTCGCCGCAGGAATAGTTCCGGCCGGTAAGTCAAGCAAATCCCTCGTCACCGCTGCGTCCTAGGGGCGGGCCTTGGCTCGCCCGCCGTTCCGGGCGGTCGCCCGCAAAATAGTTTCCTCTATTGAGTTTTCTCTGCGCTCTCTGTGTCCTCTGTGTTTAGATTTTGTTGCATGACTTACTTGGAACTAGATCTGTGCCTCTGTAGTTAAATTATAGTTTGATTTCTTGACCATTCCGCCAATGCGCGTTTGCCCTGCGTCCACGCCAATAATGGCAAATCGGAAATTGCCTCTTAATTAATCACTGACGTTACGCAGCACAATCTAGGAAATCGAATAAACTGGTTGCATGAACGAT
>JAPPMO010000026.1 GCA_028873975.1 Chloroflexota bacterium
ACCCCCCTCTCTTGCAACCATTATCCTGCAAAACCTTTAATATGCGATTGCCCTGTTGCGGACCGCGGAATTTGCAATTGCCGCTACAACATGTTAAGGTATTGTCCTTGTCGAAAACGTTTTCGAGTCGGACCGGTCTTGGCAGGCGCTGCGCCCTTATCCGGGCTTTTGGCATTGCTCAAGCCGCGAGCCAAGCCCAAGACCGTCAGAATCTCAATCCAGCAACAATATCGAAAGAACAGATGCAAAAGATAGTTTAGGTGAGCAGATGGCAGAAGACAAGAAGGCTTCAAAAAGTTTGGATGTCAAGAACGCTTGCGATGAGGAGAAAGCGCGGATTACCTTGCCGAACAAGCTGGATATCCAGTTCATGGAGGACGCGAGGGGCAATCAGGCGCAATCCATGCGCGGCTTCAATCCGCGCTACAAGGACTTCGTCGATTACATCATCGGCATCACGCACGAGATTTGGGAAGAAAAGGGTATCGGCAAGCTCTACGATTACTATGCCAACACCATCCACTTGCATACGTCATACGGCACGAGTTATGGGCGAGAGCCCGTTTTTGCGGCGACGATCGCCGCCATGGCGGCCTTCCCGGACCGGCGGCTTTACGGCGATGAAGTCATCTGGGGCGGCAACGATGTCGATGGTTTGTACTCGTCGCATCGCTTGCGCCACGAGGGGACGAACCGCGGCTGGACGAAGTACGGTCCGCCCACCGGCAAGCGAGTCAGCTATTGGTCTATGGCCGATTGTTTTATCAAGCGGAACATGGTGGTCGAAGAATGGATCTGCCGTGACGAATTGACGCTGGTGCTGCAACTGGGGTTGGACCCGGTGGAGACAGCCAGGGAAATGGCGGCTCGGGAAAAAGACAGCGATATGCTCTTCCAAATCCCCGGAGATATCGAGCGCGGCATCGGTCAATTCCCGCCGGAGCGATGGCCCGAACCACAGTCGGAGCGCTTTGATCCCGAGGACTTCGTCAAGCGTATGCTCCACGAGATTTGGAACTGGCGGTTGCTGAATAAAGCGCAGGACTATTATCACGAGCAGGTGGTCTTCGCTGGACCGACCCGCCGCGCCTTCAAAGGGATCAGCGACTTGCAGACCTATGCGCTCAATGTTCTGTCGCCTTTCCCTGACCTGGCGATCAGAGCCGACCATTTTTGCTATGTCGGGGACGAAAAAGACGGTTATCGCACCGCAACGCGCTGGACGATGCGCGGGACCCATACCGGCTATGGCATTTACGGCGAACCCACCGGCAATCCAATCCAGATTATCGGCATCAGCCACCATGTGATCGTCGATGGTCAAGTGGTCAAAGAATGGACGGTCTTTGACGAGTTCGCGCTCTTGATGCAGATTTACGCCTAGATCGCTGCAGCGCCCGGTTTGCGGAACTGCGGGCGCCATCGTTCCAAGGAACCCCCTCAATGAGTCAAACGGAAGACAAGTACTTCACATCGTCTTTTCAGTATAGTCCGGTTGACCAAGCGCAAAACATCGCTAACAAAGTCCGCGTGATCGAAATCATGCGCGCGCTGAGCGAAGCGCCGCTTGATGAACTGCCAGCGCTCGCGCGGGACGGATATGACCGAGACGCCTCGCTCAATGTGACGCACCCGATTAATGAATTGGCGGGCATCGCCGCCGGCTTGGAGCAGTTGTGGCTGCCGCTGCGGCGCTCCCTGCCGGATATGGAGCGGCGCGATCACTTTGTGGCCGGCGGGCGCTACCGCGATGCCAACTGGATCGCTTGTATGGGCCACTACATGGGCAGTTTTGAGCGCGATTTGCTGGGCATACCGGCGACGCGCGGCGTGGTCTGCTTGCGATATTGCGAGGGGCACGAGCTGCGCGATGGCAAAATCGCGACCAGTTATATCTTCATCGATTTTCTGGATTTGATGCGGCAAGCCGGTTACGTCCCGATCGCGCCCAGCCTGGGCAGCGAAATGCGCTGGATGCCCCCGCGAACGCTCGATGGCCTTGTCTTGACGCCGCAAGACGAAGCGCGCTCCAAGCAGACTATCGAGACGATTCTCAAGATGCACGCCGCACTGGGCTATTACAGTGGGGAGCCGCCGACGCGCGAGGTGCTCGACGAGATGGAACAGGCCAAGCACTGGCACAAGAATTTCATGTGGTATGGACCGTCGGGCATCGGCACGACGCGCGGCTTGAAGGGCTTTGAAGACTATCATCAGATTCCTTTTCTGGTGGCTTTCCCCGACCGAGGCGGATCCGAACAGGGGCATTTCATACGCATTGGCGACGGTTATTTCGCTGTGACCGGCGGCTGGGGTTATCTGCGGGCGACGCATACTGGCGGCGAGTTGTTTGGCGTCCCGCCGACGGGGCGGCCGCTCAAAATGCGCGTGATGGACTTTTATCGCTGCGACGACGAAACCATTGTGGAAAACTGGGTCCCGATTGATGTGCCCCATATTCTGCTGCAGATGGGCATTGATGTCTTCGGACGCATGCGGCATCAGTTCCGCCAGCGCGGAGCCATCAGCGCCAGCGAATGGCTGGTCGCAGGAAATGACTGAGTCTTTGACGACGCAGCTTATGAGTTTGACGCAGGCGCCACCTGGAGGGCGACAAGTCAAAAATGTCGATTCACAACCGAAACAAGGCATTCATTGGCGGGCTGCGCGCCGCGCTTTACGATATTGACGCGAGCGATCTGCAACGGCAATTGCGAGGGCTATTCGCGGCCGACTGCGAAGCGCATCTGGCGCATCCGCTCGAAACCCTGCCTGGCGTCGACGCCCTCTATGAAGGCGCCTATCTGCCGCTGTTGAAGGCCGTGCCCGATCTGGAACGGCGCGATTTCATCGTCATGGCCGGCGAGAGCCGGGGGCAGAACTGGGTCGGCTGCGCCGGGCATTATATGGGGCTATTCGAGCAGCCCTGGTTGGATATCCCCCCGACCAAGCACTTGATGGCGATGCGCTATCACGAATTCTTCCGCATCGAGGACGAGCGGATCGTGGAGATGCAGGCGCTATGGGATATCCCCCAGGTGATGATGGAGGCGGGAGCCTGGCCGTTGTCGCCGAGCCTGGCTGTCGAGTGGATTGCGCCCGGTCCCGCCAGCAACGATGGCATCGTTACATCGCCCTATGACGAAGCGCTGTCCCAAGCCAGCCTGGCCTGGGTCAAGGATATGTTGACCGCGATGCAACGCAGTGTCATCAGCGTGGAAGCGATGGAGCTGAACAAGTATTGGCATCCCAAGATGATGTGGTACGGACCGGCGGGAATCGGCTCGATGCGGCGGATATCGGGTTTCCGCCGCTGGCACCAGATTCCCTTCCTGAAAGCGATGCCCGATCGCGACGCCTTCATCGGCACGGGCATCATGTTTGCTGATGGCGAATATGTCGGCTTCACCGCTTGGCCCGGCATGACCATGACCATCAGCGGCGATGGCTGGCTGGGCATCGCGCCTGGCAATCGAGCGATCACCATGCGCAGCCTGGATTTCTGGCGCATGGAAAAGGGGCAAATCCGCGAAAACTGGGTCTTGGTCGATCTGCTGGATGTGTATCATCAGCTTGGCGTCGATGTCTTCGAGCGCATGCGGGAGTTGACGGTGGCGCGGCGCGCGGATATCGCGCTCTGATGATGGTGAACTACCGGGGCTGCGCCTCCGCCGGCAAATCCGCGATCAGGGGATTGCTGCGGTCGCGATTCGACAAGTACGGGTCTTGAATGCCCCAATCAATGCCGACTTGCGGATCGTCCCAGGCGATGCCGTATTCGTCCCCGCCGCCATCATAATAATTATTCACGATGTACATGAGCGTGCAGTCGCTCAGCGCGGCGAAGCCGTGTGCCACGCCTTCGGGGATGAATATGCCCAGTGGATTGTCTTCGCCGATATCGATAGTCGCGGATGCCAGGCAGGTCGGGGAAGACCGGCGCAGGTCAACCAAGCCTACGCGGATCGCGCCGCGCGTACTGAACCAATAGTCCACTTGCTTGAAGTGGTAATGCAAGCCGCGCAAGACGCCGGCTTTGCTATCGCTGCGGTTGTTCTGCAAGCGACTCCAGTTGACACCCGGGAACCACTCCGCCCGGAAGGTTTCCATGAAGCGCCCGCGCTCGTCGCCGAAGGCGCTTAATGCTACGGTCATGACCCCTTGGATGGGGTCGAATGGCTGGGCGGGTGAGGGAGTCAAGTTCTATCCTCACTAGGTTTGTCGTCATTGCATTGATCCGACGCTCCGCCATCGGGAGGTTTCCTATCCGAACAGGGCTTCGCGTATTCCAACGTTTTGAGGTGGTTCTTCAGATTCCGAGCCATTCGCCGTAGCGCAACAGAGGTCATGCCCGCGCCAATTGCTCCACTTGCTAAGGGAATCAATTTACTAACGCCTTTGGCATAAGACTGCTTTGTGAGTTTGATTCCGACCCACTTGAGTACAGTCTTGACAATTGGATAATAGGCCGTTTTGGTTAGTGCGTACTTAGGTAGCTTGTGAACAACTACACCGGCGAATTTCTTGGCGATCCGTGTAAGCAGCTGGTTCGCTTCGCCTATTCCCAACATCGAACCCACGAGCAACACTATGCGATACTGGGTTTCTTCATCAATTTCGCTGTCTTCTTGCAGCAGATCGGGCCAGACATAGAGATACGCCAGTTTCTGCGCCAAGACAACCGCGTGCCAAATGAAATTAACAGTATCAGCCGGAAATGTGAGAGCTAGGGCAAGTCCGCCAGGTATACCTGTCACAAACGATCCAGCCGCTGCCTTCCTGTTGTGAGACTTGATAACGCTGTCAGCGATGCGATCAATGATGTCGTCTCTTACATTAGCTTGCGCGGGATTGGTTTTTACGGCATCCTTGACCTGTTTGTCGGCACAGTGAGATTTAAGTTGGGCTCTAAGAAATGACGCGCGATCAACCTTCGCGCCTGGAAGCGCCATAGCCGCCTTAAGTATTGAAAAGACGTACTGGTTGTTTTGGTCGCCATCATCTTCGGGACTAAGCGATTGAGACGCAATCATTCAGCTTTGCCTTACTTCCCTATTTGGACACTCAGACGCAGATAGCTATTCACATCGCAACGATTATGATACGGAAATGTGTTGCGCTGTACAATGGTTCGCGACATAAGGTCGCTCGCCAGTTGAAAGCAGTATAGACCAACGCGCCAATATCGGACATAATACGGGGAGATTCGGCGGTTTCGCGGCGTAGGAGGTCGATTATGGCGATGGTGGTGATGGCGATTATCATCATCTTGAACATCGTGCTGCTGCTGGCGGTGATGCGGGTTGGCACACAGGGCGAACATCACGGCGAGGTGTCGCCAGAGCAATCGGGCGCGGTGCGAGCCTGGCGCGCGCGCCTGGGCATGAGCGACAGCAGCGAGGCCCAAGGCTCGGCGGCCGCGGATCATTCCTGACCGGGACTTTAGCCCGGCGCCGCCCATGCGGATTGGCTTCATTAGTTCAGACCTCGGCAATCAAAACGGCTGGGCCACTTATAGCCTGCAGTTGATACGCGCTTTACGGGCGCGCGGCGTCGACGCGACGGTGGTCGCCTCTCGCAACAGCCCCGACGCTGAATTTGCGATCCATCGGCTCCTGCCAACGGTGAGTCCTCCAGAACGGCATACCTTCTTCAAATCTATGCGGCAAGTGTTCGCCGTTCGGCGGCTGCTGCGGCATTGCGACATCATCCACTGCAGCGCCGAGCCGCTGGCGATATTGGCGGCAGTTGTCGCCGGCGACCGCCCGCTTTTCATCACGGCTCATGGCAGCTACGTCAATTTGCCGCGCATGCGGCGCTTCCCCGTGAATGCGTTCTACCGGCGAGCCTTCGCCCGCGCGACTTTGATCTGCGTCAGCAACTATACAGCGGGGGTGGCAAAAGCAACCCTGCCGGAGGCGCGCGTGACGGTGATTCCCAACGGCGCCGACGTCAGCGGATTTGCCCAACGGCCGTCATTGCAGGTGGAAAAACGCGCGCCGACGGTCATCGCCATCGGCGAGATCAAGCCGCGCAAGGGCACGCTGGAGTTGGTGGAGGCAATCGCCCGGGTTCGCGAGAAAATCCCGGATGTCCAATGCTTGATTATGGGAGCCCCGCGGTTCGGCAGCTTTTATACGACTGTCGTACAGGCGGCGATTGAAGCGCATGGTTTGGGGGAAAACGTGAAGATAATGGGCTTCGTCGACGAGGAAGTGAAACGCGCCTGGTTAGCCGCGGCCGATGTCCTGGCATTGCCGGCCATGAACGACGGACTTTTTTTCGAGGGATTTGGCCTGACGCTGTATGAAGCCGGCGCTGCGGGCACGGCGGTGCTGGGCACGGACGGCTGCGGCGTCGCCGATGCTATCGAAGACGGCGTCACCGGTTTGATCGTCTCGCAAGACAATATCGACGAAGAACTGCCGCGCGCCTTGCTGGAATTGCTGTCGAAGCCGCGCAAAGCGGCCGCGATGGGGGCCGCCGGCCGGGAACGGGCGCTGCGGCAGACCTGGGACCGGGTCGCCGAGCAGGTGATGCGCTTGTACGATGACGCTATTTGAATCGGAAATCGGCAATGCCGCGATTCTGAAATCCGATGAAGCTGGGCGCTCAGATTGGCTTGAGGCCATCGGCATAAATGAAGAAGTTCGGCGTTGTCCGCACTTCAATCTCGAAGCCGCCGTCGCGCAGGATCTTCGTGAGTTGCGCCGGATCGTAGTAGATCTTGACGATTTCGTAGCGCCGCCCGTCGCTTAACACGCGCTGCTGCATCTCGCCGCCCAGATCTTCCGTTTCCGCGCGTCTGTTGGACATGTCCCGCTCTTGCGAGTCGACAAAGAAGAGCCGACCGCCCGGCTTCAGCGCGTCGTAAACCGCGCCCAAGAAGCTCGAAAGCTTTTCCCCCGGCACGTGGGACAGCCAGAATCCAAAAAAGACCATGTCATATTGCTCCCGCGCCCGCCATGCGAACAAGTCGGTCTGGATATAGCTGACCTTGTCCGAAGCCAGCTTGGCTTTGTTGATGGCGATCATTTCCGGCGAGGCGTCGAGCGCCGTCACGCGATCTCCGATTCTGATCAGCTGCTCGGTCCAGATGCCGGTGCCGGGCGCCATTTCCAGTATATGCGCTTGGCGCGGCGCGTTGAGCAATTGCTCGCGCACGATCCCCGCTTCGCTTTCCCATTGTCGCTTGAAAGCCGCGCCGCGGTCGTAGCGCCCCTGCCGATAAAACCACTGGTCGTATTCCGGCGCGCGAGCGGAGTAATAGTCGATTTGATGTTGCAGCAGGTCGGTCATCACAGCCTCACCATAGCCTCATCGCGGCACTGTGTTCAAGCTGTCGGCGGGGAACAGGGGACCGCGCGGCGAGGGGCGACAGCGCCGGGCGGCGCGGGCGCGGGTCCGCGCAGCAGCGGATCATCCGTATCGCGCATCCAGCGATCCAGCCGGGCGCGCATATCGCCCAGTACCCCAGCGTAGTCCGGATCGCTGATCAGGTTGTCCCGTTCCGTGGGATCGTAATAGGTATCGTAGAGTTGTTCCGCAGCGGGAGCGCGTTCGGCAAAGCCATGGTCGAGGTAGTCGTCCTTGGTCAAGCCGTCGTCGATATTGGGCAGGACGGGAGACTCGCGATTGTCATAACGGCGGATGTATTTGAAGCGATCGCTGCGAACGGCGCGCTTCGGTTCATAAGTAGCGTGGTAGGACACTTCTGCGAAGACTTCGTCTCGGATCGCATCCGCTTCTCCGCGCAAAAGCGGCATCATGGAAGACCCTTGCAACCAGGGCGGCGCCTCGATATCGAGCAGGTCGCAAAGCGTCGGGAAGACGTCAATATGGCTGACCATGGCGTCGACAATTTTTCCGCCGCCGAATGGGCCGGGTCCGCGCAGGATCAGCGCCACGCCTATGCCGGCATCGGTTAAACTGCATTTCATGCCCGGGAAGGCAATGCCGTGATCGGTGGTGTAGATCACGAGCGTCTCGTCACGCAGGCCCGCGTCATCCAGGGCGCTCATCACCTGCCCTACCTTGTCATCGAGGATCTTCGCCATCGCGATGTAATTGGCCATATCCTGGCGGATGCGCGGCCGGTCGGGCAGAGGCAGTGGAGGCGATACATAAGCGGGATCAACATCGTGCTCGAGCGGGAATTCGCGATGGTTTTCGAAAAATCCAACTGTCAAGAAGAAGGGCGGCGGCGCGTCTTTGATGAAGTCGATAGCGCGCAGATGCGCCTCGGCGTGGTCGGTTGTCAGGATCCGGTCGTAGCCGATGGCTTCGGCGCCGCGAGCAAAATGCGCGTTGGTGAGATGCTGGATGCCCGCCAGCGCCGATGTATAGCCGGCGCTCTTCAAGCTGTGGATGATGTGCTGGCGGAAATCGCCCAGGACGAAGCCGCGGTTGGCCAGACCTAACATGCCGGCGCTGTGGGGCGATTGTCCGGTCAGCAGCGCCGCTCGGCTGGGCGAGCAAGTGGGCGCTGCGCAATAAGCGCGGCGGAACAAGACGCCCTCCTCGGCCAGGCGCTGCAGATTGGGCGTCGGGATGCCGTAGCCGTAGGGCTGGAGATAGCGGCCCGTATCGTGCGAATGGATGTAGAGGATGTTTGGTCTTGGCATAGCGTCGCTCAAGCCCGCATCCAGTCTTCCTGGCCGCGGAAGGGCATGTGCGCCGCGGGATCAAAGACGGGGCGTTCCGCGTAGATATTGTCGTTGCCGGCGTCCGGTTGGCCGCGCACCAGAATGGCGCGATCGCCCTCGCGCTTGATGCGGGTTGAGGTCGGAATATAGCGCAGCGTCAAGCCGATGCGCCAGGCGTCAGAGGTATTGGGTTCCGAGCCATGAATGATCTGTGGATTATGAACCGAGACATCGCCGGGCTGCAGCTCGAGATCGACCACGTGCGAGTCATCAATCTGCGACGGATGAATGCCGGATTCCAGGACATTTTTGCCATCTTTGACATCAATCATTTCCCGCCGAGAGAGAAGGCGATTGTTCTGCGTGCCGGGCAAGACGCGCAGGCAACCGTTCTCGCGGGTGGATGCGGTGGCGGCCAGCCAGATGGTTGTCACCTCCATCGGCTCCAGCGGCCAATAGCTGCCGTCTTGGTGCCAAAGGACTCTTTGGCCGTGCTTGGGTGGTTTGGCGATGTAATGCGCCGCCCACATCGCCACGTCCGAGCCGATGAACTGCTCGACGATGTCCACCAGTCGCTCGTCGCCGACCAATCTGTGCATAAAAGGATCCGTCACCAACATGTTATGGCCGAATTTCTCAGGGCGGAGGCCGGGATTGCGTTCCGCCAGCCAGTGCAGGTGTTCGGCGGTTTCGCGGGCCAGATCGGCGTCGATCGCGTTACGGACGATGACATAACCTTTTTCGTCATATTCCTGTTGCAAGGGAGTAGTCATTTTCAGCCTCGTTTCTGGAAGGGACACGCTGGAATTGTGGGCTGAATGATGGAATGAATTGAGGGGAATGTCAAGCGTTTGAGCGCGTGTCTTGCGCGTTTTCAACCCCTCCCCCGGCCCCTCCCCAAAGCTTTGGAGAGGGGTGACTCGTGCATGTGATAGGCAGTTCTCCGGCGCCTGATGAGTACAGAGACGCTTGGCACTACGGCGGTGGACAGAGCCCGCTAGTCGATGTCGACTTCTGCTTTGGATTTGCGCGGGGGACGCGCCGCTTTAAGCTCGAAGGTGATGCCGCCGAAGTAGTGGGCGCAGATGTTATAGATGATGACAACAATGGCGGTCGAGACGGCGCCGGCGGCCGCCCCCCAAAGCGCCGTCGACGCCAGGACTTGCCCGATCAGTTCCGGCGGGATGATGACATCCAGGAATTTGAAGATGGCGTTGAGCAGCAGCAGAATCGCGATGGGCAGGACGGCGGCGGCGGCCGAGACGAGGGCGGCGATCCTGACGGCGGAGACGAATCCGATGCGTTTGAGTGTGTAGGTCATACCAACCGTCTCCAATCTGCCCAACGACCTCCGATATCAACATACAAGTCGAAGCAAAACATTCGCCCGACAAAATAAGCTACGCCCAAACGAGGCCGGACACCTCAGACGGAATCTCGATGTTCAACTGGTTTAACGCTATGCAGATCAATGCGTAGAGTCCGGTCGCAAAGGCGACCGGCAATGCTACTGCGAATTGCTTTAGTGTGTTTTTCACCATAACCAATGCTCCCTTCCCCGCTGAATTACGTGCCCGACCGATTGTTTGAAACGCAGCATAAAGCTGCAAACTAAGAATTTCGGTAACGCCTTCACCTGTTGCTCTCGCACGGAGACTCTTGTATTTATAGACGCGCTAACAAAATCATGTCTTACTGTCTTTTCTAGGCAATCGGCGCTACAGCGTCGCGCCTTCCTTGCTTCCATGTATTCAAGGCATGGTAGGAGCACAATCACGTTATGTCTTACTTGTCTCACTCATTGGACTCAGCAACTCAGGATTACTCGTCTAAAAGGCGGTCTGTGAGAGATAACGTACGCGGGCAACTGGTGATTCGCCTCTGCGATCTGCCTAACCCAAAATCTGACCCGCCCGATCCAGATTCCCGACGCTGTAATACTTGGCGTCGGGATGGTGCGTGAAAAGGGCAGCGGTGCTCTGCTCCGGCACCCACTGCCAGGATGTGGTCAGCGACAAGCCCAGCTCGCTTTCCAGTTGCGGCAGCAGTTTCAGCACAATGCCGTGATCCGCAAGCTCGGGGCAAGCGGGATAACCCCAGCTGTAGCGCTTGCCCTGCCCTGCCGCGATGCCCAGTTGGCTCTGGACGATCTTGGTCAGGTAGTTGGCTGTGGCTTCGGCCGCCTGCACCGCCAGGCCATGAAAGAAGTAGGCTTCGCTGTATTCGTCCGCCGCTTGCAGGCGCTCGAATTCTCGGGTGGCGACTTCGCCCACAGTCACCGTCTGCAAGACCATGACATCGGTTCTGCCGCTGTCTATCGCCGCGAAGTAGTCGCTGATGCAGAGGCATTCGCCGTCGGGCTGGCGCGGGAAGCTGAAGCGCGCGGCTTCGATCTTTTCGCCGTTTTTGGCGAAGGCATCGGCCTCAAAGACGATCAAGTCGTCGCCATCGCTGTTGACGGGCAGATAGGCATAGACCGCTTGCGGCTTGAGCGTGCCGCGTTTCTGCGCCTCCTTGGACATGCGCGTCAGGCGCGCTTCGAAATCCGCCTCGAGCCGCTGCCATTCAGCGCCTCGGGCGTTCTTGGCGCCCCAGGACAAGCGGAAGAGTTCCGGCTTGTGCAGGTGCTGGGTGACGATTTGCAGCGGCATATCGCGGATGACGCGGCTGCCCCAAAATGGCGGCGTCGGGATAGCTGGCGCGTCCTTGACCGTCTTGCGCGAGAAGCCGCGTCCAGCTCGTCTGCGGCGGGGAGCGCGCTTGACCTCGGTGTAAGCTTCACTGAAGACCTCGTCCAGAAACTGGTCATGGCGCTCCCGGTCGAGCAGTTGATCGACCACTGCCAAGCCTTCAAAGGCGTCCTTGCAATAGAAGACGCCGGCGTCGTAAGGCTCCCGCGAGTCATCGAGGAAGAGGATGCGGCGGCCGAAGCGGCGGTTGATGGCGGCGCCGCCGACGAGGACGGGAATCCGCAAGCCGCGGCGCGCCAATTCGTTGACGATGAGCGGCATCTGCTTAGAGGTGCTGACCAGCAGCGCCGAAAGCCCAATGGCGTCAGCTTGATATTCCAGCGCTTTGTCAATGATGGTATTGGCGGGCACTTGCTTGCCCAGGTCGTGAACGGTATAGCCGTTGTTGCTCAGGATGGTCTTGACCAGGTTCTTGCCGATATCGTGCACGTCGCCGTAGACCGTGGCAAGCACCACGACGCCTTTGCTGATGCCCTCGACTTTGTCCATGAAGCGCTCTAGGTAGGCCACGGACTTTTTCATGACCTCGGCCGATTGCAAGACAAAGGGCAGGATCAGCTCGCCGGCGCCGAATTTGTCGCCGACTTCTTTCATGGCTGGCAACAGCACATTGTTCAAAGCGTCGACCGCGTCCCTGCGCGTTAGGATGTCGTCGATCAGCGCTTCGACGCCATCTTTTTTGCGATGCACGATCTGCCAATGCAATGCTTCTTCACTGCTCATGTCCGCGGTGGGATCGACGACTTCGCCGCCCGCGAGCTGCACCTCGTTTTCCTCGAAATACTGGATGAAGCGCGGCAAGGCGTCGGCGTCGCTGTTGAAGATCAAGTCTTCGGCGATCGCTCGCTGTTCGGGCGGGATCTCGAAGTAAGGCGTGATATGGGCTGGATTGACGATGGCCATATCCAAACCGGCTTTCACCGCGTGATAGAGAAAGACGCTATTGAGCACGCCGCGCGCCGCCGCGCCGACGCCAAAGCTGACATTGCTGATGCCGAGCGCTGTCATCACACCTGGGATCTTTTCTTTAATCAAGCGGATGCCTTCAATCGTTTCCACGGCGTCGTCCCGCAATTCTTCCTGCCCGGTCGTCAGCGGGAAAGTCAAATCATCAAAGATCAGGTCTTCGGGTGACAGGCCATATTCGTCCAGCGCAATATCAGTGATGCGCCGGGCGATTGCCAGTTTCTTGTCGCGGCTATGTGCCATACCTTGTTCGTCAATTGTCATGGAGAGCACAGCGGCGCCGTGTTTCACCGCGATCGGCATGATCTGGTCGATGCGTTCGCGGCCGTTTTCCAGATTGTTGCCGTTGATGATGCCGCGGCCGGGATAAAGCGCCAGCGCGGCTTCGGCAACATCAGCCTCGGTGGTATCAATGATCAATGGTACTTCGACTGCCATCGAAAGCTTTTTCACCAGTTGCTGCATCTGCTCTTTTTCGTCGTCGCGTTCGGTCAGCGCCACAGCCACATCGAGCATGTGAGCGCCACGATTGACCTGTCCGACGGCGATTTCCACGATGCTGTCGTAGTCCTCTTCCAGCAGCAGGCTTTTGACTACCCGGCTGCCCTGGCTGTTCACCCGTTCGCCGATGAGCGTCGGTCCCGGGTCCTGTACCATGCGCGTGGCGGTCATGCCGCTGGAAGCCTGCGCTTCGCGGATGACCTGGCGTTTCCTCGGCGCGCGCCGCTTGGCGGGCGGGCGCAGCGTGTCCTGATAGGACCTGCCATGCACTTTTTCGTAGAGCTTCTGCAAGTGCTCGGGACCCGTGCCACAGCAACCGCCCACGACGTTGACGCCCCAGCGCGCGAATTCGCCGACCATATCGCTGAAGGGTTCCGGTCCCATGGGGTAAACCGCTTCGCCATCGACGTTGATGGGCAAACCGGCGTTGGGCAAGACGCTGATAGGGAAAGGAGAGCGTTCGACCAGGTATTGAATGGGCTGACGCATGTATTCGGGACCGGTGGAGCAATTCATGCCCAGCACATCAATGGGCAGCGCTTCCAACGTGGTCAATGCGCCGGCGATATCCGTGCCGAAGAGCATGCGCCCGCTGACGTCGAGCGTGATCTGCGCTTGCAAGGGAATGCGCCGTCCGCTGTCAGCAAAGTAGCGGTTGACGCCGACTATCGCCGCCTTGACCTCGAGTATGTCCTGGCCCGTTTCCAGCAGCAGCAAATCGGCGCCGCCTTCGACCAGTCCCCGCGCTTGCTCATAGAACAGGTTCGCAAGCTCGTCGAAGCTGATGTCGCTGAGATCGGGATCGTCGCCGGAGGGCAATTTGCCGCTGGGTCCCATGCTGCCGGCCACGAAACGCGGCCGGCCCGTTTCCGCTTCGATAGCGTCGCAGGCGGCGCGGGCGATTTGCGCCGCGGCGCGGTTGATCTCAATGACGCGATCGCCCAGCCCGTGCTCGGCCAAGGTCAGGCGATTGCCCCGGAAGGTATTGGTCTCGACAACTTCGCTGCCGACGCGCAGAAATGATTCATGAATCTCGCGAATGATATCGGGACGAGTGATGACGAGGTAATCAAGGCAGTCTTGATACCCTTCGCCGCCGAAGTCTTCGGGCCCGAGGTCGTAGGACTGGATGCTGGTGCCCATGGCGCCGTCGAAGATGACGATATGGTCCTCGATGGCGTCGAGGTAACGTCGGTTGCTGAAGCGTTGCGATGAAATTCTCATAGAGAACATGATAGCAGATAGGCTGGGAGTTTCCACCGTAGCGGAGAGATGCGCAGCGTGGCTCTTGGAGTTGCCCGCAGCGTGGCTTTGAGATAGGGATCAAGGAACAATGCCAACCAGCACAAGCGGAACGGCAGGAACGCCCCGTCCTTGCCTCAGCACATTGACTAAATCACGTTCATAATAGGGAACGCCGGAGGACATTTCGCGTTCCAACGTTTTCATGGGCAGAATTTCGATGCCGACATCAATGCCCGCCGTTCGGCAGCGTCGGGTCATAGATGGGCTTGCCCACGGGTCTGGTCTTTAGCGCCCCCGCGTAGAAGGCATCCAAGCGCTCGCGAGCAATGGCTATGTACTCTTCCACGACGTCACAGCCGTAGCCATTGCGCCCATGCTTTATCGCAGCGATTATGGAGGAACCAACGCCTACATAGGGATCGAGCACATAGTCGCCGGCGTCCGTCATGGAAAGTACCAGGCGCTCGACCAATTCGACGGGAAATTGACAGGGGTGAACTGTTTTTTCCGGGTGGTTGCTTTTGACGTTTGGGAATGCCCAAACGTCGCTGGGATTCTTGCCTTTGGGATTGCCGGACAACTCGCCTTTGCGGGGTCCTTTGAAGTGTCGTTTGCCGGGATATTTGGAGGGTACGCGGATCGGATCCAAATGCCAGGTATAGTCATTTCTTTTGGTCCACCAATTGATGGTTTCATAACGGCCCGAAAGGCGGTTGCGGCAATGCAGCCCATGGCCAAAGTGCCAGATAATGCGATTGCGGAGTTGCAAACCAAATTCGCGAAAGATCGGGAACAGCAGGCAATCCAATGGCAAAATTTCCCCGTTGTCAGTATAGTTGCCGACTTGCCAACAGATTGAACCTTGCGGATGCAGTACGCGGATACACTCGCGTATCAGCTCTTTTTGCTTGGCAAGATACTGATCAAGGGTGGACCGCGCTTCGTAGCTCTTGCCAATATTGTATGGCGGCGAGGTCACTATAAGTTTGAATTTCTCGTCCGGCTGCCCGCTCAAGAATTCAATGTTGTCTTGGCACTCCAAGACGACGTCCTTCGCGCGTCGTTCTTCTTCTTCAGAAAATGATATTTGCAGATTCTTGGGTTCGTCCTGAGCAATCGCCTCGGTGTTGAGTCCAAGCGATCGCTGAACAATCGCCTGTTTAGCCGCGATTTCCAAGACGCTCATACCGTCGTCTTTGTATTGCTGGCTCATCGTATTCCTTGCAACTTTAAGATGCCTATACTATACCTTTAGGCTGCCGCGCGCGCAAACCTCCAGCCGAGTGGGCAAAATGGTTTTGACGGAGTAAGCGGACGCGCGAAAATCGCCCCGCAAGCGCCGTTTCTTGAAGTCAAAATCAATTGCCGCAATGTTTAGCAGCAGCTATAATCACACGCTTATTCACGGACACCGAAATGAAATTCATATGATCGGTCAAGCGCCAGCGTTAAGCGACGAATCCAAAGACGGGCAAGGCTTCCAATACGGCCGCATCATGCTGATATGCGGCGGCCATTTTGTGCATGATGTTTATTCAGCCTTCATCGCGCCGCTGCTGCCATTGCTGATCGAGAAACTGGGCTTGACGCTGGTGATGGCGGGGTCGCTGCCCGTATTCATGCAGACGCCTTCGTTATTAGGTCCCATCATCGGCTATCTGGCCGATCGCTTCACGGTGCGTTACCTGGTGATCTTCGCCCCGGCGATCACGGCGACGCTGGCGACCTTGATCGGCTTTATGCCTACCTACAGCGCTGCGGCGCTGCTCTTGTTCTGTGTAGGCGTGAACATCATGGCTTTTCACGCGCCGGCGCCGGCGATGATCGCGCATGTTGCGGGGAACAAGGTCGGGCGCGGCATGAGTTTTTTCATGGCTTCCGGCGAATTGGCGCGTTCGGTCGGTCCCCTGCTGGTCGCCTACGGCGTCACGCAATGGGGCATGGAAGGCTTGTGGCGCTTGATGTTCTTCGGTTGGCTGGCGAGCGCCGTGCTGTATTGGCGGCTGCGCGATGTCTCGGCCAAGCGCGCGCCGCGCAAAGACAAGACCAAGCCGATGCTGAGGCGCTTCGCGCGCGTTTTTGCGCCGCTATTGGGCGTCATGCTCTTGCGCAATATGGCGGCCAGCAGCCTTGGGATTTTCATGGTCGTCTATTTGGTAGACATACGCGGGTTCGAGTTGCCCCTGGCGACGGGGGCGCTGGCGCTTTATGAGTTTTCCGGCGTCGGCGGAGCGCTGGTGGGCGGGACGCTAAGCGATCGCTTCGGACGGCGGATAATGGTGGCGGGCGCGACGATCGGCGCAGCCTTGCTGATGCTGGTATTTGTGCATGTAGAAGGCGCGTTGATGATCCCGATTCTCATCGGTTTGGGGCTGACGGCGCTGGCCGTCTCACCGGTCTTCCTGGCGCTGGTGCAGGACCAACTGCCGGAGAACCGCGCCACCGCCAACGGTATCTTCATGCTCTATGCCTTTGGCATT
This sequence comes from Chloroflexota bacterium, assembly GCA_028873975.1. Classification (GTDB taxonomy): domain Bacteria; phylum Chloroflexota; class Anaerolineae; order Aggregatilineales; family Phototrophicaceae; genus UBA6055. Next base: position 16,588 of record JAPPMO010000026.1, read on the forward strand.
CGGGCGGTTAACGTGATGATAGTTGGGGCATTGGGGGACGCCCTGGGCTTGCAATCGGCTTTTATCGCCGCGGCGCTTGCCTCGCTGTTTTCCCTGCCGCTTATTTTTGCGCTGCCAGCCAGCCCAGTGGTTCGGCATGAAGATCTTTAACCGGGCGCATCCACTGCCCAAGCGCTTAGCGCCTGCTCGAGTTCAGCCTCATTAGCGACAAATCTCACCGCGCCGTCGCGAGTGGAAAGCGTGTTGGCGTCGTCCAGCGGCAGTGAATCAATCCCCTCTTTTGGCATGCCAATGACGACAGCGCGCCCGGTCAAGCAGGCTTGCAGTTTCTTGCCGAAGCTGCGGGCGTGTGCGGCGAGCCCGGCTGGCAAGGTCCGACGGGCGCTGCAGCGCAAGTCTATGAGACAATCAACCGGGTGGGCGACCCCGGAAAGCGTGAAAGCCGACGCGCACGCGGCATGATGATAGTCCTTCCAGTTCCAGTCGCCTTCCGCGATGTAACAGATGACACGTTTGGATGCGTCTTTCCATTGGTATCGAAATGGCATTGTGGTTTCCCTGCTGTCCGCAAATCAGACGATAGCCCGTGTATAGTATAGTTGAGCTCATGGCGCGAGGTCGCGCCTGTTTTCCGGCAGCCGGAAGACGGCAGGACATGCCGGCAGAGCAATCGCATCAAAATGATAGCGGCTGAAATGGTGGGAATCTAAACTGAATATTAACCACAGAGAGCACAGAGAAAAACATAAAATATCTTATTTCAACTGTGTTTTCAAGTGAAAAAGCACGTTTCGCTTATCACTCTTTCTTATGCTTAGGCTCGGATTTTGAAGAAATGTCGTCTGAACACCAACAGACTCTGTGCGCTCTGCGCTCTCTGTGTTGAAAAAATTTGATGCAATTGCCCTGGACATGCCGGCGGACGGTCTTGTCCGCGAGGTAGGGCTGTGCCACAATGATTTCCTAGCAAATTACGCCAAGAATGCCGGTCTATGGAACTGAGATTTCGAATCATACTTACCGCGCTAATCGGGCTGATAGCCCTAACTGTTTGGACCTTTCCCGCTTGGCGTGGTTTCCTGCGCGACCGGCAGGTGATGGAAGCCTTTCCCGGCCTCGATATGGACTTGCAGGGCGACTTCCTCGCCTTGCCCGCAGACCAGCGTAAAGCGCTGATCGAGATGCGCGAGACGAGCCCGGAAATGGCGCTGGGCATGGTCCACGTCGCCATCAGTGAATCGGACAGGGCGCCGGAGGACGAACGGGAGCTGAGCGCGGAGGCGGCGCGCGTCGTGGCTAGCGGGCAGTTTAGCACGATTGACGCCTTGCATTGGGGAACTGGCACGGCGACCATTTACGAGTTTGCCGACCGCCGCATTTTGCGCTTTGAAGATTTTTCGTCGGCTCGCGGCGGCGATGTTCGGGTCTATCTGTCGCGCGATCCGCAACCCCGGAATGCCCTGGAGCTTGGACTTGATTTCTTGAACCTGGGCCGGCTCAAGGGCAATATCGGCAATCAAAACTATATTTTGCCGCAAAATCACGATTTAAGCGTCTATCGCTCGGCCGTGGTTTATTGCAAGCAGTTTGAGCTCGTTATCACCAGCGCGCGCCTGCGCTGACTTGGGTTTCACGTTAGTCCGCTTCAACCCGCCGACAAGCGAGGGAATCATGCGCCTGCCCAAGCGATACGCGATTCTTGCAGCGCTTATCAGCCTTTTCTCGCCGCTGGCGCTCTTATTGGATCCGGGGGCCAGCCACGCCATCGGGAAGGTTACTGTGACCCCTACGCCCGACGCGCTGGATATTGACCGGGCGCTGGAAGAAGTCCTGGAACATATCGAAGCCGAAGCCTACGATGACGCGATCGCGCTTGCCGGTGTGATCTTGCGGGAAGACGAGGAATCCTGGGAAGCCTACTACTATCGCGGATTCGCTCATGCGCGATCGGAAGATTGGGAGGATGCTATAGCGGACTACAGCGCAGCGCTGGATCTGCGACCGGGTGATGGCGCCATTTGGCGCTCGCGCGGCGAACTGCAGCTGAAGAATCGCAATCCGCGGAGGTCCAAACGCGACTATGAGCAAAGTTTAAGCGTAAACCCGCGCTCGACGCGGACTTACAGCAGCCTGGTTCGCTTGCACGAGCGCGATCGCGAGGGCAAGTTGCGAGAACTGTACCAAAGCATCGTGGACGCGACGCGGGCCAAGGCCGGGGGCAACAGCAACAGGGCGATCTCCATTTTGGACGAGGCGATAGCAGGTTTTGATCGTGGCTCGGCGCCGCCGGAACTTGGCTATGCGTACTTCACGCGCGCCGATGTATGGACCGGCGCGGAAAATTGGGATAGCGCGCTGGCGGATTTGAAGGCGGCGCTGGAGCTGCAGCCGCAGATGCAAGATTATTACATGGCGCGCGGCTATATCTATTCCCAAACCGAGCGCTTGGATTTGGCCGCGCCGGATTTCCACCGGCGTATGACCCTGATCGAGCGAGAATCCATTGAAACGAGCCTAACGCTGGACGAACCGGTGATCATTGAAATGGATTACGCTGTAGTCGCGCGCCTGCGGTTTGAAGGCGAAGCGGGTCAGCTTGTGTCGATCAGCGCGCGCGACTATCTGGGAACAGGTGTGGATCCCCTGCTGGTGCTGCTGGATGTCGACGGCAAGCCGCTATTGGGCGATGACGATGGCGGTGGCGAAACCGATGCGCTGATCGCCAACTATGAATTGCCGGCTGACGGCGCTTACACGGTCATGGTCAGCCACGCCAACGCCGGGTTTGAAGGCAAGATCCGCATGATCCTGCGTTGACGATCGCGCCTGTGGGCAAATACGCGATGCTTGCCCGAGAAGATGAGCCAGGAATCCACAAGACACCCAGAGGTTTTCCTTAGTGCTGCTGCCGTTAAGCCCTGACACGGTTCGGAATTTTCTGCCGCAAGGGGCCCGGCTCATCATCACGAGCAAGCATCGTGATCAGGAAGTATAGTGGCAGCGGCGGCAGCCGTCAAGATTGCCCGCCTGCCTTCCAGGGCGACGCCAGGGAAATCGCTTCAAATTTCTTTCAACACAGAGAGCGCAGAGCGCGCAGAGTTCGTTGGTGTTCAGACGACATTTCTTCTAAAATCCGAGAGACTAAGCATAAGAAAGAGATAGAAGCGAAACGTGAATTTTCACTCGAAAAACAGTTGAAATAAGACATTTTATGTTTCTCTGTGCCCTCTGTGTTCTCTGTGGTTAATATTCAGTTAAGATTACCTTCATTTCAGCCGCTATCATTTTGAAGCGATTGCCCTGCTACCTGACGCCGCGCTCGTTGCAGCGCGCGCGCTCGTCAGTCATAATACAGGTCCTATCAATAGCAGGGAGAAATATCTCATGTCCGACGACATTCGCTTTGATCTTCCGCAAAGCGCCATACCGGAACAATGGTATAACGTGCAGGCGGATCTGCCGCGTCCCTTGCCGCCGGTACTGCACCCGGGCACGCGCCAGCCCGTGGGACCCGACGACCTGACGCCGCTCTTTCCGATGGGCTTGATCATCCAAGAGGTGAGCCAGGATCGCTGGGTCGAGATACCGGAAGAAATACGCGAGATCTACAAGCTCTGGCGTCCCACCCCGCTGTTGCGGGCGCGTCGGCTCGAAAAGGCGCTCGATACGCCAGCCCACATCTATTACAAGTACGAGGGCGTTTCCCCCTCCGGCAGTCACAAGTTGAACACAGCCACGGCGCAAGCCTATTACAACAAACAAGAAGGTGTCAGCGGATTAACGACCGAGACGGGCGCTGGGCAGTGGGGCACGGCGCTTGCCCAGGCTTGCAGTTTCTTTGACATGGAATGCATCGTTTATATGGTGCGCATCAGTTACGAGCAAAAGCCCTATCGCCGCGCCATCATGCAGAGCTTCGGCGCCAGCGTCACTGCCAGCCCCAGTGACAGCACCGATGCCGGCAAGTCGATTTTGTCGGCGGATCCCGACAGCACCGGTTCGCTGGGCATCGCCATCAGCGAAGCGGTCGAGGTCGCCGCCAAAAGCGGGGGCAAATACAAATATGCCTTGGGCAGCGTTTTGAACCACGTTTTGATGCACCAGACCGTGATCGGACAGGAAGCGCTGCAACAGATGGAAGCAGCCGGCGAATACCCGGATGTGGTTGTGGGGCCGACGGGCGGCGGCAGCAACTTCGCCGGCATCGCCCTGCCCTTCTTGCATCAGAATCTGGCTCAGGGCAAGGGGACGCGCTTGCTGGGCGTGGAACCGGCCGCTTGCCCGAGTTTAACGCGCGGGGTCTATGCTTACGATTTTGGCGATACCGTCGGCATGACGCCGCTGGTCAAGATGTATACGCTCGGGCATGGGTTCGTACCGCCGCCGCTGCACGCCGGCGGCTTGCGCTACCACGGCATGGCGTCGATCATCTGCGAACTCTGGGACCAAAACTTGCTGGATATGGTCGCTGTTCCACAGATGGAGACATTCAGCGCAGCCATCACTTTCGCCAAGGCGGAAGGGATCGTGGCGGCGCCGGAAGCGGCGCACGGCATAGCGGGCGCCATCCGCGAGGCGCTGGCAGCCAAAGAGGCCGGGCAAGAGCGCGTGATCCTTTTCAACTTATGTGGGCATGGGCATTTTGATATGAGCGCCTACGACGCCTACCTGGCCGGGGAATTGAGCAACTATGAATACCCGCAAGCCGAGATTGACCGCGCGATGAAAGCCCTGCCGCAGATTGGATAGACTGCCAGTCTTCCGCCGGCGGGATGTCTCAATTCAAACCGCGTATTGAATGGCTCCACGCGCCAGCGCATCGACCAGAATATGCGGCTGCCTAGCTAGCCCGCATATTCTGACTCGGATATAATAAACAGAAGCAGTTGTCCATTTTGGGGGGTAGCGGCAAATGAAGCATAGATTGCTCTTGCCATTGATGATCTGTGTCTTGGCGCTTGCCGGCTGCTATCGGCAAGCCGAAGAAGAATTCCAGCAGGTCAATAGCAGCGAAGTTGAGCCAATCGACACAGCGGTGCCCATCGTCACTGCCATCCACTTGAGCGAATCGGGAGTCGTCGCCCCGGCCGAACCGGTGACTGGCGATACAGCTTCAGACGACGGCGAGGCGCCAAGCCCGGCAAGCGGCTTCATTACGCCGGAGCCGCCGCCCGGTCAAGTAGAGCAGCCAGCGGTCATCGCGCCAACGAGCATTGTCGTCATCGCAGTGACCCCAGGAGAAGCGGCCACGCAAAGCTTCACTTTGCCGACGGCTACCCGAACCTTTGAAGAAACGCTTGATCCGGACGATGAATGCGTTTATAGCGTATTGCCCGGCGACAATTTATTCAGGCTGTCTATCGCATTTGGCACGACCGTGGAAGCCTTCTTTGAAGAAAACGAGCTGGAGAGCGATGCCTTGCATATAGGACAGTTGCTGCTCATTCCCGACTGTGAGCCTGCAGAGCCGGAAGCGCCCGCCGCAGGACCGGTTGTTGTCGCTCCAGCAGCGCCCGAAGAAGAGGCGGCAGCCCCGACGGAGTCCCCCGCGGAGGCAGTTATCCTGTTGCCGGAAGGACCGCGAATTCATGTGATTTCCGCCGGCGAAACATGGGCGAGCATTGCCCTGCGCTATGAATTGAGCGTCGACGAGCTCCTGGATGCCAATGAATCATTCATTTCGGACCCGATAGTCGCCGGACAGGAAATCCTGATCCCCGAGTTGGGAGAAGACGACGCGCCCGCAGAGGAAGAGGAAGCAGAAGCGGAAACAGAAGTGGAATCGACCGAAGGGACTGAAGAGGCTGAGGAAGGAACTGCGGGTTAGTCTCAAGCCCGTTCCCGCGCGAATGTGTCGGGCGTGATCGCATTCAAGACCGCCAGGGACAACTGCAGCGTGTTTCCATAGTCCTTGAGGTTCATGAGCGCTGTTGGGCTGTGAATATAGCGACAAGGCGTGGATAGCGTCATTGTCGGAATGCCGGTTTGCGCCGTATGTATGGCGCCGCCGTCGGTGCCGCCGCCGCCAATCGTCTTGAACTGGTAGGGAATGCCCTCCGCTTCGGCAATTGCTCGCAAGAAGGCCAGCACACGCGGATCGGAAATCATGCGGCCGTCGACGAGGGTAAGCACCACGCCGGCGCCGAGCTTTGTCCCGGGATTGGTCGGTAAATCATCGGCATCAATCTCGAGATTGGGATCGGGCACATCGTAGGCTGTTGTGCCTTCCAACACGATCGCCGCATCAGGCTGCAAGCGCTGCGCGGCGACTTGCGCGCCCCGCAATCCGATCTCTTCCTGTACGGTGAATGCGGCCGCTACAGTGACCGGATACGGTCCGCTTTGCAGGATATCGACCAGAATCGAACAGCCGACGCGATCGTCGAATGCTTTGCCGCGGACAATATCATCCCCTAGTTGGATGTAGGCGCTGTCAAAGGCGATGCGGTCGCCCGGCTGGGCGGCATGTTTATCGGTCGCGCCGACATCAATGCGCAAGTTATCCATCGACACAGTCTTCATATCGCGCCACTTGTGAATCGGCTTCCAAAGCACCACGCCGGGAGTCCGATCGCCCCCCACCTTGACGCGCATTCCGGGCAGGATGCGCGCGTCTATACCGCCGACGCTGGTGAATTGAATCAAGCCGTTGCTTTCGACAGCGGTCACCATCATGCCGATTTCATCCATGTGGGCTGCGATCATCACGGTGAACTCCGGGTATTGCGCGCCTGTTTGCAGAGCCGTGAGGTTTCCCAAGGCGTCCACCTCGAGCGAAGCGGTGTGATCTCGTATAGCGGGTATGATGATTTCGCGGACGTCGTTTTCTTCGCCGCTGACGCCCACCGCTTCCGACAATTCTCGCAGGATCATGACTTATCCTTAATGGGTCGCGTCTCACTCGGCTTCTCGGCGCGTAACCGCAAGAGCGCGTCGATGCGAATGATCAAACTCGGGAGGTTCGCTGGCCGACAGCCGGGGAATAGCACGTCGATCAGAACTAGGCGGCGGTGTTCAAGCTGTCGATGATATTTGAGAAGATGTTACCGATTGCAGGACCTAAAAGAGCCAGAATCACGATCACGACTACCGCCACCAAGACCAGGATCAGCGCGTACTCAACCAGTCCCTGTCCTTCGTCATTATGTGGGAACCGATGCATGAAAGATCTCCTGCCGCAGGACATTCGCGTGTCATTCCAATTAGAATCAATATAGCACAGGTCATGAACGTTGGCAATCAATTTGGAGACCAAAAACAGGGCGTCGCATCAAAATGAACATGCACTACAATGAAGAAAAACAAACTTAAATACAATTAAGTAGACACATAAGTATAATCAGGCAAGTCATGCAAATTCCTCATCAACGTCGAGTCGCAGGGGCGAGCCAAGGCTCGCCCCTGTTTACGTATAGCGCGTCGCTTATGCAACGAAAACGCTTGCGATTTTGCGTGAGCGGGACAGACCTATTCGCCCGCGCTCGCACAAAACAATAGATCTTCCCATTGCGCGATGAAGTCGGGTTTAGGGGGGAGTGGGATTGACTGTGTTGACAACGTTGGCGAAGATGTTGTTGATCGAGGGACCGAGCAGAGCCAGGATGACGATAACAACCACGGCGACCAATACCAAAATCAGAGCGTACTCCACAAGCCCTTGACCGTCGTCGTGTTGGGGTCGATGTTTCATGATGTTAACTCCTGTGCAGAGCGAATACGATTGGTGAATGAGAAGTGATTTAAGCCGCAGAATTGTATCAATTCCGCTAGTCATTTCAACTATGCGAATCGCCCCCGGACGATCCTTGACTAATCGTAACGCAGGACATTCATGACACGTTCTTTGACGGCGACCCGCGCGCTGAGGAAGGTGGCGAGCCAGCCGATCAAGACAGCGGCGACCGCCAGGGCGACGGCGGCGGCGCGCGCGTCAGCGGGCAGGGGAATAACAACTCCCCAGGTACTTGACAGCAATGAAATCAGCAGCCCGCTCAATCCGATGCCGATGATGGCGCTCAACAAGCCTACAACACTGGTTTCTATCAACATAATTTGCAGGACCCGTCTCGATTTTAGCCCGATGGCTTTGAGGATGCCGATCTGGCGGCGGCGCTCCAGCGTCGCCAGGGCGACTGTATTCGCCATGATAACGGCTGCGGCGAAGAGCGAAAGCAATGCCACGACCGTTGGAATGGCGGCGAATTGATCGATCAAGCGGCCGATGAGGCCATCGATGAACTGCACGTCGATGGCGAAGGCGAAAATGACGGAAGACAATTCCGTCAAAGCGCGATTAAGCTCGTCATTGGACACTTGATAACTATACAATTTGAAGGCCGGCTTCACGGCGCCCGGGACGACTTGCGGGGGCAGCAACGCCCCGGAATCCGAATCGTTGAAGAAACCCGAGCTTGAGATGAGTCCCACAACTTCCAGTTCCAGGGCAGTCGCATCCAGGTCGACGGTGATGCGGTCGCCGACTTCGACATCCAGCAAATCAGCTATCCCAAGGGGGAGGACGGCTATGGGCTGGCCACGGTCCGCAAGCGTGAGCATGCGTCCCGATTGGATGGTCCCCTGCCCCACGTAGATATCGGGTTTGTCCGAGTCCCAGACGCTGAATTGCAAGTCATTGTCTTGGTCCACTGCCCGGCTCTCGACGGCGGTCACCGTACTTTCATAATTTGCGATGGTCGTTTGGTACTGCAAATTGATCTCGCTAAGCGCATTCTCGAGCGAGCCTTCGATCATTGACGCGGGCAGACCCGGAAAAGGGAAAACCAGTACGTTGCCGCCGAAACTTCGGCTCAACTGAATATTGAGCAGCTCGCGGGTGCCCTCGCCGACAAAGGCGATGCTGCTCAGCGCCAGCATGCCGGCGCTCAATGCCAGCAATGTAGTGGCGGTTCGCAGGCGGCTGGTGGTCATATTTCTCAAAGCCAGCCGCAATGTCACCAAGCCGAAGGAGGGCAATTTGCCGATCAGCAGCACAATCAGCCAGAGGAGGGCGATCAACAGAGCAAAGACGGCAAAGGCGCCCCCCACGCCCATGACGCCGATCGCATAAGGGGAAGGCAAGCTCAAGCCATCAATGCCATCGGGCCGTCTACGACGATCGTTGCTCTCGATATCCGAATTTGTCGATTCGCTTTCGGGTGCCCTCGGACCCCGGAACGCGCCAGCGCGGCTGTCGGCAGGGACGTCGGCTTCAAGCTCTGCGCTGCGCGCGGCCAGCAACTCCAGCGACGGGCGCACGATATGCCCAACAATCAGACCGAGGGTAACCGTCACGAATACCAGCAGGGCGATAGTCTGCAAGACGCCGAGGGCAACCAGGTGGTTTTCGTTGGGGCGAAGGATGATGATGGGGCGCACGCGCACCGCGGTCAAAACCGGCGCGACAGAGAATATGGCCGTCACGACCATGCCCAAGGCGAATCCGAATAGCAGCGCCTCCGGGTATACGCGCCAAATCAAGGGCTGTCGCAAGGCGACCGAGCCATACTCGTTGACAACAAGACTAAGCCCAATGCCGATAACGATACCGAGAAAACTGCCGATTAACCCGAGCATCAAGCCTTCAGTCAGGAACAGTATCGCGATCTGGCGCGCGCGCAAACCGAAGGTCTTCACCGAAGCGATCTCGTTGGTCCGGCGTCGAACCAGAACCAGCATGGTGTTCATAATTCCGACGCCGCCGATCAGCAATGCGCCCAGCCCCATCACGACCACGAAATCGCTCAGGTATTGCGAGATATCCCGGTAGCGTTCCAGCAAGTCGAAGGTGGTGTTTATGCGGGCGTTCGGCGCAATTTCCTCGACTTCCAGGATGTATCTTTCCATAGCTTCGCGATCGAGCTCTTGGGGAAAGAGCAGGCCGATCCGGTTGGGCGCAATATCGTCATTGATCACTTGGGCGGCGTTTTCCAGATCGAAATAGGCGAAGCCAAAAAAGGCGTTCAAAAAGTTGCTGACGCTGCTTTCTTCCGCTGTAGAGACGATTCCGCGCACGGTATAAAGCTCTTGCGTGCCGCTTACGCGGACTGTGTCGCCGACGCTGATCCCGCTTTGCCCGGCCAAGTTTTCGCTGATGACGACGTCGTTCCCTCCGCTGAACAAGCTCCCCAGCGGCGCATCGGGCGGGTCGAGCGCCAGAATCGTATGCGTGGGCGGATAGCTGGTCGGTTCAATGAAGAAGCTGCCGATGAAACTGGGGCGGCCGAAGCCCTGCTGATCGGCTTTGCCGAGCTGCATGTTGCGCCCGCTCATGAATGCCGTGGTCCGCGCGCCCGCGTCCTCAGCCCAATCGAGAAGTTCGTTCAGCCGGGAAGGCGGGAAGGCGTCGGGATCGTTGCTGCCGAAGGCGCTAAACCAGCCGTCGTTGCGGATTAGCATATCGCCCTTGGTTTCGACGCGCATGTTGTTAATCAGCGTGTCGCCAATCGCCAAGCCGAGCGAGCGCAGAGCGACGACGGTCGCCACGCCGGCGGTAATGCACAGGATCGCCAGCATAGTCCAGCGACCGCCACGCTGGATATTCCGCAGCGCGTATACCAGATAGAATCTGAGTCGATGAATCATCATAGTACCTTGAATTAGAATTCCTTCATTGTAGACGAATTGACCGGCTCGGAAAGATCGCGTCGCGGACTTGCAGACAGATGGCGGCACTCGCTAGTATAGCCATACGTCACTTCAGCGGGATCGTCGCGACAATGCCCGTTGTCGGCGCGCCCGATTTTCGTTTATAGTGGTAGCTAAGCCAGGCTTGCAAAGGACAGATTCATGACCAGACCGGTGATCGGCATTACCACGGGCGGACGCGAGGAAGGCTATATTCAATCGCGGCATTATGAAAATTTCTACAGCACGCCGGTGCCCTACGTGGATGCCCTGCGGCGCGCGGGCGGCAATCCGGTATTGCTGCCGCCGGGCAACGAAGCCTGGCGGGAACTGCTGCCGCTGCTGGACGGAATTGTCGTCACCGGCGGCACTGACATTGATCCCGTTGAATACAAAGGCGACAGCGGCAACGCGCATTTGTTGCGAGCCGACCGCGAGCGGGACCAAAGCGAATTGTCGCTCGTTCGGCATTTGCTGGTGGAAAAGAATAAGCCCCTGCTTTGTATATGCCGCGGCTTGCAGGTGCTGAACGTCGCGGCCGGCGGCAGCCTGCACGAGCATATTCCCGACATACGCGACCAGGACATTCATCGTAACGAAGAAGGCTTGTGGGAAATGCAAGATGTCGAGGTGGAAGCGGACAGCTTGATCGCGCAAGTCATGGGCAGGACCCGTTTGCATACCTCCTCGGGTCATCATCAGGCGGTGAAAGAACTCGGCTGTGGATTGCGGGTTACAGGCATGGCAACCGACGGGATAATCGAGGCGCTGGAAATGCCAGGTCATCCCTGGCTGCTGGCAGTGCAATGGCACCCGGAAGTCACCGCCGAACGCGACCCAAGCCAGCAGGCGATCTTCGACGCGCTGGTGGAAAAAGCCCGCGAAACCCGCAACCAGCAGGTTTACGCTTAGCCTTTCTGCGCTAGACTCAGTTGGAGACGGAAAAACGCGCGATCTCCAATTCGCGTTCGACGGTCTGCCGAGCGCTCAGCATTATACCCCTTTGGCTGCGACCGGATTCCCTTTCGTAGACAATGAGTTTCGCGACATAGTCGCCCGGTTCCAAACCGCCGGTATCGAAAGCAGCGCGCGACAGCGGCCGCGAGTCGATTACCCGGTCGATTTGCAACTGCTTTTCCCCTGCTTTTTCTCCCCTTCCGCCGAAGATTTGTATCGTATAGGCGTATCCATCGATATCGTCGCGTTGCCACCAGGAGTCGACCGAAAATTGCTCGCCGTCGAAGTCTGTCAATAAATTCGCCAGGGCAATTCCGTTGTCATATTGCACTTCGAGCGGGTCCTGTGGCGCTACAAGTTCGCAGGGGTATGCGCGATCGACGTAATGCTCGACAGTCAGCTCTCCCTCCTGGTAAATCCGCTGACAGAATCGGAGATTCTGGCCCATCCAGGTTGCGAATTGGCTTTGTCTGGTTGGCACGCTTTTCTGCGAGCTGTATATCAGCCAAAATTGGATGTTTTTCGTCTCGATCCCGCTCAGGTCAATATTTTCTCCATTTGCACTTTTGGCTGCGGCGGAGCCCCACGCATCATGCACGACTTGGATAAGATCTCTCCACCCCCCTAGCGCGAGCTCAAAATGGCGGTGCGCCTCTGTGCTGTAAACCTCGACAGGAGACAGCGCCATCAAAGAAACATTGCCGCGCGGCTGGTTGATGGGCGCGCGCTGGAAATCCCACAAAACTGGAAGCTGGCTTTGATAACCTGCGAGGCGGTCCAGGCAGTTAATACGCAATTCAGATATATTGTAAATAGAAACATTTTCATCCTGATAGGCAGGCTGGATGTTTCTGAAGCTGTCAGCGACTTCATGGACCCAGCGTTCGCCGTGATGCAGTACCACATGCGAGAATCCGTCGCTGAGCAGTTGATCCACGGCAGCAAGATATCGGTCGGTTACACTGAACGAGCAATCTGTAGTTTCGCGCCTGTGCCAGGTTGCCAGCAGATGATTTTGCAGAATATAGTTGTAGGACTTGGCTGGCGTACGATATGAAAGACCTTCTGCGTGCGGGTAGCCATTGATTGTCTGATAGAATCCATAGATTTTGGAGTTGCTGCGCCCCATTGGCAAATTGACAAGTCTGATGTCTTGCTGATTCGGCTCGGTTTTCAGCCAATCGTTAAACGCGATTTGACGTTCTGGAATAACCTGACTTTGTAGCGGCTGATAGTATTCAAAGGCAACCAGGGCGACCGCGGAAATAACAACCAAAGGGCGATACTTTTTGGCAACGGACTTCAACAGGGCTTGCAAGCCAAAACAGGACAAGATTGCCAATGGTAGCAAAACGCCCATTTGGAAGTGGTCAACCTCGTAAAATGGCTGAAAGATATAGGGGAACAGAGCCTTTAGAAGATGCAGGGGGAGCGCAATATCGGGATATTCGACCCCATTGACAAAAAGCAATGAACCCAAACGCAGAATCAAGAACGGCAGCAACAAAAATAACCAGGGGAACATTCTGCGTCGTTGCTTGGCCGAGGAGAATCCCAAGGCAATCAATAGTAATGGCAGGTATCCTAGATAGCTGGATTCGTGCTGCAGGCGCAAGCTCAATTTGCCGCTGGTATTCAAATCAAAGACCTCGACAAAAGCCGGTGTCAGCCAGGGATGTCCGCCACTGACGAAGAAGGAAAGCAAGTCCTTGTTAAATTCTTGTCCGGCCTGCTTCTCTAAAGCATGTTCAAAGTCCGATCTGTTTTTGAGCATCGGATACACGCGCGCCATGCTAATGAAAGCGGCAAGGCTTAACAGAAGCGCCAATCCGAACCAGAAGCGCGCATATCGCCAAGTGCTTTGCGTAAAGAAAACCACATAGACAGCCAATGTAATAAGCAGGCAGATGAAGATATACATGCCGATGAAAGCAGTGACGCCGACCAAAAAGGCCGCAAAGCAAAACCATCGCCACTTTTCTTCTGCTAGGCCGCGCTGCAAGGCATAAAGGGCAAGGGGAATAGTCATCAATAAGTTCACATCCGGCTGATGGGGATGCCCGATAACATGCTGACTAAATCCAAATACTACCGCGCCGAATAGCGCCAACCAGCGGTCTTGAAAAGCATAGAGCAGGTAGATATACGCTGATAAAGCCGTCGCTAGAATGAACAATAGATATAGGAGATTATATGCCTCGGACAATCCCATAATTGACTGAAATAACGCGAACAGCGTCACGTGAAACACATTTGTTGGATGATAGGCCAGTGACAGACCAAGCGGATAGAACAGCTTGTCCGAAGATAAATAATCAGCTTCTCCAGCCAAGAATGACCGCAGATGCCAAGCGTCCCAGAATTTAATCCACACATCTCTACTTGACGAGGGCAGCCAGAAGGTTTCAGCATCAAAGACATAAACGAAGGTGGGCCAAGTCATCAGGACCAGCAGAATCGTTACTATGACGATGAAAGGAAAATGATTGCGGAAGGCGCTACGCAATGCTGACATGAGTATTCGGCGGTTTAAGGATTTTGGGATAAGCGCATTTTAGCATTGTATCCCCATAATTCCATCACCGGGCAAGGCAGGTTCTTGTCGCTGGCAAACAGGGAGAATCACCCGACCGCCGGTTCAAGCGTCGACGCTGAAATGCGCGATTTCCAGTTCTCTGAGGAAGGAATGCTGGTTTTGCATGATAGTCCCGGGCTGGCTCTGTTTGCTGTCGACGTGGTACACGATCAGCCGCGCGGAATAGGCGCCGGCGGGAAGCTGCGAAATGTCAATGTGGCGATATGCTAGCGGGTCATAGCGGATGACATGATCCGCCTGGGCGACCTTCAGGCCGTCGCTATCGAAAATCTGAATCGAATAAGCGTGATCGCCTCCACGAGGTTCCGACCACCACAAAAAGACCCGTAGTTCATTTTCCGATACATTGTACAGCCTGTTGGCCAACTGAATGCCGTTCTCGTAGCGTACTGAGAGCGAAGCATCGGCAGCTACCAGATCGCAGGAAAACAGTCTGCGAATATACAAGTCGACCCTGATGTGAAAACTATTGTGCGCGCGATTGCATCGTCGGTATTGCTTGACAAACCAATCATTATAAACGGGGACGCTGCGAGGATCCGTTTCTTGGGGATCGTAGACAAGCCAGACAATACTATTCCGGTTCACGATACCCTCTTTGTCCGAAGAGCGCGCGTCCGAAGACTGGATTTGTATTTGCTCCCGCGCATCACCCGCAATGTGAATCAAACTTTTCCATTTGGCCGCTTGGCGGGTGTAAAAGCGGAACAGTTTTGGACCGAGAAGACGGTGCGAATGCAGACTCAAGATGCTCTCGTTGCGTTTGGGAAGCGGCGCCGGCAAGCTGAAGAATTCCTTCAGATGCGCAGCTGCTTCATGGCCGGGCATTTCCTCCGGGCAACTGCCGCGCAGGTCGACTAGACGGTAAACAGCGGCGTATTCATTTTGGAAGTCCGCTTCGGCAAAGGCAAAGCTATCTTCAACTTTCGACGCGAAGAATGCTTTTGGGTGCATGACGATGTGCGTGAAACCGTCCCGCAACAGCGCATCCAGAGCGGCCAGATACTGGCTTTGATTTGAGAGCCGGCAGTGTATGCTCTTGTTGGCGCTCCACCTGCTCAGCAAGGGATTGTTGTTGATATAATCGTAGGCTGCCTGTGGCGTGCGTCCCGCAACCCCTTCGGCATGTGGATAACCTGACAAGGTCTGATAAAAGTCGTACAGTTTGGCGTTGACGCGCCCCATCGGCACGTTGATCAAACGAATATCTTGCTGGTCATCTTCTTCCGCCAACCAATCGAGCAAGGCAAGTTGCTCATCGGGAATGACAACATGCTCCAGTGAATTGTAGTTTTCAAAAGCGACGCCGAGGATGAGCAAGACGATCAGCGGCCAGCGGTATCGTTGAGAAAAGAAGCGCAGAAGGGTCAACGCGCCGTAGCAGGACAATACCGCCAGCGGCAGGAGCGCGCCGCTATGAAAATAATCCGGCGCGTAGATCGCTTCAAACACGGAAGGCAGGAGTTCGTCCAGAAAATGTTTGGGCAACAGTATGTCGCTGAATTCCTGGTCATTGATCGTCAGGCGAGAGCCGAGCCGCAATGCGAGGAAGGGGATCATCAGATAGAGCCAGAAGAGCATCTTGCGTCTGTATGTCTGTCTGAGCAATCCTATGACGATTAGCGCCAGGGGGAGATATCCCAGGTAAGAGGAACTCCAGCGCGTATCGGTCTCCAGCCCAAATAATTGACGAAACACAGGGGTCATAACGGGGTGGTCGTAATTGACGAAAAAATGAACCAGGTCGGTGTTCAATTCTTCTCCGCCGCCTTTGCCTAGCGCCTGCTCCAAGGCTGGTGAATCGGCTAACATGGGATAAACCCGAGCCAAGCCAATGAACCCGGCCATCGCCAAAGCCAGAAGCGCGGTCATCCAGAAAGCCCGCTGCCGCCAGCGCATCAACGCGAAGTACAGGATGTACAGTCCGAGCGCTATAAGAAGGCAGACATAGGTATAGATGCCGACGAAAGCTGTCGCGCCAGCCAGGAACCCGGACAGCGCCGCCAAAGACCAGCGCTTTTCCAGTACAGCGCGATGAAAAAAATAAAGCGACAGGGGTATTGTGGCGATTGTCGTCACCAGCGGCTGCGAAGGACGGGCGGTGACATAGATGCTGCAGCCGAAGATGATCGCGCCCAACAAGCAAACCCACTTCAGTCTAAAGAGGTAGAGCAAGTAGATGTAGGCGGATAAAGTCGCTACGAAAATGATTAGCAAGTAGGTGAGATTGTAAGCATTCGGGAGCGGCAAAATCGCGCTTAATGCGTTGAGCGTCACAACATGCGGCAGCGAATAGCTGTGGAAGGCGAGCGATACGCCTTCGGGATAAAACATCAAATCGGTGTGGAGCAGCTCGGCTTTGCCGGCCAGAATCAGTTCGGCGTACCAGGCGTTCCAGATGTTTGTCCAGGCGTCGTAGACTATAGTAGGAAGCCAGAAGACTTCTGTGTCAAATACATAGCGGATCGTCGGATAGGTCATCACGACGATTAGAGCGGGCACGATGACAAGGAAATGCAGATGCCCTCTCAAAGCCCGGAGCAATCGCGACATCATCGAATGTATCCGTCAGCCAGCGGATTCATTGTGGATTCTAGCGGCAGCGAGGCAATCCGCAATACTGAAGCTATGGGCGCTAACGGTCCCAAACAGCAACTCGCGCTCTAATTTGGCAATCAGGCGGAGATGCGAGAATTGCCAGCTCAGCGGCCGACCGCAAGCGGCATGTTTTACCAGGTCTCCCAATGAACAACTTCGTCGAAGCCCCTTCTGCCGCCAGCCCGCAGGGCGCCCTCGGCTTCGGCTTTATCAGCCGGATAACCGAAGGAAATTACCAGCCGCGTTTGGTAGCTATCGGGAATGCCCAACAGAGCGCGGGCATCGTCCGGTTGGTAGATGGTGCCAAGGCAAGAGCCGATACCGATCTCGGTAGCCGCCAGCTGCATATAGGCAGCGCTTTGCCCGGAATCGAAAAAGTGCCACAAGGTTCGCTCGTTCTGCGTCGGCACCACTATCACGATACAAAGGGCGGCGCCGGCAACATGCCCCATGCCCGCGCCAAGCTGCGCCAGCTTTCCCAGGCGGTCCCTATCCTGAACAGCGATGAAATGCCAAGGCTGGCTGTTCTTCGAGCTTTGGGAACGCCTGCCCGCTCGCAAGATCCGTTCCACCTGCGCGGGTTGCAGCGCCTCCGCCCTAAATTCACGGATGGCTCGTTTATTTTGAATCGCGTCCCAAACCTGCATAAGTTATCTCTCCAGATTATGTTGAGGGCACGGGGCTAGCCCGGGTTAATCATCCGCTTTAGGCATTGTGCCCAGCTCGGCGACGTGGACCTTGCCGTAGGATTTCATTTCGTTGCGCAGCATATCGTTCAATTCCGCCTCGTAGGCAATCTGCGCTTCGATATCGGCTTCCATCGCGAATTCGATCATGACTTCGGCAACGGACTTCTTCACGGTGCGTTTGATGATCTCTTCCAACTCGTCAACAGTCAGTTCCGTGATTTTACGATCGTCCATCGTGGTTGGGCGGCACAGCCAACAGTTTGGCTGGCTTGCCAGACTCCTTTCAGATTAAATGATCAGGCTCACGAAAACAAAATCCACAACTTGCGGGTCTTTGCAGCGCATTTCGGCACGCTCCCCATAACTTAATTGTAACGGCGTTTGACTCATAACGCACCTGAGTCATACAGAACTTGGCATGATAGTTAAGGCGCGTGAACCCGCGCTATTCCACAGCTTTTTATACGCAGCCCGGCAAAGCGATGTCGCAGACTTTGTACGCATTGCACAAAGGGCGCTGTCCAAATTGCCACCGCAGCGCCGGAGAGCCTTCCCTGGCGGTGTCAAGGGCAAGCCAGAGTAAGGACTTGTGGATCACCCAGGACTGTGTGACACTTTCTGCGTTCTCGATGTCTACTGGCGGGACGCCTATGCCGCTGATCTTGGCCGGTCTCATATTGCTCTTTGGCAGCTTTGTGCAAGGCGCGATCGGGTTCGCCCTGGGGATGATCGCCGTGCCTCTGCTGGTCGATGCGGGCTACAGCTTGTCGCAAGCCGTGGCCTTAACAACCTTGGCGATTGGCATACAGGTGATGGCGGGCGCCTGGCAATTGCGGGATCATATCCCTTGGGCGGATGTAAAGTTGGCGGCTCTCGCGCGCTGCGCGACTGTACCCATCGGCATTACACTGCTGCTGCTTGTTGAGGATGTAAATGGCGCGGATGTCAAGCCGCTCGTCGGCATCGGCGTATTGATCGGCGTCGCCATCCGTTTGGCCGCCCCGCGCCAATTGAAGCGCGATCTGCCCTTGCCCTTATCCCTGGCCGCGTTTGCAACCAGCGGCCTCTTGCAAGGCATGGTCGCCATGGGAGGACCGCCGCTGGTGCTATGGATGACAACGCGCAACTTCCGCGCGCGGCAGGCGCGGGCTTTCACCATGACGCTGTTTTTGCTCAATGCGCCCATACAAGTGCTGCTTTTGCTCTTCCTGTCCCGAACAATGAGCCTGGAAGTAGTCGCGACGGCGCTGCTGCTTTCGCCGCTGATTTACTTGGGCACAACGATCGGTGTTCGCGCGGGGGATCAGTTTAACAAGCTCCTGCTCAATCGCCTGGCGCTGGCGGTGCTGGTTGTGATCGCCTTTAACGCGATTTTCTGATGGGGGCTGACATCGGCATGAGCGAACCATCACCAAGATCCTCTTTGCAGTTTGACAGCGAAGAGATGCGGGAATTTGGCTATCGCGTCATTGATAAACTGGTGGACTATTACGCAAGCCGCGCCGAGCGACCGGTGGCGGAAAAGCTGGATTATGACGCGCTGGATGCGATTTTGCACGAGCCAATGCCGCGGGAGGGTTCGCCCTGGCGCGATGTTCTGGAGCAATTCGAGCGGCAAGTTGTGGACAGTACAAATCATGTGGATCATCCGCGTTTCTTCGCTTACATCCCGCTGGCCAACAATTTCGTCAGCGTGATGGCGGATGCGCTGGCCGCCGGTTACAACATTTTTAATGCGGTCTGGCTGCAAGGTCCGGGCGCGGCGCAGATCGAGCGGCTGACGGTGGGTTGGCTGCGGCAGATTTTCGGCTTTCCCCCGGGAGCCGGCGGCGCCTTTGTCAGCGGCGGTTCGGTTGCGAATCTGACTGCGCTGGCGGTGGCGCGGCATGTTCAAATGGGTGGCGATATGCAAGGGGCGGTTGTCTATTGTTCCGATCAAATTCATTTCGCCGTCTCCCGCGGCTTGCGCGTGCTGGGCTACACGCCGGAGCAACTGCGCAAGATCCCGAGCGATGAAAATTACCGGCTCTCGCTGCCGATGTTGAAGGAGGCGGTCGCGGCCGATCGAGCGGCGGGCAGGCGACCCTTCTGCGTCGTCGCCACCGCTGGCACCACCAATACCGGCGCCGTCGATCCATTGGACGCGCTGGCGGATCTTTGCCAGCAAGAGAATCTTTGGCTCCATGTCGATGGCGCTTATGGCGCGCCGGCTATGCTGACCGAAAAAGGCAAACGCGCGCTGAAAGGGCTGGAGCGTGCCGATTCGCTGGCTTTGGACGCGCATAAATGGCTGTTTCAACCGATAGAATGTGGCGTGGTTTTGGTGCGGGAGCGGCGCTGGCTGGCCCAGACCTTCAAGGAGCAGCCGGAGTACTTGAAAGACGTCGAGGGCGAGGGCGAAGGCGAAGAAATCAACTTCATGTACCAAGGCATACAGCTGACGCGGCAGTTTCGCGCCTTGAAATTGTGGATGAGTTTCAAGGTCTTTGGGCTGGATGCCATCAGCGATGCCATCGCGGCGGGATTTGAGAATGCGGAACTGGCCGAGCGGCTGCTGCGCCAAGCCGGCTGTTGGGAGATTGTCACGCCGGCGCGGATGGCCATCGTCACATTTCGCTATCAACCGGCCAACGGTGATGAGATTCTGGCAAACCGCGTAACGCACGAGCTTGTAGGGCGCTTGCTGGAAGATGGCTATGCCTTCGCCTCCGGCACGCAACTGCGCGACAAGACGGTGCTGCGATTGTGCGCGAACAATCCGCGAACGACCGAATCCGATTTGCAGCTGACCATTCAGCTCATGGGGCGGCTGGCTGCTGAATTGGAAGCGGCGCTTAAAGTAATGCCGGCTTCGGAATAGAGCCAAGAGCATCCCAGCTATCGTTGCATGTACCGCAGGCTTGTTACAAGAAAGGGCCTGATATGCGCCATACAAATCCCCGAGACCAGTTGAAGCTCGGCGCTGATGAAATGCGCGAAATGGGCTACCGCATCATCGACATGCTGGTGGATTATACTGGCGCGCAAGCGCAGTTTCCAGTGACGCGAGCATTGGATCACGCGACATTCGAGGAAATCCTGGACGAGCCGCTTCCCGAAACGGGGTCGGATTGGCAAGACGTATTGGAGCAGTTCGAGCGACAGATACTGACTACCATCGATCACCTGGATCATCCGCGCTTCTTCGCCTATATCCCGTCCTCCAGCAACTTCGTTGGCGCCATGGCGGACACGCTGGCTTCCGGATACAACATTTTCAACGCCTTGTACCCGCTTGGAACAGGCGCGGCGGTGGTCGAAAGGCTGGCCATCAATTGGCTGCGGGAGCTCTGCGGCATGCCGGAAGAGGCGGGCGGCCTGTTTGTAAGCGGAGGCTCTGTTGCGAATCTGACAGGTTTGGCAGTGGCGCGACAGATCCAGTTGGATGGAGATATGCGCGATGCCGTCATTTATTGCTCCGATCAAGCTCACTTTGTCATCTCGCGCGGGTTGCGCATCCTCGGTTTTGCGCCGGAACAACTGCGCGAAATCCATTCGGACGAGGATTTCCGGCTTCCGGTGGCGGATCTCGAACGGGCAATCGCAGAGGACAGAGCGGCGGGCAAGCGGCCCTTCTGCGTTGCCGCCACGGCTGGCACGACCAATACAGGCGCGATAGATCCCCTGAATGACCTGGCGGATCTGTGCGAGCGGGAGGATCTTTGGCTGCATGTCGATGGCGCTTATGGCGCGTCCGCCTGCTTGTCCAAGCATAGAAAGCAGGCGCTGGCTGGCATCGAACGCGCGCATACGCTGGCTTGGGACGCGCATAAATGGATGTTCCAGCCGGTCGAGTGCAGCTCCCTGCTGGTGCGGGATCGCCATTGGCTGGGCAATACCTTCAAGGAGACAGCGCATTTCCTCACAGATGCCGAAGCGCACAGTAAAGAAGAGGTTGGCGAAGAGATGAACTTCATGTATCAAGGCATTCAGTTAACCCGGTATTTTCGCGCCTTGAAATTTTGGATGAGCCTGAAAGTATTTGGCCTTGCCGCTGTGCGGGCTGCGATTGAACGTGGATTTGAACTGGCGGAACTGGCGGAATCGCTTTTGCGAGATTCAGGCCGCTGGGAGATCATCACGCCAGCGCAAATGGCGATTGTGACCTTTCGTTACAAGCCCCGCGACGGGGACGACTGCCTTGCGAATGCGGTGACGGATAAATTGTCGGACGCCATGGCCGCGAATGGATTCGCCTTTGCCTCGACCACCAGGCTGCGCGAGAAAACCGTCATGCGCCTGGTCACGAACAATCCGCGTACAAGTCCATCCGATCTGCGGCAAACTGTTCTGCTCATGGGCCGGCTGGCGGCGGAGTTAGAGACGCAGCTCAAAGAAGCACCTGCAGAAGACTGATTTGCGGACGCGCCTGCCCGTCATTGAAGGTTCATAAATACCTTTTTGAAAGGCTATATTTGAAAGCAGGCAGTTCGCGGGCAGGTGAACAGCGCGTTGCTTGCCCGGCACATCCCCACTCATCTCTTAAACGTGTCGTATGGGCAGTTGTGATGAGTATAGATTGCCTCGATTTGAGGCTTCACATGATGCCAAAACGCAGTTGGCGCCACCCATACCAACTTTCCTTCTCGTTCTATTGGTTCGGGAATCAACTGCCCATTCAAAGTATCGAGCAGACCGACTCCCCTGCGTATGAACGAATTGTGCTTAAGCCCGTTGGTTAGCTTGCTGCCAAGCTCAGGGGCTCCTGGATATATCTTTCTTGGGAAGAATTCTTCGATTATGCGCTTAGGACTGGGGTATTGGCTGCGCTTCTTAGGATTAAGCGGCAGTCCCTTCTTGCATAGAAATGCCAATTCCATACATGCTACCATCCTCAGCAATGCTACCGCGTGGTCATCGGGGTCCTGAAGCAACCTTCCAATCTGGTCTCTCCAGTGTCGTTCGTATACTTCGCGGCAAGTTTTAGGGAAATAATTGGATGCTGCCAATCTTCCTGTGGTCATGTTGACAATTGTTCTCACTCTATGGTAGCTTTTAGATAGGTGTATGGTGAGATCCAGCACTAACCCCTAGACCGCTCTGGACAGACGGGGTTAGGGGAAGACGAGGGAACCTGAATTGGGAATCCCGCGACTCCAAGAGGCTTGCGACTTATACGGCGAGCCTTTTGGTTTTTATACTATATCACATCGGCGCAGCCGAGATGGCGCAGTGGACTTGATCGCCCGCTGCCCCTGAGATCCCCCTGTATTTAGCGTCGCCGCAATCAAGCAATTTTGAATGCTATAGTCATATCAATGAGCGGCTTAGCCGTCGGCGCGGCGCCGTCCGGCACGGCATTGTCAACGTTGTCTGTACAGCAGCCGCATTATTGCTAAAATACGCGGGCTATCTATTCGGTAGCGATGGATTGACCTGACACGAAGGATCGCTCTTGGACATCAGTTTGCTGGCTTGGTCGATCGCCAGTTTCGCCTTCATCGTTCTGTCCGCCTACCAAGTGGGTCGGCTGGCGACGGTCCTGCACCTGCCGCTCATCAGCGGATACTTGCTGGCGGGCATATTCGCCGGACCATTCGTTCTGCGCTTTATGTCGACATCAAATGTCGACGCCCTGCGCTTTCTCGATGAGACTTCCCTCGCTTTCATAGCTTTCGCCGCCGGCAGTGAAATGGCGCTGGACGAACTGCGCGGACGTTACCGCAGCATCGGCTGGAATACGCTGACCCAGATTGTCGCGGTCTATGTCATCTGTGGGGCGGCGATTTTTCTGTTTGCCGATTACATTCCCTTCATGCGCGATCTGAGTCCGGCCGGGCGTCTGGCGGCGGCGCTGCTCGGCGGCACCATTTTGGCGGCGCGGTCGCCCTCCTCAGCCATCGCCATCATCAACGAGATGCGAGCGCGAGGTCCCTTCGTGAAGACGGTGCTGGGCGTGACGCTGGTCAAAGATGTGCTCATCGTCGTGCTCTTCGCGCTAAGCACCTCCATCGCGGCGACCTTGCTGACGGGGCGCAGTTTCGACCTCGGTTTCATTCTGCTGGTGAGCTTCGAGGTGCTTGCCTCAATCGGTCTGGGCGTGTTGGTCGCCCAGGTGATGAAGCTCGTTTTGCGCAATCACTGGGAAGACTGGCTGAAGATCCCGATTCTGCTCTTCATCGGCTATCTTGTCTTTTTTTTCGCCGGGGAGCTGCGGCACTGGAGCCACGACAATCTGCCGGTGGAATTGCTTTTTGAGCCGCTGTTGATTTGTATGGTAGCGAGCTTCTGGCTGACCAATCGCTCGCCCTACCGCAGTGAATTGCGCCACCTGCTGCATCGGGTCGAAATGCCGATTTTTGTCATCTTCTTCACGCTAATCGGCGGATCGCTTGATATCGGGATTGTAATGGCGCTGTTGCCAATCACCGTGGCTATCTTCGGGGCGCGCCTCCTGGCGCTTTTCATCGGCGGCTATGTCGGCGGGACGCTGGCGGGGGATCCGCCGCAATTCAACCGACTGACCTGGATGGCTTATATCACGCAGGCTGGGGTTGGCTTGGGCTTGGCAAAAGAAGTGGCGCTCGAGTTCCCGCAGCTGGGCAACGATTTCACGACGTTGATGGTGGCGGTTATCGTCTTGAGCCAACTGGCGGGTCCGCCCTTCTTCAAATTCGCCATACGCATGGTCGGCGAATCGCATTTGCCCAAGGACATCAAGGACGACGAAATTCTGGATGTCGTGATCGTCGGCATCGAGAATCAATCGCGAGCGCTGGCGGAGCGCCTGCTGGCGCATGGCTGGCGGGTCAAGCTGCTGGATATTGACCAATCGCATGTCTCGGTGCTGACCGCGTCGGACGGGCTGCGGCATGAGCATTGGCTGCCGGGCATATCCGCCGAAGAAGTGCGCAAGCTCATCGAACCCAAGACCGAGGTCGCCGTCACCTTGCTGCCAAACGATGCCGACAGCCTAAAACTGTGCCAGATCTTTTACGAGGACTTTGGCATCACGCGGCAGATTGCGCGCCTCAACGAGTTTAGCCTGGTCGAGCAATTCCGCGAGATGGGCGTGCACGTCTTGGACCCGGCCAATGCCATGGTCCATCTGCTCGACAATTTCGTGCGCGCGCCGCAGTTGGCGACGATGGTCTTTGAAGATGACCCCGAGCATGACGTAATCCAGGTGACCATTACCGATCCCAATGTCGATGGCTTGCACCTGCGCGAACTGATTCTGCCCGACGACGTCTTGGTGATGGCAATCGAGCGCGGGGGGCATTCCATCGTGCCGCATGGCTATACCAACCTGCACCTGGGTGACGAAGTAACCTTGATCGGACCGACCGGCAGCCTGGACGAGGTGGCGCTGAAGCTGGGATATTGAGCCTTGCGGCGTCGATCTTTGCCAATACGATTGACATATTGATAATCATCAATATAATGGTCATTATCGTATTCATTTTGATTCCTTGAGGAAGTCGATATGATCAAGCTGCCCGTAGCGATTATTGGCGGGGGACCCGTTGGATTGGCAGCCGTCGCGCATCTGCTGGACCGCGGCGAAAGAGTGATCCTCTTTGAAGCCGGCGCGACTGCCGGCGCAAGCGTGCTTGATTGGGGGCATGTGCGCATGTTTTCCCCTTGGCAGTTTAACATGGATGCCGCCTGTGTCCGCCTCTTGGAAGCAACTGGCTGGACCGCCCCGCCCGCTGATGAACTGCCGACCGGTGCGGAACTGGTTGAGCGGTATCTGCGTCCCTTGGCCGAGCTCGACATAATGCAGGGCGTCATTCAAGCGCGGGCTCGCGTGGTCGCGGTTTCCCGGCGTCATCATGACAAGATGAAGGATCGCGGCAGGGACGATGCGCCCTTTCTGCTGCGGGTCGCCCTTGCAGACGGTAGTGAAAGCCAGTTTCTGGCGCGCGCGGTGATTGACGCCTCGGGAACCTGGCGCAATCCCAATCCCGCAGGTGCGGACGGACTGCCCGCGCTCGGCGAAAGGCAGGGAAGCCAGCGCATCCGCTATGGCATTCCCGACGCGCTGCGAAGCGAGCGCGAGCGTTACCGCGGCAAGCGCGTCATGGTCCTGGGCAGCGGGCATTCGGCCATCAATGCCTTGCTCGATCTGACGCGCCTGGCGGAAGCTGAGCCGCGGACCTCCATCGTCTGGGCGCTGCGCGGCGCGAACCTGCAGCGCGTCTATGGCGGCGGCGAGAAGGACGCGCTGCCGGCGCGCGGGCAACTGGGCAGCATGATCCGCCGGGCAGTTGCGGCTGACGCGATGGACATTCTGGCGCCGTTTCGCATCTCGAATATAGACGATCATGGCAGCGCTCTAGTGATCAGCGGCGACCTTGATGGCGCCTTTCACAGCGCCGAAGTTGAGGAACTGATTGTCTGCGCCGGGGCGCGACCCGACCTGGATCCGCTGCGCGAACTGCGCCTGGATCTGGATCCGGTTGTTGAGAGCAGCCGAGCCTTGGCGCCGCTAATCGACCCCGACTTGCATAGCTGCGGCACGGTGCGCCCGCACGGCGAAGCTGAATTGCGTCAGCCGGAAAAAGACTTCTATATCATCGGGATGAAAAGCTACGGTCGCGCGCCCACCTTCTTGCTGGCGACCGGCTACGAACAAGCGCGCTCGGTGGCAGCGGCGCTCTGCGGCGACTGGGAAGCGGCGCGCGATGTACAGTTGAATTTGCCGGAGACGGGCGTTTGCGTCAGCAACTTCACCGACGAAGAAGCCTGCTGTGATCCCATTGCTGTGGATTGCTGCGCGCCGGCGCCGATAGCGTTTGAAGACATTGCGCTGGCGTCTCCGGGGCCGCAGTTCCCGGTCTCGCTGGCCGGCGGCGAGTAAGGGCGGCGCCCAGACCTCGCAGCTGAACGCCTCAAGATTCCCAGCCCGCGATCTTATAGCAAGCGCGAAAAAGATCTGCCATCCGGCGTCAGTTGCGGGACGCGTTTCCAATGAGTATCATCTGCCATGTGTGAAACGAGCGGAAAAGAGAGGCTGAAGATGGCGCATACAATGGTCGAGCAATTGCGCTTCACGCGGAGCGAATTCTTGCGCTGCCTCGAAGGATTGAGCCCGCAGGACGCCTACGTGCAGCATGGAAAGATGAATTGCACCAGTTGGATCATCGGGCATCTGGCGTCGCATGAAAACCAGAACTTCGTTTTTTTGGCGCAGGGGCAGAAGATCCAGCCGGACTTGCGCAAAATCTGCGGATTTGGCAGCCCGCCCTCCGCGCCAAAACTGGACGATATGTGGGCGGCTTGGCATGAGGTGACGGCGACCGCCGATGTCTTCCTGGATACCTTGACCACGGAGAAGCTGCTTGAGCATTTCCAATGGAAGGGCGAGCCGCTGGCGGAGTCAATAGGCACCACGCTGCACCGTACCATCTATCACTACTGGTATCATCTGGGCGAAGTACATGCGATACGACAAATGCTTGGGCAGCCCAATTTGCCGGAGTTCGTCGGCGCGATGGACAGCGCACCCTTCAAACGAGCATAAAAACCACCGTGAAAAAATCTCCTAGGATCGGTATCACCACCAGCTTGGAGGACGGACGCCAGACCCTTGATACCCGTTATGTTGAGGCGGTTGAAGCAGCCGGGGGCCTCCCGGTCATCCTGCCGCTCTTGAAGACGGCGGAAGCCGCCGCCGAATTTGCGGCGCTGCTGGACGGTTTGATCATCAGCGGCGGACCCGGCATCACACGCGGCTTGATCGGCGCGCTGCCGGCGGATCTGCCGCCTGTAGACACTCGGCGCGATCTCAGTGACGAGTTGATCTGCCGCGCCCTGGACAAGCGCCCCATGTTGGGCATCTGTTATGGCATGCAGTTTGTCAATGCCCTGGCGGGCGGCGGCATCTACGGCGATGCCCAGGCACAGGCGGAGGCCCTGGTCCACAGCGCCGATCGCGGCGCGAGCCAACACGAGATCCGCATTTCAGCAAACTCGCGTTTGCATGCCGTTCTTAAGACCAAAAAGCTGATGACCAATACCCACCATATACAAGCCGTTGCCGATCTTGGCGGGGGTCTGCGCGTGACGGCGCGCGCGGCGGACGGCGTCATCGAAGCGCTGGAATCGGAGGATGGTCGGATTGTCGGCGTCCAGTTTCATCCCGAGCGCATGACCGGTGCGGCGCGAGCGCTCTTCGCGGATTTGGTTGAACGGGCAAGCTGTGAGGGCTACGGGCGCTAAAACAATCCAATCAGGCGCGTCAACAGATTGTGCTTGATGTAGCCCCGGTCGGCGTACCACTGCCAGGTGTCTTTTAAGCTGGCGGCGATGTCGATCTCGGGCTCGAAAAGCTCCCGGTAAGCCTTGCTGCCGTCAAAGTAAACAAAGGCGCCCCCCAATCGCGTTTGATCCGCGTCCATCGGCGTCTCGATGCCGAAGCGGCGCAAGGCGTCGATGCAAATCGCGATCGGTTCCAGCATGAAATCAGGACTGCGGAAAAACGGCGCGCGAACGTCACAGGCGGCCGCGATCATGGCGAACCACTCGCTATAGGGGTAATTGGCGCTGTTGAGGATATAACGCTCGCCGCTGCGTCCGCGCTCGATGGCATTCACATGCGCCGCCGCCACATCGCGCGCGTCAATGACAGCCAAGCCGCCGGAGGAAATCGGCACAGCCCATTGATAACGCGCTGTTTCGATGACAAAGGTGCCGGAGATGGCGTTGAGATCGCCGGGGCCGATGACCACCGTCGGATTGAGGGTCACGACATCCAAGCCCGCCGCGACAAATTCAGCCGCGATCTCCTCGGCTTTGACCTTGGAATAGGCGTAAAGATAGCGCTCCGGCGACAGATTGAAGCGATCGCTCTCGTCCGAGAGCCCGCTGCCCGGTCGGATGCCGACGGCCGCGGCGCTGCTTGTGAAGACGACGCGCCTCACGCCGGCAGCCTGCGCCGCGCTTAAGATATTGCGCGTGCCTTCGACATTGACGCGCCACAGGGCAGCCTTGTCATCGTCTTTCCAGTAGTCCGCTTTTGCCGCGGCGTGGAAGACGAGCTCGCAGCCGTCGCAGGCGCGCTTCAGCGCTTCCAGGTCATCGAGATCGCCGGCGACGCCCTCGTAGGCTAGGCCGTCCAGGATCGCCAGTTTCTTCTCCGACCGGTAAAGAACGCGCAAGTCGTGGCCCGCTTCAGCCAGCTTGCGGGCGATATGCGAGCCGACGAAGCCGGTAGCGCCGGTTATGAAAACTCTCATTCCACCTCGATGGTTTAGCTCAGGCGCAAGCCGCGACAGCTATCCTAATTGGGATCGGGCAAAATGCACAGTCCGGCGGAGCCGATGCCTGCCGATGTTTAGAGTACGATCAAGCCCAATTGCGTCGCGCGGACGACGGCTTCGGTGCGGCTTTGCGCGCCCAGCTTGCCCATGATCGCGTTCACGTGAAATTTGACTGTGTGCTCAGTGATGCCCAGATCAAGGGCGATGGCTTTGTTGGTCATGCCCTGCGCCAGCAGCTGCAAGACCTCGTTCTCGCGGGGCGTTAAGGGAATCGTCTCCGCCATCAGCTGCGGATCAATCCGCGCGACTGGCAAGAGGGGCAAGCCGGGATCGAGCGCGATTAAGCCGAAGTCGATGGCGTACAAAGCGCTTGCGAAGGCCTCCGGATCGCCCTCGCGCGGCAAGATGGCATAGCCGGGGCAGGTCCCCAACAGTCCCATCAGCGCCAGCAGGGACTCTTCAGTTTCGTCACCCGAGACCAAAGCCAGGACTGGCATGTCGCCAAGCCAGTCGGCCAAGGTTTGCCGCAGATTCTCGCTTTGCCAGCCCAGATCGACAACCAGCGCATCCGCCCCGCCCTCAGCGACAGCGCGATCAAGATCGCCCCCGTCGCTCTGCGCGACGACGGCGAAACCACGCGCCTCCAGCAAGGCGGCCAAACCGGCCCGCGCCAGCAAGTTTTCCGCGACGACAATCAGTCGCAGGTCAGTATCCGGTATGGACATAGCATGTAGGCTAACAGAATTTGTATTGGAATGGCGTTTGAAAGTAGCGGAACTACTGGCCAGCCGGTTGAATTCGTAGACGAGATGATCTGATATTGACGCCCTTAGGTCACGACATTGTCTCCAAAACCGGCATTTCGCAAGAGGCTGGCATAATTGTTATAATGCCAGGTGAATGGTATCAGTTTTGTTGCCGCGCCATTGGCGTGGAGCAGTGTCACATGCAAGAGGAGGCGCCCTATGGCCGATGCGCAAATTGCAGTTCAAGATCGCTTCGTTCCGCAGACCTTGGACCTGCTGCAAGGGGTCTTTGCCGATTATCCGGGACGTGATTTTGCCGTGCGCTTGTGGGACGGAACAATCTGGGAGCAAGTAGGCGCGTCCGAGCATCGCTTTACGATTGTGCTCAATCATCCCTCAGCCTTGCGCCGCATGTTCTTCCCGCCGACCGAGCGCCGCCTGGGCGAAGCCTATATGTTCGGCGATTTCGAAATCGAAGGCAATATGTACGAGGCGATCTACCTGGCGCGCTACCTGTGGGAAAACTGGACCTGGCGCGATACGCTGCGCTTCGCGCCCAAGCTGCTGCGCCTGCCGTCGCGCTCTGCCAGTTCGAACGAACAGATTGCCCATATCTCCGGGCAGAAGCACTCGGTCAACCGCGACAAACAAGCAATCCAATACCATTACGATGTATCAAACGAGTTTTATCAACTGTGGCTCGACGAAAGAATGGTTTATTCCTGCGCCTACTTTGCCGATTCCGACGAAAGCATTGATAGCGCGCAGAGCCGCAAGCTCGACTATATCTGCCGCAAGCTGCGCTTGCAGCCGGGCGAGCGCTTGCTAGATATCGGCTGTGGTTGGGGGGCGCTGATCATGTACGCCGCCCAACACTACGGCGTGGACGCGCTGGGCATCACACTCAGCGAAAAGCAACTGGCGCTGGCGAACGAGCGCATCGCCGCCGCTGGGCTAGCTGATCGCTGTCGCGCCCAAATGCTGGATTACCGCAACGTGGACGAGTCGCAGCCCTTCGACAAGATCGTCAGCATCGGCATGGTGGAGCATGTCGGTCGGGAAAATCTGGGCGTCTATTTTGAGAAAGCCTATCGCCTGCTGAAACCGGGCGGCGTCTTTCTCAACCACGGGATTACGCTTTTGAGCGCGCCCTTTGAGGCTTTGTACGAAGCGAAGGATTCTTTTGTCCAGCAATATGTCTTTCCCGATGGCGACAGCCAGCCCATCGCCTACGTTCTTGATGTCGCTGCCAAAGCCAACTTCGAATGTCGAGACGTGGAAAGCCTGCGCGAGCATTATGCCCTGACGCTAAAGAACTGGCTGGAACGCTACGAGGCGCATGAGCAGACCATCCTCGATATGCTCGGTCCCACTGGCTATCGCCAATGGCGCATCTACCTGGCGGGCGCGCGCTGGGTCTTCGAATCCGGCTATAACTCCATTCACCAGGCTTTGCTGTACAAATCACTGGACGGCAAGACCGCGCATGGCCGCCTGCCGCTTACCCGCGATGACTGGTACAAAGACGGGGCATGATTTCGCATCCGCAGGGACGCAGGTACAGGTTTCGGGCGGCTTTGAGCGTCCCCCGCGTATACAGGGTGTTTGCGGGTCTTTTGGGCTCGTTGCCGCGCCACCGCTGGCATTAGACGCGCGATCCTTGCTCAGATCAGCCGCGGCTGCAGTTGCGGAAGCAGAACTTCGCTGATCCTCAAATCGCAACGCCGCCGATCAAGGAAATAGCTGACCGAGTCGTAACCCACGCTTGCGAGCTTGTCGAGCGCTTTGTCAAAGTCGGCGCCGACGCGGTAAGCGTCATGCGAGTCGGAGCCGAGCACGACCGGGATTTTTCGCCCCGCCATCTCCCGCAGGATCTCCATACCCGGGTTCATCTCCGGATAGGGTTTGTTGAGTCCGCTGGTATTCAACTCCATGGCGATGCCGGTTCGCGCGATGCGATCCAGCGCACGGCGGATCGTATCAAGATGATCGGAGACGTCATATTGCTTGGGATGCACGATCTTGACGATGTCGGGATGGCTTAGACAGTCGAATAAGCCGGATTCAGCCGCATTCGCCAGATTGTCGAAGTAACTCCGTTCGTATGCCAGGCGCGACGAACCCTCGAGATAGATCGCCTGGTATTCCTGGGTCTGCGGATGAACCGAGCCCAGGATATAGCTGAAATCGGCTTTCTTGTGCAGATCTTCCAGCCAGCTCTCCATACCTGGCATGTAATCGCTTTCCAAGCCCAGACGCACATCGACGCGCCCTGCGAACTCCTCGCGCGCACGCTCAATCATCTCAAAATATTGGGGCAGTTGATTGATGCTCATGCGCGCGCCGGGGTTCCAGCCAAAAGGCATGGGACTGTGACAAGTGAAGCTGATGCCGCGCAATCCCTTTTTCTCGGCTTCCTTCGCGTAATCGGCGGGGGCGCCGCGGGCGTGTTTGCACAGGGGAGTGTGCATGTGAGAATCGTACATGTTTGGCTCAATGGGCATGGGGGCTCCAAGGGTTGAATACAGGCGCAAGGACGCCGCCCATTGTGTCGCAGAAGCGGGGAGATGTCTATTGCTGGTTTGATGCTCAATCAGTCCGACATGGTTGCCAGCGGACCCATGTGATGCCGATTCGTCCCCAAAAAGCGCGTTTTCAGCTCGTCGCCATCCGAACGATGTCCGCGATTCTCGCCTCAGTCGCCTCGTCGAGCTCGGGCCCGGCAAGGAACCAGGCGTTGGCGATGAGCTTGTCCGGCGCGTCGTCGGCGCTGGCAAAGTGCGCTTTCTCGGTGAGACCAAAGGTTACATAATCGTCCATGCGAATGAAGACGAACACCGGACCTGAACGACTCTTGGCGTAGCCGGGCATGCCATACCACAGTCTCGGCTTGAGACCGGGATTGGCCGCCATGATGATTTCATGCAGGCGCTGGCCAATCGCTGTCTGTTCTTTGAACATCTGCGGGATTTTTTCCAGTACCGCCGCTAAGTTGTCGGCATCTTTCCGCGCTTTCTTGCTTGTCATATAAGCTCCTCTTCTTCTTCAAGCAGAGACTTGTGCGGATATGCAAAAGTATTCGAGAAGATACTTCATTAGTCAAGTTGTCGCTACGGGGGTAGTGTATCGAATTCGGTTGAAACAAAAAACTTAACCACCGAGAACACTGAGAATTGGATGCGAAATAGTCCTTTTCTTTGTGTCCTTCGTGTCTTGACGGTCAGTGTCGGCGGGCAGTGTCTACGCGCCCTACGCGACCTGTGGTGAAACTGAATGTGGCCCATTTGCTACTCAGGCAAACCGGGACAGCAGGCGCATGTTGCGTCGGTTGTCTCGGTAGAGCTCGCGATAGATGGCATAAAGATCGTCGTAAATCGCCTTCCTGCCCGGGTTTGGTTGAATGCAGCGGTCGATCCGCACCCAGGCGTCCTGTAAATGAGCGAAATCATCAAAAATGCCCGCCGCCATACCAGCCAGGTAGGCATCGCCATAAGCCGCGCCGATCGTCTGGCGCGGTAGATCTTGCGGCAAGCCCGCGACGTCGCTGCATATCTGCAGCCAAAGCGGATCCTGCGCGCCGCCGCCGATGGCAACCAGGCGCTGCGGATGAGCGCCAACTTCAGCCATCGCTTCGATATTGTGACGCAAGCCATAGCCGATGCTTTCGAGAAGGCTGCGGTAGAGATGAGCGCGACTATGGCTGAGGCTCAAGCCGAAGATCATACCCTTGGCATGCACATCGTTGATAGGGGTGCGCTCGCCGCTGAAATAAGGCAAGGTGATCAAGCCGTCGCTGCCAGCGTCGATGCGCGAGGCGGTCTCGGAAAGCAAGGTAAAGGCATTGACACCCTCAGCCTCCGCTCGTTGCCGCTCGGCATGAGCCAGTTCGTCGCGGAACCAGGTCAAGAGCGCGCCCGATGTCGACAAGCCCGCCGCCAGAATCGCGCCGCCCGGCACGATACCCACGGAAGCCCACAGATCGCGGTGCGGGCGATAGACTTGCGTGGTCTGGATGAGGAAGAGCGTGGTGCCGTACATCACCATCAGATCGCCGGCTGTGGTCGCGCCCGCGGCAATCGCCTCGGCGAGCGCGTCCGCCGTGCCAGCAGCGACCGGCGTGCCGGCGGGGATGCCCGTCTCTTCGGCGGCATCCGCTGTGATCGCGCCGGCTCGCTCCCCGGACCAGAGCGTCTCCGGCAGCCATTCCAAGGGGCAGATCCGCTCAACCCAGTCCTTGTGCCAAGCCAGTTGACGCACGTCAAAGAAGGGAGTGAAGTAGGGCGCGACATAGTTGTCGACGACAAAGCGCCCGGTCAAGCGGTAGACAAGATAGGTTGACGCGGTGACGATCTTGCGGGTGCGCTCGAATAGCTCGGGCTGGTGACGGCGATACCAGAGCGCCTTCGGACCCACCGACTGCGCCGAGAGCGTTTGACCAGTGCGGGCGAAAATCTCATCTTCCCCCAGTTCTGCCGTCAGGTCGTCGATCTCTTGCTCGGCGCGGGTGTCGATGCCGTAGAGGATGGAGGGGCGCAGTGGTTTGTAGTTTTCGTCGAGAGGCAGCATGGTGGGCGCGATTGCGCTGGCGGCGACACCGGCGATGCGCGCTGGATCAATGCTCGCTTCTTGTATCAGCGCGCGCGAAATCGTACAGAAGTCGCGCCACCAGACAGCGTCCGCGTCTTGTTCCGCCCAGCCGGGCTGCGGGATATCAAAGCCATGCGGGGCCGCGCGCTCGGCGAGCACTTGGCCATCGAGGCTGACCAGTACGCCTTTGGAACTGGAAGTGCCGACATCAATGCCCAGCAGCAGCCGATCGTCCTGCAAAAGTCCTAATCCTCTAATCTAAATCGACGGGCTGACCGGTGCGCGCCGATTCTTCGACAGCGCAAAGCACAGCCGTGACCAGCGCCGCCTCGGCCCCCGTCGCCAGCACGGGCTTGTCCTCAACAACGGCATCGACGAAGCGAGCGATCGCTTCCAGCACGAAGCCGCTCATACGCGCCGACCCAGCATCGAGCGTGAAACCGAGTACATCGGGCAGGCTGACCGAATCGCGAGTGTATTTTTCAACGGCGCGGTGATCGGAGGTGTTGATGTAGAGCGCGCCTTCGCTGCCCAAGACCTCCATCTTGAAGTTGAAGACATTGGGTTCGGTCTCGGGAAGGATCCAACTGTTCTCTAGCGTGACGACCGCGCCCTTTTCGAACTCGACGATGGCGACATGGAAATCTGGCGCGTCAACGCCCATGTCGCGCAGCATCCCCGAACGGCTGACGGCATAAACGCGAACGGGCTTATCGTTAAGCAGCCAATGGGACATATCAAATGTATGGCTGGCCAGGAACCAGAGCGCCGAGCTTTTGTCCGCCCAAGGCAGCATTTGCCTGGGCACAAATGTCGTATTGCTCAGGCGAGCGTAGATGTATTTAAGATCGCCGAGTTCGCCGTCCAGCACAGTTTGCCGCGCCTGAACAAAAGGCGGATTGACGCGGTTGTGAAAGTCGACCATGAGCTTGACGCCGGCTTCTTCGGCGGCTTCGAGGATGGCATTCGCATCTTCAACCGTGGTGGCCAGCGGCTTTTCCACCAGGATATGTTTGCCGGCTCTTGCAGCGGCCACGGCGATATCGCGATGCGCGAAATCGGGCGTGGCGATGGATACGGCCGCGATATCGTCCCGCGCCAGCAGATCGCGATAGTCGGTGTAAACGTGGGGCGCGCTGTATCGCCCCGCGATGTCGCGCGCCCTTCCCTCGTCCAGATCGCAGACGGCAAGCAGGTCCGCCCCTGGCATATTGTGGTAGACATGGGCATGCCAGGCGCCGCCGACGATGCCCGTGCCGATCACGCCAAATCCTGTTTGACTCATTTCAACTCCTTCTCGCTGAAAACGTAAACTTACGTCATTGTCAGTAATATTAGCTGTTTTCGGGTTTGCATACAGGGCAATCGCATCAAATTTTTCAACACAGAGAGCGCAGAGCGCACAGAGTTACTTGATGTTCAGACGACATTTATTCTAAAATCCGGGACTAAGCATAAGAAACGGTTATAAGCGAAACGTGATTTTTCACCCGAAAACGCACTTGAAATAAGACATTTTATGTTTTTCTCTGTGTTCACTGTGGTTAATATTTGGTTTAGATTCCCATCATTTCAGCCGCTATCATTTTGATGCGATTATCCTGGGTTTGCATACCATTTTCTTTTAATTTACTTCAAACCAGTTTATACTTGCAATTGATACATAGATGCCATTCTCAAAGGGACCTTCATGGACATTGAAGACAAGTTGAACCAGCACGAACGCAGCATTGGATGGATCGAAGGCAAGTTAGAATCGCTGGCCACAAAAGACTTCGTCCGCAAAGAAATAAATGACGCTGTAAAGTCGATTGATGCAAAGATCGATGCGAAAATCGACGCTCAGACCAAGGACATCCAGGACAAGTTTGACCAATTAAGCGACAAGATCGAGAAAGAGCGCAGCTGGCGCATGAAAGTGACCGGCGGCGTCAGTATTCTGGCGTTGGTTTTCGTTGCAATCTCCAGTCTTGCAACGACTCTCGCGAGCCTTGGCATCATCAGCGCCTAACTTAACCATTTTTCAAGTGTGAGGCCACAAAACTAACCCTTCACCGCGCCAAATGTCAAGCCACGCACCACGTAGCGCCCCAAAACCAGGAATATGAGCATCGGCGGCAGCATGGCCACCACGGCTGTCGCCGCGATCTGATTCCAGTAGACGCCGGACGAGGCGAAAAAGCTGATCGTCCCGACCGGCAGCGTCGTCGTGCTTTGCTTGCTGAGAATGAGCGGGAAGAGCACGTTGTTCCAACTAAAGACGAAGGTGAACATAGACGTCACGATGATGCCGGGGGTGGCAAGCGGAATGATGATGCGGAAGAAAGCGGACCAGCGCGTGGCGCCGTCGACCCAAGCCGCTTCTTCCAGATCAAGCGGCACTTCATCCATGAAGCTCTTGAGCAGCCAGACCGAAAAGGGAATCGCCAAGGTCTGCAAGGTGAGGATCATCGCCTGGTAAGTGCCAGCCCAGCCGATGCGCGACATGAGAATGAAATAGGGGATGACAAAGACGATGGGCGGCGCGATCAGCAAGCTGATGTACCAGTTCATGATGAAGTCCTTGCCGCGCAGTGCGAAACGCGACAGCGCGTAGGCGGCTGACATGGCGAAGGGCAAGCTGAGCAGGGTGGCGCCGGTGCTGACGATGACGCTGTTGAAGACCTGCGGCCGGTTGTTGCCCGGGTCGACGAAGGTATGCTCGAAGGATTCCAGCGTCGGCTGGAAGAATAATTGCGGCGGGATGGTATAGGCTTCGCTGGGATGGCGGAACGCCAACAGGATGAACCAGAGAATGGGACCGATGAAGAAGATCATGACCAGCGCCATGAGCGCGTAGATGACAATCCGATGCCGAGTCGGCAAGGTCTTCATCGCCTACCATTCCCGCTTGCGGAAGATGAAAATGATATAGAGATTGATGATGACGGTGACTATGATGACCACCAGCCAGGTCATGGCAGCGGTCAAACCGATGTTGTAATTGACCAGACCTTCGCGATAGAGATTGAAGCTGAGCGTGCGCGACGAGGCGCCGGGTCCGCCGCCCGTCAAGACAAAGACCAGATCAAAGCTGTTAAAGAGCTGCATGAAGCGGATCATGACCAGGAAGGCGGCAATGGGGCGCAGCAGCGGCAGCGTGATCGACCAGAACATACGCCAGGGAGACGCGCCGTCCACTTGCGCGGCTTCCTTGACTTCTTCCGATATCGACAGCAAACCGGCATAAAGCACGATGGCGAAAAAGGGTGTCCATTGCCAGGTATCCACCATGCCGATGGCAAAGAGCGCGCTGCCGGCATAGCCCAGGATGCCTTGCGGCGGCAAGGGAAAGCCGATGCCTTCCAGCAGCCAGGGCAGCAAGCCGCCTTTGGGCTCCAGCAGGTAGCGGAAGAGAAACCCTGCCACCACCGGCGCCAGCGTGGTCGGCATGATGAGCAGCGCGCGGCAGAAGCCCAGGCCGCGCAGGTGGGTATGCAGCAACAGCGCGACGCCCATACCCAGCCAGAATTGCGCCAGGGTGCCCAAACCCGCCAGCAGCAGCGTATTCTTCAGGGCTTCGGTGAAGGGCGTGACCTGGAAGACCATGCGGTAGTTGTCCAAGCCCGAGTGATAAAGCGGGACCGCGCTGGTCTGCAAGTTCCAGAACCAAAAACTGTTGCGCAGGGCGAAGCCCAGCGGATACAAAATCAGCGCCAGCAAGATAATGATGGATGGCGCGAGCAAGAGATATGGGAGTCGCCGCTTGAAGCTGTAGCGGTTCTGCAAAGCCCTCCCCCCAACCTCCTCCCCAATGCATTGGGGAGGAGGAGTTGAAGCGCGAGTCCGTCGATGGAGAGTTGTGAAAGCGCTCGTCGATCTGTATTACATAGAGGACAAGCTTGCGATCAAAGCCTTGGTATTGTCCAGCGTGTCGTCGAAGCTGTCGACGTTGTACGGGATCATCTGGTTGCCGCTCAGGATGTTCTGGAAGAGCGTCTGCGTGGTCTCCAGCGCCTGTTCCGGCGTGACCGCGCCGGTCATCGCCTGGTTGATCTGCAAGCCATAAACGCCTTCCAGCGACGTGTAGATCGGCGCCGGCGGACGCACCACCTTGCCATCGCCCAGCTTCATCATCTCCAGCTGCGTGCCCAGGAAGGGATAGAGCGCGTTCAGGCCGGCATCGTCGTAATTGGACTTGCGGCTGAAATCGGCGAATTGATAACCCTTGACATTGACCTGCCCCATGGCCTTCTGCGCTTCGGCGCCGGTCGCCCACTTGATGAATTGCCAGGCGGCGTCTTGATTGGCGGAGGTCGACGGCATGCCCAGGGACCAACCGCCCAGGCTGACGACTTGATCGCCGCCGGCCGTCTGCGTCGGCAGCACAGCCGTCTCGAACTTGTCGACCACGGGCGAGGGCGTGCCGGTCAGATAACCTTCGTTGTTGACCAGGTAGAAGTAGGGCGTCCAGTGATAGAACATGCCGATGTCGCCCTGGGAGAAGCGCGTGCCGGCATCAAACCAGAGATAGTTGATCGATTCGGGCGGCGACCAGCCATAGAGGCGGTTCCAATCGTGCAGCGCCGCGACATTGGATTCGCTGTTGATGGTCGGTGTAAAGTCCCAAGGCGCTTCGGGGAATTGCGTGAACCAGCGCGTGCCGTAACTGGCGGAAAGCTGCGTGTACATGTGCACGACTGGGACCGGCTGGTAGCCGATGACCGTGGTGCCGTACATGCTGGTGCCATCGAGGTCCATGCCGTTGATCTGGTCGAGGATGCCGAAATAGTCTTCCCAGGTCCAGTCGCCAGCCTCAGCCACAGTCGCGGGCAGCGGATCGAGGCCCGCCGCTTCGAAGAGATCGGTGCGGTACATGATGCCCTGGGCATAAGAGGCGATGGGCAGCGTCCAGATATGATTGCGCCAGGTGCTCAAGGAATAGAGGCATTCCGGCACAAAATCGTCGATGGCGGAATCGGAATCCGCCGCGATGAAGTCATCCAATGAGCGAATCCAGCCGTTGTCGGCATATTGGCTGATCCACATTTGGTCGACGGCGATGACGTCGGCGTCCCCGCTTTGGGTGAGGAAGGCGTTGACGAGGCGCGCTTGCAAGGCGGTGTAGCCAAGCGTTTCGATATTCACGCCGATGCCGGTGGCTTCGGTGAATTGATCAACCACGCTTTGCAGCGCCAGATCCCAGGGATCGCCAACCGTCAGCACATTAATGGTGTTGTCGCTTTGGGCGGCGACGCGCGACAGATTGGCCAGAGGCGACAATCCCCCGGCCACAGCGGCGCCGGCCGTGCCGCTCATGCGCAGAAAATCGCGGCGGCTCAAGTTTTTCTTGGACATCTTTAACTCCTTCTTTCTGTATCTGTAAGTGACAAACTGTGATGGGATTCCCTCGATAAGCGCCTCCTCGTCAAATGATCATATCAGCATTTTACCATCTGCCAACACAGGCACGCCGTCGACGAAGACCGAACCAGACTGGCGCAAGTCCTTGACCAGATCCCAATGAATGCTGGACTGATTGACTCCGCCGCACTCGGGATAGGCTCTGCCCAGCGCCAAGTGGATCGTGCCGCCGATTTTTTCGTCTATGAGTATATCTTTGCAAAAGCGGTTGACATAGGGATTCATACCAAAGGCAAACTCTCCCAGCCGGCTGGCGCCAGCGTCCGTTTCCAGGATGCGCCGCAGGAAATCTTCATTCGTTGACGCGCTGGCATGGCTAAGCCTGCCGTCCTCCCAAGCCAAGCGGATGTCATGCGCCTGTTGGCCGCCGAGTACGCCCGGCAGCTCAAAGTGGATTCTGCCATTCAGCGTCTTGTTGACCGGCGCGGTATAAATCTCGCCATCGGGCAAGTTGATCTTGCCGTCGAAAACCTTCCATTGCCGACCGCGAACGGAGAATGCGAGGTCGGTCTCATCGCCGGCGACGATGCGCAGGGTCTCGCTGCCTTCGAGCCGGGCGGCTTGCCGATGCCACTGTTGCGAGGCGGCGGGATAGTCCATCAAACAGGCGGCGAAGAACATGTCTTCGATGGTTGCCAAATCGGTATCGGCCTGTCGCGCCAACTCCGCGTTGGGCACGCGGACCAGGCACCAGCGCGTCTCTTGCCAGCGCAGGGTCGAGATTTTGCCCAGAGCCGCCTGATTGGCCGCCAGCGTGCCCGCCGGGATGTCGTCGTGCAGGCGCAAGTCGTAAGCGCCGCGCAAGCCGAAATAGACATCAGCCCAAGCCATGCCATAAGCCTCGATTTCCGGCAGCCAGCTATGCTGTTCGGCGCTGCCGTGCTGGAGCAGGCTGTGGCGCAGTTTTTCCGAGAGCAATTGCGCTTGCGGGTAGGCGCCGGCTTTGATGCAGCTTTCGTAGACTGCCTGGGCCAGCGGGAAGGTTTCGATTTCGCTCATGGCGATCATGACGCGCTCGCCGGGTTGGACGGCGGCTGAGTAATGGACGAGGACATCGGCGACGGTTTTCCAGCGGGGGTCTGTTGCGGGCATGACTGGCTTCCTGCGGGTGGTATTGCTGGGAGTATAGCATGGGGTTGGGGTGGCGTTGTTTAGGGCACCGACTTATTTGGCCGGCATCTCGCGTTCATTGTTGGAATTTGCCCTCTGCCGGTGATTAAGCAAGCACCCACCCTTCGGACAGAGTTTCCGCTTGCTCAAGCACCGTCAATGTTGCTTTTTCTTGTTTGTCAGGCGGGTAACCATATTTGCGCAGTGTACGTCTGACTAGCCGTCGCAGGTTGGCGCGCACGTTCTC
This sequence comes from Chloroflexota bacterium, assembly GCA_028873975.1. Classification (GTDB taxonomy): domain Bacteria; phylum Chloroflexota; class Anaerolineae; order Aggregatilineales; family Phototrophicaceae; genus UBA6055. The sequence continues at coordinate 57,387 of JAPPMO010000026.1, forward strand.
CCTCAAAGTCCAGTCGATGGTGACATTATTGCGAACAGTGTCTACCAGCTCACACGCGATGTTACGAAGAGTTTCGTCACCAAGCACCTTGACGGCACTGTCATTGGTTCCCAATGCGTCATAAAAGGCAAGTTCTTCTTCAGTCAGTCCCAATTCCTCGCCACGACTGTCGGCTTCGCGCACCTCCCTTGCCAACTGGATCAACTCCTCGATGACCTGGGCAGCTTCAATTGCGCGGTTCTGGTATCGACGCAGCGTATTTTCCAGCATTTCCAGAAAGGATCTCGCCTCTACCAGGTTCTTGCGGCGGCGAGTCGCCAGTTCGCCTTTCAACAGCTTTTGCAGCAACTCGATGGCGAGATTTCTATGTGGGATGCCACGCACTTCTGCCAGGAACTCGTCGGAAAGGATGGAGACGTCCGGTTTGTCTAGACCAGCCGCGGCAAAAATATCGACGACGCCTTCCGGCGCGACTGCGCGAGAGATAATCTGGCGTATCGCGTGATCAAGTTCATCTTCGGGGCGAGCGCGTCCAAGCGCCCGTTTGGCCAACGCCGCCCGGACGCTCTGAAAAAATGCTAGGTCGTCGCGAATGCGGATTGCCTCCTCATGCGGTACGGAAAGAGCGAAGGCCCGGGAGAGATCTCGCACGGACTTGAGACAGCGATCTTTGCCGTCTTCCTGCGCCAGAATGTGATCCTGTGCGGCTGGCAGCAGCCCCAGTTGTTCATCTGCCGACACCTGCGACCAGCGAGACCAGTCGAAGCCATGGAACAGGGCGCAGCAAATCTCATACTTCTCCAGCATGACCTTAACTGCGTCTTCCTGATTCAATGCGGTGCTGCCGGCGCCGCCGCTGTCCGTATAAGTCGCCAGCGCGCGTTTCAATTCCGGCGCGAGGCCCAGGTAATCGACGACCAGGCCGCCCGGCTTGTCCCGGAACACTCGGTTGACGCGGGCGATGGCCTGCATCAAGCCGTGGCCGCGCATGGGCTTGTCGACATACATGGTGTGCAGATTGGGCGCGTCAAAGCCGGTGAGCCACATATCGCGGACGAGCACGACGCGGAACGAATCCGCCGGATCGCGAAAGCGTTTTGCCAGCTCCTCGCGCCGCTTCTTGCTACGGATGTGCGGCTGCCAATCGGGCGGATCTTTGACGTTGCCAGACATCACGATTTTGATTTGCCCCTGGCTGTCCTCATCGCGTTCCCAGGCGGGCCGAAGACGTACAAGCTCGTCATACAAGGCGACGCAGATGCGGCGACTCATGCAAACGATCATGGCCTTGCCCTCAAGGGCTTCCAGCCGGGTTTCGTAATGCGTCACGATGTCTTGCGCCACCTGCTTGAGTCGTTTGTCCGCGCCCGCCAGAGCCTCCAATTGCGCCCATTTCGTCTTTAGCTTTTCCTTCCGCTCGACTTCTTCGCCCTCGGTCACTTCTTCAAAGTCGGAATCGATTTTGGGGCGCTCTTTCTCGTCGAGATCGAGTTTGTTTTGCCGACTCTCATAGAAGATGGGGACCGTGGCGCCGTCATCAACCGCGCGCTGGATGTCGTAAACGCTGATCATCTTGCCGAATACCGCACGCGTGCTCGCGTCCTCTTTCTCTATCGGCGTGCCGGTAAAGCCGATGAAGGAAGCCTTTGGCAGGGCATCGCGCATGTGCCGCGCAAAGCCATCGATGAAATCATACTGGCTGCGGTGGGCCTCGTCAGCGATGACCACGATGTTGCTGCGCTCGGAAAGGCAGGGATATTGACCGCCCTTTTGCTCCGGAAAGAATTTCTGAATGGTGGTGAAGACCACCCCGCCCGATTCAACCGCCAGTTTCGCTTGCAGGTCCGCCCGGCTTGCAGCCTGCGCCGGCGGCTGGCGCAGCAGGTCCTGACAGCGAGAAAAAGTAGCGAAGAGTTGGTCGTCGAGGTCGTTGCGATCCGTGAGTACCACCAACGTCGGGTTGCGCATGGCTGGTTCGCGGATGACGCGCCCGGCATAGAAAGCCATGGTCAGGCTCTTGCCCGAGCCCTGTGTGTGCCAGACGACGCCGACGCGCCGGTCGCCCGGCGCCCCGCCCGATTTTTGCCCGGGTCCCGCCTCCCCCAGCCCGGCCGCTCGCAAGGTCTCGCGCAGCGCCATCTCAACCGCGTGCACTTGATGGTAGCCGGCCATCTTCTTCGCAAGCGCGCCGCCGTCGTCTTCAAAGACCGTGAAATCGCGCAAGATCGACAGCCAACGCGCCGGCTCGCAAAGGCCTTCCAGCAGAAATTGCAGCCCTGGCTTAAGCCCATCGTCCGACTCTGGATCGGGGAGCGGACGCCAGGCTTTGAACCATTCGCGCCCGGCTGTCAGTGTGCCGACCCGCGCCTCCAAGCCGTCCGAGGCGATCAAAGCCGCATTCATGCTGAACAGCGTCGGCAATTCGGACTTGTAGGTTTGCAATTGCTGCCAGGCGCTGCGGATGGTGGCGTTTGCGTCGACCGGGTTCTTGAGTTCAATCAGCCCAAGTGGCAGGCCATTAACGAAAAGAACTACGTCGGGGCGACGCTGTTTCCGTTGCTCAACCACAGTGAACTGATTGACCGCCAGCCAGTCGTTCTTTTTGGCGTCGTCATAGTCAATGACCTGGGCTTGCGCGCCGCGAATTGCGCCATCGTCAGCGCGGTATTCCACCGTGACGCCATCCACAAGCAAGCGGTGAAAATATCGATTGCGCGCCTCCAACGTCGCGCCTTCAAGCCGCGTCAATTTGCGGAAGGCTTCGTCCAGCGCTTCTGTGGGCAAATCGGGATTGAGCCGGTCAAGAGCATCGTGCAGCCTTAGCTTAAGGATGACATCCTCGTAGTCTCCGCGTTCGGGGAAGTCACCATCGCGCGAAATGTCGGGGCCGTGGGCGACGTGCCAACCCAAGCCACCCAACCAGACAAGAGCGGCTTGTTCGACGTCTTTCTCTTCCATCATGAGGACGGTCATAGCGCGCTTTCCTCGAAGGATTCGGTGTCATCCAGGCGCAGTTCGCCGGCTGCGACTTCTTCAACTTGGACCGGCTGCAGGTCTAGCATATTCTCAAGGAGTTCAAAAATAACGAGGAACTGCTGAAAGTCCTCTTCTGCGCCATGTTCGCAGAGCCAATCGCAAAGGTTCTTTTTTTCATCTTCGTTGATGGACCACTCATCAGGAACAATTTGATCTTTTCCACGCACTGTTTTTGTGCGTCCCGGATCAACATCGATAAAGGCTGGTTTGTGTTGTCGCGCCTTTTCCAAAGTCTCTTTACTCAACAAATTCTCGATACCCTTCTTGATTGGGTGATCATCCTGTCTCGGAATGGCCTGCTTGACGAAGTTTCCATTCTCTTGAAGCGATATTCCCGTATCACAGTCATACAGAAGCACTACGCCTTTGCGGACTATAGAGTCTGGAAGGTTTCTAAGCTTCCAGATCTTGTCCAAATTCCCCTTGCCTCCGCCATTCCGTATTTCGAACCTTTGAAGTATTGCCTCTTTACCTAGCAACTGGGAAGCTTGATGGATGTACCTCTGATCGGTCGTTCCCTCCACAAAGACAATGGGCTTTTGAGCCTCTTCAATGGCCGCGCGCATGGCATTCGAAAACCTAGCCGTTTTGGTGAAGGCCTGATAAGCATCCCCAAATTCACTAAACTCTTCGGGACTGATTCGTTGTCCTTCGGGTAGTCGGTACAAAGCGAAGCCATCTTCTCCAAATACTCTTTGCATCCCCAGAACGAAAAGCGGAGAGTGAGTTGCAACCACGAACTGGACTTTCGGAAACAGTTTGACTAGCTCTGGGAGAACGTCATGCTGGTGAACCGCGTGAAGGTGTAGGTCTATCTCATCCACCACGACAATGCCGCGTATGTCACTAGTGCTAGTAAAGGGAGTATGGCACAAGTCAAAGTCGCGTAGGATTGATAGGAACAGATTCAGTAGAGAGGTTTCCCCACTGGACATCTGGAAGATATTCGGTACTAGCTGTTTTGCCTCTGAGTCCATGTCTGCCATGATGGAAACAACTCTATTGTGCCGTTTACCTATGCCAAATCTGACATCGTGCCTCCTTAACAGGATTCTAACTATTTGTAATGCAGCTTCGTATGTCCTTGCTGCATCGCCTGAGTAACCTGAGAACAAGGGAAGTAGTATCGTATTGTTGCCTGAATTGACAGGGAAATTCTGTATCTGAAGTTCCAAGGCAGCCCTATCATAAACCACCTCGAACAGCCAGTTTTGGTTTTGGTGGAGCGGCGAGGATGCAATAACTTTACGACTAGTGTGTCCAGCTATATGGCTTGCATCCATATATTGAGCTTGGGCTCTTAAGTTCTTCTCATTCAGCCAAGCCGGTTCCTCAAACCGATTGAATGGGAAATATAGGACACAGTTCTTCGCAAATATCTCTTCGACTCTCTTGGTCGTGTTACGATCTTTGACGAGGTTCGAGTCATAGTGGTCGTTATCGTCTGAACCTATTTTCTCCCACAAGGTCTGGGCGGCAGTCCCTGAAATTCCCGTAGGAACTTCAGGATACTCCTGCTTGCTGCGCCACGTTCTTATTTCACTGGTATAGAATGAGCTATCATAGTCAACCCTGGCGAAGAAGTACTCGCCGCCTGGCTTGATGTAAGAACTACTTCGCAGTTTGTATACTTGGCCCGGTTCAACTTCAGGGGACTTTGGAAAAGCAACTCCTTTAGCTGCGATGAGTCCGTTTACAATATGAGACAGGAGGATGCTCTTCCCAGAACCATTCTCACCCACCAGGATAACTGGTTTAGGAGTCTCACCCTCAAAGGGCAACTCGATATCGAGATTCTCGAGAGGTCCGTAGTTGACTAGCTGGATTCGCTTTGTATACATGGAATGCTCCGGGTCTGATTAGACTTTAACCGCTCCCGACACCAGCCCCGGCAGCAGCGCGTCGCGCGTGGCAGCGAGCGATCTTGACTGAATGCCAAGGCCAATTTGTCTCTCTAGAATGCTGTCAAATATACTGTCTGCTTTGCTGAGGAAAATTGAATCAGGAACTGCACAAAGGGCTTCATTCAAGTGATGACGCTTGATATGCCCCATCGTTGTTGCTTTTCCGGCTGCAACCGACTGAAAGAATGCAAGGTGAGAGCGCAGATTCTGTAAAAAGAACCATTTCGGAAATTCCTCAGAAGTGACCTTGAACAAGTGCTGGTTTAGTGCGACACGTCCGCCAAACCACACTTTTACCAATAAACTACCAGACCAAGAAAAGATAACATCACCATCATCTACAATACAATCAGGTCTGATATCGGTGGATGCGCGTTCCTTTCCATCCGCAATTCCGGCCCTTAGCTGGGCAATCTTTAGTACTGGAAGCCACTCTTTACCCTCTTCAGGTCTGAACTTTTGCAGAGCAAGCCCGTTGCGAAAGTGCGCAATTTTATCCAACGGCTTTATTTCCCACCCCTCGGGAATCTGTCCCAACTCGGACGGCGCGAGGCGATCGGGGAAAAGGTCGGCTATATGCGGCGGCAAGCCCGTATCGCGGCCTTCCATCTTGGCGCGGACGGGGTCGAAATCGACGAACCAGGACTTGAAGAGGGCGCGAGCCATGGCTTCCAGCGTCTCGTTCATGCGCCGGTTCAGTTCGATCTTGTCGTCAAGCGTTCCCAGAATGTGAGCGATGGCGCGTTGTTCTGGGAGGGGTGGGAGTACGATATTTAGTAGCCCAAAGGAAGACTTTTTCAATATGGGTTGAGCTGAACCACTTGCCATATTCCTGATTTCAGCTTCTCGACTGTGAAGATCATAGTACACATACTTAGCATCTATTTCCGAATCTACAACGATGCTATTTATCTGTTGATTAGTCACACAGTCATTGTCAGCTATAGCACTTTTTCCCATCGCTGAACCAATGCACGTAACCATAATTGAATTTCGGGGAATGCGAGCACTCTCGACGGACTTTGCACCTGCTTCAGTTAGATAACGATTCGTAACGCCAATAAGCCTCCTCCCGTCGAAGTCAGATGGAGTAACAAACGGAATGTCACCGCCGAAAAAGTCCTGTCTGTGTGTAGCAGGAGTTCTCCCTGTGATAACTTCGCCGATGTTTGATAAGGTCGTCTTGACCCACTCACCCTCCATACCCAAGCTCCTTGAGATTGGCGGCAATGGCGTCCGCTGCAACTCCACGATCTGCTTGAAGGCATCTCCAATCCGGTTGAAATCCACAACGTCGACCGTGTAGGGGAGAGATGAGTTTTCGAAAGCGTCTTTCAGGGCGCCCAGCACTTTGTGGCTAAGCTTGCCCTCACCCTCCAAGGCCAAGTCCAAATCTGAGGAGTCCTTGGTGGTCCAGTTGGCGCGGCTCCCGAAGACCCAGACTTTGACGCCCGCAGGCAGATTCTTGATCAGGATGTCCTGCACAATTCCGAGGTGGTCCGGCCTGATATCCACTGGGCTAGTCAAGGGACGCGTTCCTCTCCTGGAGTCGATTCAGCAGATAACGGGCCTCTTGGAGGAAGTCCGGAGCGCTCTCAAACACCTCCTGCGCCTTCTCTTCGTTGTAGGTGTGACTGGTGGCGCCGCGGTTCCTGCGAAACTCACGCCACTCCGGGAGCTCGGACCTGAGGAGGGCTTGCCTGTAAGCTTCGCGGATGACGTCGTTGAAGACGAGCTTGTCGATCTCCGCCGGGTTGGCAGAGGCAAGCTCCAGATAGCGCCGCAGCATCCTGAAAGAGAGCTCGTAAGTGAACTCGAACGCTTGGATGACGGCAGCCCTCAGATGCCTCTTGAGGCGAGGATCGGGCAATGCCAGGTCGGAGTTGTAGATGTCCAGGGCCTCTTCTAACTGGGCCACGGCGTCTTCTAGCGGTGTCAAATCCAACTTCATAGGGCGCCCTCTACTTCCCAAATCCCAGCCGCGCTAGGTTGGCCTCAATCTCCGAGTCCAGCCGTCGTGCCTCAGCCTGTTGTTCCCGCCACTGAGCCGAAAGACGGGCCATTTGCTCCTCGAATGGCTCCCCATCGTCCTCCTGCGGCGCCATGCCGACATAGCGCCCCGGCGTCAGCACGTAGTCGTGTTTCGCCACTTCTTCCAGCGAGGCGCTCACACAGAAGCCAGGTTCGTCGGCGTAATCCTCCGTCCCGTTCCGCCAGGCATGGTAGACGTCGGCGATGCTTTTGATGTCCGCGTCCGTCAGCTTGCGCTGCGTGCGGTCGATCATTTCCCCCATCTGGCGGGCGTCTATGAACAAGACCTCGCCGCGTCGCTTGCGTCGGCGGGCCAGAAACCAGAGGCAGGCCGGTATCTGCGTTGAATAGAAGAGTTGGCCCGGCAGCGCCACCATGCAGTCCACCAGGTCGTTCTCGGCCAGGCTGCGGCGGATTGCGCTTTCGGCTTTCTGCCCGCTGGACATAGAGCCGTTGGCCAGCACGAAGCCGGCCATGCCGCTCGGCGTCAGGTGGTGCAGGATGTGCTGGACCCAGGCGAAGTTGGCGTTGCCTTTGGGCGGGATGCCGTATTTCCAGCGTACATCTTCGCGCAAGCGATCGCCGCCCCAGTCGGAGACGTTGAAGGGCGGGTTGGCGAGGATGAAATCGGCGCGCAGGTCGGGGTGGCGGTCGTTATGGAAGCTGTCGCCATGCGCGATCTGGGCGTCAATGCCGCGGATGGCCAGGTTCATTTTGGCCAGACGCCAGGTGGTGTAATTCGACTCCTGGCCGTAGATAGAGATGTCGCCTTTGGCTTTGCCGCCGTTGCCGTTGCCGTGGGCGTGGGCGTCGATGAATTCGATGGATTGCACAAACATGCCGGAGGAGCCGCAGCAGGGGTCATAAACGCGCCCATTGAAAGGTTTCAGCATCGCCACCAGCAGCCGAACGACGCTGCGCGGCGTGTAGAACTGCCCGCCTTTCTTGCCTTCGGCGCTGGCGAACTCCCTGAGGAAATATTCGTAGACCCGGCCCAGCACATCTTGCGAGCGGGCTGCCACGTCGCCCACCTTGGTGTTGCTGATCTCGTCGATCAGCTGGCCCAAGACGCGCGCGCTGAGACCCGGGCGGGCGTAGTCCTTGGGCAGCACGCCTTTGAGCGCCGGATTGTCCCGTTCGATGCCGGCCATGGCATCATCAACGAGTTGGCCGATGATTGGCTGTTTCGCCTGCGCCTGGATATGTCTCCAGCGCGCTTCCGGCGGCACCCAGAAGATGTTGTCGGCGATGTATTCGTCCTTTTGTTCCGGGTCGGCATAGGCTTCCGCTTGCAGGCGAACGTAATGTTCCTCGAAAGCGTCGGAAATGTACTTCAGGAAGATGAGGCCCAAGCACACATGCTTGTATTCGGCGGCGTCCATGCTGCCGCGCAAGGCATCAGCCATCTCCCATAGTTTCTTTTCAATACCGTTGCCGGCCTCGCTCTTGTTCGCTGCGTCATTGGCCACTAATATCGCCTTCCTATAAACTTTCGCACTTACAAAAATCAAAGCGCTCGTATCATAGCGGGGCAAATGACCAGTGTCAACGTGTTACGCTCAATTTTGAGTATCTGCGGCTAGCGCTTTAGCGTATCTCCCCCTCCACCCGCTCCTTCCCCAGATTCCCCCGCTCCTGCTCGACAATCTCGGGATCCAGCTTCACAAACAGCGGCGACGGCTGGCGCAGCGCCTGACCCGCCCGCAAATCGCTCGTTCTCCACTCTCCTATCGCCTTACCCCCATCATAGACCAGCGCCAGGTGATCGCGATTTTCTTCGCTGTAATTCTCGATACTGAGATCACCGAAAAGCTGCCCCTCATAGCCGAGCATCTCGTGGACTTGCTGGGAGCTGAAGGGCGTGAAGGGCGCGAAGAGGATTTTCAAGTTGTCGATGCAGCGCAGCGCCGCGTAAACCGAGCGCGCCGCGTCGGCGCGGTCGGCTTTGATCACCTTCCAGGGTTCGCGCTCGTTGAGCCAGGCGTTGACCTCGCGCGCCAGCGCCAGCGTCTCTTCCAGCGCTTCTTTCAGACGGACTTGCTCCAGCAGCGCGCCGACCGAATCGAAGCCGGCTTCGGTTGCCGCGATGATGTCGCTGTCGGCGGCGGTCAATTCATCGGGGGCGGGTACAGCGCCGTCAAAGCGCTTATAGGCGAAGCCGAGCACGCGATTGACCAGATTGCCCCAAGCCGCCAGCAATTCGTTGTTGACCCGCGCCAGGAAGCCTTCCCAGGAAAAGTCGCTGTCTTGCCGTTCGGGGAAGCTGCGGGCGACATAAAAGCGCAGGGCATCGGCTTGGTAGCGCTCCAGCAGGTCCGGCAGCCAGACCGCCCAATTGCGCGAGGTCGAGAATTGCTGGCCCTCGATATTCATGAATTCGTTGGCGGGCACATCGTAGGGCAACTGCAGCGGAATATCGCCATAGACGGGATCGTCTTCGTTGTAGATGCCATCGATGCCGAGGAGTTCCGCCTGCCAGATGATGGTATGGAAGGGGATGTTGTCCTTGCCGATGAAATTGTAGATCTTGGCTTCCGGGTTGTACCACCATTTCTTCCATTCGTCGGGGGCGCCGATGTTCTTCGCCCATTCGATGCTGGCGGTGAAATAACCCATGACCGCGTCAAACCAGACGTAAAGCCGTTTGTCTTCCCAGCCTTCCAGTGGCACAGGAACGCCCCAATCGATATCGCGCGTGATGGGACGCCCGCGCAGCCCCTCCTTGACGAAGTTCTGGCTGAAGGTGCTGACGTTGGGGCGCCAATGATGCGCGTGCTCCGCGAGGTAGTCCAGGATCTGCTCGGTGAACCGGCCGAGATCGAGAAAATAATGCTCGGATTCGCGCGGTATCAACTTGTCGTCGGGATTGTTGCGGCTGTGCGGATTGATGAGCTGGATGGCATCCATCAGATTGCCGCAGTTTTCGCATTGATCGCCGCGGGCATAAGAGTACTTGCAGATGTAGCAAGTGCCTTCCACATAGCGATCGGGCAGGAAGCGCTTTTCGCTCTCGCTGTATAGCAGGGTCTGCTTTTCCTTGTAGAGATGGCCGCGTTCCAGCAGCCTGACAAAAATGTCCTGCGCCACTTGATGATGGTTCTCTGTGTCGGTGTGGGTGAAGAGGTCGTAGCTCACGCCGACTTTCCGCTGCGTCTGCAAGAAGCGTTCATGATAATGTTCGAAGACCGCCAGCGGCGTCGTGCCGCGCTTGTCGGCTTCGACCGTGATCGGCGTGCCGTGGCTGTCCGATCCGCTGACCATCAGCACGTGATTCCCCCGCAGGCGGTGATAGCGCGCGAAAATATCGGCCGGCAGATAAGCCCCCGCCAAGTGACCGATATGCAGGTCGCCATTGGCGTAGGGCCAAGCCACCGATACGTGAATATATTGTGCTGACATCGCGTTTTCCCTTTTCAGCGAGCCTTTTAACATCGGCTCGGCAAGCAACTGAATGCTAATAAAAAACCGCCTGTCGAGGACAGACGGCATCAAGTTTCGGCTAAGTATCGCCTAGGCGAAGACCAAGCTCCGTCTGTCCCGGGGGACGGTCGGCATCCGCATAGGCATGACAGCGCTCGTTCCTGCAACCATGCGGTGAGTGTAACATGGCATTTCTGATCCCGTCAAGCGCTTGATCATCGGCAGCCGGACAATCGCATCAGATTTTTACCACCGAGAACACCGAGGACACCGAGTGAAGACTATTATTCGATTTTTCCCTAGATCCGCAATCAGAAATGGGAAGGTCACACATTGCCGCAATTGAAAATGTTCGTCATACACTTGAATACCATGTCATTTGGCGCTAGCAATTTTCGCTCAAACGCTTTTCTCGGTGTCCTCGGTGTTCTCGGTGGTTGAAATTTAGTTTGTTTTTAGGTACTTTGGTTCTGGCGTGATTGTCCTGTCATCGAGCAGGCGTCGGCTAGCGTGGAACATGACCGTCGGCTACAATACTCGCCGCTTCTCCGCCTAGGGACGGGATCCACTCGCTTGACGCAATCATCAGGAGACCAGCAACCCGGCAAACCGTACCAGCCCGGGCAGATCACGAATCACGAATTGAGACACGTTTCGCGTCGCCGCTTGGGCTGTTGGTTCTGGGCGATAGTCTGTTTCGTCTGCATCGTCTTGGCTCTTCTGATCGCCTTGGCATTCGCCTATGCCGGCTGGACTTCCGGCATCGCCGTCGCGCGCGAAAACGCGACCGCCACTGGCGAAGCCGATACAAGAGTCCAGTGCGAGCGCATTCAGGTTGATATGGATGCCGGCAACCAGCAATTGTTGCAAACGAGACTGGACTATTTGCTCATGATGACGCCCGCGCCGCCCTGCCTCGGCGAAATCATCCCAAGGGCGACCGCGCTCTATCTACAGTCACAGCCGTCCGCCACTCCACAGCCAAGGGAACCGGCCCAGCCCGTCGCCACCATGCCCTCTCAAGCGGCGATTGCCGCAGCGACAATCGAGGATGGCTCGGTATACGATTTGGAGGCCTTGCTGCTGGAGGCGCAGGCGGATATCGTGTCGCAGCAATACCAGCGAGCGGTGGACACACTGGATGCCATCATCGCGGTTGACGAGAACTTTCAACGCGACCGCGTGCGCGAACTCTTGTTTGCCGCGCTCACATCCCAAGCGACCAGGCTCTTCCGCAGCGGAAGATTATCCGAGGCGATCTTGACGACGGGACGCGCTGAAAACTACGGCGATGTCGAAGGCTTAAACTACGAGCGCGCTGTTGCCGAGCTCTACCTGAGAGGCTTGCAATTGAAGATCGCCAACCCTGGCGAAGCCGTCCGGCTGCTCAGTGTTATCGTCTACGAACATCGTCTCGGGAATTATTTGAACGGCCAGATCATGACCGAATTGCAGGGGGCGCATCGAAATTACGGGGATGCCCTGACCTTCCGGGGCAATCACTGCCGGGCGCGGGACCAGTATGAGGCGGCTTTAGCCTTGCAGCCGACAGGGGCGGCCATCAGCCGCGCCACCCTCACGGACAAACGCGACCAGTCGAATGTGCTGTGTCCGGACTCCAACCCGACCGACGCCTCAGGGCAGACCAGGGTCGGCGTCGGCCTGCGCCCGACGATAGCGCCTGTCGGGCAGACGGGTTAGACGTCAACATAGATATCGTCTACTCTTGCACGGAAGGTCCTTTGTCAATGAGCCAGATGTACAGCCCATCACGATTGATGATTTCGCGCATTTCCGGTGTGAAGCCTACATATTGCCAAGGTCTGTAGTTGAAGGGATGCGCGACCTGCATAAGGATTTCACCGTCCGGGAGGTCCGTCATTTGCGTAATTGGATAATAATAGCCGGCATTCACAAGCTCATAACGCGCGCCTTCGAGGACTGGATTTTTGAATCCATGACTCCGCGATGGCGGAGTAAACGTCGTGCTTAGCGAGACCTCTCCATATTCGGCACGGATCTGCCGCGTTAGCTCCATGTGGTGCTGCTGGCTTATCACCGTCCAAAAATTCATCAAGGCTACTGCGGTTATGCCCGCAACACCCAAAGCTGTTAGTCTGAATCCATGACGCTTGACATAAGGCGCAAAGGCAAAGGCGCAGATCAGTACGATAAAGGGCGTTAAAGCGCGAACTGTCCGCCCAAAGAGAACGATAACATGCAGCCCTGTCGAAAGAAGCGCCATCAACCCGTAAAGCATGGCCAGCGCTGCAAGCCAGAGCATGATGCGGCGCCGCAGGTCCGGTCCGCAGCTACGAGCTTGCTTGGAAGCCAATAGAAGACCCGTGAGCCAGACCAGCGAAATGACGCCTTCCGCCTCAAAGAAATAGACAAATGGAAGTATCGCTCCCTCTTCGTATTTGCCTTGGGTAATCCGCTCTGCTTGTGAGAGCAAGCCCGCGAAAACGTCAACATTCACGACAGCGTAGTTGTAAATCAGAACCGGAAGCAGCAATATCGAGGCGCCGATCGCGACAAAGCATAGCCTTGCGAACATCACGCGCGGATTGCTAGCGAGAACCAGGCAGTACAAAAATCCGATTGTACATACCAGGAAAACATGATTGGTATATATCCAGAACGCGCAAAACAGGAAAAGACCTGTCAGAAGCCCGCCTCGAAGGTCTGCCTCGCGCGGACGCAAAGCAACGTAGAGTGCCAACAGCGCGCAAAGCATGGAGATGTCGTATGTCAGGAAATGCCGCGACCAAATGAACCAGGTATTGGAAGCCGCGAGAAGAAACGCTGCGATTAGACCTTCTAAATCATCGGCGCCCGCCCTTCGGGCAATGTAATAAATGAGACCGATTGAAAGCACTGAAGGAATCGCGAAGAAAATCGCTGAAAATCGAAAATCCCCTGTTTGATCTTTCCAGTATTCGCGCCAGGTCAATTCCTTGTCAGCGCTCAGTTCAAAAACGATTCGATGAATGAAGGCTGGAACGAATGTCGCGGCATAGGCGCCGGGATGCGTCCGATACTCCAGCAGGCTGCCGAATCCATCCAAAACGTTTCCTTCAAATACAGCATTGGCAATATAGATAGTGATTTCATAGTAGCGGGATTCATCGGGAAAATATCGTTGACCGCCGTCGAAAACCAGGAGCAATCTCAATGCGAAGGCGACAAACATGATAATTCGCAGCGCATGGACCGGACCAGAACGTTTGGCTGTAGACTGCAGCCCGGCGAGCGCTTGCGCGAGCCTTGTCCGTTCCGGCAGGCGCGTTTCCGCCATCGCTTATGGTCCCTTGTCGATGAGCCAGATGTACAGCCCATCCCGATTGATGATTTCTCGCATCTCGGCTGTCATGCCCTCATATTGCCAGGGTCTGTGATTGAAGGGATGAGCGACCTTCAAGAGGACTTCACTATCCGGAAGGTCCGCCATTTCCGTAATCGGATAAAAGTAGCCGGCGTTAAGCAGCGTATAGCGCGCAAGCGGTTTCTCTTTTCCATATACTCCGATGGGCAAGGCCGGATGACTCAACGTTGTCTCGTATGACAATTCGCCGTAATCCTGCCTTGCGCGTCCGGCAATTTCAATAAAATACGCTTGTCTGATCGCAGGAACAAAGTTTGCCAGCGCAAATATGCAGACGATCGCAATAAAAGCCAGAACAACATACCGGCCGCGACCCAGCAGCAGCGGCGTGATGCCATAGGCGCTCAGGAGGATAATGAACGGCGTCATAGCGCGCGCAATGCGGCCATACACGACGGCCACCTGCAAAACGGAAGAAAAAAGACAAAGTATTAGATACAAGGAAAGCAAGCAAGCAAGCCACAAAACGGCGCGCTGCCCGCTTTCTGACTTCCATTGCCCCCGTAAGGTCCATCCGGCAGCCGCCAGGCACAGGACCCAGATCAAAGCGATTCCCCCTTCTGAATGACCAAAGTAGGTAAACGGAAAGACGATGCCTTCGGCGTATTCTCCCTGGTTCGCGGATGTCGAAAACGCAGCCAATTCCGATGCGATATCGATGCTCAGGACATAGTGGTTGTAGAGAAACAGCGGCGTCGCGATCAATAGCGCGCCAATGGCCATGCCCGACGCTCGGATCGCCGAATCGCGCCAATGGGAGGCCAGAAAACCGCAGTAGATTAAGGCGATCATGAGGACAAACGTGATATGACCAAAATAAATCCACAAACATATAAAGGTCGCGATTCCGACCGCAATCGCATGTTTTATGTTTGTCTGTTGACTGGGGATAGCCAGCCAGAGAGCCGCCAGGCCGATCAGCAGCGAGAAGTCATAGGGCAAGAAATGCTTGGAAAAGACAAAAAAGCTGTTGGATGCCGCCAGCAAAAAGGCCGCGATCAGAGCCTCAGTTTCGCCAGCGCCGGCTCGACGCGCCAGCAAATAAATCATGCCAATTGAAAGCACTGAAGGAAGCGCGAATAGCAACGCCGAGACACGATAGTCATTGTCGCGATCCACCCAATAGGTTATCCAGGTAAAGTCGGGTGGCGGGCTCAAGTCAAAGATCAAGCGATGCACGATGGCGGGAACAAGCCCGACGGCGGTGAAACCATGATGCTTGTCGTAAGCCAATACCTTGTCGATTGCGCTGCGAAAATCAGCCTGAAACAGAGAATCCACAGCGCCGACCGACCGACGTTGATAGCGACTTTCGTCGGGGAAATAAAATTGGCCGCCGTTGACGATCAACAACAGACGCAGCAGGTAAGCCGCGAGCATCAATATAAACAAGACCTGCGTCGCGCGCAAATTCAGGTTCATAAGGTTGCCGGTCTACGCCGCTCTATCGGTGGTTCGCCCATCAGACTATGTTAATCCTTCCCGTTTCTGTTGCAAATCGAAACTTGCGGTTCCTCGGCTTTCTCTACACCAAATCGGATAAAGCTCAAAATCTTAACCACCGAGTACACCGAGAATTGTTTGCGAAATAGTCCTTTTCTTTCTGTCCTTCGTGTCTTGACGGTCAGTGTCGGCGGGCTGTGTCTACGCGCCCTACGCGACCTGTGGTGAAACTGAATGTGGCTCATTTGAATTTCAACCGACTTCGATACACTACCCGACCTGTCGAACCACCCTTCCCGCCATATTCCTGCTTCAATCCGAGGAGGGCTCCGTGTCGATCAACCAGATCGCAAAGTCGCTCCGGTTGACTATTTCCCGCATTTGCGGGGTCATGCCTTCGTATTGCCACGGTTTATAGTTAAAGGGATGGGAGATTTCCAGCAGTATTTCGCCCTCTGGCAGGTCGCTGCGGATGTCTTCTATCGGGTAGTAATTGGCGGCATTGAACAGCCGATAGCGGGCACCAGGCGCCTCCGGCCGGAGATCCCACCAACTGAATACCGGATTCTCGCCCGTTTCAACGGTCGTCTCGAAGGAGACCTCATCGTAGCTCTGATAAACTTCCCAAGCGATTTCCAAAGGATACTGCTGCGCGATCGCCGGGGCAAAATTGGCTATCGACAGGGCGCCAAGGCCGACAACTAAGAAAGTGAGAGCGCCGCGTCCATAGCGCAATAGACGCGCTGAAAAGCCATAGGCGCATGCCATCGCGATAAATGGCGCCAGCGAGCGGACCACACGGCCGTAGACAACAAAAAGCTGCAAACCCGCGGACAATAGCGAGAGCATCAGATAGAGACTGAATAGACAGGCAAACCACATCCAAGCCCGCCGGCGGTCATGCGAAAGATGCCGACTGCGCAATGTCGAGGCGGCAAAGACCAGCCCGAATATCCAGACGATACTCATCAAGCCTTCAACATCGCGGAAATACAGAAAGGGGAAGATCAAGCCTTCGGAAAACGACCCGTGATCGACCGTTTCGGAAAAGGTCATCATCTGCAGTATGACATTTTCGTTCAGGAAAATCATGTTGAAAAGCGCGATCGGGAGGAAGAACAGCAGGGCGCCGCCTGCCATGCCAAAGGCTCTGCGCAAGGCGTCGCGCGGGTCCGAAGCTAGAAGGACGCAGTACAAAATGCCTATGGTGATGGCCAAGGTGACATAACCGTTGTAGATCCAGAAAACGAGAAAAGCCAGCCAGCCGACAAACAACGCGTTCATGATGCGCCAAGTACGCAGGCGAAGCGCGAAGTAAATGGCGATCAATCCGATAAGAATGGCAATGTCATAGGGAAGAAGATGCTTGGCAAAGAAGAAAAATGATTGGGAAGTCGCTAGCAGATAGGCGCCCAATAGCGCTTCCCCTTCATTGGCGCCGGCCTGTCGCCCGATCAGATAAATCATGCCAATGCAAAGAACCGAGGGCAGCGCAAAGATCAGCGCGGGCAACCGAAAATTCTGCGGCGGGGTATGCCATAGATCTTTCCACAGCAAGTTGTCATCGTGGCTAAAGCTGTGGATTAGACGGTGAAACAAGGCCGGGACAAGCTTGGCAAGCGCAATACCCTGATGAAACTCGTATTTGAAAACTGTCTTGACGGCATTTTTGAAGTCGGCGTTGAAGATGTGTTTTGTCGTTTCTATGGAGCGGTAGTAGCGCAGCTCGTCCGGATGAAACAATTGTCCGCCGTTGATGATCAGGAGCAATCGAAGGCCATAGGCTATCAGCATTAACAGGACTAGGAGCGAACTTGGGCGGGCAAGTTTGTTCTGAATGGACAAATGCCTCTCCATCGCCGGCGTATTGGGGGGACCTGCTGCTGGGTCCAGCTAACCTGTCGCGCGCTCCGCGCCGGTAATCAGATCTTGGGCTGCGCGTCCGCATACAGCGGGCGCTCGAATTCGTATCCCAATTGGCGCAGCGCCTGCAGGGCAGCCTGCCTTGTCTTGTCGCGGCTGTTGTCGGCGAAGTTGAGGAGGGCGTCAATAGCGCGCGGATCGCCGATCTTGCCAAGCGCGATCGCGGCATTGTAGGGGGTCTGAAACCCGGGGGCGTCCAGAGCGCGGATTAGCGCAGTAACCGCGCGATCGTCCCGTAGTTTGCCGAGCATCAGCGCGGCTCGTCCGCGCACGATCAAATCTTCTTGCTGGTTCTCCACGATATCCATGAGCGTCCGCACAGCCTGGTCGCCGCCAAGCATGCCTAGCTTGATAACTGCCGTGCGCCGCCTGTCTTTGTTGATATCGCGCAATTCTGTCAGGATCACATGAACGGACTTCGGGCTATCTGGGTCGATCATTGGCGTCTGCCTTTCGCCTGCTCGGTTGAAACGATGCCCCCGGGTTTCTTTCAATATCAGACCGGCACAAAAATATGGGGCGGCAAAAAACTTTCTGCGAATGCGCTATCCCTGTTTTCGGGTTTGCCATCCAATCGACTGGATCACTCCGGATTGCACAGCCCTCATGTCTTTGTATATTTCCATGCGCTTCTCCAGAGGGTCCTGCTCAGCCGCTCGCTTTGGAAGCGCTGCCCGCCGCCATTGGCGACAGCGACCGTTCGCGCTCAAGAGCATTGTACCTTTTTCTCAGACAAATCGCATATCATATTTGTCTATGAAATTCGGCTGGCAATGCAGCGATGTCCTGCATGGCGCAGAAGATGTCTCAGCCCTCGGCGGTCATCTCGACAGTTCCCGCCACGCTATCAAAAGCCTGGCTGCTGCTGACGTAGAGCCGTCCCTCGTGAATGCGGCAGACACGATCGGCGAAGGGCGCAATCTCTACATTATGGGTCGCCATGATCAAGGTCTTGCCCGCTTCTCGCGTCAGTTCCAGCAACAGCTGCAAGACCTGTTGCCCGGTATCTTCGTCGAGATTGCCGGTCGGCTCGTCCGCCAGCAATACCTTCGGTTCCTGCGCCAGCGCGCGGGCGATGGCGACGCGTTGCTGCTCGCCCCCACTGAGCTTGTCCGGGAAAGAATCCGCGCGGTCCGCCAAGCCAACGCGTTCGAGCAATTCGCGGGCGCGCATTTCATCCTCCTTGCCGCGATCGCGGCGAAGTTCCTGTGGCAGCGTGATGTTTTCCAGGACCGTCAGCGTCGGTATCAAATTGAAAAACTGGAATATGATGCCGACATAATCGCGGCGGAACAGTGTCTGTTCCGTATCATTCATCGCCGTGATATCGACGCCGTCGATCAGCACGCGGCCGCCATCGGGGCTGTCGATGCCGCTTAGCATGTTGAGCAAGGTGCTCTTGCCGCTGCCGCTCTTGCCGAGCATGACAAAGAATTCGCCTTGGATAATATCGATATTGACACAATTGAGCACGAGGCGTCGGCGGCCGCCTTCAGTATATGTCTTGAGCAGATCTTGAATACGAACAACAACAACGGGTTCCATGGTCGCCCTGCACATTGGTCAGTGGCGCTTATTGTATCATCTTTGCGGGCGATGATGAGATCCTGACAAAGGGGCTCTGGCTTCGCCGGGCGCCCCGATATCAACAAAATCAATAATCTTGATTATGAACTCCGATGCGGATTCGTAGGCAATGCGGGGGCAGCTAATCTCGTTTCGGTTTATCATAAATTGTGCAAAGACAAAGACTTGCCAATGGCAGATTGCGCCTATGATCTATTGCCAGGCGCGCCAGAAAAGATAATCCGGCCGACGCGCTTGATGCGTTGCTTGGCGAACGGACATGCTCCGGTCGGCTAAAGTCTATTTTTCAGGAGGTGAAGTAATGCGAGCAAGGTTTCCAGGATTCCTGATAATCATAATGTTGCTGTTAGTTCCCCCGGCGCTAGGCCAGGACGGCGACAGCGTGATCGACCCGTACGACGAAATGATGGTGAACCCCGACGTCAATATCAGCTTCCCGCCCCCGGTCTACGTGGTGCGCGACAGCATTGATATTCGCGGTACGGTGAACCTGCCGAATATCTTGAGTTTTTTCGTCGAATTCCGGCCACTGGTTGTGGACATGATGGATTCGGACGTCCAAGCAGAAGAACCTTGGTCCCCGGCAACCCTGCCTCAGCGATCGAGCGTCGTTGACGGCATTCTCGGTACTTGGAACACGATGATGGCGCGTGACGGACTTCACGAGTTGCGCTTGAAAATCAACACCGGGGACGGTCCGCAGTACGTGCGTCTAAGCCCGATCCGCGTCGAGAATAATCCACCGCCCTTTGTCGAAGAAACGATGCCGCCGGAAATGGAGGCGCCAGAAATAGAAGCGCCGCCAGAATCTCCGGCCGAGCCAGATCCCGCAGACGCGCCCGTTGATGAACCAGCGGAGGCAGCCAGCGACGATTCGCCGCGCGTGGTCGCCCTGGTCAATAGCAATGTCCGCGCCGGAGACAATACCTTCTATCAGATCGTCGGATTCTTGCTCGAGGGAAGAAGCGCCAAAATCCTTGGCACGAGCAGCCGCGGCACCAGTTGGTACTTCATCGAACTGGACACCGGCGTCCGCGGTTTCATACATCCAAACATCGTCAGTGCCGAAGGCGATCTGAGTAATCTGGATAGCATCGCGCCGCCGGCCTTGCCACCGACCCCCATTCCGATACCGACGGCTATCCCGGTAGCAGCGCCGCCCGCCGCGCCTGCCGCGCCCGCCAACGGTCCTAATCTGGTCTTTGGCGAGATACGGATGGAGCCTCATCCAGCAACTTGCAACGAGACTTACACCATTCACGTAACGGTCCAAAACAATGGCAATGGCGATTCCGGGGGATTCTCAGTTGAGGTTAGAGACTCGCGGATGGGCACGGGCGCAGGGCAAGCGACGACGCAAATTGGTTATCCGCCGATTCCCGCGGGACAATCAAGGTCCGCCTTCGGCCGCATAACGCAGAGCCAATACTATGATGAAGTGCACCACGTGAATCTGGTGCTCGACATCCACAATCAGGTGCCGGAAACCAATGAGGGCGACAATCACGGCGCGACCGCAGCCTACATCTTAAGGCGCGGCGGCTGCTAGTTTTCGTCAATAGAAGAGGGCTGTTCCTTTGTTCATCCCTCTTCTTCCCTACCCAACACGGTATAACGATTGAGCGTCCCGCTCGCCCCGTCAGCGCGAAAATCGGCTATGGCTGACAGACCTGTCGCCGCGACGAGGTCATCGTGTTCGGCGTCATCAACGTAATGGCAATAACGCAGGGCGCGCTCGCCGCGCCGCCAATCCAACAGGTAGTCGTTCTTTTCCACAGGAAAGTCGCTGTCCCAGGGCAGGATCCGAGCGCGGAAGCGCTCTTCTTCATAGAAGCGCCAGGCTGCGAAAATCAAATGGCTCCCCGGCTTAAGCGACTGCGCGCAGCGCAGGAGCAGTTCGCGGCGCTGCCGAAAACCCGGCACATGATGCAGGACGCCGAAGAGGACGACTAGCTGAGCCTGCATATCCGGTAGTTCATCTTCGACCAGATCCTGTTTGATCAATCGGACCCTTGCCTGCTCGAGCTCGGCGAGCCGAGTCCCCGCCAAACGGAGCAACTCTCGACTGCTGTCGATGCCTGTGTAATCAAAAGGAGTCGTCTGGCGCTCCGAAAGAAACAGGGCGAAGCGACCGTTGCCGCAGCCAATGTCGATCACAGATTGGATCGGCAAGTCGATTTTGGAAAGCGCCTGAAGCCAGCCGTGCCAGGCTCGCCCCCGCGTCGCGTCAAATTCCTTCGCCACCCTGGCATAGAATACCTGATTGATCTGGTTCAAGCGCGCGCGCGTAGCCTGATCCACGTTGGATTGCCCCTTCATCGAGGTAAGATCGGTCGATGCCAGCCCATCAATATCATAACATCCCAAAAGATTTTTCCTCTATTTCCCATTCCTTCGCAGTTTGGCGGCGATCAACAAAATTACCAACAGGTCCATTGCGGATCTTACGGACTTCAACAGAAGATATGTTATAGTGTGAATATGCCGTAACGGTGCTGCCCTGTCGGTTGTTGACGTGATTTATTTCACCGCTGGGGACTCACTGTACGGACGGTGATGTCGCCAAGTCAAACGACGTCGCTTGAACGAAAAGAGGACAGGATGGTAAACGAGAATACGTTCCGCACCAGCTACAACGAAGGTATAAGCAAATTCCGCTCGGTACGCAACAAAGCCTTCTGGCAAGAGATGCTGCACCATTTTACCGGCAAACATAACGAATTGCTGAACTTTGACGAGATTCGCAGCCGCTTGCATCTGCACGAGGAGCATTACCAGGGCGTGCGCGATGTGCCGTTGAATCAAATCGCAGGCAGCGTCGGGCGCTACAAGGACTTCACGGCCTCATTTCTGCCGAAGAAAGCCGAACTGCAAGAGCGCTGGAGCCGGATCTACGCCTTGGCGAATAGCCTGGAAGGACCCCCGCCAATTGAGCTTTACAAGGTCGGCCAAGTCTATTTCGTCCGCGACGGCAATCACCGCGTGTCTGTGGCGCACCAATTGGGCAGCAAGACGATACAGGCGCATGTGATCGAATTGCCCACGACCGTGCCGCTGCGGCCGAGAATGAGCGATCGGGAAATCGAGGCTGCGGAAGCCTATGCCAACTTCCTGGAAGAAACGGGCTTGTCGCGCGCGGTCCCGGGACACAAGTCGATTGAACTGACCGTGGCAGCGCGTTACCACGAGTTGATGGGCTATATTTTCCTGCACGAACGCGTCCAGGAAAAAGTCGAAGGCCATCCCTTGACGACGGAAGAAGTGACTGCCGATTGGTATCACCATGTCTATGAGCCGGCTATTCAATTGATTCGCAAATACCGCGTGCTCGAGCTAGCCAAGGGCAAGCATACAGCGCGTACCGAGGGCGATCTTTTCCTGTGGCTGATGAACAATCTGCTCGACCTGCGCCATCAATATGGCGACCGGGCGCCAGTGCAGTCATTCAGCGGCGCGCTCAAGACCTACCTCGAAGAGGAGCATGTACACGTGCCCGAGGCGCTGGAAAGCGAAGACGATCAGTCGGTACTGCTGACGCGGCAGCAGGTGAAAAGCCCCCAGTTCAAACCAGCCGATAAACCAGAAGAACCAGAGGATCCCGATCCATCGGAAGCCTGCTCGCAGATAACCTGATTCCAGCGGCGCGCGCCTAGTCACATTCGATTGCGATTGCATCCAGCGCGGTTAAGCGCATGAAGGCGACTTCCTGCTGGCTCATGTCGGCAGGATAGTCGCAATCGTCGTCAGCGGATTCGAGAATTCGATACGCCTTCTTGATGTAATCGCGAACTGTTGCCTCGCTGATGCCCATCTCGTGCGCGATCAGCCGAGGGCGCATGCCTTCGATGGCATAGAGTATGATCGCCTCGCGCAGGCGCGGCGTTAATCCCGGGTAGCTTCGCGGCCCCGGCAGCAGCTTTGTATCGTCCAAGCGCGCGTGGCTAAGCTTTTGGCAGGCAGCGACCAAGCCGCGGCTGATGAAGAAACAGCGTTCGTCGACAATCGCTGAAAAATAGAGCGCCCAACCGATATGCAGCCGCAGGTCATCCTTTAGGAAAAAAGCGCGC
This sequence comes from Chloroflexota bacterium, assembly GCA_028873975.1. Taxonomy (GTDB): domain Bacteria; phylum Chloroflexota; class Anaerolineae; order Aggregatilineales; family Phototrophicaceae; genus UBA6055. Next base: position 80,183 of record JAPPMO010000026.1, read on the forward strand.
GCGCCGCCATTGATCGCTTCATGGATCGCGTTCAAGTCGACTATCTGCGCCAGGCATATCACCATCACGCCGGGAATCAACCGGCGCAGGTCGCTAATGGCGGCGAACAAACCGCCAAGCCCATCAAGATAATTGGCATCGAGAATCACCACATGCGGATATTCAATCTCGCTCCATTCGTTTAGCTTGGCAGAAAGCTCCGCCAGCGAGTCCGTCTTCAAGACAACTCGCGTGCGGCGATCCCAGGCGAGGTAAGCGTTTATGGCGTTCAAGGCATAGCGGTCGCTGTCGATGATCGCTACGCGCAGGTCAACTTCGCCGATTCCGCAGTTCCGGACCACGGTCTTGGCCGCCCTTCGGGACCTTCCTTTACGCTGCCCCGCCCTTGCCCGGCGGCTCATCGTCAACTATATCCTCTCGTTTTCTTTGATATAAGCAACGACTTCCGCCGCGCGATCGTAGTCGCCGTGGGAAGGAATGATATAAGCGCCCTGAATCAAATCAGCCATTTGGTCCAGCAATTCCTGAGCGATCTCCACACCAACCCTCGGCGCGTCGTCCCCCGCCCGAGAGACGCGCCGCATGATTTCGTCGGGGATGTTGATACCGGGAACTTCGTTATGCAAAAAACGAGCCTGACGCGGGCTATGCAGGGGCATGATCGCCATCAGCACGGGCAGTTCCAAGGGGCGTCTCTCCAGCTCCAAAAAACGTTCATGGAAGCGCTGAATCCGCCCCGGCTCGAAGATCGCTTGTCCCAGCGCGAAGTCGGCGCCGGCTTCCAGCTTTTTCTTGAGGATTCTTATCTCGCGGTCGATATCGTCCGCGCCCATATTCAACGCGCAGCCAACGGTGAAATTGCTGGGTTTGCCGATGCTGTGCCCAGCCATATCCACGCCTTGATTCATGCCGCCCTTGATGACATCAATCAGACGGGACGGCGCCACATCATAGACATCGCTGGCATCGGGAAAATCGCCGATCCGGGTGGGGTCGCCCATGACAACGAATAAATTGCGCAAGCCCAGGGCGTGCGAGGCCAGCAAATCGCCTTGCACGCGCAGCATATTGCGCCCGCGCGTGGGGAAGTGCAAGACGGTTTCGATGCCGATTTGCGTTTGCAGCAGATGCGCCACCGCCCAGGCGCTCATTTTCATGCGGGCTGCGGGCGTATCAGCCACGTTAATCAAGTCGGCGCCCGCTGAGCGCAAGCGCCGCGCCGCCCGCAGCAAAGCCTCGGTATGATAGCTGCGGGGCGGCGCCATCTCGACGGTTACTGTAAACAGGCCCTCGCGCAAGCGGTCGGACAACTCGGTCGGATGATCGGGATCCATCACCTCGTGATGGACATAGACATCACTCACGTGCAGGTCCACGACATGACCGGAAGGATCATCAAGCGCGGCGCGCATGGCCGCGATGTGTTCGGGCTGGGTGCCGCAGCAACCGCCGATGATCGAAGCGCCGAATTCGACCAGCGCCGCAGCGCAATCGCCGAAGTACTCCGCGCTGGCCGGGTAGAGGATTCTGCCGCCTGTCACCTCGGGGAAACCGGCGTTGGGCATGGCGGAAAAGCGCGCTTCCGGTATGGCGTAAGACATCTGCTGCAGCACCTCGGCAATGCCGGCTGGCCCGCTGCCGCAGTTGACGCCAATGACGTCGACGCCCGCCTTGTACAAATCATTCGCCACCCGCGCCGGCGGGAAGCCGGCGTAACTGAGGTTCTCGTGATAAAAGGTGCTCTGCGCGATCACGGGCAGGTGCGGATCTATGCCTTGCAATACCTTGACTGCCAATAGCAGCTCGCGATGTTCGTTGAAGGTCTCAAAGACGATGACATCGACGCCCGCTTTGACCAAAGCGGTCAATTGCTCGGTATAAGCCTCGATCGCTTCTTCTTGCGACAGTCTACCATAGGGAGAAACGCCGACGCCCAAAGGACCGACCGAACCGCCGATATAGAGACCGCCCCTGCCGCTTTCCGCAATCGCCAAACGCGCCAACTCGACCCCGCGCTGGTTGTAGCGTTCGACAAAGGGCGCGCGGCCGGCATTGCCCAGTTTGAAAACGTTGGCGCCAAAAGTATTGGTTTCGATCAGGTCGGCGCCGGCTTCGATATAAGCTTTGTGAACGGAAAGCACCACTTCGGGCGCTTCGACATTCATCGCATCAAAGCAAGCATCGGCGCGGGCTGCGGATTCTTGATGCAACATCGTGCCCATCGCGCCATCCGCCAGCAGCGGCTGGGGCATTTGCAGACGATCGCGAAACGGTACTTTGCTCATGATTTGTCTCTATACATGGCACCCATGGCAGATAGTGTAGCGCAAAAGCGCGCGCCCTTCTATTGACAGCGGACTTTACGAGAAGGCAATCGCGCCAGAAGCAATATGTGTCGAATGTCGCAAAATAATGGCAATGCAGGGGCGGCTTTGTGAGTCGCCCGGGAAACTTCATCTGCTGTTCAAAAGCGCCTCTTGAAATAAGACGAGGCTTTTATTTTCTTGCTTTTCTCGGTGTCCTCGGTGTTCTCGGTGCTTAGAAAAATCTGGTGCGATTGCTCTGCCCATGAAGCCGGCGGGATTGACAAGCCTCAAACCGCTGTTCTACGATTGCTGCGGGGGGAAGAGTTTATGACGCGGCGATCAAAGCAATTGCTCAAAAGCGGGTTTCGAGTCATCCGCGATCACTTGCTAAGTTTGCTGGGGCTGTGCCGGCGACAACTGCGCCGGGGTCCCCTGCTGATTAAGCGAAATCAGGTCTTCTACATCCCGCTTTGGCTGTCCCTCGCGCTGGCGCTGGCGCTGGCAACTGTTCCGTTCTGGGACGATGCCGCTCATCTTGCCAAACGCGGCCTAGCCATTATGCGGCGGGGGGAGCAAGACCAGTTGGCCCCATTCTTCGCGCCCTCTGTACAGCATTGGTCGGGCAAAATCAACGACTGGGCATATCAATACAGCGTGGATCGCGACCTGCTGGCAACAGTTATGCAAATTGAATCTTGCGGGCATCCCACTGTCGTCAGCGGCGCCGGCGCGCGTGGTTTGTTCCAGGTCATGCCCTTTCATTTTTCCGCCGACGAAGACATGCTGGATCCCGATACGAATGCCCGGCGCGGCGCCACTTACCTGAATTATTGTTTTGGCGCCGCGGACAGTGTGATTGGATTGGCATTAGCCTGTTACAATGGCGGACCCGGCGCTATCAGCCAGCCCCGTGAACGTTGGCCGCGGGAGACGCAAAGCTATTATCGCTGGGGGCTTGGCATTTATAGCGACGCCGCCGCAGGAAGCGCCCGGAGCGAGACACTCGATTTGTGGCTGGAAGCGGGAGGAAGCCGTCTGTGCCAGAGCGCGCGGGGGGAACTGGCCAAGTAATCCATGTTTTGCGGTGTATAGCGGCTAGCCGTAGCTGCGCATGACAGACAATACTTTTCCCTTGATTTGGCAATTGGCCGGGTGAACGAAAATCGGATCATAAGCCGCGTTCGCCGGTTGCAGCCGGATGGAATCCGCTTCGCGATAAAAGTGCTTTAGCGTCGTTTCGCTGTCCTCGGGCAGCCAAGCCGCAACCATTTCGCCGTTATCGGCGGTGCTCTGCTGTCGCAGGATAACAATATCGCCATCCTGGATCATCGAGTCAATCATCGAGTCGCCGCGGACGGTCAAGGCGAATACTTCGTTCTCGTCAAAACCCCCCAGGAATTCCTGCGGCACGGCGACGTAGTCATCTTCTTCAATATGATGCGCGATATCTTCCGGCAGGGAAATCGGCTCGCCCGCGGCAATCCGCCCGACCAGCGCGACGCGTGGAGAATTGCTGTTTGTCGCAAGTCTGTGCAGAGGCGCGACGCCGGGAATATCGCGTATGATGCGCAGCCCGCGCGACACTTTGCCCGACCGCTGCAGATACCCCGCCTCAACCAGTTTGTTGAGGTTGTAGTTGACCACCGAAGTCGAGGCGATATCGCATCTTTCTCCGATTTCACGGATTGTCGGCGGGAAGCCGCGTTCCCCCGTGTATTCGGACATGAACCGAAGCATGTTTTGCTGCCGCAGCGACAGCCTCTTGAAATCCTTCATGGGTCATCCCCCCGCCTCTCGCTTGCCCAACTGATCACTAACCTGAGTTGCTCTTACAGCATTGCTTTTTTCCGACTATAACATAGTATACACGAACATATGTTTGTATGTCAAATGTTCTATTCGGTTAGGGCGCATTTTAATATTTTGGCAGAGGTCCACAGGGCAATCGCTTCAAAATGGTATCTTGTGGAACGCCGAATCAACCGAGCAAGTAGCCGAGGGCTTGATCCAGGTCGCTGGGCAGAACAGCGGCGCCGTCGCGCATCAATTGCCGGTTGCCGCTTGCGGGCAGACGAAAGGTGAATACCCTGCGGCCTTGCTCGCGGGCAAAACGCGCGCTGTGCATGGCGCCGCCATCAGCGTCGGACTCAACGACGATCAGCGCCTCGCCAAGCGCGCTAATAATGCGATTGCGCGATACCAAGCGTTGCGCGTTGGGCGCCAGGCGCGGATGCGCCTCGCTTACCAAGGCGCCCGACTTGAGAATCCGATCAGCGATCAACCTGTTCTGCGGCGGGTAGACGTTGAGGACGCCGCTGCCAAGGACGGCGATACTTGTTCCGCCGACTTCCAGGGCGCTGGCGTGGGCCGCGGCATCAATGCCCAGCGCTAAGCCGCTAACAATTGTGACGCCCGCCCGCGCCAGTTTCATCGACAACTGAAGCGTCAGGATCTTCGCCACTTGCGACGGGTAGCGCGTGCCAACGATTGACAAACATTTTTTCCAGGCTTCCGGCTGAAGACAGCCGCGCAGGAAAACCGTCGGCGGATGATCATCCGCATCCTTGAGGCGCGCGGGATACAGCGCGTCAGCCGCGGTCAGCGCCTGGACGCCCTCCCTCTCCCATTGCGCCTGCTCATCCGCGAGCCTGACGAGGTCGGCGTTTTTTATTTGGCGGGCGATTTTGGCGCCGATGCCCGGCGCCTTTCGCAACTCAGCCGCCTCCGCGCTGAAGACGGCGGTCAGGTCACAATCAAAATGCGCCAGCAGATTGTGCAGAGTCTTGAGGCCGATGTTGGGCAAGAGGCTGAGCGCCAGCCACTGTGTCCGGTGTCTGTGAACCGCGGCGCTCGTTCGGCAAGCAGTCTCGTCATTTGGCCTCGGCGCGGCGGACTTTTTCGCCCCCGCCGCGCGGCTGGGCGAAACATCAGTCCGCTTCATAATATTCGGCGATGGAGAGCAGCATAGCATGCATGAAGGTATTGACCTGGCGCAAATGCATCGACCATTCCGAGGAATTGCTCGGTTGCGAAACCTCCGACCAGGTCAAGATCGAGTTTAGGACAAAATCTCCAAAATAAAAGAATCCCCGAAGGGCTTGCGGCAAACTTAGACCGTCTTGGATCAGTTGCGTCGCGTAGTCTTTCCCCAGTTCGATAGCAACCGACAGACCGCTGTCTGGCGCGCCCGCCGCTACATAGTCGCGTATGGATTCCAAGACGCGCCTGCCCTGCTCTCGCAAGTGCTGCTTGCTGTCATCGCTCATGGCGATATACCAGGGCGCGCCCTCCAGCTGGGGGCTGCCCACTTGCATGCGCGTTTGCCCCAGGGCGTTTTGTATGATCACCTGCAGCTCCACGGGCTGAATATCGCCCTGCGATTGGGCATGGTGATGCAGATCATTCACATTGAAGCGCCGGTGTTTGCCGGCCGTGCGCCGAAAGGGCAACTTGCCGCTCTCCGCCCAGTTGCGGACGGTCGCAGGATGCACGCCGAGAATTTCGGCAGCGCGCCGCAGGCTGACCCATTCGCTGGAGTCGTTTCTGTCCATAATCCGCAAATAATTCAATAGATGCGTAAAGTATACAACAGTCACTAATATAGTCAATCACACGCGCTCCCAGGCGGCGGCGCTACAATCGCCAGTCTGGCGGCTTGCGTCGCCAGCGCCAGAGCCGGCCAGCCGGGTATCCGCGCATCTTAGCGACATCGCCAACTACTCGCAAAACGGGAATCATGCAGATGCAGTACAGCCAAGCGACAATAGAGTTGCCCCGCCAGCGCCGCAAGATCACAGGCAAGCGGCGATAGGGCTGATACAGATAATAGGCCGCGCCCGGCAAATACAATCCCCACCAGATCGGCTCTATCAGCGCGCCGAGCAAGAATATCGCGGGCGCCAGCAGCCAATAAGCGGCGTAGCGCAGAACATGGCGCTTGAACCAGAGATCAGCCTTGCCGTCGCCGCGCGCGTAAAAGAAATACTGTCGATAGAAACCGCCAATTGATGACCGAGGACGAAAATAAACAACAGCCTTCGGCGCGAAGGCGAATCGACCAACTGCCGACCGAAAGCGCAAATCAAAAACGAGATCTTCACAATAGTCCAGCCACTCGGGATAGCCCGCGATTTCCGTTGCCGCCGATCTGCGGAAGGCGATGCTGCGGCTGCTGGGCAGAAAGGTCTCCGCCTTAATCTCGTCCCGCAAGGGCAAGGTTGTGGCGCCTAAGGCTGCTTCAAAAAACGTCTGGGGATCGGCAAGGAAAAAACCGGCGACGCCATTTAAGTCAGGATCAAGCAGCAGCGGCTCTGTAATCGCCTCCAGCCAGCTGGCGCTCAATTGAACGCCGGCATCGGTGACCGCGATGATTTCACCGGTTGCCGCTTCAATAGCGCGATTGCGACCTTGACTGATATTGCACCCGGGCTCGACCAGCAGCCGCACCGGCAAGCGATCGCCATAACCTGCGATGATCTCGCAGGTATTGTCGCTGCTGCCGCCGTCGACGATCAGGATCTCGTCCGGCTGCCGCGTTTGCGCGAGTATGGAGTCGAAGAGCAGATGGATGCTGTCGCCTTCGTTGAGGACGGTCGCGATCAAGCTAATCATTTGACTGCTGCCCTGTTCATGTAAACTGCGGGCTCATGCGACAAGCGGGCTACCTGTTTTGCATGAGCGCGACATTCCTGGAATCTTTTGCCGCTTGCGCGCCGGGCGGCTCTGTCATGTTGAGGGTTATGCTAGCGGCAAAGCCAGCGGCGCTAAAGGGCAGAATCCCGGACGCCACAGACATGAGCGATCGACAAATGCTGAATCAGTCAATATCGGGCATGTTGTGCGCCTCAAGCATAGCGCCGCGAAACGCGTGAACCTGGGTCTCGCCGCGCGCCGTCAACTGGGCGAGTCCATTGACAACGGCGACAAGACCCAGCGCTCGTAACCGCGCCAGCACCCGCCCCATCTTCCGCCCCGTCCAGCGAAAATGCAGATGCAAGGTCTTCACGCGCAATTCCGTCGCGTGGCGGTCCGTGAATTGGTGATTGTGGATGTGCGCCAGCACAACCTGATCATCGAAGCGGCGGCGCTGGTTGGCGCGCCGGATCAAGGTCGAGATCAGCCCGTAGCGCGGAGACAGCACCCAGACGAGGGTGAATATGATGAAGATCATCAGCACCATCGAGGCGCTGATCGATGAATCCCACTGCTCGGGCAGATCGAGTCCGAACAGGCTGTTGAGGCCCGCGATGATGTCGCCAACTTCAATGAAGCCGAAGAACTTCCCCCGAGCCAGGTCATAGCCAAAAAACGCGCCCGCCGCGCCGATGAGCGGGCCGAGCAAGAGCATGACCGCCAAACGGTCGCTCAGCAGATAGGCAGCCGCGGGCGGGATAATGAAGAAGGCGATGACAAGAATCGAGCCCACCGCGTCAAAGGCGCCAACCGCCACCAGGCTTACCAGGATCATCAGGGCGTAGTTCATGACTCCCGGCCGGAATCCCAGCGCCTTGGCCAGCGCAGGGTCGAAGGTCGTCAGCTTGAGTTCCTTGTAGAAAACGAGCGCGAGCAGCAAAGATAACGCGGTCATGATTAACGTGACCGTTATCGACTTGGGAAAGAAAACGAGCGAGGGTTCTTTTTGCAAGTATCCCGCTTGCCACGCTTGGGCGGGCGAATAGCTTCCGCAATTGCTGCAGATCTCGACAAATTCAGCGCCTTCGTCGCGCGGACTAATGCCCAATTCGCGGCAGTTGCGGCATTGGCGCGCCATCTTGGCTTGCGGATGATCGGGGCTGATCGTGACCGTAGCGCAATTGTCGAAGCAGTGGCTGTTGGTGTTGGCCCAAGCCAAGCCAATTTCACCGACGAGAACAGCGTCCTCATCGAGATGCACATCTTCGGCAAAGCGCGAAACCAGGATAACGGCGATTGCGAAAAGCAAGGGAAAAGCCAATCCCAGCGCGGCGTCCTGCCGCAGCAATCCAGAACGATATAACAACTCCGTCAGAACAACAGTACCCACCCCGGCCAGGGACGCGCCCAGGATAAGCCAGGGCGACGAAGTATCCCCGACCATGCCAAATACGTCGGTCATCAGCAAGAACGCGACTACAATGCCCAGCAGCACAGTGTGGCTGATGGCGTCGCTCGTCAGCGCCATGCCGCGCAGCAGCAAAAAAGTGCCGAGCAGGGCGCCGCTCACAGCGATCAGGCAGCCAATGATCGTCGCCGTGTTCTGCGGCGAGCGCAGGAAGACGTTTATTTCGTCGCGAGCGGCGAAATGAAGCAGCAGTTCGATCAGCCAGCGTTCCAAAGCCATCATCAGTTGGGGCGCTGCTCCATCATCGCTTCCAGTTGTCCGATGGCGTCGGCGGGCAATACATCGCGGATATCCAGCTGCCGATCTTCAGCCAGGAGTGGAAGACCCATGTCATCGGCATAAAGCCGATACAGATCCCAAAGCTGCAGGCTGTGGGCGTCACGGCGCGCCGCCTCAATGCCGGTATCCGTCAATCGCCAACTATCGCCCGTCGTTTCGACCAGTCCTGAGGCGAGCAATTGCCGCAAACCCAGCGCGGCGCTGCGATCTCCAATGCCGCGAATGAATGCGTCCGGCGCCGGCCTTCCGGGCGATCCATGTGACAGGGCATAGCGGTACAGGTCGCGCAGGGCGTTTTGACGCGCGAAGCGGCGGCTGTCCAGGCGCCGCCGCCAACTGCTCCAAAGCAAGCCGCGCCCGGGCGCCAGCGCGATCGACGCCAGTACCAGCGAAAACGCGACCACGATGATCATGGGACCTGTAGGTATGTCGGCGTCGATGGCGCTGATGACAGCCCCGACGCCGCCCGCGAACGCGCCGAACACGGCAGCAAGTATCACCGTATGATGCAGTTTCTGCGTCCATTGCCGCGCGGCGATGCCGGGCGCGATCAGCATGCCGACCATGAGAATGACGCCAGCCAATTGCAGGCCCAGCACAATCGCTATCACAATCAAAGTCGACAGCAGCGTGTTGATCAAGCCGACCTGGAATCCGTTGGCGATGGCGAACTCCCCGTCGAAAGTCACCAGCTTGAACTCTTTCCAGAAGAGCGCCAGCGCCAACAGGACCACGGCGCCTGCGCCGCTGATCAAGAGCACGTCGCTTTCGATGATGGCGGCGGCTTGGCCGAAGATGAACCGATCCAGTCCGGCTTGACTGGCGTCGGGTATGGACTGGATATAGGCGAGCAAGGCGATCCCGCCGGCAAACCAGCTTGCCAAGACGATGCCCATGGCTGCGTCCTGCTTAAGCCGAGTGGTCCCCAGCAGCGCCGCAATAAATCGCAGGGCGATCCAGCTTGCGATGCCGGCGCCAATCAACAAGAATCCCAAATCTCGCCCGGCCAACAGGAAGGCGACAGCTACGCCGGGAAGCGCCGCATGCGAAAGCGCATCGCCCATCAGGCTCTCGCGGCGCAAGACCGCGAAGCAGCCCAGCGCCCCGCTAATCACGCCAAGAATAGCCCCCCCCAAAGCCACCACACGGACAGTATAGGTGTAGCGTATGCCGAAGAGCCATTGACCGAGCGGCAAGAAGCAGATTCCCAGTACGACGATGCCAGCTATGGTCAGCCAAACTCGTTTGTCTTCGGCGGGCATCGACTTCAGCTTCACCTTTAGTCCCCCGCCGCCAGCACTTGCCCGTCATGCAAATAAGAGACGCGGCCGCCATAGGTCTTTTGGAGGTTCTCTGGACTAAAGACTACGGCGGCGGGTCCGCTGGCGACAACTTCGACATTGAGCAGCGTCACCCAGTCAAAGTAATCTTCGACGGTCTGCAAATCGTGATGCACCACCAGGACGGTTTTGCCGCGTTCTTTCAGTTGATGCAAGATCTTGACAATCGCGCGTTCAGTGATGGCGTCTACCGCCGCAAAAGGCTCGTCCATGAAGTAGATCTGGGCGTCCTGCACCAGCGCGCGAGCGAGAAAGGCGCGTTGCTGCTGGCCGCCCGACAGCTGGCTGATCTGCCGGTCAACCAGATCCAGCAAACCGACCTGGTCCAGCGCAAAAAGCGCCAGATCGCGCTCCCTGCGCCCGGGCCGGCGCAACCAGCCCAGCTTGCCATAGAGGCCCATAGTGACCACATCCAGGACCGAAGTGGGGAAGTCCCAATCAACGCTGCCGCGCTGCGGCACATAACCGACCAGCGAACGCGCTTGCTCGTAGGGACTGCCATAAAACGATACCCTGCCCGCTGCCCGCGGGATCAGATTCAGAACCGCCTTGATCAATGTGCTCTTGCCGGCGCCATTGGGTCCGACGATGGCCATCAAGACACCTTCCGGGACGCCGAGGTCGATGTCCCAGATGGCTGGCTTGCTATGATAAGCCACGGTCAAGTCTTCAACCGACAAGGCTAATGGGGCTCGGTCATTCATCGCAGCGCCTCATTCTTCACAGCGCCTATTCATCGCAATCGGCATTCCACAGGTCGTCGGGCGGCTTTGGCAGCAGCTCCGCGTCCCATTCAGGGATGTCCACATCCACGCCCATACATTGATAAGATTGCATGATAGTCAAGGCATTTTGCGCCAGCATCCCGATGTATGTGCCGCCGAAACTGCCCGGTTCGCCCATGGCGTCCCCAAAGAGTTCGCGGATCCCCACGCGCGCGGATTCGCCTTGAGCCTCCACCGCCTCGATCACAGCGTCGATAGTATCAGGCGGGATGCTGCTCTCGACGAAAAGCACCGGAATCTCGTTTTCAATGACAAAATCGACCGTGGCCTGGATATCGCCCACACCCGCCTCATCGTCGGTGCTCAAGCCCTGAACGGCTTGCATCTTCCAGCCAAAGGCGGCGCCGAAATACTGAAAGGCATCGTGCGACGTCACCAGAAATCGCCGCGCTTCGTCGATCGAGCGCAAGCCCCCATTCGCCCATGCAAAGAGAGCCTGAAGTTGCGCCGAGTACGCCGCGGCATTGTCTCGGTAGGCTTGGGCGTTTTGCGGGTCAAGTTCGGCCAGCGCTTCGGCGAGATCAAGCGCAGTGATTTCCCAATTGCGAGGATCGAACCAAAAATGCGGATCGTCCACATTGCTGTACTGATCGGAGAGATCGAAGCCCCCGACGATGAATCCGGCTTCCTTGACCGGCTCGCCCATGGCATAGGTCTTAATGCCCTGTTCGCCGAGCGCGGCAAAAACCGTATCAAACTGACCTTCGAGGCGCAGGCCGCTGTAAACAACCATCGCAGCGCGATTCATGGCTTCGATATCCGACTCGGTTGGTTGATAAAGATGAGGGTCGACGCCGGGTCCCATCAAGGATGTTATCATGATGTCGTCCCGGCCCGCGCTCAAGATTCGCAACAGGTCAGAGGCTTGAGTGGTGGTTGCCACAATGCGCAGCGCCTCCTCCGTCGCCCGGGCTGGCGCGAGCAATACAATGAACACCAACGCTGACAACAGTGCCACGACAAGCTTTTTAGCCACGCGAATTCCTCCAAGCAGAGATATTTTAGCGGTATTAAGTATAGTTTTAGACCAACTTAAAAATCTTGTCAAGTGTTTGCAGCAAATTGATTCGGATTGCTCAGCTTACAGCGTATAATTCACTGACAATGAAGATACTTTGAAAGCGCTGATTGGACCGGTCTATAACATTTTGGAGGCGCGACAATATACTGAGATTGAAACCGGCGATTCCTTCTATATTGTATTGCGCAAACGATGAAGGATTGTCTTTCTGCAGCAGCGCGTGAATTGCGCTAGGGGCAACAAACCAGAGTCTCGTCTTGCTCCCGGCTCACAACAGGCGCCAGCGTCGTTTTTTGGGCGGCGCGAGACCGTGCGTCAACGTGGTCAACCCGCCGCCGCTCGCGCAAAACATCGGGCGCGTCTCAGCCAACAATTGCTCAACGCCGCGCAGTGGATGCCGGCGATTGACGATTTCGATAAAGGCGCCCTCGCGGGCCACAGCCGCCGCCGCCTCATCCGGCGAGAGGTCATCGCTCCAGCGCCAATGTTCCGGGTAATAATAGTAGTAGAGCAAGTAGGTGGTGGCAGTGACCGGCGAAACGCCGCGGTTGTCGTAGGACCATAGATCCAAGCCGGCATGCGTCGCCATTTCCGCCATGATCGCCAAGGCGCAAGCGCCGGAAACCTGCTTCGCATAAGTCGGTTCGATGCTTTCGACATCGACAATTCCCTTTAGAAAGCCCTCGGGATGGATTATATGATCGACGCCTTTGCGATATGCGCCAGCTCCCATCTGTCTAAATTGCTCATGCTCAAATACGATGCCCGTCGCCAGTTGGGTGGCGCCCTGCCATAGTTCATCCAGCGGATCGCGCGGGTCCGCCATGTCCGAAACGGCGGCGACAAACGCTGGCATAATCTCAGTTTGCAGCGCTTGCCAACTGGCGTGTTGACGCAGCATGGCCGCCACCGACAACCAACCCAGCAGCGATTTGCAGCGCGCTTGATCGACGCTCTCGCCAGCAGTCGCATCGGCTTTACCGAGCTGTTCAAGAGCAGCTTCGGCAGCCGGTTTGTCAGCGAGCATCTGATAGCGCAGCGCCGCCAGATGGGCGGCTTTCAAGGGGTCTTCAGCGCGCCTTTCCAGCAAAAGCAAGGCGCTGGCCACTGGCTCGCCTTCGCGATTGTCGCGGGCCAATGCCAGGTGTTCCGCCCTGTGAAACAAGCCAGCCATGTCTATGCCACTGGATTGGGACTGGTGTCTTCATCAGCGAAGAGCAAGGGCGAACCCTGCCCCGGCTGAAATTGAGCTGGAGCGGGAGAGAGCGCCATCTCTGCCTGTCCCATAAGCGCGCCTGCCGGAGGATTGGGCGGTACTTGACGCCGTCCTGCACGAATCCTTTTCAGTCGCCGGCGAAAAACCAGCATATAGATTAACCAGCCGATCAAGAACATCACAAGGCTGATTAGCATGCTGGCAATCAAGCCGACCCCGATGCTCTGCAAGCTCTGCAGTTGTTCATCGGTCAGCTGGCTTGTTTGGGTTTCGGTCTCCTCTGCCCGAACATCGGGCAAGAGCGTCACGCCGAAATCGAACCGAACGGGCGCCGAGCCAGGCGCGACAACCGCGCTGAATGCGAAATCTGTCGTAGCCCGATACTGAGCGCTCGTCAACAGCACTTGGTACTCGCCACGCGGTAAATCCCCGAGACAAACCAGACCGGGCACAGTATAGCTGGAAGCCTCCAGCAACTTTGTCGCTATCGTTATTCCGAGCGCGCTCTGCAAATTGACGCCGATGCCCTGCGTGACAGGCGGTTCATTCTCGTCGAATTTGCGGTTGCCATTGCGATCTTCATAGGCCATGACGCAGATCTGGCCCCTGTCCTGCGCCGTCGCAGTCCCGACAAGCGCAAGCGACAGGCACAGAAGGATCAGCACTCGTCGTGGCTTCCTCATCACGATCCCTCGAAACGCTTCCCAATCCGCGGGCCATCAACGAAAGCGCAAAAACAAGGAAGCAAGGGAACCGCAGAGCAAAACAAAGCCCGCCAAGGCAACCAGGAACAAGCCACTCAACTCCCGCAACAGGTTTTCCTCCTCGTCGTCTCTGGACGCGACTTCTATCCTCGGCAACTCGACTGGGAGCGCGTCTTGAATGTCAAAGCCCGCTTTCACGCCGAATGCCACCTGGATCGGCCGACTATCGCGCAGATCAACCCGAAGCGCTTCCGAACCGGTCAGCCCATAGCCCTCCGGCGCGGCAGCCGCGAGGGTATAGATCTGCGGCTGAACGCCCTCGATGCACAGCGGTTGGGATTCGGCATCGGCGCGGAGCTCGGCAAGCTGATTTCCAGCCTGGTCTATCAACCGAATTCGGCCATCGGAAACGGTCGTTTCGCCGGGGTCCATGGCGCCGTTCTCGTTGTCATCCACATAAACAGAAACGCAGACGACGGGATCAAAAGCCGCTGGATCCAGCATCGGCGCGGCAGCCCCCGCGACCGGCGCTGGCGGCAGGTCATTATCCAAGGCAGCGCCGCCGATCGCCCGCGGTTCGACAATGGCCGCCTCCGTTTCCGTCGCGCTAGCCACAGCCTCCGCAAGTTCGGTTGGGGTCGCCGCGCTCCCCTCGCCCGCGCCAGTGTTGAACTCGATGATAATTCGCTGCCCAATCTGCAAGATCGCGTTGGGATCCAAGTCATTCGTCCCCACGATATCATCGACAGTCACCCCGTAATTGACTGCAATGGCCGACAAGGTTTCGCCGGCGCCAACGACATGGACAATCTCAGCCACGTTGTCGTTCGACTGCGCCAAAATGGGCGCCCCACATAAAACGCAGACCCAGAGTATCGGCCAGCACTGTCGCAAGCTGCGCTCCAATCATTAGACCGTCAGCAGATCGCAAGGCATTATATCACCAGCGCAGAAACGCAACAGGGCAAGCCACTGCGGCGCAGGGCAATCGCGCCAGAATAAACATCGCTGCAACTTAGCCAAAGCAAGCTCAAATTAACCACCGAGGACACCGAGAACACCGAGAAAAGCAAGTAAAAGCAATGCTCTTGTCTTATTGCAGACATGTTTTTGAGCGACAGGTGTGGTTTCCCTGGCGACTTTGCAAGATACAAGTGGCGGATTTAGAGGCAAAGTCGTCAAAACCCCTTCAACTCTGTGTCCTCGGTGTCCTCGGTGCTTAGAAAAATCTGATGCGATTGCTCTGACATGCGGCGGGCTGCCCGACTGGCCAAGATGCGCTAAAATACTTGCATGATTGCCCCCAGGATTTGCTCCATCCTTTTGTCGCTGATACTGGCGCTCTCCGCATCCGCGCAAGAGCGCGACTTGCCTTTGGACGAGGCGCGCAGCGAACCGGACGGCGCGATCCGCGGTCAGTTGGATGATGACAAGCCGCGCGAAGTCTTTTACATTGACGGTCTGCGCGGCGAGGTCATTCAGTTTGAACTGCGCGCGACGGAAGGCGACCTCGAACCCGTCCTCGGCGTATTCGACAACACCGGCAATCTCGAGTTCTACCGCAGCCTCGCAGGGGGCGAGCTCCCCATCAAACAAGACCTGACCCTGAAAGCCACGGGCCGTTACTTTGTGATTGTCGCCCGCTTCGGCCAAAGCCTCGGCAGCACGGCAGGCGCTTATGAACTGCACATGCTGCGCGCGGGCGTCTCCTCCGAACAGGGCAGCGCCCTGCGCTATGGCGATTCCGTCATCGGCACGATCAGCGATACAGAGCCGCAAGTCTATTACAGCTTTCAAGCCGAGCAAGGCGATATCTTGACTGTATCAATGGTGCGCTCTTCCGGTACTCTGGATCCATATCTGAAAGTCGTCGACGAAGAGCGCTTTGTCATCGCCGACAACGATGATCAAGAGGGCGCCGATACGCGCAATGCCCGCATCGACGCCCTGATCATTAACCGGACCGGCGCCTACATCATCGTCGCGTCGCGCTATCGCGAGCTTGACGGCGACAGCGCGGGCAGCTTTGTTTTGACGATTGAAGAAGCGGAGAACAGCGGCAGCGGCAGTTCGCAATTGGCGCCCTTGCCCATACGTTATGGCGAAGCCAAGACCGCTGTGCTTAGTCACCGGCAATATGAGCGCTTCTACACCTTCACCGCGGAAAAAGATGATCTGATCACCATCAGCATGACGCGCGGCAGCGCCGGCGAACTGGACAGTTATCTCATCCTGGCGGATGAACATTTTTCACCCATCTTTGAGGACGACGACGGCGGGGGCGGACAGAACGCCAGGATCGCGGACTATCGCATACCGGCGGACGGCAAATACCATATCATTGCCACACGATTCGAGGGCAGCAAGGGCAATAGCCTGGGCGCCTTTCTGCTGACGCTGGACGCCGTCGGCAGCGCCTTCCAGGATCTGCCCGCCGATGCCATGAACATCAATTATGGCGCCAGCGCGCCGGGGACGATTGACGCGGCAAACGAGCAGGATCTCTACGCCTTCTATGCCCGCCAAGGCGAGATCATCACCGTATCAATGACCCGCGTGGACGGCAATCTGGACGCCTACCTGGAACTATTGAACGCCTCGCAAGAAGTGCTGCTGAGCAACGATGACGGCGGCAACGGACAAAATGCCCTCATCGACAGTTACACCATTCCCTTCTCGGGCTTGTATTACATTCGCGCCCGACGCTTTTTTGGCGGCAACGGTAATCCGGACACATCAGGATCTTACGTGCTGGTCCTTGCCGAGCGCTTTGGTTGAGCCTGCTGCCGCAGCCGCTCTGCGCGAAATCGGCGAATTTGGGTTACCGCCCTCGCGCAAGATAACAAACCGGTAGGGGCGACCGACCCGCAGTGTCTACGCACGGCGGCGGACTCGCCCGCAAACAGAAATGATCTTTTGTATTTCTCTGTGCTCTCTGTGTCTCTGTGGTTATATTTAAGTTTGTATTGACTTCATTGTAGTGCATGTTCATTTTGATGCGATTGCCCTGCCCAATTCAATGAATCTGTTGCGGAATGAGTAGAGACAATGTAAACTCAATTTGAGCCGTACTAGGCTTTTTATGGGCGTTTCCTGTGGCAGCTAATTGGCTACCAACCTGACTGCCACAGGAAACATCACAAATCGGAAAACCCCGAGGGGCTTCCGCTTGTCAGTATACCCCATGCAATCGCCTCGTGGAACGTCCGCGCTTTTCTTCGTCGCTTTCTCCTGACTCGGCTCTACCGACAAAGTCACTGGCTTGCCTTGATTGGCTCTCGGCAAGCGCGGTGCTATCGCGTTTACGGGGTGGGGCTATGCCAGTTAATCGGAACTTGCATAAAGCAAGAGCCAATAGGATGGACGAGTTTTATACGCAGCTTAGTGATATAGAAAATGAACTCAGGCATTATCGCGATCACTTCCACGGCAAGATCGTATACTGCAATTGTGATGACCCAACCATCAGCAATTTCTATCGTTATTTCCAGCTAAATTTCGAGTTCTTTGGTCTCAAGAAACTCATCACGACCTGTTTCAAAAGCCGTCAGATGGATATGTTCAGTCAGCATGATAAAGAGAATGCTATCGGTATTGAATATACCAGCGATAAACCCGAGGTATTCCACCTCAAAGGCGACGGCGATTTCAGAAGTCAGGAATGTATAGAGCTTCTCAAGCAAGCCGATATTGTCGTAACCAATCCACCATTCTCGCTGTTTCGGGAATATGTCGCGCAGTTGATGGAATACGAGAAACAGTTCCTCATAATCGGAAATATGAATGCGCTGACTTACAAGGAAATCTTCCCGCTTATCCAGAGAAATCAGATATGGCTTGGTCATGCCCAAGAAAGTATAACGATGCTATTCGATGTTCCAGCATACTATGTTCAAGAATTGCTCGAAACCAAAAAGGAAGGCAGCGCTTACATAATTGTGAATGGGAAAGTAATGGGGAAAATGAGAAACGCCAAATGGTTCACCAATCTTGACCACAAGAAACGACATGAAGAACTGCTTTTGTATAAGCGTTACTCGCCCGAAGAATTTCCAAAATATGACAATTATGACGCCATCAATGTCGATAAGACCAAAGAAATCCCTTACGACTATGACGGGGCGATGGGCGTGCCAATCAGCTTCCTGGACAAGCACAACCCGGAGCAGTTTGAGATTGTTGGACTGGATCGGCCGTTAATGACCGAGTTGACAGGCAAAGTAAGTCGATTCTGGCTGGAAGGCACAGAAAAGTATGCGCGCATCGTCATCCGACGAAAGCCGGCAGTATTGTGACGTAGGCGGGCGAGCCATTGGCATTAGATGATTTCAAACAAGCGTCCCAGTGTGAAGAGTTTACCGAGCACGAGAAGCCCGAGGATCCATTTCTGGTAATTGAGCGCAGTCGCCAGTTCGCCGATTTTGCCTTCCATTCGCGCCAGAGTAGCGGATATATCGCTTTTCTTGACATATTCTTCGGAACGTGTTTCAAGTTGTGTAAGCCGGGTCTCGGTATTGGCCACCATTTAATCTCTCGCAATCTACTGACTGAACAGTATAACTGCTATTGTCAAGCTATCAAGATTCTCCCGCTGATGCCGTGGGTGAAATGGGCGGGCGAGGTCGCGTAGACACTGACCGCCGCCAATGGCTCACCCCTACAGAGCGATTGTTGGCAGCTGGTGGATGGGGGCTAAAATGAAAATCCAACTACTTGACCTCACCGTGCGCGATCTCGTCGCCGGCTACCATGACGATGGCGAAGGCGGCGTGGTCGGCTATGGCGGCAAGTTAGACATCCGCCCGCCCTTCCAGCGCGAGTTCATCTACAAGGGGGTGCAGCGCGAAGCCGTCATCACGTCCATTCAAAAAGGCTTCCCGCTCAATGTCATGTACTGGTCAGTCCGCGCCGACGGCGCTTACGAGATCATCGACGGCCAGCAGCGCACCATCTCCATCGCGCAATATGTCCAAAGCGATTTCTCCGTCGACGGGCAATACTTTCACAACCTCACGCTGGAAGAGCAAGCCCGCGTCCTCGATTACGAATTGATGGTCTATGTCTGCGCTGGCACGCACCGCGACAAGCTGGATTGGTTCCGGACGGTCAATATCGCCGGGGAGAAACTATACGATCAAGAGTTGCGCAATGCAGTGTACTCCGGCTCCTGGGTGTCGCAGGCCAAGCGCTATTTCAGCAAGACCGGCTGCCCGGCTGCGGGCTTGGGCGGCGATTACATGACCGGCTCGCCCATCCGCCAGGATTATCTCGAAACAGTCATCAAGTGGATTAGCGACGCCGGGGACACCGACATCGACGACTACATGGCTGTGCGTCAGCACGATGAGAGCGCCGCGCCCCTGTGGGCATACTTTCGCGCGGTCATCGACTGGATAGAATCAAGTTTTACGCGGAAGCGGAAGAAATTTATGGGCGGCGTCGCTTGGGGCATTCTCTATAACGCGCACAAAGATGACGACCTTAACCCCGCCTGGATTGAAGCGGAAACCGCGCGGCTAATCCTTGATGATGAGGTAGAAAACAAGAAGGGTATCTATCCATACATTCTCACTGGCGATGAAAAGCACCTGAACATCCGCGCCTTCAAGCCCGGGATGAAGCAAAAGGTCTATGAGACGCAAGCGGGCAAATGCGCGATCTGCAAGAAAGAATTTGATATTGCCGATATGGAAGCGGACCATATCACCCCATGGTCCGAAGGCGGCAAGACGACCGAAGAAAACTGCCAGATGCTCTGCAAGAAATGCAACCGCGAAAAAGCGGCGAAGTAGAGCTATCGTCTTTGTTAAAAACGCTTGAAATATCAAACAACTGTGCTATAATGGTAGTATTCAATCAATAGGAGCTTCGCTATGTCCGATTCTGAACAACTCGCCCGTCATGAACGAGAAATCGGAGAACTGCGCGGCAAACTCGACGCCTTGGCCACCAAAGAGTTTGTGCGCACTGTCGTGCATGAGCAGACAGTAGAATTGAACAAAAAGTTCGACGCGATCGACGATCGGCTGAAAGAGATAAGCGAGCGTCAACAGCGCTTTAAAGGCATCGGGCAGGCGCTTAGCTTTGGGCTGCCGCTTCTCGTCAGCGCGCTCGCGCTGATAGCCGTTTTGCTGAAATAAGCGCCGGAATTCCACAAAAAAATACCACAAGCAGCAAGAACCAGAGAGCCGCCCCGCCAAAATGACAGTGAATTTGTGGGCGCTTCAGGATTGCCGACGGCGTTCTTCTTCGTCTTCGCCTTGATAGGCGAGCAGGTCATCGAGGGACATCTTGGGCAGGCGGTTTTCGGTCATCACAGCCCGCATCTCGGTATTGATCTCGCCGTCTTCGCCGATGTGCCGGCGGATGTTGGCGCCGGTCGCCTCCGAGTATTCGAAGCGGTGCTCGGCGATGGTCACGCCATCGGCGATGATGCGCAGGCTCCACTTGCCATCCAATTCCATCTGATCATGCAGGGGCATGCGTGTATTCGGCGTCAGAAAATTGCGGCCGCGCGTCAACTTGAATGTGTCTTCGTGGATGTAAACCGGATCCCCGACCGCGTCGATGATCTCGAAGCGGATATCGCCGTTGGCTTCCATCGGAACGCGCAATTGCACGAAAGGTTGAATATAGTCGATGTCGTCCGGCAGGGACCAAGTACGGTAAATCTGCGGCTCGGTATCTTCCTTGGTCGTCAGCAAGCCGATATCCACCGCCAGTACCTGAACTTCGTCGGGATCCAGCCCAGCCCGCGTTACTGATTCCAGGGCGTGCCGATAGACCCGCTGTTCGGCGCTGGCGGGCTGCTGATGGAAAATCTCATAATCATCGTAGTCGTCTTCTTCCTCTTCCTGGTGTTCATAGTCGTAACTGTAGTCATAGGATTGATCCCTGACATTGGAACTGACGCTGTCGTTGTCGAATTGCCGCACCAGGAAAAGCAAACCCAACAATACCAGGATCACCGGGAAGCTGTTGCCCAGCAAGGCGACAGCGCCCAGCGCCAGCAGGATAAACGCCAGAAACCAGGTATTGCGATTGTTGTCCATAGACGGTCCTTCGCTTGATTATAAAACCCGCTTGCTCCCGCAAGGAGCAGGATTCTTCCTTTGCGCGCGGCGGACTATTTCGCCGGTTGCGCCGCGCGGCTTACCTGCGGTTGCGCGACAGGTTCCTGCGGCTCGACGGCCTGGGCTGTTGCAACAGGTCTTTCAATTGCATCGTCTCCGGTTCTTCCGCCTCCTCCACGATAACGGCGTCTTGCAGATTATGACCCCGGCTCGACAGCGACTCTTTGTATTCCGCTTCTCCGCTGAGGCGGCGTCGCCGTTCGTTGACCGAAGGCGCCAGCATCAAGTCGTGCATGCCGATCAGGTTGTTGTCGACATAAACCCGCAAGTCCCAGTCGCCGCTGCCGTCGATGCTGCTGTTGCCGGCCAGCGGCAGTTGATGTTCGGCGAGCAATTCCAGTTCGCCTTCGCGCAAGTAAGTCTTCATCTCGTGCACGAACTGCTCTTCGCCCAGGTGGTTGTAAATCTCGTAGCGGACGAGCGCTTGCCGATCCGACTCTTCGTTATCGACGAACAAGGTGATGAAGGGGCGCACGCCGTCGTCGTCCTTGGAGATATTGCGCGTGCGCCGCATCGCCAGCCCATCGACGCCGGTCTGCATGGCGATCAAACCGATATCGAGCAGGACGATGCCGCTGCGGTTGAAATAGCCAGCGCGGGAAGCCGCGCGTTCGGCCGCTTCACGCGCCTGCGGCGTGATGCGCCGGCGCACCGGCGCGCGATGCAATACGTCCAGCAGGGTCTCTCGGTCGGGCCCCAGTTCGATCAAAGAAGCGATCACAGCGACGGCAAATACCCCCAGCAGCGAAATCTGCACGGCGGCGGAAACGGGAGCCGCCAGCAGGGCGAAGCCGATCAGCAGCCCCATAGCGATCAACCAGGCTGTATTGCGTCGTTTTAAGCGAATCATGTGTTTAGCGTATCCAATTCGGCGCGCGTCTAATTGTAATACGACTGCCGCGCCGCCCTTGTTGCTCCCAACTGCTCAGAGCCAAGTCTGCCACAGTTCAGCCAAATGTACAGTCGTCCTTTCCCTGCTAGCGGTTACACGCTTATTCTATCATCATTTGCGTGGGAATTTTCAAGCTGTGCTCGGGGGCGCGTTGAAAAGCCTAGATCTACGACTGTGGTGGTTACACTACAGGTTTTTCGCCAGAAAAATACGAAAACCGCACATCAAGTGGACTCAGTAGTAGCGCCCCGACGGGTCGCCAATCTGTTCGTCTGCCAAATTACAGCAAATTACGCGTGAAAGCGGAGGACTGACTAGACCTTCATCTCGCGTCTCGGCTGTTCAAGATCTTCGGCGATCAGCGCGTCGATCGAAAGGCGGTCCTGGCTTGAGCCTATAGCCGGCGCGCGTTGAGCCTGCCGATCCTTGACAGGTCGGTTCTCCCGCGCCAGCATCGCTAGCTCGCGCGCGACCTCGGCGTCAATCTTGGCTTGACGCTTTTCCGCGGAATAACCATAAGCGAAGAAATAGCGCAGCGCTTGCGCAAGCAACCCGACTCCCCAAGCGCCCGCGAAGTATAAGGGTCCCAGCAAAGCAGCGTCGTCGAACCAGCTAAATCTTAGCGTATTTGACCACTGCACCAGAATAAACATGCTGTTGGCGCCTAGATAAAGCGCGAGGTGCTGAAGAAGCAGACGTCGGTTTTTCAGCTTGTTGCTCTGCTGAATATCGACCAACTCTTCCTGATCTTCCCATTCATCGGGGTCCGACTGCCTTAGTCGTCGATTGACAAGCGCGTCGGTTTCCGCTTGATGTTTGTAATAACCCGCCCCGTACTTGTAGTGATAGTGGAAGAAACTCAGCGCAAAGGACGTTGCCACGATGCCATAGAGCATCACGGAGTCTATAAACCCATTGCGGTAGCCGTTCCCGAATTGATCCGCCCATGCCGTCGGCAGATATGCCAGGAAAAGGCCGCTCGCAATCAGAAAAACCAGCGCGTGAAAAAGAATATTGCCGCGCGCCCGGAATTTTTGCTCCACCCGCTCGCGGATCTCCGCTTTTGGGATGGGTTTGGCTTTGTATTTGATCATAAGTCGCTACCAAGCTCAACTCGTCGCCCGTTCGAGTATGCCCCGTCCCCTTCGTCAAAGAGCAATTCGCCCTCGTCGCTGATCATCAACTTTTGCGACGCTGAGGCCACCCGCGCAGTCGCAAGGGCATCCTCATCGTCGCCTCGTTCCAGCATTTGCCGGCGCTGGCGGATGCGTTGTCGCGACATGTGCCACTGCCGCTCCAGCTCCCTTTCTATTTTCAGGGCTCGGCCACCGTTAGTTTTACCGTGCACAAAATAATGGCGCAGCCAATGCAAAGCGAAGATCGCCAGCCAAGCCAGAGTCTGATAGATGAGATAATCCGGCACATACCAGCGGGTGGGAACAGCCGCGTGCTGTATCCATAAGACGGCCAAGACCGGCGCCATCACCAGAAAGTGCGCCACGACGAAACCGCGCGCATTAGCCTTCCGCGACAGTCGATCTTCGACCAGGTATTCTTCCTCTTCGTCCAGCGCGCTCAACGCGGACTGCCGGTCAACCTCGGCTTCGATTTCAGCGGCGCGCTTCCTGGCGCCGGCGCCATTCTGATGATAATAGCGCCAGAACTGCAAGAGTAACGGTACAGCCCAGAGGATGGCGAATAAGAACCGCGAGATTGCGTCCCACCAGGGTACAGCTATCAGAACCAAAGCCAAGACCAGCGCATAGACCAGCGCATGCAGCAAGATATCTCGGCGGCCAGCCATGCGTTTTTGGATGCGGTAGCGGATGAGTTCTTCTTGTGTTGATGTCATCTCTTGTCTATAGTCAAATCGCTAGCGTTGACGCTCGCGGTTGCCTGCGCCGTCAGTTTCGGCTTCATCAATGAAACTATCGCTCAATTCTCCGTCGTCGTTCAGGCGAACGGCGCGCGCGCCCACATCATCCGGGTCTTGCAATTCTTCTTCATTATACACGCGTTTGCGGCGATCTCCGTCCCACCCGTGAGAGATGCGCATCTGGCGCGTGATCTCGCTTTCGATTTCGTCCTCGCCGCGGTCGGCGCCCCGTCCGTGCTTGTAATAATAGTCCACATATTGGTTGACCAAACCAATCCCCCAAGTCGCTGTGACAAAGACGGGCCAGGGAAATCCCCCTCGGCTGAAGATCCAGATCAGCCAGCAGATGCCGTTGATGGCCAGAAAGACTGTCAAATGCTGCAAGAATTCGCTGCGGGCTTTGAGTTTCTTTTCTATGCGCCGGCGAATCAACGCTTCAGGCGAGGGCGGCGGTTTCTTCTTTTTCTTGTCGAAGTGATCGGCGATCTCCGTGGCGAATTCAACGCCCTTTCGGATCGATTGATCGATCTTCTGGCTTAAATCGCCCAGTCCGTAATCTTTCGCCTCAAAATCGAAAGATGGCTGCTGCGCCCGCCCTGCGCCAAAGCTCGCCACATGCAGCGGGGGCAGGCGCGTCAGTCCCGATTCCGCCAGCGCCAACTTGAAATCGCGCATCAATGTCGTCGCCCTTTGATAGCGCTGCGCGGGCTGCTTCGCCAAAGCCTTCAACAGGACGTCGTCAAGAGCCGGGGTCAACTCCGTATTGATGTGGCTGGGCGGCGGCGGCGGACTGTAGATCTGCTCGTGCACGATCGCATAAGCCGTGTCTCCCCCGAACGGCACCTGCCCGGTCAACAGTTCGTACAAGATGACCGCAAAGGCATAGACATCGGTGGCCGGGCTTAGGTCGCGCTCGCCGCGCGCTTGCTCGGGCGAGATGTAAAAGGGCGTGCCCAACATCATATCGTGGCTGATGGTCGAGTCGCCAACCTGGGCGATGCGCGCCAGACCGAAATCACTGATATAAGGCAGGTCCCGTTCGTCAATGAGAATGTTTGAAGGTTTGATGTCCCGATGCAAGACGCCCATCTCGTGCGCGTAAGTGAGCGCATCCGCCAGCATGCTCATCATGCGAACGACGTCGTCAAGCGCGATGCCTTCTTTGATGGCGCGGCGCTTGAGCGTGCCGCCTTCGATATATTTCATGACAATATAAGGCTGCCCGGCGAACTCGGCGTAGTCGTAGATCGGCACGATTTGCGGATGCTCCAGGCGGGCGATGATGCGCGCCTCGCGCTCAAAGCGCTCCAAAAAGGTATCATCGCGCACGAAGGATTCATGCAATACTTTGATGGCGACGTGACGATCGAGTCGCTCGTGATAGGCTTGATACACCGTCGCCATGCCGCCGGAACCGATGCGCGTAACGATCTCGTACCCGGCGAAAACGTCGCCCGCGTTCAAGCTCATGCGATCCCTCAAAGAAAGAAGCCGCGCGTACTTTTTTGGCCGACCCGCAATGCAAACTTCGCCATTATACACGGCGCGGACCTGGCAGTCGGATCAGCATTACTTGTCGGCTGTCTATCTGTCTTTGTTTACGCAGCAGTTGAAATCGGGTTGCGGGGGGCGCTGGCGATCAGCTAGTGCCGAAGCTCAAGCCCAGTTCATTGAGCCAACGACGATAGGCGATGGCTGTTTTGTCGCTGCGCAGGTGCAGTTCCGACTGCAAATCGAGCGGCAGCAACTCGGGCCGTTGCGATTGCACGATGGGCAAATCCTGATAAGCGATCTCGTCCTGGAAGGCGCGCAGCATTTCGTCAGTGCTGTCGTCTTGGGTCATGACCATCCACATCCACATCAGCGACTTGAGCTCTTCGATGGGCGTGACCATGAGCAATATGGCGAATTTCTCCTCGGCTTCCTTGCGGAAATAGGCGACCAGCGGTCGGTAAACCTTGTAGGTATAGCTGACCCAATTGGGAATATGAGAACCATCGGGATTAGGCTGGAAGACGCGAATATCCGAGGCGGTGATGCCATTCTCGTCGCTGATGACATCGTAGTCCGGTATCTCCGGACGTTCCTGCGTGCCCAGGATATTCTCGTGCACGAAGGGGAAATGCGCGACATCAAGAAAGTTCTCCACCATGCGCGGTCCAGCCGCCTGAAATTCGTAAGCGCCACAAAGGACTTTGCGGTAACTTTCGTCGTCCCACTCCGCGAAGGCCGGGATCTTATAGGCTGGTTCTCCCAGGCAGACCCAAACCATATCGTAGGCGATGGCGGCTTGGTAAGTGAACGTTCTGGCTTTGGCGGGCGGCTTTTGCTCCGGGTGCGCGGGTATACGGACGCAATTGCCCGCGGCGTCGTAGGTCCAGCCATGATAGGGACATTGCAGGGTGTCGTCCTCCAGCACCTCGCCGAGCGAGAGCCGCGTGCCGCGATGCACGCACAAGTCCTTCCAGGCTTGGATTTGGTCGCCAGCGCGCCAGATGACAATATCCTCACCCAAAAGGCGCGCGCCGGTGACATTATTCCGCGCGTCCAATTCGGCGACCGGGAGCACGGCATGCCAATCGTTCAGCAAAATCGGATCGTCAATCATTTGCGGATCCCCCAGTCCCTAAATTCGCAACAATTATAACATATCGCGCGCCCCCGCATTGTTCCGCCATGTCCAGCGGGCATACAAGCACCGTGGCCCAGAGCAATCGCACCAGATTTTTCTAAGCACCGAGAACACCGAGGGTCGCGTAGACACTGACCGTCAACACTGAGAAAAGCAATGAAAATAAAAGCGCTGGTCTTATTTCAAGAGGCGCTTTTGAACAGCAGATGAAGTTTGCTGGCGGCTTTGCCATAGTCAGGCAACAGATTTAGAGGAATTGTCATCAAAACTCCCTAAACGCAGCAGTTGCAAGTAAGTCATACAATTCCTAACAATAGGGCGGCTGTAGGGGCGTTTCGCTGAAACGCCCGCAAACAGAAATAATCTTTTGTCTTTCTCTGTGCACTCTGTGTCCTCTGTGGTTAAATTTTGGTTTTGTTTTAGGTATTTTGGTTCTGCTGCGATTGCTCTGAACGGAGCCGCCGCAAGCTTACGCGAGCGGCAAAGTTTGTGTACCATTGCCAGAGGGACAGGCGCTGGAGAACTTGAGGAAAATACCATGGCAGAAATGGCAAACAAGGTCGCGCTGGTAACAGGCGCGGCGTCGGGCATCGGCCGCGCGAGCGCCATCGAATTGGCGCGGGAAGGGGCAGCCGTCTGCGTCTCGGATATCAATGAGCAAGGCGGCAAAGAAACCGTTCAAGCGATCATCGACGCCGGCGGCAAAGCCATTTTCGTCCCTTGCGATGTGACGCGGGCTGAGGATGTACGGGGGATGGTATCGGCGGCGGTCGAGCGCTTCGGGCGTCTGGACGCCGCCGTGAACAATGCTGGCATCGCCGGCTCATTCGAGCAGCGCATGCACGAAGCGGACGACACGCTCTTTGAGCTGGTCATGGCCATCAATCTCAAGGGCGTCTGGCGCTGCATGAAAGCCGAACTGGAACAAATGCTGCCGGCCGGTCAAGGCGCGATCGTCAATATCGCGTCGGTGGCCGGCTTGATCGGCGCGCCAAAGGCGGCCGCCTATACCGCCAGCAAACATGCCGTCGTCGGCTTGACGCGCTCGGCCGCGCTGGACTACGCCAAGCGCGGTATTCGCATCAACGCCATCTGCCCAGCCTACACCGACACCGCTATGGTGCAGGCTGGCATCGCGGCCAATCCGGCACTGGGGGCGATCATGCAACGGGCGATACCGATGGGCAGGCTGGGCGCGCCGGAGGAAATCGCGAGGGCGGTACTCTGGCTATGCTCGGATGCCTCCTCCTTCGTGACCGGGCATCCGCTGGTGCTGGATGGAGGCTTGGTGGCGACGTAGCCCTGCACGTCCTGGGCTCGGCATAGGCTTAAGGTCTTTGACAATGCCAGATGTTGAAGTGTATATTCTGAATGCGGAGAGCAATGGTCACGATACTTCACAGACGACGAGATGGTTACGATGTACGAATCTACACTGATGATCATTTCCCAGCGCATGTGCGCGTATTCAAGGGTGGAAAGCGGGTTCAGGTTTATTTGGATCCTATTGAATTCGAAGATAATTATGGCTTTAATACCCGAGAACTTGGACCTATTCGGGATCTTATCGAGGAAAACATGGATCTCTTAGTGAGAGTGTGGGTTAGGTACCATAGACAACTTAAGTGAAGCCGGTACTTGATGCAAAAGGAAATGAGATTGAATAGGAAGCCATTCGTGCATTCGGAGCGAAGTGCCGCGCAAAACGTGCGGTTCACAGACGAATATGTCATCATCGACATGGTAGATGGGCGTGCAATTGGCATGCCGCTTTACTACTTTCCCTGGCTTGAGGCAGCAAATGACGCACAACGCCAAAACTACGAACTTCACGGGCTCAGTGTCTATTGGGAAATCCTTGACGAAGGAATAGACTTAATTGCTATGCTCACCGGGCTGTACTCCAAGCCTAAACCTGCACCTGAATCCATGCGGCGCGTCGCCATGTGACTGACACCAAACATACTTTTGACGAATGTAGTGCGGCGCGAGACGCGAAGGCGATTTTCCCCTAATGATTGAACCAGTCATTCACGATACGCGCAACGAACCGCAGCGCGTGACTTTCACCGATACGCACGCCATGATTGATTTGGCGGATGGCAGGATTATCGGCGTTCCTCTGCATTTTTTCCCTTTGCTGGAGGCGGCCAGCGAAGAAGAGCGCCAAAACTACCAGTTGGGCAGTCAGGATGTGTACTGGAAAGATATCGACGATAGCATTGACTTGACGGCTATGTTGTCGGGTCTCTACCTCGAGACGAGAAAAGAGTATAAAGCATATCTGAGGAAGCTAATCGCCGAGCGCAAGGCGGCGGAACCGTCTACTTAACCAGCCCCGCCCGCCGCATATCCGAGAGGATCACCCGCTCCCAGGGACTATCAGTCACCAGCGGAAAATAATAGGCGCCGCGCCGCAGGCATTCGTCGCGGATCTCGTCGCGCCAAGCCGCTAAGCGCTGCTGATAGATGCCGCGCATAGTCGCGTCCACCGTGACTTCCTGGGCTTGACCCGTTTCCACATCGATCAAGCGCAGGTCGCCGACCAGCGGCGGGCTGATCTCTTCCGGCGCCAGCACGTGCAAGAAAGCCACCTCGTGCCCGCGGCTGAGCAGCGCGTTCAATCCATCGACATAACCCGTGGGCGAGAACATATCGCTGATGATCAGCGCCAAGCCCGGTCGCCGCGCGCGCCGCGCGTAATCCCCCAGCATGATATTCAGATCGGTGATGCCCGACACATCGAGATCGCCGATGAAACGCAGCATGGCGATGCCGCGTCCGCGCCCGCGCACGGGACCGAAAGTGGCGCTGCCGCCATCGTTGACCGCGGTGAGAATCAGGCGATCATTGCTGGTCAATGACAGATAGGCCAGCCCGGCAAAGATGCGCTTGGCATAAAGCAGCTTCTTCTGATCGGCTTCGCCCTCGGGCGGAAAATCCATACTGGCGGAGGCGTCCAGGATCAAATGCGCCGTCAGGTCTTCCTCGTCTTCCAGCAGTTTGATAAACGGGCGCTCCAGCCGGGCATAGATATTCCAGTCGAGCTGACGCAGGTCATCGCCCGGCGCATAGTTGCGGTAATCGGCAAATTCGATGCTGTTGCCGCGTTTGATGGAGCGGCGGTCGCCTTTCATCGCGCCAACCCGCACCTTGCGGGCGACCAGCATCAAAGGTTCGAGGCGACGGCGGACCGCTTCGGTCAAAAGGGTATGGGCGGTTGCTCGCTGTTCGGACATGCTATGCTCGACAGTTCGACAAGAAGGCGCTAGACAAAGCTAGGCTCTATCATCGTCATCGTCTTCAATCTCATCCGGCTCCGCGTCTTCATCTTCATCCTTCTCCGCATCGTCCTCATCGTCTTCAAACTCGAATTCCAGGATCGCGATATGACGCCCGCGGAACATCTTCTCTTGTTGCTCGAAGTTCAAGCGCTCGAAGAGACGGCGGGCGGGCTCGTTGTCCGGCTCATAACGAGCGATGACCATCTCGCTGTTCTCAAAATCATGCACCATGTCAATCAGATGGTCAACAATCGCGTAACCATATCCCTTGCGCTGATGATCGCGATCGATTGTCAAACGCTCGATGATCCACTGCGTCGGATTCTCGGCGTGGATCAACATGACATAGCCGATCGCCTCCCCTTCCGCATCAACGCGGTACGAGGTCACCGCCGGATGCCGCGTCTGCAAAAATGTTAAAATCAGATTCTTGCTGAAGCGGCGCTGCTCCCGCTCAACGCGGATATGGCGCAGATTCAGGAACTCGCTCAGCGATCTGATTTCGATCAGCTTGAAAGTCGGCATCAGACTTCTTGCTCCAACAAATCGGATGACCCCAAGGCGGCCAGGACCATTTCAACGGGATGCCTTGCCGCATAACCGGCGTCGTGGATCTGCGCGCGGCAAGACGTGCCGGGCGCGGCCACGATGGCATCGGGGTTGTCGCGGATGATCGGCAACAGGCGGTCCTCGGCGATCTTCATGCTCAATTCATAGTGCTCGTAGCCGAAGCTGCCCGCCAAGCCGCAGCAGCCGGTATTCATCTCTTCGACCTCGGCGCCCGGGATGCTCCCCAGCAGCTTGAGCGAATCGGCCGTTCCCCAGAGCGCTTTCTGGTGGCAGTGCCCATGCAATAATATCCGCGGCGATTCCGCCTGCCAAGCGAGGGTCTCGGCGCCCGGCGCCAGCTTCTCCGCGAAGAAGCTCTCGACGCTTTGGCAGCGCGCGGCCAGTGACTTCGCCGCCGCCTGCATGCCCGGATCCACTAGGGTCAAATAGTCATCGGTGAAGGCGCTGAGGCAGCTTGGTTCGATGAAAATATAAGGCGCGTCCGGATGCTGCCGGTACAAGCCGAGCACATTGGACCCCGCCATCGCTTTGGCATTGTCCAGCAAGCCCTTGCTGATAGCCGGTCGGCCGCAGCAGCCTTGCCCCGGCAAGCGCCGCGCGTTGACCCGCAGCCCGAGACGCCTCGCCAGTTCCATCACCGCTTCCCCAATTTCAGGATGGTTCCATTCGGTGAAGGTATCGACGATCAAGATGGCCTCCGGCCTATCATGCCGGGGATAAGACGCGGCGGAAAAAGGACGTGCGGCATATCGCGGCAAGGGGCGTTCAGCGGGCAATCCCAGAATCTCGGCGCCCAGCTTGCCGAGCGGATGATTGAGCAGGAAGTTGCTCAGCCCGGGCAACCGGCCGGCAAACTGATTGACGCGATGGATGTTGCCAAAAACCTTTGTCGAGAGTGGTATGCCACGCCTGTCG
Source organism: Chloroflexota bacterium (assembly GCA_028873975.1). Taxonomy (GTDB): domain Bacteria; phylum Chloroflexota; class Anaerolineae; order Aggregatilineales; family Phototrophicaceae; genus UBA6055. The sequence continues at coordinate 111,236 of JAPPMO010000026.1, forward strand.
TGCCAGGCAGCCAGGAATTCCGATTTCAGTGTGGCGACATCGACAGCCGACGGACATTCGCTGGCGCAGGCTTTGCAGGACAAGCAGAGGTCAAAGACTTCTTTGAGCGCGGCATTGCCCAGGTCATCGGGCAGCGCGCCGCTGATGGCCGCGCGCAGGGCATTGGCGCGGCCCCGCGTAGAATGCGCCTCGTCGAGCGTCGCTTGATAGGAGGGGCACATCGTGCCGACGCCTTCCTTGCGGCAGACGCCCGCCCCATTGCACATCTCGACGGCGCCGGCAAAGCCCTGGTCCGCCGACCAGTCATAACGGGTCTGCACATCGATCACCTGGTAATCGGGCGAGTAACGCAGCAACTCGGCGCTGTCCATGGGCGGGGAATCGATGATCTTGCCCGGGTTCATCATGTTCTGCGGATCAAAGGCCCGCTTGACCTGACGGAAGGCCTCCATTAGTTCCGCGCCGAAGAGATGCTCGCTGAACTCGCCGCGCACCAGGCCTTGACCGTGCTCGCCGGTGATGCTGCCCTGATATTTCTTGACCGTGGTCGCCACCGCATCGGCGATATTGCGATACTGATCGCGCCCCTTGAGCGTTCGCAAGTCAATCAGCGGGCGAATGTGCAGGCAGCCGGCGCTGGCGTGGGCATAGATGGCGTAGCTGGTATCGTTGTCGTAGATGATGCGCTCGACATCGGAAATGTAATCGGCCAAGCTCTCCACCGGCACGGCGGCATCCTCAACAAAGGATATCGGTTTGGCGGCGCTCCGTTCGCTCATCATCAAGCCGAGTCCGGCTTTGCGCACGGTCCATACATCGTTCTGCTGTCCGGGACTTTCCGCGACCGTGACCGCCCCGCGATAAGCCAGCCGCGTCAAATGCGCTTTCAAATCGGCGATCTTCGCGCCAAGCTCGCTCTCGCTGCCGACGAACTCCACGACCAGGATCGCCGCAGGATCGCCCTCGACAAAGGTCAAGCGATCACGATAGCCAGCGGCGGCTCGCGTCTTGTCCAGCAGGAATTTGTCCATCAACTCGATGGCGCTCGGTTCCAACTCAAGGATGCGCGGCGTCGCTTCCAGAGACGCGCGCAAGCTGTCAAAGTGAACCAGCGCCAAGCGCTTGTTTTCGATCTTCGGGGATTCGACCAGGCGCAATTCGGCGCGAACGACCGTCGCCAGCGTTCCCTCCGAGCCGCAAAGCAGCCAGTTGAGATCCACATCGGCCGGGTCAATCTTGTCCAGCGCGTAACCGGCGACGGTGCGCCAGGTCCGCGGGTAGCGCGCCGCGATCCGCGCGCTGTGCTCGGCTGCCAGATCGCCCACTGTGGACCTGATGCGATTGAGGGCGTCGGTCGATGCGTCCAGCCAGACCAGATCGCCATTCGCCAGCGCAACCTGCAGCCGGGAAACATGATCGGCGGTCATGCCATAGCGGATGCTATGCGCGCCGGTGGCGTTGTTGCCGATGACCCCGCCGATGGCGGCGCGTTCGGCGCTGGCCGGGTCGGGACCGAACATCAAGCCCATAGGCGCCAGTTGCGCGTTGAGATTCCCGAGGATTAAACCCGGTTCGACATCGACCGTCCGCGCCTCGGCATTGACCGAACGGACACGGCGCATGTGCCGCGTGAAATCCATGATGATCGCTTCGCCGACGGCTTGCCCGGCCAAGGCGCTGCCCCCGCCCCGCGGCAACACCGGCACGTTATATTTGCGCGCCGTCTCGTGCACGGCGACCACATCGTCGGCATCGCGCGGGAAGGTCACCGCCAGCGGCATGACCTGGTAATTGCTGGCATCGGTGCTGTAGAGGACGCGGGTCATCTGGTCGGCGGCGGCCTGTTCGGGTCCCAGGCGGGATCGCAGGTCGTGGAGTAGGTCGTGAATTGGCATGGTGGGATTGTAGCGGATATGACGGAATTAACCACAGCCGCTCGGCGGCAGCGATTTTGGGCTACCGCGCTCACACAAAATAATAAACCTGCTCGGCTACCGCAATTCACGGTTTATTAAATAAGAGTACACCGAGGTCACCGAGAATAATTCTAAAGTATTGTTGCCCGCCACGTTCAAAGTAAGTGCAAGCAAGTAATGAGAATCAAAAACAGGCACAAACTGCAAGGGCGTTTGACGGTCAGTGTCGGCGGTCAGTGTCTACGCGACCCGCCGAAACGCCCGCAAAATATATGCCTCTGTTGGTTTTTCTCTGCGCGCTTTGTGTCTTTGTGGTTGGTCATGCTTTCGACCGGGCAAAAATCTCTTGGCTTGCCGATAATCTGAAATACACCCCTTGCCAGACGCAGCCAAATCACAGTCCCGACAAATCCACCCGCAACGCCCGCAACTGCGCAATGCAAGCGCGAACCGTCTCGTCAGACGCCGAAATCATGGGCGCGCGAACCCCGCCAACAGGCAAGCCCCGATGCCGCATAATGCCCTTGACCACCGTCAGCCAGCCGCCGCCCCCAACCACATCGCTGACGGCATTGAGCTGCTTCTGCAGCTTTTGCGCCGCCTCTAGGTCGCCAGCATGGAAGGCGTCGTGAACGCCCGCCACGATCTCCGGCACGTAATTGCTGCTTCCGGACACACTGCAATCGAGCCCCATCGACAAGCCGGCCAGGATCAAACTGTCAGGACCGATGGCGGTATTAAAGCGCCCGTCCTTGAGCTGGTTGACAGCGAACATCGCCAGCAGATCGCCGCTGCTGTCCTTGAGGCCGACAGCGTTTTCATAATCGCGCGCCAGCCGCGTCACCAGCCCCGCCGTCAAATTGTTGCCGGCGAATTTGGGCAGGTTGTAAAAGTAGACGGGGAAATCCGGCACAGCTTCCAGCACCGACCGGTAATGGGCTTCCAGCGCCGCTTCGCTGTGCTGGAAGTACCAGGGCGTGATGACCGAAGCGGCGTCGGCGCCAATCGCCCGCGCGTGGCGCGTCAAATCCAGGGTGTCGCGGGTGTTGATGGCGCCGGTGTGGATGATGACGGGCTTGCGCCCGTCCACGGCCGCCACCGTCGCTACGGCGATGGTCTTGCGTTCGTCGAGGGAAAAGAACGGACCCTGGCCCGTCGTGCCCAGCGGATAAACGCCGACGACGCCGCGGTCGATCAGGAAGTCGACCATGGGCTTGATGACGTCGGGATTGATGTCGCCATTGTCCTTGAGCGGCGTCACGGTCGGGCAGACCACGCCCCGCTTGATGGGTGTGAAATTCATGCGCCGGTTCTCTTTTTAAGTCACGCGCTGGTGATGAATGATATGATTATAGTGCGGTTGCGGGGGGAATGGCAGGGAAGAGTTGGGGCTAGACTGTGCGGAGTCAACAACAGCGCAGATCTATGCGGCAATCCCGATTTACCGTGATTGTAGTTGGAACTGTCCTAGGGTATTGAATAGTGGGCGCTAGCTTTGCGCCGACTCGCCGCTTTCCGGCTCGGCAGCGGGTTCTGGAACCGGCGGTTCTACGCCGCGGCGGGGCGGATAGATGCCCATGCGACCTTCAATGTTGGCCAGCCTCTCGCGTATATCTATCAGATGCAAAGTCATGTCATAAGCGCGAGAGTCATTCTTGCGGTCAAGCTGATCGAATTTGGCGTCATGGGCAATGAGTCTGGCTTCAATTTGGTCAAACCTGGCGTCATGTGCCGCGAATCTGGCGTCCACCGCTTCAAATTTGGCATCAATATAACGGTAGATTTCTTTGTTATTGTCGTCTAAGGCGTCTCGCAATTCCTTGCGCTGTTCAATCCTCGACTGGATTATCCAGTAGCGCAATATCAGCGGAATGACGACCAGCAGCAAGACATCGGAAATGCCAGCAGTATTCAGCTCTCTAAGCAACCCGGGAATATCCATCAGTCGCTTTCCCAAGACAAACTGCGTTCATTGCCTGAGTATGCCATCACTGCGCGGCAATTTGCCAATTGGAAGGCGAATGGCGACAGGGCAATTGCATCAAACTGTTTTTTCACCACAGAGGCACCGAGGACACAGAGTTTAAGTTTTTTCAGGGCAGAACTTCTCTGGAATGACGTACAAGTGGGTGAAATTGCTTGTCTCGGAATCCAAAATTGAAGTGAAATTCCACGTTTCCCAAGAAATGAAAGATTTTTCTCTGTGCTCTCTGCGTCTCTGTGGTTATATTTAAGTTTGTATTGTCTTCATTGTAGTGCATGTTATTTTGATGCGATTGCCCTGCGAAAGGCGACGAGTTTAGTACCATCAAGAGAATCTTAGCTATCGCCATCGCCGGGCGCTGAGGTTGCATGGTTCGCAGGTTGATGACGCCTATTCCAAAAGAGCGGCGTCGTGGTCGGGCAGACCGCCTCGCTTGATGGGTGTGAAATACATGGGTTTCGTCTTCGCTAGGCGGTCACAAGGCCATCGGTCACCTGGCGCAGATTGACATACCCAAATCTCAGCGGCCGACCTATTATAATTCTTCCAGGCCGGTATCGCAGGTTCGACATTTGAAATTGTCTCGTTTGTAGTTCTGCCGACAGATACGATATAATTACGTGGAACGAACCGCGTGTTCTCTGAGCTTCTCCTTGGCAACGGCCCTTACGTGCGATCTGTCAAACATCGTTCTCGCGTCGTTCAATCAAGCGAATCAGCGAAGGATCACCTGTTGATCCAAGTCTTAATGAGAGGAAGGAAGGCCTATAAGCGCTGTCTTTGAAGGTTAGTTCCGAAAAGCAATCTATCTTGGCTTACCAACTAAGGAGAGAACATGATGTTAAATGGATCCATAAAGATACGCGCAATCGCACTGCTATGCGCGTTTCTGCTATTGATTGGCGGCGCGGCGGCGCAAGACGTCATCACGCTGCAGTTCTACTATCCTGTCGGCGTCGCGGGACCGCTGGCGCAGGCTATTGATGGCTATGTGGCTGAATTCAATGCCCTCAGCGAGGACATACAAGTTGAGCCGATCTTCACCGGCAACTACGTGGAAAATATGGCTCGCGCGCAAGCGGGCATCTTGTCCGGCCAACCGCCGGACGTCGCGATCCTGCTCTCCACAGATCTCTACACCCTGGTCGACATGGAGGGTGTCATTCCCTTGGACGATTACATCGCCTCCGAGGACGGATTGGATATCGACGACTTCTTCGACGCCTTCATGTCTAATTCGACTTCCGCTGGTCAAGTCTGGGGTATACCCTGGCAGCGTTCAACGCCGATTCTCTATTACAACAAGGACGCTTTCGCCGAGGTAGGGCTGGACCCGGAATCGCCGCCAGCGACTTGGGAAGAGTTGGTGGAATTCGGCAAGCAACTGGTCGTGAGCGATGGCGACAATGTGACGCGCTGGGGCGTGGAAATCCCGACTTCGTTCTGGATTTACGCAAATTTTGCCATTCAGGCGGGTCAGCATATCGGTTCGGTTGAGGACGATCCCTGTGGCGTATATCTGGATACGCCGGAAGCCATAGAAGCGCTGTCATTCCTGCGCAGCCTGCAAGTTGAGCACGGCATCATGCCCGATGGCGTCAACCAATGGGGCGTAGCGCCGGCTGACTTCATCGCCGGGGCAACAGCGATGATCTATCACTCCACCGGCAGTCTCAGCTCGCTGCTCAACGACGTACCTTTCGAGCTTGGCACCGGCTTCATGCCCGGCGGACCCGCCGGCTACGGCGCCAACGTCGGTGGCGGCAATTTCTACATCATGGCGGACATCGGGCAAGAGCGGCAGGACGCGGCTTGGAAATTCATCAACTGGATGGTGCGCCCCGAGCAGATCGGACAGTGGGGTATCGATAGCGGCTATGTCGCGCCGCGCAACGCCGCCTGGGAGACAGACCCCTTGATGAGCTACGCCGCGGACGTGCCGCAGGCTTCGACCGCGCGTATGCAGCTTGAATACGCGGTCAAAGAGTTCCCAGCTACGCTCGCCGGTCCGGAAATGGCGGTCATCACAACACAAGCCGTTGAAGCGGTCTATACCGGCCAGTCTACGCCCGAAGAGGCGTTAAGGGTGGCGCAAGAGCGTTCCGACGAACTCTTGGTCCAGGCTGGTTGTGATCTGGGCGGCTAGTCAGTAAAATAGCCGTATGAAGCAGCCGGAATCAAGTCAGACAAATACCGGGGGACGAGTTCAAGCAGCTCGTGCCCCCGCTTTCACAATCAACCTGAGCGGTCGCGGTCCGATCGCTTATCTTTTTTTGTTGCCTTCGCTGGTGTTTCTGGCGCTCTTCACGCTCTGGCCCATAATCTCTGTCATCTGGACCAGCTTTCACACGCGGCGGGGACGATCCGAGGTCTTCGTCGGCTTGCAAAACTACGAGCGCGTCCTATCCGACCCCATCAGCCAGCAAGTCATCAAAAACACCATCGGCTATGTCACGATTGGTCTGATCTTGTCCGTCATCGGCGGACTTTTGCTGGCGATCTTGATGAACCAGGGTCTAAGAAATATCGGCTTTTTCCGCTTCCCCTTTCTGGCGACCATCGCCCTGCCCATGGTCAGCGTCGCTTCGATCTGGCTGTTCTTGTATAGCCCACGGGTCGGGTTGTTTAACGAAATCCTCGGCGGCTTGGGATTGCCGCGCTCGAACTGGTTAAGCGACCGTGAACTGGCGCTGCCCGGCTTGTTTATGGTCTATATGTGGAAGCAGCTTGGTTACTTCGCGCTCTTTTATCTGGCGGCTCTCCAATCATTGCCCAATGACGTGCTGGAGGCGGCAATCCTGGACGGCACCGCCTTTTGGCAGAAGCTGCGCCATATTATCTGGCCCCTCGTTTCTCCCACGACTTATTTTGTCGCGACGATCGCCGTCTTGAACTCGCTGCAACAGGTCGATCATATCTTTGTCTTGACCGAGGGCGGACCCAACAATGCCAGCAATCTGTCTTTATATTACGTTTATCAACAGGGCTTCAAGTGGTTCAAAACCGGCATCGCATCGGCCATGACGGTCTTCTTGCTGGCGGTGCTGCTGACGATGGCGATGCTGCAATTCGTTTACCTGGAGCGCCGTGTGCATTATGAATGAGCAAGGTCCGAGATTGATAATCCCATGACCGCGCGAAAAAACAAGTGGCGCGAGACTCTGCCCATCGTGGCGCTGGCGCTCTTCGGACTGGTCTGGATGGTGCCGCTGATCTGGACGCTGCTGACCGCCTTTGTGCCAACTACGCAACTGTTGAACGGGTCCCCGCTGGTCTGGCTGCAAAGCCTGCATCTTGGGGCTTTCGCCGAAGCCTGGGAGGTCGCGCCTTTCCCGCGCTTTTATCTCAATACCATCATCTGGGTATTCGGCCTGCTGGCCATCCAGTTGGTCACCGTCTCCCTGGCCGGTTTCGCCCTGGCGCGCATGGACTTCCGCGGCAAGGACCAAATATTTTTCCTGTTCCTGACGCAATTGATGGTGCCCGGCACAGTGCTCATCCTGCCCAATTACCAGACCCTGGTCCGGCTGGGCTGGCTGGATTCCTACCAGGGTTTGATGGCGCCCTACATCGCCTCGGCTTTTGGCACCTTCTTGATGCGCCAGGCTTTCAAGCAAGTGCCCAAAGAACTGGAAGAAGCGGCGCGCAGCGATGGCGCCAACTGGCTGCAAGTGCTGTGGCATGTCTTCCTGCCCGTCACTCGCGCTCCTTTGCTGGCTTTCAGCATCGTGTCGATCACCTATCACTGGAACGAGTTCCTCTGGCCGTTGCTGATCACGAGCAGCGTCGAGACCCGTCCGCTGACGGTGGGACTGGCTCTGCTGGTGCAATCCTCGGAGATCGGCGCGCAGTGGGATCTGCTGGGGGCGGGCACCTTGATCGTGGCTGTGCCGATCCTCGTGCTGATCGCGCTGGTGCAGAAGCAGTTTACAAACAGTTTCTTGAGTTCTGGGATAAAGTAGGGTGTGGGGTCGCGGTCGGGTAGATGACGCCGCCTTTGAAGGGTTGGCGAGGCATCATAAGCGCTAGCTTTGAGCGGGCTCGTTGCTTTCCGGCTCGGGAGCGGGTTCTGGAACCGGCGGTTCTACGCCGCGGCGTGGCGGATAGATGCCCATGCGACCTTCAATGTTGGCCAGCCTCTCGCGTATATCTATCAGATGCAAAGTCATGTCATAAGCGCGGGAATCATTCTTGCGGTCAAGCTGGTCAAATTTGGCGTCGTGGGCAGTGAGTCTGGCTTCAATTTGCTCGAATCGGGCGTCAATTTGGTCAAACCTGGAATCATGTGCCGCGAATCTGGCATCCACCGCTTCAAATTTGGTATCAATATAGCGGTAGATTTCTTTGTTGTTGTCGTCCAATGCATCGCGCATTTCCTGGCGCATTTCAACTCTAGACTGCAATATCATATAGCGCATGACCAGCGGCAGGACGACCAGCAAGACAACGCTGTCCAATCCGGAGTCAGACAACTCTCTAACCAGACCGAGTACATCCATCAGGCGCTTCCCCAAGACGAACTGCGTTCATTGCCTGAGTATACCATCATTGCGCGGCTAATTGCCAATTCGGGTTGATGACGCCTATTCTAAAGAGCGGCGTGACGGTCGGGCAGATGACAACGAGGATAGGTTAGCGGGTCTTAGTCCTGCTCTCAGATAATGGCTCGGCAGGATTTCTGGAAGACTCGAAGAATGCGCCCTTAGTCGTTTTGCTCTTCGGTGTCAGGTGAACTAAGGACTGGATCTAGAACAGGCAGCTTCTGTACATAGAGCCGCAAAAGCGGTTCGACATATCGGTATACGCCGCGATCCGTCCTTTCGATTATATTGCGCTTTAGCAGGACATCGAGGTACGAGCCCAACTGATCGGAGGACCTGCCGATTCTCTCCCCGATATACGACCGCGGCACGAGAGCATCTTCGTATTCCGCCATAGCGACCAGAATTCGACGATAGTCGCCAGCGCCGGCCGTTCGCAGAAGTTGGCCCAGTTCTGCGCGTTTGATACGAGAAACCACCTCGTCTGCAGCTTTAGCGAAATCATCCTGATCCAGTACCTGGTCTGTATCGTTCTCATAAGCCTCATAGCATAGCGTGTGGATAATCGCGGGGAAACCGCTAGCTGTTTCTACCACCCACCGAATAGATTCATCAGACACGCGAATATTTCGGCTGCTGGACGAACTTTGGAGAGTTCTTTCAATCACATCGCGACTCTCACTGTGACTCATAGGGCGCAACTCCACATTCTCGAAGACTCTTCCGATCGAGGGATGTTCGCTCATTAGCTTTTGCATTGCTCCCGTCACGCCAACAAGGTAAAAAGCGATCTGATCCAGCCCGGCATCCACCAATTCTTCAGTAGTTACTTTCAAGAAGGACGCGATGCCAGATGTCTCTGCCACAGTGTCAATCTCATCGATAATGAAGATAATCCCGTCGCGCTCGTGCTGTATGGCCAGCCACAAATTTGATACAGTCCGAACAAACTCGCGACCCAAGTCTGTGAATGATTCATTCCGTTGTTCGAGGCTTATACCCGCCACCGAAAGCGATGGCTTTAATTTGCGGACGAAATCGCCGACGATATTGCCAACATTTTCAGCACTCAGCTTGGTTGGCATCGCGTCCATGAGCGAGCTCACGATGTGCTCGGTACTCTGGCCTTGACGCGCCCGGCACTTAAAAACCGGGAATCGGAAGCGAAAGTCGCCAGCATCTATCTCGAGCTTTTTCAGAACATCGTCGCCATTGTCAGTTACCGAGTGTATCTGATTAATGAAGGAGCTTTTGCCAATACCTCTAGGCCCGGTAACGATCATATGCCGCGCGTTGCCGTGGCCTGTATTGAACATCGAGCGAATCAGGACGGTGAGTTCATGCGCCCGGCCAGCAAATTGCTCGAAATTGTCGATGGGCTTGTCTGGCCTGAAGGGGTTGGCTTTGAGTTGCATAGCCGGAAACTGTTCTCTACTCTGAGATACACCTTGATGATACCCGATATGGACGCGGCGCGCTATAAGCCGGCATCGGGGTAGTGTATCCTTTTCGGTTGAATCAAAAAACTTCACCACCGAGGACACCGAGGGCACTGAGAATTGGCTGCGAAATAGTCCTTTTCTTCGCGATCTTCGCGACTTCGTGGTAAAAAACTCTGTGCCGGTGGTCAGTGTCTACGCGACCCTCTGCGCCTCTGTGGCAAATCCAAACCGCGACCATTCAGTCGCCCCTCCACCACCCATCCACGCTACCCTGTCCACAACTCACCGACGTAACAACCGCATATCGCCCGCGCCGCCTGCCAAACTGCCGAAAAAAGTTTTCCCGCGGCTGCCGGCAATATGGCAACAAATCTCCTGTCTTGCGCTACAATATGCTCCATCACCTGCCAAGCACAAAAGGAGAACCCCATGTCCACAACCAACGGCGTCCGCGCCCAGCCTAATCAGCGCAGCCGCGCCCTCGTCCACGGCGCCGAACGCGCCGGCGCCCGCGCCATGCTCAAAGCCGTCGGCTACAGCGACGACGACCTGGCCAAACCGCTGATCGGCGTCGCCAACACCTGGACCGAGATCGGACCCTGCAACTTCCACCTGCGCAAGCTGGCAGTCGATGTCAAACGCGGCATCCGCGCGGCCGGCGGCACGCCCTTCGAGTTCAACACCATCAGCATCTCGGACGGCATCACCATGGGCACCGAGGGCATGAAAGGCTCGCTCATCAGCCGCGAGGTCATCGCCGACAGCATCGAGCTGGTCGCCATGTCCAACATGCTCGATGGCGTGGTGGCGCTGTCGGCCTGCGACAAGACCATCCCCGGCACCATCATGGCGCTGATCCGCTTGGACCTGCCCTCACTGATGCTCTACGGCGGCACCATCTATCCGGGCAAGCTCAATGGGCGCGATATCGACCTGGTCAACGTCTTCGAAGCGCTGGGGCAATTCCAGGCTGGGCAGATCAGCTACGAAGAACTAATGGCGGTCGAAAACGTCGCCTGCCCGGGACCGGGCGCCTGTGGCGGGCAATTCACCGCCAACACCATGGCCATGATCAGCGAAATCATCGGCATCTGCCCCATGGGCATGGGAGATGTGCCGGCCGAAGATCCGGACAAGGAGACTGTCTCCTTCCAAGCCGGGCAGATGATGCTGGAGATCCTGGAGCGAGACATCCGCCCATCCGATTTGGTGACGCGGCGCTCGCTGGAAAACGCCATGGCCGCTTCCGCCGCCACCGCCGGCAGCACCAACAGCATCCTGCACTGCCTGGCTTTCGCCCGCGAAGCCGGCATCGCGTTCACGCTGGATGACATTGAAGAGATCAGCCGCCGCACGCCCATCATCGGCGATATGCGCCCCACCGGCCAATACGTCGCGCTCGATCTCTATCAAGCCGGCGGCGTGCCAATCCTGGTCAATCGCCTGATCGACGGCGGCTATATGACCGGCGACACCCCGTCCGTCACGGGCCAGACCCTGGCGCAAGCCTGCGCCGATGCCCAAGAGACCGAGGGGCAGGACGTCGTCCGCGATCTCGACGAGGCTATCAAGGACAGCGGCGGCTTGGTCGTTCTCAAGGGCAACCTGGCGCCCGACGGCGCGGTGGTCAAGCTCAAGGATACTCCCGCCCCGCTCACTGGACCGGCTCGCGTCTTCAATACCGAAGAAGAGGCTTTCGAGGCTGTCTCCAACCGCCAAATCGTCGAGGGCGACATCCTCATCATCCGCTACGAAGGACCGGTCGGCGGTCCCGGCATGCGCGAGATGCTGCAGATCACTGCGGCGCTTTATGGCCAGGGGCTGGGCGGGGCTGTCGGCTTGATCACCGACGGGCGCTTCAGTGGCGGCACGCGCGGCTTAATGATCGGGCATACCTCGCCGGAAGCGGCTGTTGGCGGTCCCATCGCCCTGCTGCAAGAGGGAGACATGATCACCATCGATGTCTCGCAGCGGCTGATCCATGTCGACTTGAGCGATGCCGAACTGGCAGCGCGCCGGGCAGCTTGGCGGCCGCCGGCGCCGAATTACGCCAAAGGCGTCATGGCCAAATACGCGCGGCAGGTGTCTCAGGCCAATGATGGCGCCGTGACGGGGGCTTAGGCGGGATTCGAGTTTAGATTTAGGGCGGGAGCGGGTCTACTCTGTGGGCTCGCTTTCTTCATCTTGTTCAGGTTCTGGCTGTTCGTGAGTTACTTTCAGAGGTATCCGCGTAGCTACAATCCACTTTTCACCTTTAAGGTAAGAAATCTCATATTCGTATATGCCGTCGCTAGTGTATTGAAACGTATCAGAATTGAAGTTTGTCTTCAAGGTTCCGTGGCCTTTGACGTTTACGGTCATTTCGGCCGAAACGATCTCAACAATTGCTGGCGTAAGAATACGCAAGCGCACTGGGAATTCTATACCGCTCGGATCCAAACTGTGACGCCAAAGGGTGACTATCCGATGTTTAAACGGAAGCGATACAGGTCGCTCATCCGGAATGTCACCTTTGAATGAAACATGACTCAGTGTTTCTATCAAGCTGTAGTTTTGGCTATCCTTGTCTTCAACCGCGTAGCGGCACAAGACTGACCAGATATGTCTCACGCTGCCTCCGAGGCTGCGGTTGAGAATTCAAATGCATATAAGCCAATCATGTCAGAATTGGCCGCCAAGTTGACTTTTGAAGTTGTTGCAGGACTACGAGTATCTACCAATTCATTATCATTGGTGATGCTAAACGTAGCGCTTACGCTGTCAACTAATGAAACATCAAGGCTTTGCTCAACCTGTTGTACAAGTCGAATTATCTTGAATGCCAGCCATCTTGACCAAAGCAGGCCCTCAGTATCCCAAATTGGCGCGCTCGCGCGATATGCCAATAGCAGATCTTTCTTATTCAAACAGTAAAGATAAGCGACAATGCTCTCGTCGTAGGAGAGAGTAGTTTTTTGCGCCACCTGCGGCAAAAGATATCTGATTCGGCGGTAGAGGTCTGTAGCCAAATCCGGCTCGTGATGAAGCGCGTCCAACAGCCCATTGACAATTGAGTTGCGAGAAAGTGCGAACTCGACGACGCTAAGGCCGCTCAGCACTGAAAACTGAATCTGGAAATCCAGGGTCTCAATTTTGTCGATATACTTGTCCAATATCATAGAGGAACCCTTTCGCTCCAAAACTCGCTAGGATGTCCCAAGTAATATGGAACGTCTTCCAGTCGATGCTCTATCTCGCCGTGCTTTCCCCATTTGCTTAGAACTCGAGCATTAGGAATACTGCCGATATTTGGATGTACACGAGTTACAAGTCCAACGTGTACTCTCTTCTTGTCCAGAGTATATACGACTACGTCTCCGACAACCAAATTATCCTTGGAGATTAAATGATAGCCATCATTCGTAAGAATCTCATATATATGCTCAATATCTATCCATGCCCGACGGTTGGCAAAAACCATGCCTACGCAATCATATAGATATGAGGAAACAGATCGAATACTAAGTCCAGTTTTTCCCTTGGCCAGCATTTCGTCGATGAGCGCTTCTGTTTGAATTCTTACCAATTCCTGGTTTTGCTTATAATTCTGCAAGACCAATGGATTTGGTTGAGGGATCTCTTGGCCATTCCTCGCGAAAACGGGTTTCTGCAAATCAAAATAATGAAGTGACATGAACCGGAATTATACTCCAGAAGAGACGATCATAAAGACCAATTGGAACAACATTAAGGCACTGCGACTTATTGCCACGCCATCAGCATCCGCGCTAAACTCCCACCATGAAATCCCTCCACGACACCCGCTTCTTCCCGGGCGCAATATGCACGATGCTGCTGGGCGCGGAGGTCATCAAAGTTGAAGACCCCGGCAGCGGCGACTACGCCCGACTGATGCCGCCGGTTACGAGACGCTGCGCGCGGTCAATTCGCGGCTGGTCTATTGCAAGGCAATGGTTTCAGCGAGGCGGACATCGTGGCGCTTGGATCGCGGGCGGGCAGCAACGCTGAGAGAATCGCGCGCTAAACCGCCGGCCGATGGCGCCGGCGCGCGAGGGCATGGCGGCGCGTCTTCAGCCTCCGCTCACCATTCCCGGCAGGGGACTTCGCCAGTGTTGCCCGCGCGGGTGGCGGCTACCATGTTGCGTGTCGATTCAATGCGGAATGAAGGCTTCATTCGTTAAGCGGGGAACGCTAGGCGCTTAGTCTCATTAGTGCCACCATTGGTATTCGATTTTGTCTATATTTGCCAGACGATGCCGCATCCCAGGCAGTCCAGGATCGCGCGGATTGATGGCTTGCCTGACTTCAATCTCTAGGGTGAAACACTCCCTTTCGCCCTCCAGACCAGATTTCCAACCAATCCCCGCTCCCGACTTCAGGCCGGCTTGGTGTTGATACAGGTGGCAAGCTTCATGCACAAGGACGCCTGCAAACCCGACTGTGTTCCCCATCCAGGGAAAGTTCAGGCTGAAGATCCAAACCTTTACATGCTGCGGGTGTCTGACAACAGAATGTCTCGGAAGCTGCAGGATCCAGTCGTAGCCGCCAACGGTATAGACATACCAGTCCGGCGCTCGGGCTTTGAGCAAGTCCAGCGAGGCGTTCACCTGGGCAATAAATTCCGCTGAACCCTCGATTCTCAAAGCCCTGCGCATGCTGTCCGCTTGACCGACGCTTAGTACGGATTGCTCGGGAGCCGCGCATTGCCCGCGCTGGTAAGCCCAATAGCCATCTGCCCAGTCCTGTTCGCTCTGGCATTGGCGATCGACGAAACAGCAGTTGTCAATTTGGGCGGGGGCGCTGACAGCGGGCGGCGAGCCAGTGGCTGGATGGGACGAGGCCGGCGCAGGGCATTGATTATTCTGGAATGCCCAATAGCCATTCGTCCAGTCCTGTTCGCTGTGACATTGGCGGTCGACGAAGCAGCAATTGTCAATATCGCTCGCTCCCCCCGTCAAAGCAGAAGCCAAGAGGAGGATCGCAGTGGTCAACATGGCGAAAGGCCTAAACATCATTGTCAATCTCCACACTATATGAAGAATCCCTAGCCGCTTTTCATAGCGCGCGGCTGGACAACGGAAACGTCGGCGCCTGCGCTTGTCAAACCGCGGGCGACTCAACGGGGCAATTCCATCGTGATCGTTCCACAATTCAAAATAAAAAGAGGCTATTCTGCTGGAGAGATCAATGCGCTGCGAAACACGGGCGTCATTCCTCAAGCGCCCGAAAACCCTCGGCATCAGCGAAAATCTTCTTGGGACCATGATCGTCAAATAAGACGCTGACGATTTCGCCCTTGTTCTCAATACCGATAACTTTGCCATTGCCAAACTTGGGATGCGAGACATTTGCTCCGACCGTGAACGGCGGATCGTTTTTGGCCGCTGGTTTAATGCCGGGAAAAGGGATAATCTTGCTGCGGATCTTGCTATCGGAGGGCGCGACCGTGTTGGATTTCAAGTCCCGTTCCAGTCGGCTATCCGATGATGCGGCATTGTCCCAGCGAGTCTGAGATTCGAGACTCCGCGCCTTGTTCAAGTTTGCTAAGGTCAGTGGCGAGCCATCAAGTAGATGTCTGGGCAGATCGGCCAAGAATTCTGAGGGACGGGACAAACTGCCGCCGCCGCTATACAGCGCGCGCCGGAAGGCATAACTCAAAAAAACGCTCTGCTTGGCGCGAGTGACGCCCACATAAAAGAGCCTGCGCTCCTCCGAGATGCCATCCAATTCTTCAAACGCGCGGAAATGCGGCAGGATGCCGGTCTCCAGCCCGGTGATAAAGACCACGGGGAATTCCAACCCCTTGGCGCTGTGCAAGGTCATCAAGGTCACAGCGTCAGCGCCGTCCTTCAGAGTATCTACATCGGCGACAAGCGACTGCTCGGCCAAGAATTCGTGCAAAGGTTGTTCGTATTCCATGGCGTATTCCAGCAGCCCGCGCAACTCGCGCACGTTGTCGGCGCGTTCGGCGGCTTCTTCCGGCAGGTTGCTCGTGCTGTCGAGATGAATGGCGTAACGGGTTTGCGCAGTGATATTGTCGAACATGTTCACCAAGTCGCCAACTTTCGCCATCTCCTGCCAACTGGATAACAGGTCGGCAAAGGCGCGGAACTTTTTCTCAGCCGCTGTCGACAGGGGCGTCGGATCGTCGTAATACAGTCGATTAAGCGCTTCGCCGATGGTCATCCCCGCGTCCGAGACCCAATCCAAAAAAGCCCCCAGCGATTTTTTGCCGATACCGCGGGCGGGCACGTTGATGATGCGTTCAAAGCTGACGCGATCGTCCGGGTTGTGGATCAAGCGCAAATAGGCCAGCATATCCTTGACTTCACGTCGCTTGTAAAAACCCACTCCCCCCACCAATACATAGGGCGTCGATCGGTTGACAAAAGCCTGTTCCATCGCGCGGGACTGCGCGTTGGTGCGGTACATCACAGCGAAGTCCTTATAGTCCAAGCCGTCCTGCATGCGCAATCGCTGGATCTGTTCCAGGACATATTCGGCTTCATAGCGCTCATCGTAAGCCTCGAAGACCTTGATTCGCTCTCCCCGGCCTTGATCGGTATGCAAGCGCTTGGGCGTACGATCCCGATTGTTGTCGATGACCGCGCGGGCGGCATCAAGAATATTCTGTGTGCTGCGATAATTGCGCTCTAGCAAGACCACAGTTGGATCGGGGTAATTCTCTCGAAAGCGCAAGACGTTGCGATAGTCCGCGCCTCGGAAGGCGTAAATCGCCTGATCTTCGTCGCCGACGACGAAGACATTGTTTTGTGGTGCGGCCAGGAGCCTCACAAATTCGTACTGCACTTTGTTGGTATCCTGAAACTCGTCAACCAGCACGTTTTCGAAGCGCTGCTGATATTGGTCGCGCAGCAAATCGCTGCCGCGCAATAGCAAGACCATGTTCAGCAGCAGGTCGTCGAAGTCCATGGCATTGGCATCGCGCAGAGCCGCCTGATAGGCGGTGTAAACCTGTTTGACGATCTCGCCGAAATAGTCGAGAGATCGGAATTCATCGGCTTGAATCATCTCGTTCTTGGCGCTGGAAATCCCCGCCAGAATGGCGCGGGGATTGAACTTCTTGGGGTCAATGCCGACGCGTTTGACAACCTGTTTCACCAGCGCCACCTGATCGTCGCTGTCATAGATCACGTAGTCGCGCCGATAGCCCAGGCTTTCGGCTTCCCGGCGCAAGAAACGGGCGCAGATGGCGTGGAAGGTGCCGATCTGCAAGCCGCGCAGGCGATCGCCCAGCAGCGCTTCCACGCGCGAGCGCATCTCGCCCGCCGCCTTGTTGGTGAAAGTGACCGCCATGATACGATGATGCGGGATGCGCTCCTCACGAATTAGCCAGGCGATGCGCCGCGTCAGCACGCTGGTTTTGCCGCTGCCGGGTCCCGCCAAGACCAATACGGGACCGGCGCCGGCCGTGATGGCGGCCGCTTGCTGCTCGTTCATGCCTTCGGTTAAGTTCTGCGCTTTCATGCCGCGGATCTTTCCAGTGTCAAGTCACCCCACATTGTAGCAGAATATATGAGCTAATTACCCTGCCGAAAACGGATCCTTTGTGCGCGATTTTCTCAGCTCAAGGCACGGGCGTCGCCAAGGGAAGAGAAACAATCGTCGGCTGAAAGATAACTTGCTCCGGCGTCGTGGTCGGAGTCGGGTTCTCCACGCGCAAGTTGATATCGTAGTTGATGTTGCCGCCCTTGCTTGAATAGGCCGCCAAGCGCAAGATATATTCGCCGTCCGGGACGCCCAATGACCGCGTATCCCATACACCCAAGACAGTGCCGTAATTGGGCATTTCCACCAGTGCCGCGCTAATGGGCAGGAATTTGTCGGGATCGTCGCGAGAAGCGTAAACCAGTTCGAAGCGGTCGAAGTCCGGACCGCGCGCTTGACCGCGGATCTCCACGGCGTCGCGAACGACAGCCCCGTTGTTGGGAGCGCTGATGTTGATCAGCGGCAAGGACTGGCCCTGCGCGCATTCGGCTTGCGGCACGGGCAGCACAGGCAGCTCGATTCCAATACTTTTGACGAAGGCTTGGCCTTCGGCGCTTCCCGCGAGCCAGTCCAGAGCCGCCGGATCGTCGACCGCGACGTAGGTCTTCTCGACGATATTGCTATTGCAGAATTCGTTGGCGAGCAAGCCCGTCCAACTGTCGACGGCGATCCGTTTGATATAGGCTTGTTCGGCGGGCGGGGGATACTGTTCGTGCAGGAAAAGGCCCGTGCTGGGGTCGGGACAAGCCGAATAATTGAGCGTTCCAGTCGCTCGGCAGATCTCGCGCGCCACCACGCCGCCGGGATTCTCGAATGGCATTGGCGCCTTCCCTAGTGAAGCGGCGGTCATCACCGCATTCCAAACCGGCGCCGCGCTGGTGATGCCAGAGGTATTGTAGGTTGGCGAATTATCCGATGTCCCCAGCCAGACGCCAACCACAGCGTCGCGCGTGAAACCCATCGTCCACAGATCGCGCGCGCCGTTGGAGGTGCCGGTTTTGGCCGAAACGACGTTTTGCGTCGGCAGGCCGATATGCGCCAAGGTCAAGGCGGATCCGGGATTGAAACTCGGCTGGCGGGAGGCGTCGTCGCTCAGGATATTTTGCATCAGATAGGCAAGCGCCGGGGAGATCGCCCCGCGCGCGTCCGCTCGTTCGCGCGGGAGCTCGACTTCTTCGCCATCAATCGTTTCTGTGATGCGCTCAATGGCATACAAGGGCATTAGCCGGCCCCGATTGGCCAATACGCCATAAGCGGCCATCATATCGTAGAGCGTGACTTCGTTCGCCCCGAGCGCGCTGGACAGCGTCATCAAGGAGTCTTCGGGAAACTGCAAGCCGACAGCCCCGGCCATTTCAGCGAAGCGGATCTTGCCGACTTGCTCATAAACCTTGATTGTCGCGACGTTGCGGCTGTTTTGCAGAGCGGCGCGCAGGGACATCGGTCCGCGGAATCTGCCATCGATGTTCACGGGCGAGTAAGGTCCGGAAACCCCCATATCGTAGGTCGTCGGCACATCCCAAACGACGCTTGCGGGAGTAAGAAAATTGCCTTCTGCGCCCTGCAGGGCGGCGGCATAAATGAAGGGTTTGATGACTGAACCGGGCTGCTGCCAGGTAAGCGCGTTGTTGACCTGCCCGGCAAATTCATCGTCAAAATTGTGGCTGCCCACCATAGCGCGGATAGCGCCGGTCCGGGGATCGGTGACCATAACGGCGCCGGTATTGACGCCAGTGGCCGCCCCCACCAGGTGATTCACCTGATTGCTCAATGCCTGCTGCGCCGCGTCCTGGGTGGCAGGATCCAAAGTAGTATAGATATTGAAACCGCGCTGGAATAGACCATTAGCGCCGACCTCGACCTCCAACTGAGCCCTGACAAAATTGACAAAATGCGGATAGCGCAACTGCACCGTCAACGGTTCAAATGGCGTCGTTTCGATTTCCGCGATCTGTACGATAGCCGCGCCGCCGACAATTTTTCCGTCGGCGTTGACGCGCGCCAACACTTGCGGGCTGCCGTCAATCTCGGTCTCGCGTCCGTCGATGACGCAGAAGGGACCGCGCCGGGGCCAGTCGCCGTGTTGGAATTGCAGGCAACCGATGTCGATCATCTTGCGCATGGTGGCGCGCATGCCCGCCACAGCAACCGGGCGATTGATGACGGGATCGTTCTTGGCCGGCGATGGCACGATGCTCGCCAACAGAGCGGCCTGCGCGAAATTGAGCTCATCAGCCCCGTGGCCGAAATAGAATTGCGAGGCGGCCTCGACCCCGTAATTCTGATTGGCGAAGAAAACCTCGTTCAAATAAAGCTCGAGGATGAAGTTCTTGTCGTATTGATTGGCGATTTCCAGCGCGACCAGGATCTCGTTCACCTTGCGCTGGACGGTGACTTCGCTGTCGCGCAGAACCAGATTGCGGGCGATTTGCTGGGTGATCGTGCTCGCGCCGGATTCGATGCCGCCACCGCTGAGGTTCTGTATAAAGGCGCGAGCGATGGCGATGGGATCAAAACCGGGATCCTCAAAATAGCGTTCGTTTTCTTGCGCGACGATGGCGTGAATCATGTAGGGACTGACCCGCTCCAGCGGGATGGTGGTGCGCGCCCCCGTTTCCTGACTGTTGAGCGCGGCGATCAAGCCGCCATCGGCGTCAAAGACGCGCGCCGTTTGATACTCCGGACTGTAATCAGCCAGCGCGGCGATCCCCCCCTGGAATGGCTTCACCGTGTCGCTATACCAGAACATGATGCCGCCCGCGCCCGCGATGGCGCTGACCAGGGCGATCACCAGCAGCACCACCAGCACGTTGGCCAGCGCGCGCAGCGAGTTGCGCCGCCGCGATTCCAGCAACTCTTCGACGATTGGGGAGCGCTCCAATTCATAGTCGATGGCGCGCGGGATCACTTCGCCATGATCGCCGGCATCGTCAAACCGGGTCTGCGCTGGCTGCGTCCTGGCGAATTGCGGATCCGAGGGCGCGGTCCGCTCCTGACCTGGCAGTTCGCTTTTGAAGGCGGCTGTGCCGGGGACGGTATAGAGCGCATCTTTTGTTCGCGGCATCCTGCCAATCTCGACGCCCCTGTCGTCAAGGATGGGCGCGCCGCCCCCCGGTTCGGTGGGTCCCAGGTAAGAAGGCGGCAGATCGTAAACCGTCTCCGTTCGCATATCCGATTCCGCATCGGATGGCGTTTTTGCTTCATGCGCCTGATGGAATGCCTCCCATTCGCGCAGCGCAGCCGGATAATCGCTGACCCATTCATTCTCCCCGCTATCGTGCCGGTACCACTGCTCATTTTCGGCATCGATCATCCACCAGGCGCCGTCCTCGTCCTGCGCCATGCTGTCATAGAGCAGGCGCTGATATTCCTCGAAGCTGATCTCTTCGCTTTTGAGCATGTCAGCCAGCGTAGCCGCTTGATTCTGCATCTTGATGAAGCCTTCGGCGGCTTCGCGAATGCGGGAATTGATCTGTGGGCGAGGCGGCGGCAAGGTCGCGGCGCCCTTTTCAACGTTGGCGGCAGGCGGCGAGGACGCGGCGAGGTCTTCCGGCGGCGCCGGCGTTGGCGCTTCAGCCTCCGGCTGGGGACTCAAATAGTCTTCCGGCGGTGGCGCTTGATCCGGGTCCGGGTTGAGCATGCGCCCCATCATCTCTTCGGGAGAGAGCGGCGCGTCTTCTGTTGAGTCGTCGTCCGCAGGCGGTTTGACAAGATCGTCGGGCATGTGCGGCTTCTCGTGATTGGCTCTTGAGTACGGGCTTCATTATAGTGGAATGTGAGGATTGGGGGAAATTGGCTCCAGCATCGCCTTGGAATCCAGGGCAATCGCATCACATCGCGCATTCGCAGAATGGTCAAGAAATCAAACCATAATAAAACCACAGAAGTAAGTCCAAGTAAGTCATGTAGCTAAAGCGAGCCTTGTAGGGGCGACCAATCTGGTCACCCGTTGCCGCCGCGACTTGTGGTTTCGGGCGACATGGTAGGGCGCGTAGACACAGCCCGCCTGTCGCCCCTACAGATCGTTGCTTTAGAAAAATTTGCATTACTTTCTTGGACTTACTGAGGACACAGAGGCACAGAGTTGAGGCTGTTTTGACGACTTATTCTCTAAATCCGCCACCTGTATATTGCAAGTTGCCAAGGAAACCACATCCGTCTCTCAAAAGCATGTCTGAAATAAGACAAGAGCATTGATTTTACTTGCTTTTCTCGGTGTTCTCGGTGTCCTCGGTGGTTAAAATTGAGCCTGCTTTGGCTAAGTTGCAGCGATGTGTATTCCAATGCGATTGCCCTGCCTTGGAATCAAGCGCAATGCCCGATTCGGCCCGAGAATGGTATACTGGATTGGCAATGCGGCTTGCGCGAGGTCTAAAATATGAAGAACACAATGTACTACGGTGACAACCTGGAAATCCTGCGCAATCCCGATTACTTTCCGAATGAGTGCGTTGACCTCATTTACCTTGACCCGCCCTTCAACAGCAATCGCAATTACAACGTGTTGTTCAAGGCGGAAAGCGGCGCGGATAGCGAAGCGCAGATCACCGCATTTGAAGATACCTGGCATTGGGGCGAGACAGCGCTGGCGACTTACTTCGACCTGGTGAGAGACGCGCCAGCACAGGTATCAACAGCAATCAAGGCGCTGATGGATTTGATCGGACACAATCAGATGATGGCTTATCTGGTGATGATGGCGGCGCGGCTGATCCAATTGCAGCGGGTCTTGAAACGGACTGGCAGCCTCTACCTGCATTGCGACCCGACGGCAAGCCACTATCTGAAGATATTGCTGGACTCGATTTTTGGCACTGAAAACTATCGCAATCATATTACCTGGAAGCGCACGAGCGCGCACAGCAGCGCCAAAAAATGGGGACCGATTTCGGACAATATCCTGTTCTATACCAAGAGCAATGACTACCTGTGGAACAAAGTTTACGAACAATACGACGACAAATACATCGAGAAGTACTACCGACACGAAGATGAAAGAGGACGCTACCAACTTGTCGACTTGACTGGTTCAGGTACGCGACAAGGCGATTCGGGAAAACCTTGGCGCGGCATTGACCCAACGGAGTCAAGCAGGCATTGGGCAATACCGAGCTCTGCCTTGGAAGTTGCTTATCCAGATCAGGATATGTCGGAGCTGACCGTACAAGAACGTCTCGAAATGTTGGACAAAGCTGGCTATGTACACTGGCCCGAGCACGGAACAAAGCCCCGGTATAAGCGTTATCTGGACGAAGGCGAGGGCGTGTTCATCCAAGACATCATAAGCGATATTCGACCGCTAGGCGCGCACGCCAAAGAACGGCTAAGTTACCCGACTCAAAAACCAGAAGCCCTGCTGGAGCGCATCATCCGCGCCAGCAGCAATGAAGGCGATATCGTGTTTGACCCCTTCTGCGGCTGCGGCACGACGATAGCCGCCGCCCAAAAGCTGAACCGCCGCTGGATAGGGATTGATATCACTCATCTGAGCATCGCCCTGCAAAAGTATCGCCTGCAAGACAAGTTCGAACTGGTTTCCGGCAGCGACTACGACGTCATCGGCGAACCAGTGACAGTGGACGCGGCGCGCGCTTTGGCGCACGATCCTGACAACGAAGGCCGCTACCAATTTGAGTGGTGGGCGCTGTCGTTGATCGGGGCGAAGCCGACAAACGGTCAAGCGGGCTCGCGCAAAGGGAAAAAAGGCGCCGACAGAGGCATTGACGGCATCATCAACTTCTTTGAAGAAGACGCGAGCGGCAAACCCAGAGCGGCACTTGTGGTGGCGCAGGTCAAATCGGGACGGGTCACATCCCGTGACATTCGCGATTTGAAAGGCACGGTCGAGCGGGAAAATGCGGCAATCGGCGTGTTCATCACATTGGAAAAACCGACGCAGGCAATGTTGAAAGAAGCGTTGTTAGCCGGATATTACGAGTCGCCGGGACGGCAGAAGCGCTATCGCAAGATTCAGATTCTGGGCATCGGCGACTTGCTCGAGGGCGCCGGTATCGATATGCCGGGCCAATACAGTGATTTCAAACGAGCCCAGCGCCATAAATCGGACAGCGTTAATTCCGCTGGCGAGTCTCAGCAGGGCATGTTTTGACTTGAGAGTCGACGATACATTGCCCTACACCGCCGCCGAGTTCTCCTCAACCAACTCGTGCGGATTGGACGCCAGGTAGCGATAGATGTAGGGATTGCCGACCACGGCCATGTCGGCGACCACCTCATCGCGGCGGATGGTGAAGTGGAAAATCTCGATGCAGCGCATGCCGGCGAACCAGTGCCGTCGCAGCGTCACCCTTTGGTCGATCTCCCAACCTCGGGCGATGGCGGTGAGCAGGTTGTCCCCGCCGGCGTATCGCTCGGAGGAGTAACTCCAGTGCTGCGAAGTAATATCTTGATACTGAACGCGGAGATCCTGCTCGTTCTGCTGCACCATGTTGTCATTCCCCAAAAACTCGGTCGCGCTAGGCGCAATTATAAGACCCCCGTAACCAGGCGGCAACAGTGGCATGCTAACTTATGGTGATGTCGAGGTCTATTCGGGAATGACGATATGATCGGGAGTATTGTCGTAGATGACGCGAATGCCCTTTTGTACGATAAAGCGCTCAATGAAGGGATTGGTCAAAACCGGCATGATCATGAGTTGCGTGCCGCGCATCAGCGTGAAATCGTAAACCGTGCGCGGACGGCTGCCGCTGTTCCAAACCTGACGGGCGCCCACCCGGGGCAGCGCCAAAACCCAACCGGAGCGCATGGCGGTGATCAACTGACTGGCAGCGGCGTAGTCTTCGGATTCGGGACTCCAGTATTGGTCGCTTTCGGTGAATTTTTCATGTGTATAAATTGTGTGACCCAGTTCCATGACGCGCCACCATTTCGGAACGACTGAACATCGGTACTGACAAAGCCACAAACGCTATGTTGCGCCCGCTCGATGTAATCGCCTTAATATGCGCCATAGCCCTGATGTGAATCCGCCTGCGAGCAATCGCAATTAATATCGCATTAACTCGTATAATTTCATTATATGCGAAAAAGCATCTGCGACAGTAAAAATAGAATGAAGTTGCCAGCGCCGGTTGCGGTTGTCGCAACTATGCGCCGGCAACGCCAATCGCCGCCGCCGATCTCAGGCTGTTCCTTGCGCGCAGCTAGGGAGAAGCGATGTTGACTCCGCCCGCAAAGTACGCATTCAAAGCATCCAGCATAGCTTCTGCGCCCGTTACCGCGGGAGCAATGACAACTGTGAATCCAAGTTGAGCGGACCGCTCGGCTGTCACCGGTCCCAGGCAAGCGGCGGGCAGCGCTTTTGCAGCGGGCAGCGGACAGCGCCGCGTGAAGTTGCGCGCGGCTGATGGACTGACGAAGGTCAGCGCGTCGACGGCGCCGTCGGCAATCAGGGACGGCAGATCGGCGCCGCCCTCCCCCATGACCGTCTCGTAGGCGATGACCTTGCTTACCTGCGCGCCGCGCTCGCGCAGCAGCTCGGCCAGGTAATCGCCCGCCACCGTCGATTGTGGCAACAGGACGCGACTGCCCGATTCGATGGGCAAGGCGCGGGCCAGGGCATCACCCGTAGCGGCCGCGGGACTGAAATCGGCGGCCGGTCCTAACTGCTCGCGCAAAGCCTCTTCCGTGGCTTTACCCACCACAGCGAGCCGAATGCGCGACCATTCGGGCTCCAATTCCAGCGCCTGAAGGCGGTCCGCGATGATCGTCACGACATTGGCGCTGGTGAGCAACAGAATCTCAAACCGAGCCAAGTCCGACAGTTGCGCATCCAATTCTCGCGTGTCCGACGGCTGTTTGATGGCGATGCAGGGGTAGCTGATCGGGACTGCTCCTCGGTCTCGCAAAGCGTGCTCCAAGGAAGCCGCTTGATTGAGAGCGCGCGTCACGACAATGCCTTTGCCTTCCAGCGCAGTATGATCAGACATGGCTGTTTTCATTCCTCTCCCGCTGATAAAGCGCCGGGACTTATGCTGTCAAGGATTTGACGCCCGCCCTTTTCCAGCGTCTCTTGCGCCAGGCTCGTCCCGAGCTGCCGCGCCGCAAACACCCCGCTAGGACCGTCAAAGACATGGGCTTCGCCGGCGACATCAATCTGACGTCTGCCGTCAAGGGATGTCACACGCCCACGCATAAGCAGCCTGTTGTCTTTGACATAAGCGTAGACGCCGACCGGCAGGGAGCAGCCATCCCCAAGGGCGTGGAGAAACGTCCGTTCCGCTTCAATTGCCTGGGCGGTTTGCGCGTCCGCCACCCGCGCCAGGAAAGCCAGTGAATCGCCGTCGTCACGGCATTGAACGGCCAGCGCGCCCTGCCCCGCGGCCGATATCATCTGCGTCGTATCGAGTACCTCGCTGATATGGTCCGCCAAACCCAGGCGATTCAAGCCGGCCGCCGCCAACACGATAGCATCGTAGGGACCGTCGTCCATCATCAACTTGTCGATTCGCGTGGGAACATTGCCGCGAATATCCAGCATTCGCAGATCCGGGCGCAGCGCCAGCAACTGCGCTCGACGGCGCAGGCTGCCCGTACCAAGGCGAGCGCCCGTCGGGAGTTGAGCAAGCGCGGATCCGCTGCGGCTCAGCAAACCATCGCGATGGTCGCCTCGCTTCGGTACAGCGCCGATTGTCAAGCCGTCGGCATTCTCTACGGGCAGATCTTTAAGACTATGAACGGCGAAGTCGATTTCGCGCCGCCGCAGCGCGTTCTCCAGCGCCTCGGTGAAGAGTCCCTTGCCGCCGATCAAAGGCAGCGCCGCATTCTGATTCTCGTCCCCGCGCGTCCGATAAGTCTTGATTTCGACAGGCCGGTCGCCGTGACAGTCGCGGATCAGATCGGCGACGTGATTCGCCTGCCAAAGCGACAGCTTGGAGCCGCGCGTTCCAATACGGACTGTTTCAAACACATCATCACCGGACTGCAAGACAAGTTCCTTGTGAAGATTATACAACGAACGAGGCTAATCTTTGATTTCGGCAAGCCACACTGGGTGCATTTCAGATTATTGGCAATTAACCACCGAGGACACCGAGATTTACGTTCTTGCCTGCCAAAAAGGAGACGATGTAGGGGCGTTTGACGGTCAGTGTCTACGCGACCCGTTGAAACGCCCGCAAACAGAAATGATCTTTTGTATTTCTCTGTGCGCTCTGTGGCTCTGTGGTGAATTTTCAGTTTGTTCGTTGCATTGCTCCACTAGATAACATTTTGAAGCGATTGCCCTGTGAACATCTGCCAAAATATTGAAATGCACCCAGCCACACTGTATGCTAAGATCTGTCAATTCATTCGCTTTCAAGGCGGGGCTGCTTGTGGAATTCTCGATGGAGTCGCTATGCGCATTGCTACCTTCCTTTCCCTCATCGCGCTCGTTTACTTTGCGCTGCCAATTGCAAGGGCGCAAGAATCGGCTGCCGATATCGATTATGACCCTTCAGTCTGCTGGTCTGGCGAGGGCGAAAGCGCTGCCTGCCTGGCAATGATGAGCGCGCATCCGCGGCCGCAACTGGAAGCGATTCTGGAAGATCGCTATACGCTCGGTCAGTTCAGCTTTTGGCGCGTGGGTCCACAAGCGGTCAGCCTTTTTGACGCGCCCGGCGGAGAGGCAATTGGACAAATCCCGGCCGGTTTCAACTTCGTCCAGGCCACCAATACCGAAATAGACGGTTGGATCCAGCGTCTGGGCGGAGAATGGATCAAGCGCGATGACGCCGAGTACACGCGCGCCTCGAACTTCACGGGATACCTGTTGCCGAATGATTGGCAGTATCCCTTCGCCATTATTCTGGACAAGACCGGCATTTACACCTCCTTGCGTCCCGGAGAGCGCGGCAGCGCGCAAAGCGGCTATGTCACGCGGCGCTACGATCTGGTCCATATTTTCGCCCGCCAGGAAGACAGCGACGGCAATGTCTGGTACTTGATCGGACCCCGTCAATGGCTGCGGCAAGAGTTCGTCGCCATGTTCGCGCCGGTCGAAAAACCCGAGGGACTTTCCGGTCGCTGGGTGGCGGTTGATCTCTTCGAGCAGACGCTCATCGCTTACCAGGGCGACAAGCCCGTCTTCGCCACGCTCGTTTCCAGCGGCTTGCCCGATTGGCCAACCAACGAGGGTATTTTCGAGATTTGGGCGCGGCTCGATCGCGATTCCATGAGCGGCGCCACCGGCGCGCCCGATGCCTACGCCTTACAGGACGTGCCCTGGACGATGTATTTCGACGGGGGCATCAGCCTGCACGGCGCCTACTGGCACGATGACTTCGGCTATCGACGCAGTCACGGCTGCGTCAATTTGAGCGTCAGCGACGCCCGCTGGCTCTATGAATGGACGGCGGAAACGGCAACGAATGAACGCGGCGACATTGTGAACCAGGTCTACGTCTTCAGTTCCGGGCAATATGCGGGCGAGTAGTTGCCGGTCTAAACCACGTGCACGGTCGCTTCATAACCCAGCAAGTCGCGGGCGCGGTCGTAGCTGACCAGGGCTTGAGCGCCGGCAATCGCTTTGCTGCGGCCAGGCACATCGGGAAAGAAGATCGCCAGCAGCGCTTCGGAATCGTAATCGAGATAGTTGCGATCGCTGTTGACGAAGAGCGGATGCGCTCCAGAAAAGTCAGCAGTGATCGCGCGCTCAAAAGCCTGCGTGGAGTCATCGGTGTGGATAAAGGTCCAATAGTTGAAGCGATCGAAAAAGTAAGATGAAAACAGCCAGTCATCAGCGGGCGCATAGCGATCAAAACCGCCGGCTTGAGCGGCCTCGTATTC
This sequence comes from Chloroflexota bacterium, assembly GCA_028873975.1. GTDB lineage: Bacteria > Chloroflexota > Anaerolineae > Aggregatilineales > Phototrophicaceae > UBA6055. The sequence continues at coordinate 139,419 of JAPPMO010000026.1, forward strand.
CATGACGTGCCGGGCGCGCAGTTTCAGCGCTGCCTCGCGAGCCGCCGCCACCTGCCTGCGCTGCTCGTCTTGAGGCAGCTTCCTGAATTCGTCGACTGCTTCGCGCTTTTCTCCCAGATGTCCGCGCAGTTGACGCTCCTCAATCAAGTCATCCGACCAGACCGCCGGCAGCCGAAAGGAGACGCTGCTGATCCCCGAGCGCCGCCAATAGTAGGCGGCGATCTCCTCGAGCAATTGCTTGGAGAAAGAATAGGCATCGGTGGTGTGCAGAGGATGCGCTTCATCCAATGGGAAGTATTCGAATTGACGGTCATCGCAGCCCCAGTAACCGCCAAGCGCGTTAATCGAGCTGGCTTGCGCGATGCGCTTGACCCCGGCGCGCTCAGCCGCTTCAAATACGTTGTAGGTCCCGGCGACATTGGTCTCGAAAAGCGCGTGGTTTGGATGAGAGATCGTGCTGGGAATAGCCGCCAAATGCACGATGGCGTCGCAGCCCGCAACATGGTCTTGCAGCGCCTCGCAGTCCAGAATGTCACATTGCGAATATGTGACGCCCTTCAGGTCGCTAGTGGCGTCGACGCCGATAACCCTGACATCCCAGCCCCTGTCCGCAAACCTTTTTGTGATGGGCGTGCCGACGTGTCCGGCGCCGCCGGTTATGAGTACGCGCATTGCCTAGCCCAAAGCCCGCATCTTGAATGCGATTGGCGCCGAGAGCGCGAGCGATGAGCGGAACGCGAGCATGCCGGTGGCGGCGTCAATCGAAAAGACGGCGGCGTTATCGGTATGGCGATTGCCAACAACCAGATACTCTCCGCGCGGATCAATTATGAAGGCGCGGGGCCATGCGCCGCGGGTTGATTCATTGGCCAGGTAATGCGGCATGCCCTGCGCGTCCAGGCTGAAGATCACGATGGAGTCGTGCCCGCGATTGGAGCCGTAGAGAAATCTGCCGTTGGGATGGACATGGACGTCCGCGGTGGTATTGGGGCGCTCGGACGGCTGTTGATAGCCGGCGGGCAAGGTCGCCAAAATGGGACCCGCTGTCCAGTTGTCGTCTTCGTCATAACTGAATGTCGCCAGGGTGGAATCGAGTTCGTTGATGCAATACATGCGCGGCAGCGTCGGGTGGAAGGCGACATGGCGCGGGCCAGCCCCGGCGGGCAGATCCAGGGTTTGTGACAAGCTCAGCTTGCCCCGCGCTGTATCCAGCGCGTAGAGGTAAACCTTGTCCGTGCCCAAGTCCGGAACCACCGCAAAGCGATTATCGGGACTGGGGACGATCATGTGCGGATGCGAGACATCCTGCCGCTCCAAGTTGGGTCCTGCAGTGTCATCAATCTCGATATGTTCGCTGGCCGCGCCAAGCGCTCCGGCGCTGTCGAAGGGATAAACGCGAATATTGCCGCGGGCGCCGCCGTTGACATAGTTGACCATCAGTACATTCGCGCCACTGTCTTCCGCGCAGACGTAAGCGGGCGACGTGCCCGCCGCCGGCTGGCTGCTGACTGCGCGCAGATGGCCCGTGTCCGGATCAATGGCCAAGGACAAGACCCGCACATCGTCATCCATGGTGGTGGCGACCAGAAACCTGCCATTGGGATGCAGGTTGAGGTAGTGGCATTCGCTGATTTCAGTGACATGCTGGACCGGCGAAAGCGTGCCGTCTTGATAATTGAGTTCGGCGACGGTGATGCCGCAGGGACCGCCGCCGCCGTTGGCGATGTAAACGAGATTGTCTGTCATTTGGGATCCTTTTCAATCGTTGCTAACCGCGCCAAGTGTATCAAAGCTGCCGCGTTTAGGCGACCGAAAAGCGGGCGGCCTGAAAGGACGCCCCGGTAATGCTCTTGCGATAATGCCGCCAACGATTAAGGAATAGCGCCCTGCCGGGCGATCAACGAGAAGCCACTCTGGCATAGCGCCAAACCGCCATTGGCAGGAATACCGCCACGATCCCGGCGATCCACAACAGCGAGATGACGATTTCATCCGGATTAACCGTGCCGGTCATCAGGTCGCGCACGGTATTGGCGACGACGCTGACTGGCTGATTCTCGGCGAAGGCGCGCAGCCATTCGGCCATCATAGTCCGTGTTGGGACGAAGATGGAACTGGCGAATGTCATCGGGAAGAGCCAGATGAAACCAGCCACCTGCGCCGTCTCCGGATCTTTTACGAAAAGCCCGATCGTTGCGGCGATCCAGGTAACGGAATAGCCGAAAGCCACAGCCAGCGCCAGGCCCATCAGGCCGCTGCCCCAATCTTCAAAGCGAAAGCCGATTATGTATCCTACAACGATCATGATGGTCACGGTGAATAAGCCACGCAGGGTATCGGCGCTGGTGCGCCCCGCGAGCACAGCCGCCCGCGACATCGGCAGGGAGCGGAAGCGGTCGATGATGCCGCGCGATAGATCTACGGAGAGTCCGACGGTGGTATTCGCCGAGGCGAAGAGGATGGTCTGGATGATGATGCCCGGCAGCAGAAAGTTGATGTAATCCCCGCCGGTGGAGAAACTGATGGCGCCGCCGAATACATAGGTGAAGAGCAGCAGGAACATAACCGGTTGAAAAGTGGCGAAGATTACTAATTCCGGCTGCCTCTGGTAGGCATAAAGATTGCGGCGCATCACGATAAATGTATCGGTGAAGTTCCAAATGAAACGTTGGAAAATGCTGGATTCGCTGGTGCTGACAGCGGTGGATACGGTATTGAGAGACATGTCGACTTTCCTCTATATTCTGATGCATGCTGAGCTTGAATTGGCGTGGCTAGGCGCTGCGGCGGCGGCCGAAGCCTCGGCGCTTGGGCTTGGCTTCCTCTTCGACAATTTTGTGCCCGGTGATGCTCAAAAACACATCATTGAGCGACGGGCGGCGCAGATTGAGCTCGGCGATTGAAACGGATTGGGCGTCCAGCAGGCGCACGACCTCGGCAATGCTTTGCGCCCCGCTCTCCACGGCGATACTGACATGGCCGCGCTGTTCATCGGTCTGCGGGGATTCGTCGCTCAACGGCTGCAGAAGCTGCGATGCTTGGGCGGTCTGCTGCGGATTGGCGATGGTGATATCGATGAAGTCGGCCGCCATATTCGCCTTGAGCTGGTCGGCTGTGCCTTCGGCGATGACGCGCCCCTGGTCGATCACCACAATCTGGTCGGCAAGCTCGTCCGCTTCTTCCAGATATTGCGTCGTCAGCAGCAGCGTGGCGCCATCCGACACCAACTCGCGGATGGTGTCCCACATGGTGATGCGCGTGCGCGGGTCTAAGCCAGTGGTTGGCTCGTCCAAAAAGAGAATGCGGGGCCTGGCGACGATGCTGGCAGCCAAGTCGAGCCGGCGGCGCATCCCGCCGGAGTAGGTCTTGGCTGGTCGGTCGGCGGCGTCGGTCAGCGCGAACTGCTCCAGCAATTCCTGGGCCCGTCTTTTGGCGGCTGGGCGCGGGATGTGATAAAGCCGACTCACCATTTCTAGGTTTTCGCGCCCGGTCAGGATTTCGTCAATGGCAGTATTTTGCCCAGCCAAGCCGATATTCTCGCGAACACGCTGTTTATGCCGCAGCACGTCAATGCCGCCGACCGATACCGCGCCGCTGTCCGGCTTCAGCAGGGTCGTCAAGATGCGCACAAGCGTCGTCTTGCCGGCGCCATTGGGACCCAGCAAGCCCAGCACTTTGCCGGTCTCGGCGGCGATGGATACCCCATCCAGCGCTTTGACATCGCCGAAATGTTTGTAGACATTTTCCGCAACGATGGTGTGATGGTTTGACACAATGTTGCCCTCCTGTGAATTTTCTTTGATGAAATGCGTCTTTCAAGCCCGGTTGGCTTGGGCATCTTCCAGCCCGTCAGAACCCCCGCTCTGGTACGCTTCGAGCAGGCTCAGCACACGCCGCAAGGTGCGGATTGCGGCATCGCGTTCTTCGTCGCTAAAGGGTGCGAACAGCGCCTGCGCCAACTGCTGATGGCGGGCATGCCCCGCTTCCAATTCCTGCGCGCCGCTGGCGGTCAATTGGACCAGCACGCTGCGGCGGTCTTTCGGGTTCTTCACTCGCTCGACATATCCTTCAGCCTGCAAGCGGTCTATCATCTGCGTAGCGTTGGAGCGATTGGAAAAAACGCCATCGGCGAAGAAACTGATTGGCTGCGGCGCGCCCGCCTCATAGAGGCGCTTCAGAAAAAAAAGCTGGGTCGGCGTTAAGCTGCAAATTTCCATCTGCTGATTGGCAAGCTGCCGCAGCACGCGATTGATGCGCATCAAGAGCAGGAAGAATTCCTCTTCAAAGGGCTGCGCATTCGCGCTGCCGGTAACATCACACTTATTCATATATGAATTATCCATATATGAACTATACAGATTTTCAGACCGATGTCTATAAGAAAAATGTTAGATTGTTTTGCCGCGTGCGCCGGGCGAGGGCTTTAGCTTTCGACAAAGACGACTTCAAAGATCTTGGGCCATTTCTTGCCCGTCACGTAAAATGTCATCGACTCGGGATTGTATGCGATGCCATTGAGCACGCTACCGGGGTCTAGCGCGGCTTTCTCGGCTTCAGTCAGCAGCGATGAGGCATCAATCACCGCGACAATATCGCCGGTGAATTTGTCAATCCGGAAGATGTAATCGGTATTCCAGGCGTTGGCGTAAATATAATCGTCCACGCATTCCAGTTCGTTGAGCAAAGAAGCGGGCAGGATCTGCCCGTTGTAGGTTACGGCGCCGCGGAAAATCAACTCGAAGCTGCCGGGATCGCGAATGCTGAGGTGGGAACTGCCGTCGCTCATGAACAAATAGCGGCCGTCATAGCAAAGTCCCCAGCCCTCGCCCTCATAATAGATCGTATCGAGGCGTTCAAAGCTGTCGAAATCGTAAACGACGGCGAGCCCGGCTTGCCAGGTCAATTGAATGAGCGTGTCGCCGACGCGCTCCAAGCCTTCAGCGAAAAGGTCTTTTGAGAGCGAGACCGATTCCAAGGGGATGCCCGTCTCGAGCTCTACCCGCCGCAGCGTGGATTGGCCGCGCAATCCCGTCGATTCGTACAAAAAACCACTGTCCCAGAGCAAACCTTGCGTAAAGGCATCATCGTCATGCGGGTAGACGTTAATCACTTCGGGCAGCATTATTGGCACTTCCGGCGCTTGCCCAGCCGCTGACATCGTCCACACGGCCATAACAATAGCCAGGATCAACTGTCGTTGCACAACACCATCCTCCCAAGCTTGGCAGGGTCGGCTTATGCTAGCAGCCCGCGCTAATTGTCCGCCAGCCTCGATTTGACCAGTCCAAAAGGAAAGTCCCAAATAGTCATTGAAACATCAGTAGAACCAAGTTAATCATGCGAATTCTGCGGGACATTCCAAATAAAAACGTCGAGCCACCCTTCCCTGATGCTTCGGGATACTTCCCCCGTTAGGCGGGGGACCGAGGGGGCACAAGCCGGGGATGGGGTAGAAAAGCGGCGTTTTCGCAATTCTCATTACTTACTTGGTTCTACTTCTGTGAGATCTTGGATTGCGAAACTTTGGTTAGTTTTTACAGAAATTGGGATTCAATTTCGATGAGTTTCGCTGTGGATGTTGTAAGAAACGTCCAATACAATAACCTTTGTTAGCATTTTGACGACTCTAGCAGAAGGATGAATGGAAATGGCAAGGTATATTCCCCCCGCTTCAGCGATGGAATCGCCCGCCGCCCTGCTGGCATGGGCGCATGAGAACGATATTGTTGAAATCGATATGCGCTTCGTCGACATTCGCGGCATTCCACAGCACTTCAGCATGCCGATACAGTCCGTTGACGAGGGCTCGTTCGAGGACGGCTTTGGATTCGACGGATCAAGTATCCAGGGTTTCCAGGCGATCAATGAATCGGACATGATCCTGCTGGCGGACCTGGCCACGGCTTATGTCGATCCCTTTTTCGGTTACAAGACGCTGGCGCTCTATTGCGACGCGCACGACCCGATCAGCCGCGAGCCTTATGCGCTGGATGCGCGCGGCGTGGCGAAGCGTGCCGAAGCCTATCTGAACAACTCGGACTTGGCCGATGTCGCCTATTTTGGTCCGGAAGCCGAGTTTTTCATGTTCGACAACGTGCAATACAGCACTTCCGAGAATAGCAGCTTCTATCGCGTCGATTCCTTCGAGGGCGACTGGAACAGCGGCAACGAAGACCCAGCCCAGGGCCACATGAACCGGATCAAGATGGGCTATTTCCCGCTGTCTCCGCTGGACAAAACGCAGGACGTCCGCGCGGAGATGGTGCAGACGATGCTGGATGTCGGCATGGAGGTCGAGGTTCATCATCACGAGGTGGGCGGCGCCGGCCAAGCCGAGATTGACCTGAAGTACGCGCCGCTGCTGCAGATGGCGGATATGATGGTGACCTACAAGTACATCGTCAAGAATGTCGCCATGAACAATGGCTTGCACGCCACCTTCATGCCCAAACCGCTTTTCGAGGAAAACGGCTCCGGCATGCATGTACACATGTCGCTCTGGAAAGATGGCGCCCCGCTCTTCGGCGGCGATATGTACGCGGGCTTAAGCCAGATGGCGCTATGGTATATCGGCGGTCTCATCAAGCACGCCGGCGCGTGCGCAGCCTTCACCAACCCGATCACCAACAGCTATCGGCGTCTGGTGCCCGGTTATGAAGCGCCGGTCAACCTGGTTTACTCGGCGCGCAACCGCTCGGCCGGCATCCGTATTCCCATGTACAGCAACAATCCCAAAGCCAAACGCGTCGAGGCGCGCTGGCCCGACCCGGCCGCCAATCCCTACCTGGCTATGCCGGCGCTCTTGATGGCGGGCATTGACGGCATCAAGAATCAGATCGATCCAGGCGCATCTTCAGAAGCTGACCTGTATGAGGGCGATCATGAAACGCCGGTGATGCCGGGCACGCTGGGCGAGGCGCTGCGCGAACTGGAAGCGAACCACGATTTCTTGCTGGAAGGCGGCGTCTTCAGCGAACAATTCCTCGAGAATTATATCGCCTACAAGCAAGTCGAGGATCAGGACGCGGTTGCCATGCGCCCGCATCCCTACGAGTTCGAGTTGTACTTCAGCATTTAGACTGCCAATCCAATGTGTAGAGGTCAGCCAATGGCCGGCCGCAACACAGCAACAATCCGCAAGAACAGAAGGGGCGATTCGCTGAGTCGCCCCTTCTGTCATAGTGTGCGCGAGAACGATTGGGACGATAGTCGACGGCAGCAGCGCCAGGCATGAGGGTTCTGCCCTACGATTTCACTTGAGCATGGCCTCCGCGCTGAAGGACGAATTTTCCCAGTCGGAATCGGCGAAGCCCGGCGCGGCGCGGCCCCCGACGGTGTTCCAGGGCAGCGCCCCTTCCTTCATCCAGTCGATCTTCGCGGCATAGGCGCGGCCGATCCGCTCCATCAATTCGACTTCCTCCCGCCCAGTGCTATCCAGCGCCAGCCCCGCCGGGTCGACATCGCCACAGTCGATCTCCAGGTTATGTTCGACATTCTCCCGGCTCAGCAGCGGATTATAGCGGCGGAAATCCATCTGACTGTAAATGGCGCGCGCCATGAAGACCTGCTGCAGAGCGGCGTCATCCATACCTTCAAAGATCAGATATTCAATCCAGGACTTCAACCAGAATCCTGCGCCAGCGCCCTCGTCCTCTTCATTGGAAATATAGCCGTTGCCTAGGGACAGGTGGATGACGTTTTCCGCTTGCATCTCCAGGTATTCGACCGCCTCCACAGACACCGCGAGACAGGGATTGCCGTAGCTGCCGACCCCGCCGTCGACGAGATTGCCCCGCACGGGCGGGAAGAAAAGCGGCATGGCCACGCTGGACGCGACAGCGCCGGCCAGGGGCCAATGCGCGAACATCGGAGCGCCCGGTCCCCGGTTGGTGATGTAATATGTATTGCTGGTGCGCAAATCCTTTGTCGTCAACAAAATCGCGGGTCTAACGATATCCGCCATGCGCTTGCCTTCGGCATAGGGTCCCAGCGCGTCGATGAAAGGTTTGTAAGCGTACATATGCCGCAGGCCGCTGAAGAGAAAGCGCAGCCGGCGAAAGCGCTTGATCTTGCGGAAGGCGCGCGGCAGCCGGTCTTTATAGACGTCGTCCATCATCTCGCGCGCGCTCATGCCCAAGCCCAACCCGGCGCAGATCAGCGCGCCCGTGCTGGTCCCCCCGACCAACTTGAACATTTCGTAAGCGGGTTTGCCGGTCTGTTCTTCCAGCCAGCACAAGATAGCCAAGGCGATGAGGCCACGCATGCCGCCGCCGTCGATCGACAGGATCAGATCTTTTTGATAGGGATTGAACAGGAACTTGTATCGCGGCTGATCAGTCATACTTTGCGCGCAAGGAATCCATGAACGACATTCTGATTAGTTAAGCACGACAAATCAATAAGGGCAAGCGACGAGCGGGGGCGCTGCCTCGGCTGACTTGCCAAGGGTGCATTTCAATATTTTGGCAGATGCTCACAGTGCAATCGCTTCAAAATGGTATCTTGTGGGGCAATGCAACGAACAAACGAAAAATTCACCACAGAGCCACAGAGCGCACAGAGAAATACAAAAGATCATTTCTGTTTGCGGGCGTTTCAGCGAAACGCCCCTACATCGCCTCCTTTTTGGCAGGCAAGAGCTTAAATCTCGGCGCTGCCGGTCAGTGTCTACGCGACCCTCGGTGTTCTCGGTGGTAAATTGCCAATTATCTGAAATGCACCCCTTGCCAAACGAAGGCTTGTCAATCATCGTTCCCTTGGATATACTATCGTACACTCTGCGGGCATAGTTCAGCGGTAGAACATTTCCTTGCCAAGGAAAAGGTCACGGGTTCGAATCCCGTTGCCCGCTTCGCGAAACCAATGATCGGCATTGGTTTTTTTGTTGTGCGAAGATATTCCATTTTTTTCATGACGGTTCAGGTAAGATGCGCGCTTGTGAGCGTGTCTGCCTAAACGTGTCCAAAGAAGCAAACAGGCGCATGAGCCCGTCAGGACGAAACGGGTCGCGCAGGGGGGAATCGTTTGAATACAGCCACAAGAACGTCCGACTTCCAGGAAGACGCGCAGTTGGTCATTGACGTGCTCAGCGAAAAAGAGCAGGTTCATTTGGACTATTCGGCCGAATCCATATCCTGGTTGGACAATTACATTGACGAGCATCGAGCCGAATTGAATGATGGAGAGAAATTGTTGCTACAGGAAAAATTTGGCGCATTCCTCGGCGAATCTATCCTGCGCAATTTCGGCGGGCGCTGGGTCCGGGGCGGCGACGATCACTGGACGATCGCCTTCGGGGAGACGGAAAAGGCTTCACCCTTCGAGTTGATCGCCCAACATCTGGATCACCATACAGCTCTATCCCATGAATTCCAGCATATTCCCGATCAGATCGGCAGGAAGGCCGCGCAGAACTAGACCCCGCCATAATCGCAAGCGAAGAAAAGAGGGCGCTGCATTCCCAGCGCCCTCTTTGATTTTCTCGTCGCGAGCCGCAAGCCTGTGGCGGGATCACGAGTAGTTATAGGCGTTTGCCGCATACTCCCGCGCCGTCCCGGCAACTACCGCCAAGGCGACGCCCCTTTCCGCAGCGAGTTCTTTCGCCGAGGCGACTTCGCTCTTGAGCCGCAACAGTTCGCGGTCGTCGGGGTCGTAGGCAAGGCCGTCATTCACCAGCAACTCGGAAATTGAAGCCAGGAATTGGTTCCGCATCATCAGGTTTACCAACTCGCCGATCACGCCCACGATGTTCGCCGCATTTTCGCATTCATAAGCCACATGCAGCGCCTGCCGGTAGTGCGTCAATGCCTCCGGCAGCCGTTCCGCTTGAATCAAGACCTTGCCCAGCATGCGCAGCTGCTCCGCTTCCCCTTCCTTATCCTGGACTTCGCGCGCGATGTACAATGCCGATGTATGGAAGTTGACAGCCTCGCTCCAACGTTCCAATTTGACGTTGATCTCTCCCAAGCCGCGCAAAACCAGCCCTTCCATGTCTCGCTTGGACTGCCCTTTGAAGAGTTCGTTGGCGCCCTCCAACATCTCGATCGCTTGCTTGGTGTCGCCCGCGTCCAGCTGCGCCATACCCAACTTGTAGAGAACATGAGCCTCGTTTTGCTGGTCGTCGCGGTCCCGGGAGATGGTCAGCGCCATTTCATAGTTTTCGATTGCCGTCACCGCTTCGCCCAAGGCGCGGTGAGCATCGCCGAGCGTGGCGCGCAAGAACATCTCCGTCTCCTGATCGGCAAGCTCTTCCGCGAGGTGCAAACCGCGCTGGATATGATTGAGCGCTGTGACAGCGGCATCCGTGCGCACATGCAAGCCCGCCAACATGTCCAGCGTCCCCAGGATGCCCGCTTTGTCCTCTTCGGTCTCGTGAATCTCCAGCACTTCGTTGAAGGTCGCCACCGCTTCGTTTTCGCGCTTCTGTTCGATCTGCACCTTGCCGATCGCTTCCAGTATCTGCAAAACGCGCGGGCTATCCTCGTGTTGGCCCGCAAGCGTGAGCGCCGCGCGCAGCTTCAGCTGTTCCAGAATCGACGGCGCGCTTTCACTGCTCACGAGCAAACCTGCCAGCGCGTCAAGCGTTTCCAGGACGCCGTCCTTATCCGCGCTCGTCTCATAAATCTCCAGCACTTCTCCGTAGGTTCCGGCCGCTTCGCTGTCCCGCCCTTGATTGATCTGCACCTTGGCGATGGCCTTGAGAATCCGCAGCTGTCTGTCGGTCTCGTTGTTCTGGCTGGCAACATGCAGCGCAGTCCGCAACTGATCGATATTCACGGACTGCAATTCTTCGTCATCAATTGAAATGAAAGTCGAGTCGTCCGCCGCCGGCGCCGCGGCTGGCCGCGTCGATTCATCGACGCCATCTTCCGCTTCAAGATCCCCTGCTTCCGCGAGGTTTAGCGTTTCGTCGTCTGCGCCCCCCGGCGCGTCCTCTCCAGGCTCGACCGCCCGATCTTCGTCGGTTTCTGGCTCGGCGACCAAGTCCACTTCATCGGCGAATTCAAGTTCGATTCCGTCACGGAGCGATTCAAGCAGCGCCAACTCATAAGCGTAACCCGCTTCCTCCACCAGCCCGTCCACGCTGGACAAAGCGTCAACTATGCCGCCAGCCAGGTCGCGGTCGTCATTGTCCGCGGCCCAGGCTGCCGTGGCGATCAGGTTATCCAGCTCGCTCACCAGTCGAATCAGCGCATCGGGACCAGCGCTGTGGGCAGCGAGATAGTCGCTGACCGCAGTCTTCACGTCCTCGCGCAAGTCGTCAAGACGATTTTCTTCGGCGGACCTGGATCCTAGAAATCCATGCACCAGCGGGTGCATGCGGTAGCAGGTCTCATCAAGGCGCTGAAAGCGTTCGACAAGGAAAAGGCGCGACAAGATCGTCATGGATTGATCGATGGCCGACACGGGCATATCGCTCAGCAAGCGCAAGAAAGAGATCGAGGCTTCCCCGCGCGGCGTGGCGCCCAACTGCTCCAGCAAGTCCCGCAGGCGCGGATTGAGCGCATCGACGCTGGCAGCCAAGGCGGCGCTGTCCGCTTGACCCTCGTATTCCTCCAGCAGCCCCGCCAGCGTAGCATGATAGTCTTCGAGCTTCTGGCGGGAAATGATCATACTGCGCGCAGCTAACACGACGGGAAAGGCTTCATGATTGAGTTGCCCCGCAATCGCAGCAGCCGTGCTATCGGCTTCGCCGCCTTCGATGCCCGCTTTTTGTTTGAAGAGCAGCAGCGCATCGTCTTCACTCAAGTTGCCGATGGCTTGGTTGCGCCAGGCGCCGCCCGCCAAGGCTTTCTCGCTGGTGACGACCAGCGGTAAATCCCCCGCGCAATCGTCGTGGAACTGATTCAAAACCGATTCGTCAACCCGACCATCAAGCACGATCAGCGGCTGATGCTGTCGCAGCAGCCCGGCGACTGCCGCGCGCTTGTCCAAGGGATTGGGGGCATTGCAGACATCCAGGGCGCCATAGGCGCGGCTGATGCGCACGATCAATTCGACCAGGGGCGGCGCCTTGACCGGCAGCCATAGAACGGACTGCTCCGGCTGCTGCGCATAAACATTGGCGATGGTCGCGGCGATGGTGGTTTTGCCGATGCCGGACATGCCGTGCAAGACCAGGGGTTGGTTCTGTCGCAAGCGCAGGAGGAGCGCCCGCAACAAGTCGTCGCGCCCGATGGGTCTGCCGAAGCGCCGCAGCGGCAGATCGTTCATCGTGGTGACGGCAGCTTCCAGGGGTCTCAGTTCAGCCATTTTCCCCCCAAGATAATGGTATCCACGTCCAAGAGTAAATTACAGTCCAGTATAGCATTGACAAAGAAAATCGGGCAATTTGAAGGCGCGCTAATATCGTGGATTGCCGGCTCTGCCGGGCAAAGTACCGGGTGCTTAAGCACCGAGAGCAAGGAGGGCGCAGAGATAGCTTCTGCGAGCGCGCGCAACTGATCGAGATTGTGGAATCTTCCCACGCGGCCAAGCGGGCTTCATGACTAAGATTTGGCTTGATTCCCGCAGCGAGAGTCTTTATACTGATTTGCTGTTTGGGCGCGTGGCGCAATGGCAGCGCAGTTGACTTTTAATCAATTGGTTGCAGGTTCGAGTCCTGCCGCGCTCAATCTTTCGCAGGGACCTCAACCAGGTACCCAAGCCTGCGGAGCGATGCCCTCGACATCGGTCTTGACATCAATGACAACCGGGCGATTCGCCGCGAAGGCGCGCTCCAGCGCCCCGGCGATTTCGCTCGGCTTGGTCGCGGTCATGCCCAGGCAGCCCATCGATTCGGCGATGCCCGCGAAGTCGGCATCATCGAAAAGCCACAATTCATCCGAGCCCGCCGTCGTCCCCCCATAGATGGCTTCGACGCCATCGCGTTCCTGATTCAGCGAGTGATTATTGTTCACAGCGATCACAGTATTGACGCCGCAGCGCGCGGCCGTCTCCAGCTCCGCCAGGTGGTACCAGATGCCAGCGTCGCCGGTGAAGCAGAGCACCGGACGATCGGGCGCGGCGCATTTGGCGCCGATCGACGCGGGTAGGCCCCAACCCAGCGAACCTGAACAGCGAATATAAGACTGCTCGGGATGGCGCAGGTCGAGCATGGCGCCGGTCCAGACGCCGGAGTGCCCGGTATCGGAAACGAGGATGGCGTCCGAGGGCAGGTTCTCGCTGAGTTCGCGGCAGAGGCGCTCGGGGCGGATGGGCAGTCTGTCGGCCTTGTAGTGTTCGCTGACTTCGGCTTTCCATTCGCGCGCGAGCGATTGTACACGCTCAATCCATTCCTGGCGCCGCGGGGCGCTTTCGGCGGTTGCCAACAGCCGACGCAAAGTCTCCCTGACATCGCCTTGCAAGCCGACCTCAACGGGGTAGTTGCGGCCGATCTCGGCGGGATTGATATCGAGCTGAAGGACTCTGACACCGGGCGGCGGGATGGTGTAATTATTGGTGAGCTGCCCGCCGGTGTGGCTGCCGATGTAGAAAACCAGATCGGCCTCGCACAGGATCTGGTTGGAACAGGCGCGCGAATATGAACCGGGCACGCCGACCGCCAGGGGATGATCGGCTGGGAACATAGCTTTGGCATTGAGCGCTGTCGCAACCGGGATCGAGAGCTTGTCCGCCAATGCAACCAGTTCAGCGCGCGCGTCCGATGTCGTGACGCCGCCGCCGGCCACGATGACCGGTCGCTGCGCCCGGGACAGCAGCGCCAAAGCCTCGTCGATCGAGCTCTGATCCGCCGTCGGGCGAAATGGCGGCAAGCTCGCGAATTGCTCCTCGACAATGACTTCCAGGTCCGCCTCGACATTGACAACCGCGCCGCCGTCAATCCCTTGCAGGTCCAGGTGCGTCGGTCCCGGCGTGCCTGTCGTCGCCGAGCGAAAGGCTTGTCGCAGATGATGCCCCAACTCCGTCGGATTGGAGACATAAGCCTTGTACTTTGTGACAGCCGAAAAAGGCGCCATGTGATCGACTTCCTGGTAAGCGTGACGCAGTTGACGCTCCTGCAATTCGCGACCGGTGATGGCGACAACCGGCGAACAGGACAAGAAAGCGTCTTGCAAGCCGGCCGCCAGGTTAACCGCGCCCACGGATTGCGCCATGCACAAGCTGGGGGCGCGCCGGACACGGGCATAGGCATCGGCCATATAAGCCGCCGCTTTTTCGCCGCGCGCTTGCACGCGTTTGATGCCTAGCGATTCCATCTCCATCAGCGCGCGCGGCGCGATATAGGGCACGAAGAACACGGTATCAATACCGTATCCGTGGACGGTCTGCGCGAGCAGCCTGGCGCCGGTCATTTTAGGCATTTTGCCCTTCCCTTCTCACAGTCGCTTTTAAGGAGAATAACGCCGTTTCCAATCAATCGCCAACCCTCGAAAGTCGACGCCGCGCTCACGTCAAATCGATTGAGAAGCCCGGTATTTGACACCCGGCCATAAAATGTGCCAAAATCCCTGACAATCCGCAAATACTCTGGCGAGCCCATCAACTAGCTGGATAGGCAGGGCTGGACTGGGTTCAATTACTTGACAAGAATTTTCTCGCAGTTTATACTATGCGCATAAGTTAATCGGTTAACCTGTCATCGTTTTTCAAATCGGCTTTTGTGATTTCACCATCAGGAAAGTGTGGGTTAAGGAGGTGCGCAACGAATATGCCAATTTGCGGTCAAGCTAAAGGTGTCACTATTTTGAGGAGCTAAACATGAATGAAAAGGAAAGAAAAGCGGGAAACGAGCAGCAGCTAAGCAGGCGCGATCTGCTGAAAATGCTGGGCGGCAGCGCCGCTGGCATGAGCATGGCCAAGATCGCCGGCTTGGGCGGCTCGGCAGCAGCATTGCTGGGTGGCATGCCGGCCGGCGCGCAGAGCAAGGTCGAGATCTGGACCGGTTTCGGCCAGGGGCGTATGGCTGATGCCATGCAGGGCGCGATCGACAATTTCGCCGTGGAGAATCCCGAATTTGCTCCCGAGCACATCATCGTGCCCTGGGGCGAGATTACCGATCGCGTGATCGCCGCCACCGCCGCTGGTTCGCCCCCTGACGTGCATCGTGGTTGGTCCGGGACCGTTGGCAATGCCGCTATCGGCGCGCTGACCAATCTGCAGCCCTATGTCGATGCGCAAAATGTCGACTTGTCGGACTTCTGGCCTGCGACGCTTGATCAGATGAAGTTCCAGGGCGATGTGCACGCCATGAGCATCTCGACCATCGTGCAATTCTTGTATTACAACAAGGATCGCATGAGAGAGGCTGGCTTGGATCCCGATAGCCCGCCGAGCACTATCGCCGAATTGGATGAGCAAGGCGCGGCGCTCAACGATGTGTCTGATGACGGCACGATCAATCGACTTGGGTTCTCGCCGACGGTGCCGGGCTTGCAAATCTGGGACTGGGGCGCGGCTTTCGGCAGCCAATACTGGGACGAATCCGAAGGCAATATCGCCATTGACGAAGAAGCCATGATCGCCTTGTTCGAGTGGTACAAGTCCTACGCCGATCAGTTTGGCGCCGAGAACCTGCAGGCCTACGCCAGCACCTACGGCGGCAACAACTTCGGTCGCAATACGCCACAGGGCATCTACTATACCGGTTTGATCACCTTCTGGGTCCTGGGCAGTTGGTCCTATAACGATATGGGCGAATACGGTCCGGATGTCGATTTCGATGTCATTCCGATCCCGCAACTGGCGAGCGCTGATGACTCGGCTCCGGGAACATCTAATGGCAACATGTATTTGGTGCCCGCCAATTGCGCCAATCCGGATGGCGGCTTCGCCTTCGCCAACTTCATGAGTTCGTCGCCCTTCGTGGCCATCAACAAGGCGCTGCCCGACAGCGTCATGCCTTCCCGACGCTCCTTGGCGAACCTGCCGGAAGTTGACGAGAAAGAAGGCGGCTGGACGATCCTGGCGCGCGACGAAATCTTGCCCAATACCTTGCAGCGTCCCAGCTTCGGCGGCAACGGCTTCTTTGGCGGCGCGCTGAACGAAGCGGCGGAAAATGTCATGTTCCACGGCGCCGACCCGGCCGAAGTGCTGGCCGATGCGGTCGCGCGTTCGCGGCGTGAAGTTGAACGTCTGCGTGGCTAGCATCCCGAAACAAACGTGTAGGGGCGTTTCGCTGAAACGCCCACTGAAGCCAACCCCACCCCCGGCCTCTCCCCGAAGCACCAGGGAGGGGAGCTAGATAGAGAAGCCCTTCCCTCTTTAATGGGGGGGAGGATTTAGGATGGGGGTATAGAAAGAGTTTTCATGTTCAAACTAAAGCGAGACCCCGCCGATCAATCCAACAGTTGGCGCACGGACAATTTGCCGGCATGGGGCTTGTTCTTCGTGGCGCCCTGGATTATTGGTTTTCTGGCTTTTACCGTTTATCCCTTCTTCGCGTCGCTTTACTTCAGCTTCACGAATTTCAATATCATCAACTTCAGTCCGCGCTGGGTCGGCCTGGACAATTATGTCGAGTTGTTTACTGCCGATCCGATCTTCTGGATATCGATCGGCAACTCGATCAGATACGCCGCGCTCTTGCTCATTTTTGCGACCGTGTTTGACATCTTCATCGCCTATCTGCTGAGCTTGAATGTCAAGTTCTTGTCGATATATCGGACGGTTTTCTTCTTTCCCGTCCTGGTGCCGGTGGTCGCGGCCAGTCTGACCTGGATCTGGATTCTGAATCCGCGCTTCGGACTTATCAATGGCTTGCTGGATTTGATAGGCGTCAAAGGACCCAACTGGCTGGCCTCGCCGGATACTGCCATGTTATCGATCATATTGATTGCGGTCTGGGGCAGCGGGCGCCAAGTAATCGTCTATCTGTCGGGCTTCAACGATATTCCGCGCTCTCTTTATGAAGCCGCCGATATTGATGGCGCCTCCGGCACGCAAAAGTTCTGGCGCATCACGTTGCCGCTCTTGTCGCCGCAGATCTTTTTCAATGTCGTTACGCTGATTATCTTTTCCCTGCAATCATTTTCCGAAGTTTATATCATGACGGGCGGCGGTCCAGCCAATTCGACCCTGCTCTACGCCGTCAATCTGTATAACCGCGCCTTCCGCGATTTCGCCATGGGTTACGCTTCGGCGCTGGCTTGGATCATGTTCCTGCTCATATTGGGATTGACACTCATTATCTTCAAGTTCTTAAGCGGACGAGTCATCTATGAACGCTAGGACGAGGCGATAAGATGGCAGTATTGCGACCTGCCCTCGCCAACAGCCGCGCTCTCAGCGCTGAAGAGCGAAGGTATTTCCTCGCTCGGCGAATGAAGACGCTCCTCACGCATGCCATCTTGATCATCTTTGGCATCACCTTCATGCTGCCTTTCGTCTGGATGATCAGCAGCTCGTTGAAACCGAATGTCGATATCTTCGAGTTGCCGGTGCGTCTGATCCCCAAAACCTATCGTCCGGAAAACTACATCGACGCCACCAACGCCATCCCCTTCTGGCAGTATCTGTGGAACTCAACCTATTACACCATCTTCGCCACCATTGGCGCGGTGCTGTCCAACACCTTCATCGCCTATGGCTTCGCGCGGGTGCGCTGGCGCGGGCGCAATGTGCTCTTCATCATTGTCATCGCCACCATGATGCTGCCCTTCCAGGTGCGCATGATCCCGCTCTATATCCTCTTCGCCAAGATCGGCTGGCTGAATACCTTCTTGCCGCTGATCGTGCCGAACTTCTTCGGCAACGCCTTCTACATCTTCCTGATGCGTCAGTTCATGATGACGCTGCCGAAGGAGCTGGATGACGCGGCGCGCATCGACGGCGCCAGCGAATGGGGCATCTTCTGGCGCATCGCCGTGCCGCTTTCCAAACCGGCCATCCTGACTGTCGCTATCTTCGAGATCATCCACACCTGGCATGACTTCGTCGGTCCGCTGGTTTATTTGCGGCACCCGACCAAGTACACGCTGTCCATCGGCTTGCGCCTGTATTTCACCCAGTACGGCGCCGAATGGGGACTGCTGATGGCGGCCGCGGCCATGTTTACCATACCGATGGTGATCTTCTTCTTCTTCGCGCAGCGCTCCTTCATTGAAGGCATCACCCTCACCGGGCTCAAAGGCTAGGCGCATGGCTCGAGTGCTGCATCAGCCGCAGACGCGAGACGCGATCAAAGCGGGCATTGATACGCTGGCGGGCGCGGTCATCCCCACGCTGGGACCGCTCACGGGACCGGTCGCGCTGGATGACGCCAATCGGAAGGGTTCGCCCGAACTGCTGGATGATGGCGGGGTTATCGCCCGGCGCATCCTGCAATTGGACGATCGCGACGCCGATATCGGCGCCATGCTGCTGCGCGAGGCGCTCTGGGAACAGCGCCAGAGTTGCGGCGACGGCACGGCGACGGCCGCGGTCCTCTATCAAACGGTTTTCAACGAGGGGCGCCGTTTCATCAGCGCCGGCGGAGATGCCATGTTATTGCGCCAACACTTGGAAGCCGGCATCCAGATCATGCTCGCAGCCTTGCAAGAGCAGGCGCATGAGATCAGTTCGCCGGCTGAAATCGAGCGCCTAGCTTTGTCCGTCTGCGGCGACCGAGAAATCGCGCGGACACTGATGGATATTTTCGACGTGCTGAGTCCGCATAGCCCGATCGACGTCCGCGATGGCGGGCGCGACCTGCGCCATGAGTTCTTTTTGGGCTCGTTTTGGGAGAGCAAAGTCCCCTCCGGCATTGTTTTTGAGGGTGTTGCGGGCGAGCGCATCGAACTGAAGAACACAGCCTGGCTGATCAGCGATTTTGAGATTGGTGATCTGGGGGTGCTGGTCGCGCTGGTTGCTGGCCTGTATGAAGCGGGCTACGACTCGCTGGCGATCGTCGCCAAGTCATTCTCCGAGCAGGTTATCGCCGCCCAAGGCGCCAACAAACAGATGGACGATTTTACGCTCGTCTATATCGAGCCGACCGGACTGGTCGACGAGCAGGAAGCCGCGCTTGAGGACCTGGCATTGATTACCGATGGTCAGGTCTTGAGGACGATTACCGGGCACAGCCCGGGCGCGATCACGCCAGACATGCTCGGCGCATCGGAACTGGCTTGGCTCGATCGGGAGCGCTTCGGCATCATCGCCGGCGCTGGCGACGAGGAGACTGTCCAGCGCGAGATTGCGGCGCTGGAGCGGCGTTTCGCGCTGAGCGGCGATTCGCGTCAGCAAGAGCTGCTGCGAAGTCGAATCGGGCGACTGCGCGGTGGATCAGCCGTCGTCTACGCCCACGGCAGCAGCGAGAGCGAGATGCGCTATCAGAAAGACCTCATCCAGCGCGCAATCGCAGCGATCCGGTCCGCTTTGCTGGGGGGCGTCCTGCCCGGTGGCGGGGCTGCCTTGCTGCGTTGTATCGAGCGCTTGCGCGAAAATTACGGCGCGGGCAGTGCCCCGCAGGAGCGGGCAGCCGGGCAGATCCTGATTGGGGCGGCGACAGCCCCGTGCCGACAGTTGCTCAGCAATGCCGGGCACGAAGCGCCGGGAATCGTGGTTGACAAGATCCTCTCCGGCGAAAACGGCGCCGCTTACGACCTGCGCGCCGACAACGCTGCGGTTAGGACCGAGGAAGGCCTGATCGATTCGGCGGCGGCGGTCATGAGCGCGGTGCGTAATGGCATTGGCGGGGCGGCGCTGGCGCTGACAGTCGATACGATTGTGCACCGAGTCAATCCGCCGTTGGCGATAGAACCGGGCGGCTTGCCATCGTCGACGGATATAGGAAATATCGAACTGAAATAAGGCGCAAGCGCGCACTGGGCAAACTTGAAGGAGTTTTGAAAAAAATGAGTTGGGAACCAACAGAAGAACAAAAGCGAAATTATGAAGAGCGCGGTTACTTCACAGTGCCTAACGTGGTCCCGCGGCAGACCGCTGCCGAGATGCTGGGCGTGATCAAGAACGCGATCTTGACGCCGGATGCCGACGACATCATGACCGATGCCGACCCGATGGATCCGATGAACGATGATAGTCCCGACGCGCGCGCCGTGCGCTTCCGCAAACTGAGCAAGTTCAATCAGCGCAATCCGTTAATCTGGCATAACGCCCACTGCGGCAAACCGGTTCTGGAAATCGCGCGCTACTTCCTCGGCGACGACATCTTGCTGAAATACGACAGTTGTTTCCTCAAGCCGGCGCGTTCGGGCAGCGCCACGCCCTGGCATCAAGACAATGGGCTCTGGCGCGATGGCGATATCGAGCCCTTCAACTTCTGGATGGCGCTGGACCCGGCCACGATCAAGAACGGCTGCCTGCAAATGATCCCCGGCAGTTACAAGACCGAGATCGTCCCGCACGTTCTGTACGAAGACAGCATCCATGGCGTGCTGCCCAAGGAGCGCGTCGAGGAGATGATCGATACCTACGGCGTCGAGCATATCGAGCTGCAACCGGGCAGCATCGTCGTCTGGCATAGCAGCGCCTGGCATTACAGCCCGCCCAATACCAGCGAAAAAGGCCGCATCGCCATCGCCGGCGTGTTCAGCAGCCCCGATATCGTCGAAAATGGGCGCAGCGGCGATGTCGGTTACAAGTGGCTGATGAAAGATGGCGCGGTCATGACCGACTTCCCGGCGAAAGAATACACGATGAAACGGCAGACATTCTATCAGGCGCAGCCCTGGAAGAAAGTCAGTTAAGCCGCTCGCCGAGCGGCGGCGCCGTCGAATCGCGCAGTACAAGATGTGATGGCATAATGACGCGTCTAATGGGCGCGTCGGGCGCGCTTATCCGCCGCAGCGCCAGTTGAGCGGCATTTTCGCCCAATCCCCGCGGATCGGCTGAGACAGTCGTCAGGCTGGGATGCCACAGCGTGGCTTCCGGCACATCGTCGAAGCCGATGACGGCGAAATCCTTCCCCGCTTCCATGCCCGCCGCGCGCAAGCCGAGCATCACGCCAAAGGCGATGACATCACTATAACAGTAAGCGCCTGAGGGCGGCA
The DNA here is from genome assembly GCA_028873975.1 of Chloroflexota bacterium. Lineage (GTDB taxonomy): Bacteria > Chloroflexota > Anaerolineae > Aggregatilineales > Phototrophicaceae > UBA6055. The sequence goes on from JAPPMO010000026.1 coordinate 160,352, forward strand.
GCGACATGTTCAAGAGTTGTTGGATCGCGTCATAACCGCCCCGTCGGGTGACCGGACTGGCGATGCAAAGCGCGGGGTCAAACTTGATATGATGTTGCCGCAAGATGTCGCGATAGCTGCCCAAGCGCCGTTGCCGGGTTAGCGCCGAGTTGTAGCCGCCGACAAAAGCGATGCGGCGATGCCCCTGCTGTATCAGATGTTCCATCGCTCGTTCGGTTCCATTTTCGTCATCCATGCCGACGCAATCAACCGCCAGTTCTTCATAATACTGGTTCAGCAAGACCATGGGACAGAACTGCGACCATTTCCGCAAAGAGTCCATTGCTGTTCCCGCAACCACTGACAAGATCAAGCCATCAACATCGCCCTCCAACATAGTTGTGATCATGCGCGACTGTTTGTCCATATCATCGTCTGTCGCTCCCAATAGCAGACTGTAGCCTTTCCCCGCCAGTTGAGATTCGGCGCCGGATGTCAACTCCGCATTAAAAGGATTCGACACGTCCTTGATGATCAAGCCGATGGTGTAAGACCGCCGCGTGCGCAGGCTGGCCGCGCGCTGATTGTAGACATATCCCAGCGCCTCAACTGCTTCCAGGACGCGCATGCGCGTCGGTTCCGAGATGCGCGGATTTGCCCGCAATGCCAGCGATGCGGTCGCCTTGGATACCCTTGCCGCATCGGCGACATCTTGCAGCGTCACCTTTTGATTGCCTGGCCTTCGATTCGTCATAGCAGTGCCAAGTTAACCGATTCAACGGTGTCCCCTTCATATTAGCATAGTTCCATAGTCGAAGGCACAGTCAGCCGCAGCCACGGGCAACTTGGCGACTTTCATCCAAGGCGTCTTCTGCTACAATGCGGACCTGCGATGACGAGATGCTGGGAAAAGGAAACGGGCATGGAGAATCTGGCGGATATCGGCTTGATCGGCTTGGCGGTGATGGGCCAGAACCTGGCTTTGAACATCAACGATCACGGCTACCGCGTCGCCGTGTTCAATCGCACGACCTCCAAAGTGACGCGCTTCATCGAGAACGAGGCGCGCGGCACGGAGGTGATCGGTACCTATACGCCGGAAGAATTCGTCAGCAGCATCAAGCGTCCGCGAAAAATCATCCTGATGATCCAGGCCGGCGAAGCGGTGGACAAGTCGATCGCGCAGCTCGCGCCCTTGCTTGACGACGGCGACATCATCATCGACGGCGGCAATTCCAATTTCCAGGACACCATTCGCCGCACGGCGGAAGTCGAAGCGCTGGGCTTGCGCTACATCGGCGCCGGCATCAGCGGCGGCGAGGAAGGCGCTCGGCACGGACCTTCAATCATGCCGGGCGGCTCGGCCGCGGCTTGGGAAGAGGTCAAGCCGATCTTGCAGGCGGTGGCGGCAAAAGTAGCGGATGGTACTCCCTGCTGCGATTGGGTTGGCGAAGACGGCGCCGGGCATTTCGTCAAGATGGTGCATAACGGCATCGAATACGGCGATATGCAGTTGATCTGCGAAGCCTATCACTTGATGGCCGCTGTGCTGGGCATGAACGAAGCCGAAATCAGCAATGTCTTCAAAGAATGGAACAAGGGCATCCTGGAATCCTTCCTGATCGAGATCACCGGCGACATACTTGCGTATCCGGATGAAGATGGTGCGCCCTTGCTGCGGGTGATACTCGATACCGCCAGCCAAAAGGGCACCGGAAAATGGACGGCGATAACAGCGCTGGAAGAAGGCACGCCCCTGACCTTGATCGGCGAGGCGGTTTTCGCGCGCTTCCTTTCCGCCATCAAAGACCAGCGCGTGGCGGCTTCCAAAGTGCTGAGCGGTCCCAGCGTCGCCTTCGACGGTGACAAAGCGGGCTTCATCCGGGATCTGGAGGGAGCGGTATACGCGGCCAAGATCATCAGCTATACGCAGGGTTACATGCTGATGCGCGACGCGGCGCGCAGCTACAACTGGAATCTGAACTATGGCGGCGTGGCGCTGATGTGGCGCGAGGGCTGCATCATTCGCTCAGCCTTCCTGGGGGAAATTCAAGAAGCCTATGCCCGGAATCCCGCGCTGGAGAATCTACTGCTGGATGACTACTTCCGCGACGCGGTAATCAATGCGCAGCCGGCTTGGCGGCGGACGGTGACGACCGGCATCCAACACGGCATTCCCCTGCCGATCATGAGCGGGGCGCTGGCTTTTTATGACGGCTATCGCTCGGCGCAGCTGCCGGCGAATCTGCTGCAAGCGCAGCGCGATTACTTCGGCGCGCATACTTACGAGCGCGTCGATCGTCCGCGCGGGGAGTATTTTCATACCAACTGGACTGGTACGGGCGGGGATGTCACGGCTGGGAGTTATGATGCTTGAGCGAATCCTTTGTACCTTCTAGAATAGCATCCGTCACGAACGTCAAGCCGCTCACGCGCTACATTGGAATATAAAACAGTCGATTTTCCTCACGTTTGGGTTTCCAATAGCGGAGAAGCCTATGGTCGGTCAGCAAACTGCGAATCAACTTTATTTTGGCGACTGCCTGGAAATCATGGCGGAGTTCGTTTCCGACGAGTCTGTGGACCTCATTTATCTTGACCCGCCGTTTAACTCCAAGCGCATATACAATGCTTTTATCGGTGGCGCGCAGTGGGTCGCCTTTGATGATACCTGGCGCTGGTATGAAGCTATTGACGACTTTCACGCGGTAGCGAGTGACGTGTCAGTGGCGCCAACGATGGAAGGCTTGCGAAAGATTCTGGGAGAAAGCGGCGAGCTTGCTTACTTGTCTTACATGGCGAACCGACTGCGGGAATGCAGGCGTGTGCTAAAGCATACGGGCAGCATTTATCTCCACTGCGACCCGACCATGAGCTATTTCTTACGGATAATAATGGATGCTGTCTTCGGCAAGAACAACTTTAAAAACGAAATAATTTGGCATTATCGAAAGTGGCCCACCGGAAAATACACTTTTCAGCGCAATCACGATGTTCTGCTATTCTATTCCCGGTCAGGCAGCCGAGAGCGGAGTTTTAATCAATTGTTCATGCCTAGAACAGAATCAACACTAAAGCGATTTGGCAAGAAACGGATCGTATCCGGTCACGATGAAGCGGGCCAGCGCTTGCCTTCTCAAACAGCGGAAGAAGAGTCGGAAGGCGTCCGCATGGACGATGTCTGGGAAATTTCCCGCGTCCCGCCTGTCAAGCAGCTGTATCCAACGGAAAAGCCCCTGCCGCTCTTGGAGCGAATCATATCTGCATCAAGCAATCCAGATGACCTGATTCTCGATCCCTTCTGCGGATGTGGCACAACCATTCATGCCGCGCAAAATCTCGACCGCCGGTGGATCGGCATTGATATTTGCGTAAACGCCTGCAAAGTTATACAAAAGCGAATCGAGGGCCACTTTGACAGTCTATGGGACAATATAGAATTTGTTGGCATGCCCAAGACGCTCGCAGACGCCAAGGTATTGGCAGATTACGATCCATTCAAGTTTGAGCGTTGGGCAGCGTCGCTTGTGCCAGGCGTCGAGGCGAACAAGCGGCAGCGGCGCGACAAGGGAATTGACGGACGCGGACGGTTGCCAATTCGGAAAGGCCAATTCGTCGATGTCGTGGTACAGGTCAAATCGGGCGGCGCCACTCCAAGCCATGTACAAGCATTCAATGAAGCCAGACGGCAAGGGCAAGCCCAATTAGGCGTATTCACTTGCTTTGAGAATAGAGTTACTGACGGCATGCGCAACGCCGCGGTCAACGCTGGCAAATATCTAGACAAATGGCCCGTCATTCAAATCTATACAATTGAAGATTTTTTTGAACGCAGATTGCCAGACTTGCCGATAGCGAATATCGCTCTGCCGTAGTGTAGCGTTGCTGTGACGGCGAAAAGGCGTGAGGCATTGCTCAGCCGCTTGACCACCGAGAATCCTCAACCAACATGACATAGCCATCGTGCCGCGCGATACTCTCGCCATCATAAGCTTCCCATTCCGCGAACCTCGGCAGGCACATGGATTTGAGTTCAAGTTCAAAACCCTGCAAGCGCTGATAATTCTCGATGAGCGCCTCCGCATAAGGAATTGCCCAAGAATAAAACGGGGGATTGGCTAATTGTCGTTGTCCCCAAATTTGCGTGTAAAGCCGCTTAATAGCGTCATCGTCCCAGAAATGATGGCGATATTCGCGAGCGATTTCCGGCAGTACATCACGCTTCCCGCGCAACCAGCCCTCAATATCTAGATACCTGTCCAGGTATTCATCACTAACAGACCCGTGAAAATATATCGCTGGACTGCCGAGCCACTTGCGAACGAAGTCTTTGACAAATCGGGCTTGCTCCATAACACACTTTGAAAGCCCAATAGACGCATTCTCATCGTCGGCAATTTCCAAATGGAGGCGGGCGGACATAGCGCAAACTTTCATAGCGAGGACTTGGTATTGCATTGCCAGGTGATCGTTGGCTGAATTTATCTCGGCGCTCAATAGCTCGTCTAAATCCCAAAGCAACTGCCCTCGCGCTTCCGTTAGCGCGAAAAGCGCTTGCGACGCCGCTCCGATCTTGTAGTCTTCGTTGGTCGAGTACACTATTGTCTCCGCTACTGCGAGCGCGGCCAAGAGCTTAACTGTACGATCCCTTTGAAATTCCTCCGAAACTCTATCGAAAATCCGCTCCAGTTCCGCCTCGTGCGCGCGAATGCCAGCAATGTGTTCTACGAGCGAGAAACCTGCCATTGAGATGTGGAGTACAGGCGTAACGCTAGCGAGCAATTGACCCAGCGCCAAGTGACGTGAATTGGAAAGGCGGGTTACGTGTTCTAGCAAACCCGCTGCGGATTCCGCCACTTGGCCCATTTGCCCGCCCCGCCGCAACCAAGCAATTGTCTGCTGATTATCCGAATATCTGATGACGCCGCCAACGCGCTCCATAGAACCATCGATCAGCCCCGTTTCGATAAACTCCGGCACTTCAAAGTAAACGGCGACGTTCCTTTGTTCGCTGTTTGGCGCGCATTGATTCTCGGAATTAACTCCGCTTTGCGCCGAGGCGCAAGTAACAGCTATCAGAATGAACAACAGCATAGTGATTGCTTTTTTCATGTGTTCCCACCGCAATTTCATGGCATCCAAATCTTCATGATGAATTTCACGGGTCTCAAACTATGCAAACTGCGACTATGGTGAAAATGTGAACTAAGGCAGCTCCGGCGCGAACTGATAATCCGGCTCGCGCTGCTGGCGGCGCAGGATGGGGATGATCTGCGCCCAGGCGCCCGTGACGCCGCGCGAGCTTTCCGGCAAATCATGCTTGATCAGCCGGTGAAGCTGGGGCAAATTGTAGAAGGGTACCGCGGCGTACATGTGGTGCTCGATATGATAGTTCATCTGCCAGTAGAGATAAGCCAGCAGCGGATTGAGCAAGATGGTGCGCGTATTGATGCGGTAATCGTCGACCTCGTCGGTCAAGCCGATATGCTGCGCCACATTGAGCAGGTACTGAAATCCGCCGCCATAAAATGGCGCCAAAGTAATCAGAACTGCCAGCATCCACCAGCCCGTCAGCAGAGCGAACAGGGCGATCAGGCCGTGCCCGATAATGAGCAGCCGCGCCCAGTTGAAGAGCGCCCGCCTGCCCTCGGCGTTTTCCGGCGGGAAGAGCGCCCGCTCCCAGTCGTTTTCGATGACCCCGAAGCAGAGCAGAATCACGTTCTTCATGCGCAGGACGAAGCCGCGCGGATTGACAAAGGCGAAGCCGAGATAGGAGCGCAGGCTCAGTTCAACGGGCAAAACCACTTCGAGGTCGTCGGGCGGGTGCAGGGTATAGCGGTGATGCGCCTGATGGCTGGCCCAAAACGAGACATGGTTGTACCAGCCCAGGAAACTGTAGATGTTGCGGAAGATGATATTGAGCGCGTTGGTCTTGAAAACGGTCTTGTGGCAGAGCTCGTGGAAACCGTTGACCATGAAGGCGTGCAGCGCGCCATGCAGGTAAATCAGCGCGAGCGCGCCCAACCAGTGCGCGCGACCGACCGCGTAGCAAGCCAAGCCGCCGCTGCAAATCAACAGCGCCAAGAAACTGAGTGTTTGAACCAGTCCGCGGGCATCGCTGCGCTGATTCAGCCGAGCCAGTTCCGCCGCGGCCACCGGTGAGCGGTACCACTTGATGCGCTTTGCTTGCCGATTCGCGTCCATCGCTATTCTCCAAGCCTCACAAGCCCATCATAGATTATCAAGCCCTCTATTGCAATTGATCGAAGCTCAGCATGGCTTTGACAACGCCGGTCGCCGGATCCAGCCAGGTCGGGAAATCGTCGGCGATCGTCTCCGGGGCGGCGCGATGGGTGATCCAGGGGTCGAGGTTAATGGCGCCCTTCTGCAAGCATTCGATGACCCGGGCAAAATCGGACGGGGTCGCGTTGCGGCTGGCGAGCAAGCTCATCTCGCGCGAATGAAACTGGGGGTCGCTGAAGCGCAAATCGCCCTTGATATGCCCCACTAAAACCAGCGAGCCGCCATGCGCCACATAGTCAAAAGCCGCCTCCATGGAGCTTGCGCTGCCCGTGCAATCGAATACGAGCGTCGGCAATTCGCCGCCGAGCAGTTGCTGGATCTGCGCCATCGGGTCCTGGCCAGCATCAATCAATTTATCGATGCCGAGGGCTTCGGCGCAGAAATTGAGCCTGGCGTCGTTCATCTCCATGACCATCACATCAGCGCCGGCGATCTTGGCGAAAGTTGCCGTCGCCAAGCCGATGGGACCAGCGCCGATCACCAGCGCATTTTCTCCGGCCGAGATGCGGGCGCGTTCGGCCGCGCGCGCGCCGATGCAGAGCATCTCCACCAGCGCCAGCTGCTCGACCGCTACCCCGTCCGCCCGCAGGAGCTTGTCGACCGGCAAGGTGAATTGCTCGCGCATGCCGCCGTCGATATGCACGCCCAGGACTTGCATGTTCGTACAGCAATTGCTTTTGCCGCGGCGGCAGGCGACGCAGGCGCCGCAATTCAGATAGGGGATAACGCAGCATTGATCGCCGGCGGCATAGTCCAGCGCGCGCTCGGTTGCGCCGATTTCCAGCACTTCCACCGCCAATTCATGTCCCATGACGCGCGGGTAGCTGAAAAAGTTCTGGTTTCCGCCGAAGGCATGCAAATCGGTGCCGCAGATGCCCACGCGCTTGACCCGCACGAGCGCCTCCCCGCGCCCCGGTTTGGCCGGTTCGGCGACCTGCCGCAAGCGGAGTTGAAAGGGTTCTTCCAGTACGATTGCTTTCAAGGCATTTGCTCCAGTAATCTCAAGGAAGGCCGTAAAAGGTCCTCGCGTTCGCTCCCATGACTTTGTCTTTGTCCACTTCCGACAGCCCGCCAATGTAGTCGCGGACAATGCCGACCACTTCTCCATAGCTGCCAGAGAGCGTACAGACAGGCCAGTCGCTGCCGAACATCAGCCGGTCAATGCCGAAGCAATCGAACACGACGTCCAGGTAAGGCGCATAGTCTTCCTGCGTCCATGTCTTCCAAGCCGCTTCCGTGACCATGCCCGAGACCTTGCACCAGACGTTTTCGTAAGTCGCCAGTTCGCGGATCTCGCTCGCCCAGGGTTCCATTATGCCGTCCTTGATGAAGGGTTTGGAGATATGGTCGAGCGCAAAGGGCTGATCCGGGAAGCGCTTGACCACATCAATCGCGACCCGCAGGTGCTGCGGATAAAGCAGCAAGTCATAAGTCAGCTTGTATTGATTGAGCAGCGCCAGCCCATCAAGGAAGCCGCCGCCGAGCATGAAGCGATCGTCGATTTCGTCATGCACGATATGACGCAGGCCGACCAGGCGGGGATGCGGCGCGACGCGCTCCAATTGCGCCGCAATATCCCGCGCGCGCAGATCTACCCAGCCGACGACGCCGCGGATGAAGTCGTTCTTATCGGCCAGTTCCAGCAAGAATTCGGTCTCGCGCAGGTTCTGCCGCGCCTGGACGGCAACAGTGCCGTCGATGCCATTGGCGGCCAGCAGCGGGACCAGATCAGCCGGCATATAATCGCGCTTGAGCGCGCCCTTGTCATCATCAATCCAGGGATATTCGGCAGCCTCATACAGCCAAAAATGTTGGTGCGAATCAATGCCCATGCCAACCTCCTAGTTGTTTTCGGGCAGTCCGGTCTGCCAGGTCTTGTCCCGGATCGGCGCCAAGACATCCAGCGCCGCCGCAATCAAGGCTTCGTCATAGGGCGCATCCAGCCATTCAACATTGCGCCGCATATTGTCCGGGTTGGCGGTGCCGATCAAAGTGCTGTGGATCTCCCGATTGCGCAGGGAGAATTGTACCGCAAGCTGGGCGATATCAATGCCTTGCTCGCGGCAAAAAGCGGCGGCGGCGGCGCAGACGGCTTTGATCTCGTCCGTGGCGGGATGCCAGTCCGGCGTACCGCGGTTGGTGAGCAAGCCCATGCTCAGCGGCGACGCGCCGATGATGCCGACGTCTTTTTCCCGCAAATAGGGAATCAGTCCCGCCAGCGTGGCATCGTTCAGCGAATAATGCGCGTAGGACAAGATGGTATCGACCTCAATGCGATCCATGATGGCGGGATAGATGGCGAGGGGGAAACCGGTGATGCCGACGAAACGGGCTTTTCCTGTTTCCTGCACCCGCCGCAGCGCCGGGATGGTCTCGTCGACGATCTGATCCAGCGACGCATATTCGATATCGTGGCATTGGATGATGTCGATATGCTCGAGGCCCAATCGTCCCAAGCTCTCGTCGACGCTGGCTGTGACGCGCTCGGCGCTGAAATCGAATTCCTCTTCCCCATAACGCCCGACTTTGGTCGCCAGCACATACTTGTCCCTGGGAACGCCGCGCAGCGCCTTGCCCAGGACCCTTTCCGCCGTGGTGATGCCATAGAAGGGCGAGCAATCGATCAAATTGACGCCCAGGTCCAGCGCGACATGCAGGGCGCGGATGCCCTCGTCGTCGTCGATGGGACGGAAGACGCTCCCCAGCGACGAAGCGCCAAAGCTCAGGATGGATACCTCCAGACCGGTTTTGCCTAACTTGCGATATTCCATTTAAGCGCGTCCTTCTTAGTACGTGGTATTGCGGGTGATTTTGAAGGCGTAGACGTGGTCGCAGGGTTTGTGATCGGGCCGCTCGATCCGGAGCCCGGCCTCCGTCATCTCCCATTTGAGCTCGCCTTCGCTGCCAAGCAATTCGACCGAGCGCAGCTCGTCCGGATAAAATGCCCGCGCCGACTCGATGAGGAAACTTTTCTCCGGCCAGTCAAAGGTCATGGCATAGAGCATGTTTCCCCGCACGGTGAAGCGGATATCCCGAGCCGTGTAGCGCAGCGTTTCCTTGGTATCGCTGAAGGCGCCGACGTGGGTCATGCGGGTCGGTCCTTCGCCGAAGGTATTCCAGGGCGTCGTATCGTAGATCGCCTCCCCGTTTACCCGCAGCCAGTCGCCCATGCCCTCGAGGATCGCTTTCGACTCGTCCGGGATGGCGCCGTCGGGTTTGGGACCCACATTGAGCAGCATGAAGCCATTCTTGCTGACGTTGTCCGCCAGATATTGCACCATTTCTATCACCGACTTGTATTCGGTTTCCTTGATGTAGCCCCAGCCCTGGCCATCATCGACGGTGGTATCGGTGATCCATTCGTAATGGGTCAGTTCGGCGGTCTTGCCCAGTTCAAAATCGAGCAGAGCGGCGCCGGGCGGGATATCATGCCATTTGTAGCTGGCGACGACTTCCCGTCCCCATTCGGCTTCTTTATTGTAGTAATAGGCCAGGAAGTCTTGTTTATACTGATCATGTACGAAGCGCATCCCGAAATCGAACCAGATATAATCCGGCTGGTAGCGCTCGACGACTTCGACCAGCCGCCCTTTCCAGCGATCAAGAAAGGCTTTGCTGGGCTTGTCCTGCGCCATCCATTCCCCGTGGTCTTCATGAGCGCCGGCTCGCTTAGGATCGTAATCGAAGTCCAGGTTATGAAGCTCGCCATAGAGCCCGGCGTATGCGGGATCGGAGGTGTCGTATTCGCTTTTCCAATGCGGGAAGAACCACCAGTTCTCGGCGTGGTGCATGGCGACCATGAAGCGCAGGCCCTGGGCGCGGATGGCTTTTTCCAGCTCGCCGACGACATCGCGCCTGGGTCCCATCTTGCCGGCGCACCACTCGGTGTCGCTGGCGTCCCACATCGGGAAGCCGTCGTGATGTTCGGCGACCGGCCCCGCGAATTTGGCGCCGGCGCGTTTGAAGAGCTCCGCCCATTCATCGGGGTCGAAGTTCTCGGCAGTGAACATGGGGATGAAGTCCTTGTAACCGAACTGCGAGGGATGCCCATAAGTCTTGCAGTGATAATCGAACTGCGGCGTGCCCTCGCGGTACATATTATAGGGATACCAGGTCACGTTGGGTCCGGTGGCGGGCACGCAATAGATGCCCCAATGCGTGTAGATGCCAAATTTCGCCTTGCGCATCCATTCCGCGGTAGGATGCGTCTTGAGCGATGCCCAGGTCGCGTCGTACTGTTTTCTCATGTTTTTCTCCTATCCAAACGCGGACCGGATTTGATGCCCCCGGTCTATTCTCTTCTCAAGCCTGGTCGGTATCCCCCAGCGCTGCAATCATGAGGCGACGATCCCAATGGATATAAAGCGCGGCTTTTCCGCTCGCTGGCATCGGGAAGCGCGCGTTAAATGTCGCCATTTGTCGAGATTTCAACTCGATTGCCGCAGGACCAGTTCACAATTGAAGATTGCGGAAGGAATATCATCTTGATCTCCGTTGAGCGCCTGCAGCACCTTGCGCGCGGCCGTCTCGCCAATGCGATAGGTGGGTTGGCGCACCACGGTCAAGGGCGGGCTCGATACCTGCGCCCAGGGATGGTCGTCAAAGCCGACGATCGCGACATCCTCCGGGCAAGTCATGCCCAAGGCTTGCAAGCCCATGAGCGCGCCCAGGCTCAGCAAGTTATTGCAGACGAACACAGCCCGCGGCCGCTCTTCTTGCGCCATGAGTTCTCGCATGGCGCGCTGGCCGTCTTCAATGCTCAATGGACTGGCGACCGACCAGCGCTCGCGCCGGGGCAGATCTGCTTCCGCCAGCGCCATTTCGAAACCGGAGAGACGCTCGCGCATGGTCGACAAACGCTGAAAGCCCGAAAGAATGCCGATTTCGCGGTAGCCGCGCTCGATGAGATGCTTCGCGCCCAGATAGGCGCCATATTTGTTGTTGACCCCGACATAAGGCGACTTGGCGTTGTCGAAGGTGCGATCCAGCATGACAATTGGAATGTTCAGCTTGGCTGCCTCGTTGAGCGCGTCCCAGTTTTGGCTGGTGGCGGCGGCGATGATGCCATCGACGCCCTGCCGCAGCAGGATATCAATGTAGTATTCCTCTCGTTCCAGCACCTCGCTGGTATTGCAGACCATCAAGCTATAACCATTGGCGATCAGCACATCTTCCACACCCAGCATGATTTCGCCGAAGAAAGTATTTGTGACATCGGAGACGATCAAGCCGATGACACGGGTTCGTTGCGTGGTCAGGCTGCGGGCAGCCACATTCGGTCGATAGCCGAGCGAGCGTATGGCGTCCTGCACGCGTTCTTTGGTGGCCTCTTCCACAAAGCGCGTCTCGTTAATCACATGCGAGACGGTGGCTTTGGATACGCCGGCTTGTTCAGCAACGTCTTGCATTGTTATGCGTTTCATCAATGGCAACCCTATGGGTAACGCGTTGCGTAACCGATTCCTGGAATGGTATCCGATTGCGCTGGAATCGTCAAATTTTCGCTTATCCGGTACAGGGCAATCGCATCAAAATGATAGCGACTGAAATGGTCGGAATCTAAACCAAATATTAACCACAGAGAACACAGAGGGCACAGAGAAAATATAAAATGTCTGTTTTCAAGTGTGTTTTCGGGTGAAAACCACGTTTCGCTTATAACCCTTTCTTATGCTTAGTCCCGGATTTTAGAAGAAATGTCGTCTGAACACCAACGAACTCTGTGCGCTCTGCGCGCTCTGTGTTGAAAAAATTTGATGCGATTGCCCTGTTATCCGGTAGTGGATCCTTTTCGATTCTCATGACCTTGTTGCGGGCGAAATCGCCCTATGTTATAGTCGCCCCCGTCGCTGGGAAACCGATTGCGCGGCTCGGATAGATCATCAATTCCTTGACGCGCGCCAATAATTGGGAACGCCAATGAAACGTGTCACTGTGTTGGGAAAAGAACGCGCGGGAATCGCCATTGGGCAAGCGCCCCGAGCCAAAGAAAACTGGGTCCTGATCAAAGTGCGCGCCGCGCCCATGTGTACCGAATACAAAGCCTTCGCAACGGGCGCCAATCATGGTTTTTTCGGGCACGAAGCCGCGGGCGAGGTGGTGGCGGTAGCGCAGCCGGGCAAGGTAAAAGTCGGCGACCGCGTCGTGGCGATGCCGCTGTCTTCTTGCGGACAATGCGAATATTGCCTGGCCGGCGAATACATCCACTGTCAAGACGCGATCGACTTTGAGGCTTGTCATGGCAGCGACGATGGAAAAGCGACAATGGCGCAATATCTCTTGAAACAGGACTGGATGCTGGCGCCAATTCCCGACGGCATGTCCTACGAACACGCGTCGATGGCTTGTTGCGGCTTGGGACCGACCTTCGGCGCCTTTCAGTTGATGGACCTGGACGCGCACGATACCTTGCTCATTACAGGCTTGGGACCGGTGGGGCTGGGCGGCGTGATCGGCGCCAGGTATCGCGGCGCGACTGTCATCGGCGTCGACGTGAATAGCTACCGTGCCGCGAAAGCGCTTGAACTCGGCGCCGCAGCCGTGATCGACCCGACAGACGAAGACGCGCTGGCGCAGATTCTGGCGCGCACAAGCGACGGGCGCGGCGTCGACAAATCAGTGGATTGTTCCGGCGTGGTGGCGGCGCACCGCCTTTGCATAGACGCGACCCGACGCAAGGGCATGGTCGCTTTTGTCGGCGAATGCACAGACGACACGCCGCTGAAGATCAGCCAGGATATGATCCGCAAGGGCTTGCGATTGATCGGCTCCTGGCATTACAACCTGGCCGATACGCCGCGCATGATGGCCATGATCAGCCGGGTCGGCGATAAACTGGATCAACTGATTACCCATCGATATCCTATCGATGATATTCAAAAAGCCTGGGAGACTCAGCTTTCCGGGCAGTGTGGCAAAGTGATTTTACAGCCCTGGGAGGGAAGCGATGTATAAGACGGTTATCATCGGCGTCGGCGGCGGACGGGCCCACGGACACGCGGATGCGTATCAGCATGTGAAGCGCGGCAGAGTCGTGGCCGTCTGTGACCTGGAGCGGGGACCGATGGACGAGTTCGCCGACAAGTACGATGTGAAAGCGACTTACACCGATTACCGCGAGATGTTCGAGAAAGAACGGCCGGAGCTGGCGCATGTCAGCACGCCGCCCAATGTCCGGCTGGAGGTCCTGGAAGCGGCTGAGGCAGCCGGCGTGCCAGCAGTCTTGGTGGAAAAGCCGCTGGCGATACAAGGCGAGGACTACCTGGCCATCAGAGACTTCGCCGCGCGCAATCCAAAAATCAAGGTCGCTATCAATCATCAATTGCAGTTTCACCCGCGCCGGCAGCATCTGCAGAAGCTGGTCGCGGATGGCGCCATCGGCGAGATCCGCTTTATCGAAGCCAGCTCAGGTATGAACCTGACTTATCAAGGCACGCACTCCCTGCAGGCGATCGGCGCTTTTAATCCGGCCAGGCCGACGACTGTCTTCGGGCAAGTATCGGGCGCGGCGGGCTTGCAGCCCAATGTTAAAGAACATTACGCGCCCGATCAAAGCTTGGCGGCGGTTGAATACGACAACGGCGTACAGGCGACGCTGCGCTGCGGCGAAAACGCGCCGCGCGTGCCGCGGGGACAGCAAATCTGGCAGCACAAGCGCATCGCGGTTTATGGCATGACGGGCTATATCCACTGGACGATGTGGGGCTGGGAGAGCTTCATCAACGGCCTTTACGACAGCGGCGAACACGAATACCCGGAGGAAGACCTGCTCGGGCAAGCGGCCATGACCGAGGCCATGTTCGACTGGCTGGAAGACGATAGCGCCGGGCATCCGCTAAACCTGGATCGCGCCTTGGTCGACTTCAACGTGATTTTGGCGCTTTACGCCAGTTCTCTCAAGCACAAGGTGGTCGAGTTGCCCTACGAGCCGGAAGCCAATCTGGCGCCGAAACTGCGCGACGCTCTCCAAGACTAAATTATGGGGAACAAGCCGAAGATCCTCATCGCCATTCGAGAATCACTTTTTCGCGACCTGTTCGCGGCCGAAGAGCTTCGGCGATTGAGGCAACTGGGCGCGTTGGAAACTGCCGTATCTGACCAGAACTTGACCTCGAGTCAACTCGCCGCTGCGGTCGGCGGCGCAGACATCGTCATCACCGGCTGGGGGACGCCCGTCTTCACGGACGAGGTGCTGACCGCAGCCCATAAGCTCAAGCTGATCGCGCACTCGGCCGGGTCAATCAAGCGCTTGCTGCCGCCGCCGGTCTTCGATCACGGGGCTCGCGTCACGCATGTCGCCGCCGCTTTGGCGCCGCCGGTTGGGGAGACCACCCTGCTGCTTGTCTTGCTCGCCCTGAGGCGATTCCACGAGCTTGACCGCGCCTTCAAGGAAGGGGGATGGGCCGCCGCGCGCTCGTTTGAACTGGGCAAGGAACTCGCCGGACAGGTCATCGGCATCGTCGGCGCCAGCCTCACCGGGCGCGAAAGCATGCGCCGTCTGCGCACGCTGGATGCCGAACTCTGGATCTACGATCCTTACCTCAGCGCCGACGAAGCGGCGGCTCTGGGCGGGAGGAAAGTTGAGCTGGAACAGCTATTGCGCGAATGCCCCATCGTCAGTTTGCACGCGCCGTCGACAGACGAGACCTATCAAATGATCGGCGCCGAGCAATTCGCCCTGCTAAGAGACGGCGCGATCTTCATCAACACAGCGCGGGCGCATCTGATCGACGAGGCGGCGCTGCTGGCCGAATTGCAGTCGGGCCGGATCTTCGCGGCGCTCGATGTCTTCGAGCATGAGCCCTTGCCGGACGACAGCCCTTTCCGCCAGTTGCAAAACGTGATTATTACGCCGCATATCGCGGCGCATACACAGCAGGCGCGCGCCCGGCAGGGTCGATATTGCGTCGACGAGATCAAGCGCTTCCTGCGCGATGGATCGTTGCGCTACGAGGTCACCCGCGCTAAGCTCAATATCATGGCTTGAAGAAAGCAGGAGCCTCAACATGGGAAAACTACAAAACAAGACGATCATCGTCACCGGCGCCAGCAGCGGATTTGGCGAAGCGATCGCCATTGCTTGCGCGGCAGAAGGCGCCAAGGTCAGCCTGGTCGCGCGGCGCGCCGAAGTATTGGAAAAAGTCGCCGCGGCGGCGCGCGTGAATGCTGGAGGCGAAGCCCTGGTCTGCCCGGCCGACGTCAGCGACGACGCCCAAATCCATGCCGCAGTCGAGCGGACGCGAGCGGCTTTCGGCGCGATTGATGTGCTGGTCAACAACGCCGGAACCAACATTCCGCAGCGTTCTATCACAGATACCTCGGCGGCGCAGTATCGCGAACTAATGGAAATCAACTTGACCAGCGCCTACGTCTTCACCAGAGCGGTTTTGCCGGAAATGAAAGCGCGCGGCGATGGGCTTATCATCAATATCGCGTCGCGGGCGGGCATGTTCCCCAGCATCGGCGCCGGCGTCGCCTACAGCACCAGCAAGATTGGCATGGAAGCGCTCAACGCGGTCACGAACGAAGAAGGCAACGCCCGCGGCGTGCGCGCCTGCCTCTTCAATCCTGGCGCGGGCAACACGCCCATCATTGACCGGCGGCCCCTCAAGTTCAGCCAGGAGCAAAAGATGAAAATGATCCAGCCGGAGGATATCGCGGCCACCGTAGTTTTCATCGCCGGTTTGCCGCCGCGCGTCAACATCGACCTGGTATCCATGTTGCCGACCCAGAGTTGAATGAGACGCGCGTTGAATGAATTAGCCATCTTCACCAAACCCTGGAAGAACCTGCCCCTGCCTGAACTGGCGGCGCATATCAAGTCCCTGGGCTTCGACCTGATCGAATTGCCGGTGCGGCCGGGCTTCCAGGTCGAGCCGGAAACAATTGAGCGCGACCTGCCGGCGGCGGTCAAACTGCTCGCCGAACATGGCATCCGCGTCTTGAATGTGACGGCAGCCCTGCCCTTTGATGACGAGCGGCTTTACAGCGCCTGCGCCGCTGCCGGCATCAAGATGAACCGCGTCATGTTCTGGCAAAATGATATGGATTACTGGACCGCCGAAGCGCAAGCGCGTCGACGCCTGGATTCCGCCCTGCCCTTCTGCGAGCGATACGATGTACGGATCGGCGTGCAGAACCACAGCGGCAAGTTCGTCCCGGTCAACGAGATGGGCGCCTACCATCTGCTCAAGAATTACGACCCGCGTTATGTAGCCGCCGTTTGGGACCCGGCGCATAACGCCCTCGAGGGGATGGATAGCGACGCCGCCCTGGACATCCTGGCGCCCTACCTGTGCGTGGTGAACCTCAAAAACGCCTACTGGAGGCGTGTGACCGGTCCCGAAGCCGCAGCCGCCGAGTGGAAGATCTACTGGACGTCTGGGGCACAGGGGCGCGCTTCCTGGTCCCGCGTGATCGCGAAGCTGAAAGCGATTGACTATCAAGGACCGATCTGTTTCTCGGCGGAATACAGCGACGAGGAACGGGTTGACGAGTTGATCGTCCGGGACCTGGCTTTTGCGCGCAGATTATGGGCGGAGCAATAGCTGCGCGCTTCAGCCTTTGATGCCCGACGTGGCAATGCTCTCGATGAATGCCCGCTGCAGCGCCAAATAGAATATCAGAACCGGAATCGTCACCAGGGTCAGATAAGCCATTATCTCACCCCAGTATGTGTATCGCTGAAAGAAGTATTGCAAGCCGACCATGATCGGCCGCAGCTCCTCCGTGCGGACGGTCATCAGGGGCCAGATATAGGCGTTCCACATCAGGAGGAATTTCAGGATGGCGACGGTCGCCAGAATAGGACCGGAAATTGGCATGACAATGCGCGTGAATATCTGCCAAATGCTGGCGCCATCGATCCGCGCCGCCTCAACCAGTTCGTCGGGCAGATCACGGAAATACTGATAGAAGAGGAAGATGCCCAGCGAATCGGCGATGAAGGGAATGATCTGCACATGGTAAGTGTTGAGCCAGCCGATTTCGATGCCTTCGGGCCCGATCCAGGGCAGGTTGTTGACGACCAGCAGCAAGGGTATGACGAGCACCTCGAAGGGTACGATAAACGTGGCAATGATGAATGTCAGCATGAGCTTTTTCCCGCGCCACCTGAGGAAGGCAAAGGAAAAAGCCGCCATCGAATTGAGCAGGATGCTGGCCAGCACCGCCGCGACCGTGGTGAAGATGGAATTGAAGGCGAATTGAATCACCGGTACGCGCTCGACAGCGAAGGCGTAATTGTTGAGGGAAATATCGCCATAGGGCACAAAAGCCAGCAGCGAGCCGGAGTCGCGCAGCAATTGCAGATCCGGCTTCAAGGACGAGACGACCATGAAGACAATCGGGAAAATGAAGATGGCCGAAATCAGGATTAACAGCGTGTAGCGCAAGCTGATGACCAGGCGATGTCGCGTTTCCCAAGACATGGTCGTCATGAGGTGTCCCGATCGCGCGTCAGGTAGCGATTAACGATGGTAATGGCGAGCACCACGAAGAAGAGCACCACCGAGATGGCTGAACCTTCGGCGATATCTTGCTTGTCATAACCACGCTGTACCGCTTGATAGACGACGCTCTGCGTGGCGTCCAGCGGACCGCCGCGCGTCATGACATCCACCTGCACGAACAAACCCATAGCCTGGATAACGATGACGATTAGGATCAGGACGGCCGTGTTGCGCAGCCCGGGCCAGGTGACATAGCGGAATTTTTGCCAGGCGCCGGCGCCGTCCAGCCCCGCCGCTTCGTACAAGCTGACGGGAATCGTTTGCAATCCCGCCAGCCAAATGACCATGTGGAAGCCAACAGCTTGCCAAGCCGACATGGCGATCATCGCCGGCATGGCGGAATAGGGATTGCCCAGCCAATCGACCGGCTGGAAACTGCCAAAACTAGCTATGCCCAGCAATGTGTTGAGCAAGCCGTTTTCACCATCGTAAATGAAACGCCATAGCAGCGATACCACCACCATCGACACCACCACGGGCGCGAAGTAAATGGCGCGGAACACATTGATGAAAGGCAATGATTGGTTTAGCAAGAGTGCCAGCAAGAGCGCCAGCCCGCCCTGCAAGGGCGCGATCACCCCGGCGAATATCAGCGTATTGATCAAGGCGCGCAGGAAGACAACATCCGCAGCCAGGATCACTGTGCGGTTCTCGCCCGCTTGCCAGGACGTGAATTCGCGCAAGCCGTTCAATTCCGGGTAATCCGGGTTCTTTCGCGTGAATGTCCGTAGTCGAGGATAAGCGATACTGCCGTCATCGTCATAGACAATGAAGCCGCTGTCGTCGCGCTCCGGCTCCAGCGTGAAGACACGAACGGTCAAGAGCCGCTCGAAGTTGCGCATGCCCACCCATTCAGTCGGGTTTGGAGAAACCAGCCTCTGGTTGGTGAAGGACATGACAAAAGCCATTAAGAAGGGGATGACCAGGAATATGGTCAGGACGAGCAGAGCGGGGAAAGCCATCAGCCAGCCAGCAATAGCCTCGTTGCGCTGGTACAGCGGCGCGTCCTTTGGTATGAGCAAACGCACCCAAAGCGGCGCGTTCTTCCTCGTTTCCGATGCGCTAATCATGAGGCTGCCCAAAGGGACCAATTCGTATCGAGCGTGGCTCTTTTCGTAATCTCAAATCAATCATTATTTGCAGGGACGGGCCAAGGCTCGCCCCTGCAGTTCTTTTGTGTTGCGCCAACTACATGTCGAAGCCGTAGCCCATGTTGTCTTCGATGTCGGCATCGATTTCATCAACGGCCGCGTCCAGCGTATCCTGTACGTCAGCGCCATTGGCGATGTCCGCCAGGGCTTTCTCGAAAATCAGCGCCAGGGTGGCATAACCCGGCGTGACCGGGCGAATCAAAGCCTGCTGGTTGCTCAGCTCATAGAAAACTTCCAGCGGACCGCCAGCCGAATAGTTTTCGCTCATCGCGGCGGCATTTGGCGTCGCCGGCGCCAAACCGGTGGCATCGCTGAAAGCCGTCAACCACTCGTCCTGGATGGCAAATTCAATAAACTGGCTCACGCCTTCCGGATGTTCCGTAGTCGAGGACGCGCCCAACTGCCAGGAGGCGGCGCCGATGATGTTGCCGTGCCCAAAATCGGGGGCAGGCAGGAAGATCAGGTCTTCACCAACTTCTCCCAGCGTGGAAACGCCAGCCCAGTTTCCCATCCACTGCAAGGCGTACCTGCCATCGATGAAACCGGTCTCGCGATCACCGGTATCCTGCGACGTGCCAGGCGCCAGCCCCCGCTCGAAGAGACTCTGCCACCATTCGCCAAAGGCCACGGCTTCTTCACCATTCAACACGCCTTCCGCGGTCGTGTAGGTTTCGCGGTCGATCATGTCGCCGCCAAAGCTCTGCAGGAAGGGCGAGAAGGCGTAGGGATACCATTCGCCAGTCCAAGCCATGCCCAGATCCAGGACATATTCAAAGTCGCCAGTAGCTTGCAGTTGCTCCAGAATGTCGTCAAATTCTTCGCCGGTCCAGGGTTCGTCCAAGGTCGGGATGCGAATGTCATTGGCTTCCAAGACCGAGCGGCGGGCGTAAATCGATACCGCCGCGTCCCACAAGCCGACCGCATAGAGTTCGCCATTCCATTCACCGATGGGACCAGGCAGGAAGTTATCCAGCGCGCCTTCCGACAACTGCAATGGCGCCATCCAGCCAGCCCAAGCCCAGCCCGGCATGACGGGACCATCCACATCAATGATGTCCGGCAGTTCTCCGGCGGCGGCCGCAGCAACGATGGATGAGTTGTAAGACTCCTGCGGGAAAGCCTCCAAGACAACCGTGTATTCCGATTGCGACGTGTTGAAGGCTTCAATGAGGTCTATAAACACCTGATGCTCGGCCGCCCAGGCGCCGCCATGGTACCACATGCTGAGCTCGGTCTGCGCGCTTGCCATACCGCTGAATGCGATCAGCAGAATGGCTATCAAAATCATGCGTCTCATGTTCATAACTTTACTCCTTGTGAATAAATTGGATTAGATTCAGCAATAGCCGCTGTCCAAGAGTACGGCCACACGCGTTTCAGCAGTGGGAACAAGCGTTTGCGCGGCTGAAAAAGTCGCGCAGGTATATTAGCACGATATAGATTAGGCAAAAAGCGCTAATTCTCAACTGGCGGAAAAAACAGGCGGCGGCGAGCCCGGGACCCGCCGCCGCGCCTGCGTGAACGAATTGCGACTGCGCGAGCTAGCCGCCCAACAACTCGTTGGTCTGATCATGCGCGCGCTGCACCACGACCGACGCATCCCGTTCCTCGCCCGTCCAGAGCAAGTCCATATTGGCCACCCAGACCGATGTCTCCCATTCCAGGTATTTCGGATGGTAGGCCGGGTGCACGCCATCGCGCGCGCCTATGACCGAGAATACCTCGTGGTAGGCGTCGGCGTAGGGCGCGTCATCGGGCGCCGCGCAATTATGAAACTCGGACTGGCTGGTCAATGCCGCGCCCATAGCGGCCGTGCGGCAGAGGTGAGCGGGGTTGGCCAGCGTGAAGCGGATCAACTCGTATGACAGATCGGGCTGCGCGGCCGAAGCCGGGACCGAAAAGGCGGAGCCGCCGATGAAGTTGTAGCGCCCGGCCGGACCGGTCGGCGTTGGCACGACGGTCCAGTTGAAGGAATCGCCTACCAGTTCCCACATGCGGGCGGCGGCGTCGTTCAGCGCATAGTGCATCGCGACATTGCCGTTAGCGAAGAGGAACTCGGTCGTGAAGCCGGTGGCGGCGACGGATTCAGCCGTCGGGTGCGCGCCCGAATCCCAGAGCAGGTCGACCAGCCATTGCAGCGCCGCGACAGTTTCCGGCGAATTCATCATAGACGCGGTGTTCTCTTCGTTGAACAGCTCGCCGCCGAAGCTCTTGATGATCCAGTAGGCGCCGCCGGCGCCGCGGCCGACGCTGACCATGTTGCTGATGCCCCAGATGTCAGTATCGCCATCGCCGTCGGTATCCTGCGTTAGCGCGTTGGCCAATTCCGTAAACTCTTCGAAGGTCGTGTGCTCGCCGGGCGGTTCGACGCCGGCCGCTTCAAAGAGATCGAGGTTGATGTAGAGCCCGCCGGGCGCCAGGTCATAGGGGATGGCGTACTGGCTGCCCTGGTAATTGAAGGCATCCACCTGCGAGGCGACGAAGCTCTCGGGCCAGCCGGGGATCGGGCAGGCTTCCAGGTAACTGTCGAGGTTCAGCGCCCAGCCATTGGCGGCGAAGGTATCGTTGCGGGTATCGTGCATCCAAGCCATGTCGATCTCGGCGCCGCCAGCCAACTGCGCCGGCAAGGTCGTCCAGTAATCCGTCCAGGAGACGCCCGTGTTGAGTATCTGTTCGACATTGGGATAGTATTCGCCGAAGAATTCGTCGAAGGCGAGCAAGAACTTGTCGACCTCGCCGGGTCCTTCCCAGCCGGTGATGGTGATGGCGCCGGACATATCGCCATCTACAGTGCCGCATGTCCAGTCGGTCATGTCCTGCGCCGAGCCCGCGAAAGCAAAGCTGAACAGCGCCATGACTGAAACGATCAGAGCGATTTTGCGAATCATGGGTACATCCTTTCATAATTGAAAATGCGATTCCGAATAGAAGAATTTGTTGGTTGCCTAGCCACCTCCTTTGATGCCGCTCGTTACAATGCCGCGGACATAATACTTTTGTCCGACAACAAATGCGATCAAAACCGGGATGACGACAAATGTCGCGGCCGCCATGATCAGATGCCAGGGCGTGCGCATGCCGGACTGATTCTGGAAAGACGCCAGCAGCAAGGGCAGCGTCTTGACCTTGGGTTTGCCCAGCACGATCAGCGGCCATTGGAAACTGTTCCAGGTGTTGACAAAAGTGAAAATGGCCAGCGTCGCCAGCGCCGGTTTGGTCAGGGGCAGGATGATCAACCAGTAGGTGCGGAAGAAACCGCAGCCGTCAATACGCGCGGCGTCCTCCAATTCACGCGGAATAGTCACCATGAATTGCCGCATCATAAACGTGCCCCAGGGGGTGAAGAGGAAGGGCACGATCACCGCTTGCAAGGTGCTGATCCAATTGAAGTAGCGCATCTGCACATACAGAGGAATCAACAGGACGGTGAAGGGCACCATCATCAGCGAAATATAGAGCAGGAAGATCTTGTCGCGCCCGGGGTAACGGAGCCGAGCAAAAGAATAGCCGGCCAGGCTGGCAGTGAACAATTGGCCCAGCACCACCGCCGCGGCGACGATAGCGCTGTTGAGAAAGCCGGCATCGAAATGCGTCATCGTCCAGGCTTCGGTGTAGTTCTCGAAGTGCCAGACTTCCGGGATGAATTCCGGCGGGTAGGTGTAAATGCCGCGGATATCTTTGAAGGAATTGGCGACCATCCAGGCGAAGGGCATGATGAAGATGATGCCCACGACCGCCAACACGACATAGGTGAATAGATCCACCAGGATCTTGACCTGCCGCTGCCCGAATAAACTGCCTTTCATCTTTGTCGCGCTCGCCATCGCTTTTGCCTGATTACTCCCTGCTTACTCGTCTTCGTCAAAGCCGAACACCCAGCGCCGCGCCAGATGCCATTGAATGATAGTGATGATAAGGATAATAACAAACAAGACCGCCGCCAGCGCCGCGCCGTAACCCATCTTGAAGAAGGTGAAGGCGTTCTGGAAGATGTAGAGCGTTAATGGCGTCGTCGCGTGGGCGGGACCGCCTTCGGTCAATATGTAGAATTGGTCGAAGGCTTGGAAGGCGCCAATCAGCGAGGTGACGACCACGAAGAAAAACGCCGGCGAGAGCATGGGCAGCGTCACATAGCGCATACGCTGCCAGCCGCTGGCGCCGTCTATGGAAGCCGCCTCGTAGTACTCTTCCGGGATGCCCTGCAAACCGGCCAGCAGAATCAACATGGCGAAACCGATGCCCTGCCAGTTGCTCATGATGATGACGCTGGGCATAGCCCATTTGGTATCGTGAATCCATTTCGGTCCGTCAATGCCGAGCCATTCGAGAGCATGGTTGATCATGCCGATTTCGGGTTGGTAAATCCAGCGCCAGACTGTCGCCGCTGCCACTGTCAAGGTAATTTGCGGCAGAAAATAGACGGTGCGAAAAAAGATGATGCCGCGCATTTTGCGATTGAGCGCCAGCGCCAGCCAGAAGGCGATGAAAATGCCAGTGGGCACGGCCACGAAGGTATAATAGAAGCTGTTGCCAAGCGACTTCCAGAAAAGCCTGTCATTGACCATGGTATCGAAGTTTTTCAGACCGATGAACTCCGGCGCTTTCGCCAGGCTCCAGTCCGTGAGCATGATGTAAAAGGCGAAGAGAATCGGGAAGAGCATGAACACCAGGAACCCGATCAGGTTCGGCAAGAGGAATAAATAACCGGCGATTGATTCTTCTCGCCGCAGCCCGGTGAAGGCGCCCCGGAACTCACGTATTTTCGCCGCCCAAAGCGACTCGCCATCGCGCCTTGCTTTTATCGTCGCGGCCACCTAGTCGCCTCCCGCGACATCATTATGCGGGGTTGTCGCAATGATCCTGTTCGCCAAAATCAATGACGGTGGTGCAATAATCATTCGTAGGACCGTCAACTATTCACCTGCAATTCAGCCGTTACAACCATAAAACCGATTGCGCAACCGATACAATAATCTAACATGCGGATTTTGCTCTGTCAAACCGCGCGCTCCTGGCTAATGTATCATTTTCGGTTGAAATACTTTTACCCAGTTCACAGCATGGGATCACAAACCAAAATACCAACGATCTGGTAGGGGCGAGTCGGCGAGTCGCCCGATTCTCATTCAGTTTCTACACGTCGGGCGTTTCAGCGAAACGCCCCTACCGGCTGTCAGGTGGTTGTCGATGCGCGTCGGCGCGGTTAATCGCCCCCCGCCACTCTAGCCGCGGCCCCTCCATCAGCGCTCGCTCTACCAGTTGCCCTGCAGCCAGGCCAGGCTGTATGCCAGAGCCTCGTCAATCACTTCTGTAACCTCCGCCAATACGTCGAAGATATGGTCGCCATCCAGCACGACCAGCGCCTCCGCGCCCTCGTGGTAGTCCAGAAAGACCTGGCCCGCCTGCGGTTGCGGTGTCACGGTTGTGTCGCGCGCCCCAGTGACGGCCAGCAGAGGTCCTCCATAGCCGGCTATCTCTGCCACCGGATCGACCAGGAAGATATCCTCGAAGAACGGACCCTTGAGCGATGTCTCGGCGCCCCAGGGCAATACGATGCTCAGCGCTTCGTCGCCGGCCGCCGCGCCGGCCAGCAAGTTGTCATAACCCAGCAGGATGCCGTAACTCATGACAGGATTCGATACCGCGGACCAGAGCACGAGGTTGCTGACGCGCGCGTCGCGCCCGGCCGTCGCCGCGCCAACAAGTCCGCCTTGACTGAGACCAATGATGCTTATATTGCCGCTGTCGACGCCTTCCAGCATCTCCAGGTAATCCAGCGCCGCGATGGCGTCCGAGATCTGGCCGCTGAAGGTCGTATCTTCCCAAGCGCCTTCGCTCTCGCCGGAGCCGCGGAAGTCGATGCGCAGGCTGGCGACCCCGCGTTCGCCCAGCCAGCGAGCAGCCCGGCTGAACATCGTGTCTTCAGTGCCGAGAACCGGCAGTTCATGGCGCATGCCAGTGAAGCCGTGCAGCAGCAGGACGACCGGGAAAGGTCCCTCGCCCTCCGGCATGGCCAGCGTGCCGACGATCGTCTGCCCCGCGTTGCTGAAGCTGATGTCGCTCTCGCTGACACCGTACTCAGCCATGGAGCCGGCCAATGCGGCCGCGGCGTCGGCGAGGCTGTCCTGCGCGGTCAGCGGCGCCGCGGCGAGCCCCAGGCAAAGCAGCAGCGCGACAATTAGCAGTGTAGAGGTAATGCGTTTCAAATATATTTTCGAAAACATGACGAACTCCTATCAACAAGAGTTTGCAATGGCGTGATTCTGGCACACCAGCCGCTCCTTCGCAAGCGAGCCAAAGCATGATGGACTGATGTGTTCCGCACATGATTCAGTAGCAAAAATAGATTGCAGGGTCGATTCTGTGAATATTACGGTACTTTTACGGGTAACAAATGAAGAGACGACTTGACTGCTATTCCCGCTCCACAGTGATCAAGGTATTCGCCCTCAATTCGTCCACGGCGCTGTATTCGCCGTCATTCCAGATGATGGTAAGCCGTTCCAGAATCGTGCCGGGAACAAAGCCGAAATGTACGCGGCTGGGATCGCCCGAAAGATAACCGCTGGATACGGTTATATCACGGCGATAGGCGCCTGCGCCGGTTTTCAGAATCAGTTGCGCGCCGACGCCGGCGCTTGCGGAAAGCCCCCAATGCAAATCGACCTCGATACTATCGCCGCCGCAAAGTTGATTCTCGAAGACTTTCGCCGGCGCATTCAAGTTGTTGACGATCACATCCAGATCGCCATCGTTGTCCAGATCCGCCAGTGACATGCCGCGTCCGCTCGCCCGGTCGTTGAGCCCCCAGCCTGGCTGCGGCACAAACTGACTGCCGGAATGATTGCGATAGACCTGGTTTTCTTCCACCAATTCGTTGCCCGGCAAGTGCGAGAACATCTCCCGCGAGATCATGCCGTTGACGACGTATAGATCCTGGAATCCGTCGTTGTCCAGATCGCCGAATTTCGTCGACCAGCTCCAGCCGGTCGCGTCCAGGCCCAGCCGAGGCGCGATATTCGTCGCCAAGCCCGCTCCAGCGCCGGCGTAAAGCACATTCTCCATGATCTGCGGATCGCCGTCGACATGGGGCATCGCCATCATCATGTCCATCACCGGCGCCCACTGCGCCTCCGTTTCTTCGTCATCGGCATAGGGTTTCATGTCAACGGCATAGACTTCGAGCAAACCGTCATTGTCCAGGTCGGCCGCATCATAGCTCATGGTGCTGTGCGGCATCACCGGCGGCGGCTCCGCCTCTTGCCAGTTGCCGTTTACAAATGTGAAGTAACGGTCGGGCACAGCGAAGTCGTTGCCGATGATGATTTCGTAGTCGCCTTCCGCGTTGATGTTGGAGAGAAGAGCCAGGGTATTGGAGCGATTTGCGATGCGTGTCGCCTGGAAGCGGTCGTCGCCTTGTTCGTAATAGATCAGTCCCGATTTTGGCCCCGATTGGCCCAGGATCATTTCGTTCTCGACATCGTAGGAGCCGGTGAGCAAATCGAGATCGCCATCGCGGTCGACATCAAGCCAGTTCATGGCGTAGCCAATATAGCTGACGCCGGTCAAAACCTGGATAGCGAAGCCGGTCCCTTTTTGATTGCGCCAATACAGCGGCGCGGCTGCCTGCTGCGTGAAGACGATATCAAGCCACCCGTCGCCGTCGACATCAACGGTGGCAACCGCCCGCGACGGCGCCAGGGAGGGAAGCGCCTGCTTCCGAAACTGCAGACCGCCCACATTCCAGAAAACAGCGTTGTCGCCGCCCAGGTTTGCCAGCACGATATCCAGCAAGCCGTCATTGTTCAAGTCATTGATGGCCAAACCTGCGCCATTGCTGTCGTAAAAGCCGATCGGCAGCGAAGTCGGCGTCGTGATATGGTCCAGTTCATGAGCCAGAAATGCCCCCGAACAATCCTCGGCGCGCCGCAGCGCGACCGACTCCAGCGTTACAGGCGCGTATATGCGGAGCGCCGACGCGACGTTCGTGACGACGAGCATTAGCGCCAGCGGGATCAAGCAAAACGGAAGACTGCGAAACATCTTGCAACCTGTTGCAGGGCGAATAGTGCCAGAACGATACCATCAGGCGGATGTATTGGCAAACCTGCGTCCCGCGCGGAGGCGCCTGTGAGCAGGAGCGCGTCAAAATGAGGTGGAGAAGTGGGTGTATTTCAGATTATTGGCAATTAACCACCGAGAACACCGAGATTTAAGCTCTTGCCTGCCAAAAGGGAGGCGATGTAGGGGAGTTTCGCTGGACGCTGTTGAAATACTGCCCCCATCCCCCCAGCCCCTTACCCCCAAAATGAGGGAGGGGGAGCTTTTGAACCTTAATAAGCCGTTAAAGCCCCTCCCTCTCGGGGAGGGGTTTGGGGTGGGGGTTTTAGTGCTTTTTCAACAGAGTCCGCTGAAACGCCTGCAAACAGAAATGATCTTTTGTCTTTCTCTGTGCGCTCTGTGGCGAATCTTTAGTTTGTTCGTTGCATCGTTCCATTAGATACCATTTTTGAGACGATTGCCCTGCGGACATCTGCCAAAATATTGAAATGCACCCTGAATACGCTGCGTGTATAAATGAAAAGCGCCTCTTCCACGCGCGGGTGGAAGAGGCGCTGACTTGACGATTGATGAGCCGATTAAGCCTCGGCTTCGGTTTGCGGATTCTCCAGATCGGCTAGCGAAGGCATCGCCTCTTTCTTGGAATGGACGCCCGTAGCGCCGTCTGGGCGGGTACCGCGCGATTCCAGACTTTGCAGATTGCCGTCGCCGTCATAAGCGCGCACGGCAAAGCGATAGTCGCCTTCCTGGAAGCGCCAGTCGAAGCGCCACAGGACCCAGGTCAGTTCCGAAAGCGGCATACGCAGCTTCGCCTCTTGCCAATCGCCGTCGTTGACACTGACTTCGACGCGGGAGATGCCCTTGGCGCCGGCATAGGCGATCCCGCCGACAGGCACGACATAACCCTCGTCGTCCTTGAGGATGGCATCGGTTGCTACGGTGTCCACAACCGAGGTCGGATTCACCAGCGCTTCGACGCTCCAGCCGCGGCGCACCCAGTAACCCTCTTGCCAGGTATCGACAAATTCGATGCTCTCGATCCACTTGGGTTGCTTCATGCCGTAACGATCAGGGATATAGATGCGCAACGGGAAACCGTGCTTCTGCTTCAGCGGTTGGTCGTCCCACTCGTAGGCGAACATGATGCGGTCGTCGGCCTTGATGACATCGAGCATGACATATTCATCGAAATTGTCCGCGCCGGTGATTTTCAGCGCGACAGCCTCCGCTTGCGGTTTCACCAGATCCAGGAAGTCGCTCATTAGGAAGCCCGACCATTTGGTGGTGCTGATCAGCGTGCCGCCAATGCGGTTGCTGATGCAAGACAAGGTGATAAAGCGATCAACCCGCTCGAATTTATCGTACAGATCACCCAAGGACAAGCTGACAGGATTGTCTACCAAGCCCGTGACATCGAGCCGCCATTCGCCGGAGTCAATCACCGGAGGTCGCGAACTGATGTCGATGCGATAGTGATCGTCAAGCGGCGTGTATTCCGGTCGAGTGCCCGGGGCCGGCGCCATATTGCCTTCGCGGTTGGGCAGGACATCGCCGCCCGTCGCGCCCGAAGCGCTGCCGACGACCTGCCCTTGGCCCGGGCGATTGCCGATGAAGGCGCCCAGCCCGGCGCCGATGACCGTCAGAACCGCGCTGGCGCCGCCGATGCGCACCATGAACTGGCGGCGATCAAGCGCCTCGACAGTGATCGTCTCGCCCGTCTCTTCGTCGATCTTGGTTTTGGCCCCGCTATGCGCCAGCGTGTTATAGATCCAGTTGGCAGCCGCCCCCCAAAGCGCGAATACCAAGCCCACCCAGATGACCTGCGCGCCGCTGGGGGCGGTGGCGGTCAGGTTCACCTGCACGGAAATCATCATCATGACCGCGCCAATACCCAAGCCCAGCACCAAACCCGGGGCAAGATCGCGAGCGCGGGTATTGCTGCGATTCAATAGCGCGTAGAAAACCGCGATTATTACCAAGCCCAGCGCGAGGAAGGCGCCCAGACCCATTAACTGCTCGGCGGTCTTGGCAGCGGCTGACGTCTCGCCCATGTTAAAGGCGATGATGATATCCACCATCATATCAATGCCGAAGGTCAGCAGCGCGCCCGGCAAAATCCGCGAAACAAAGTCGAACACATCAAAGGGGATAAAGGGCAATCCAGCGAGTTGATCGGCCAAGAATAACACTGAAGTCAGCGTCATCGTCAACAGGGCGCCGACCAATGCGCCCAGCCACAATGACGGTTTCTTGATCGTTTCCATAATCCTCTTCACTCTCCTAATCGAATCGGATACGTATAGTATAGTACATGTTTTAGCGGAAATATATTGCCTTGAGATTACGGTGCGCATTTCAGATTATTGGCAAGCTAAGAAGTTTTGCCCGGTCGAAAGCATGACCAACCACAAAGACACAAAGTAAATGAGGCATTTCTCTGTGCGCTCAGTAATTCCAAGTAAGTAATGCGAAAATAAGGGGCGTGTAGGGGCGACCAATCTGGTCGCCCGATGCCACGATGGCTTGCTTTTTTGGGCGACATGGTATGTCGCCCCTACAGATCATTACTTTTGAAGAATTTGTATTACTTACCTGGTTTTACTTCTGTGCGCTCTGTGGTGAATTTTCAGTTTGTTCGTTGCATTGCTCCACAAGATACCATTTTTGAAGCGATTGCCCTGTGGACATCTGCCAAAATATTGAAATGCGCCCTGAGATTACGGCCAGAGCAATCGCGCGAACGCGCCATTTACCGCAATCGGCGGGCGAAGGGGATGCTGCGATGAGTGAGCTATTGACTCGACTGCAAAACGAATCGAAAGACAAAGCGATCTATCGCCAGGCGCTCGATCACGCCCTGGCATATCTGGATTCGCTGAAGGACCGTCCCGCCTTCCCGACTGCGCACGCCCTGGAGGCTTTGCAATCCTTGGACGAGGGTTTGCCAGCTGGACCCTGCGAAACAGGCGTCATCTTGCAGCAGCTGCACGAGATCGGCGCGCCAGCGGCGGTCGCCCAGGGCGGCGGACGCTACTTCGGCTTCGTCAACGGCGGCGTGATTCCGGCGGCGCTGGCGGCGAGGCTGCTTGCGGATGTTTGGGATCAGAACGCGGCCTTGGGCATCATGTCGCCGATTGCCGCCAAGCTGGAAGCGATCTGCGAAACCTGGCTGGTTGATCTGCTTGACCTGCCAAAGGGCAGCGCGGCGGGCTTTGTCAGCGGGACGTCAACGGCAAGCCTTTGCGGCTTACTAGCTGGACGCAATGCCATCCTGTCGCGGCAGGGCTGGGATGTCGCCGAGCGCGGGCTTTTCGGCGCGCCCCCCATCCGCCTGATTATGAGCGAGGCGGCACATGGCAGCGTCTATAAAGCGCTGACGATCCTCGGCATTGGCCAAGCTCAGATCGAGCTTGCAGCCACCGACGATCAAGGCAGATTCGATACCCGGCAGCTTCCCCAACTGGATAAAACAGCGCTGCTGATCCTGCAGGCGGGCAACGTCAACAGCGGCGCCTTCGACGATTTCGCGACCATTTGCGCTGCGGCAAAGCGGGCTGAGGCTTGGGTGCATGTCGACGGCGCTTTTGGCTTGTGGGCCCGCGCTTGCCGAGCGACGGCGCGCCTGAGCGCTGGCATTGAACTCGCGGATTCCTGGTCCGTCGACGCCCACAAGACGCTCAACAGCCCCTACGATTGCGGCATCGTATTCTGCAAAGATCGCTTGACGCTGCTAGAGGCATTACAAGCGAGCGGCAGCTACCTCCACTTCAGCGAGGCGCGCGACGGCATGCTCTACACGCCGGAGATGTCGCGTCGAGCGCGCGGGATCGAACTGTGGGCGCTGCTGAAAGCATTGGGCCGCGCCGGCGTCGATGAACTGGTTGCGCAACTTTGCGCCCGGGCCCGGCAATTCGCCGACGAACTGGCCAGGCGCAAGTTTCGGGTACTGAATGACGTCGTATTCAATCAGGTGCTGGTGGCTTGCGAGAGTGCGGAATTGACGCGGGAAACCCTGCGCGCGCTACAAGCCAGCGGCGAGTGCTGGTGTGGCGGGTCGGAGTGGCGCGGAGAACCCGTAATACGCATCAGCGTTTGTTCCTGGGCGACAACGGAAGCCGACGTGCGGCGATCGGTAACGGCTTTTGCAGCGGCGCGCTCGGGGGCATTATCGCTGATATAGCCCTGCGATCTTCCGGCGCAGATGCGCCGCCTCGCGCAAGTCCGTGTTGTCGCTGAACTGATCAATACTGCCGATTGGCGCTCGCGCCGCCGCCGCCCGAAGCTGGTCATCGCCGATGCGCTGGATCAAAGCCTCGCAATAGCGCCAGGCCGCGCTGACCTGGAAACCGCGATTATGAAAGGGCAGCAGCGCCGGTTCAATCGCCTGGGTCAGTCCCAGCGCGTTGTGCTGACGGTTCAGGCTCTCGTAAGCCTCGCATAGAGCCGCCTGTCGGTCTTCATCATCCTTCGCGACTTGGACGCCCCGCAGCGCCGGAATCAATTCGCTTGCGCAGGGCAATTCCGCGAAAGCGCTGCCAAACCACTTGGCATAAGGCGCATACCGACGAGCCATCAAAAAACACAATTGCATAATGGAGCGCACCAAGCGACCGGCGATCAGAGCCGCGCCCAGTTCGTCGCCGACCATGGCAGCGCGCGGCGCTAAATGCTCGTCCTGGCCGATGCGCGACCAACCACATGCCAGCAGATACAGCCATACATCATGCGGGTACCAAGCCAGCCGCGCCCGCAGAGCCGCCAGATCGAGATCGTCGCGAAATACCTCCCCGGCATTGAGCGAGAGCAGCTTTTGCTGTGGCACGCTGAGCCAATCAGCAGCGCTCAGCGGCTGTTCAGCGGAAATACCAGCGGAAATACCAATGTGAGCGCGCAGATAGCCGTCAATCGTCATAATCTCGACGCGGTGATTGACCGGACCGGAATCAATCCTCTCTGGAATCTGCGTCCCGTCGTCGCCTCCGCCGACCTTTGGCAACCCAAAATGCGTTGAATAGCCCGCGAATTGGTACGGCAGACGATGACTGAGCAAGTCCCGTAATGCCGGAGCGTGGCGGGCGTGATCCGCAGGTCGAAGGAATAGCATGACGCGCGGACCCCAATGATGATCGGTGGACACTTCGGTATCATATCCCAGCACTTCCGAACCACTGCCGATCAAAGCGGCGCTATAAGACAAACCAGGGTAATCCTGATTAATAATGGGCGCGACCGCCTCGTGGAAAAACGCGCGCGAAAGCGACAAACCTGGAATAAAAGCCGGCATCACAGACCTCGCCCGGCGGATAAAATCTGACCATGCTATTTGCCGATACCTGTGTATAATACCCCTCATCGGCCATTTAATGGATGTATTGGGAGTACAGAAGCCGTGTCCTCAACAAACCGTCTCAAGGAGTTGCGGGATCAGATTGACCCGATCAATCTGGAGATCCTGGAATTACTCAACAAGCGCGCCGAAATCGCGCTGGAAATCGGCAAGGTTCTGCAAGAGATGGGCACGCGGCATTATGACCCGCAGCGCGAAGCCGAGATGCTCACCGCGCTGCAGATGGCCAACGAAGGTCCCTTCAGCAACGAAACCATCAGCAAGCTCTTTAGCGAAATCTTCCGCGCTACCTTGAACCTCGAAGAAAGCGACGCGATGGAGAAAATCCTTGTCCAGCGCAAGGCGCCGGATCAGCATACCATCATCGAATTCAGCAACGGTTTGCGCCTGGGCAATGACAGTTTCGAGCTTATCGCCGGTCCTTGCGCCGTGGAAAGCTACGAGCAGATGGACCAGGTGGCGGCTGCGCTGGCCGCCCGCGGCGTCAAGATGATCCGCGGCATGGGTTACAAACCGCGCACCTCGCCCTACGACTTCCAGGGCATGGGCGAAGAGGGTTTGAAGATCGCGCGACGGGTCGCCGACAAATACGGCCTGGTCGTCATCAGCGAAGTACTGGATCTATCGTTGATACCCATGATGGACGAATATGTCGACGCCTTCTGGGTGGGCGCCCGCAACATGCAAAACAGCTTCCTGCTGCGGGCCCTGGGCAAGCAAAGCAAGCCCGTGCTGCTCAAACGCAGCTTCGGCGCGACTTTGAAGGAATACATTTACGCCGCCGAATACATCATGAGCAGTGGCAACCACCAGGTCATTCTCATGGAACGCGGCATCCGCACCTTCAGCGAATGGACGCGCAATACGCTGGATATCAGCGCTGTGCCGCTGCTAAAGCAAGAAACGCACCTGCCGGTGATCGTCGACATCTCGCACTCCGCGGGCCGCCGCGATATCGCCAATCCGCTGGGGCGCGTAGCCCGCGTCAGCGGCGCCGACGGCTTGATGGTGGAAGTCCACCCCAACCCCGACGTCGCCATGTCCGATGCCAAGCAGCAACTCAATCTCGATCAGTTCAACCAATTGATGGACGATATCGAGTCGATAACGCTAGGCTACAAGCAGCCGGCGGTTTAGCAGCGAAGCTTGGCGCCCCTTCCCAGTGGACCAGGCCTCAATTAACAAGCATCTGATGTCCTCCCCCTGTACAGTTGTGTAGGGGGATTTCGTTTTTTCAGCGAGAAACTAAAAACATTTCTGCGGGGCTATTCATAACTCACCGCAACTCACCGCTCCATCTGTCGAGATCTGATACCCAGCAAGAGCGAAGATCGAACGATGCCCAGGCCGCTTGTTCATAAGAAACTATTTCTGGTTTTGGCCATCGCCTTCCTGGCGCGGCTCGGCGCGCTATTCGCCTTTCCATCGGTCTTCGCCTTCAGCCAGCCCGGCGGCGATATTCACGGCTCGGTCGCTTATGACGCCTACGCGCTGAATCTGCTGGAGACCGGCGTTTACGGCCGCGAGCCCGGGGCGCCGGATTCGGTTCTGCCGCCGCTCTATAGCATTGCCCTGGCGCTGGTCTATGCTGTCTTCGGGCGCAGCTATGTCGCCGTCGGCCTGGTTCATACGCTCTTTGATGTTTGTTCCATCGCCCTGCTCTACGATATTGCCCGGCGGCTCTTCCCCCGACATCGCGGCGAATGGATCGGCGCGCTCGGCGCGCTCTTCTTCGCGCTCTACCCCTACCTGATCTTCCAAAATCTCACGCTGAATGACACCGCGCTCTGGATTGCTTTGCTGCATCTCTTCGTCTGGCTGATGATCCTGCTGCGCGAACAGGAAAGGTGGAATCACCGGACCTTCGCGCTGGCCGGCGCCGCTGGAATCGTCCTGGGCATTTCCGCCCTGGCGCGAGCGCTATTGCCGCCCTTGGCGCTGCTGCTGGCGCTCTGGTTCCTCTTTCGCTTGAGCTGGCGGCAAACCCTGCTGCGCGCCCTGCCGGTGGCGATTGTCAGCGTGCTAGTCTTGCTGCCCTGGCTGGTCCGTGGCGCGGCCATTCACGGAGGATTCGTGGCTGTGGCGCTCAACGGCGGCGAGAACCTGTATCAGGGCAACAATCGAGAGACCGTGCCCATCTTCCGCGCCGGCTACGACGTGCAATGGTCGCGCCGGCCGCCCGACGCCCCGCGGACCGATGACCCCTACCG
Source organism: Chloroflexota bacterium (assembly GCA_028873975.1). GTDB lineage: Bacteria > Chloroflexota > Anaerolineae > Aggregatilineales > Phototrophicaceae > UBA6055. Next base: position 194,913 of record JAPPMO010000026.1, read on the forward strand.
CAACAATCAATTGCTGTTGAACGCCGGCTTGCGCTACCTGCGCGAGCATCCCGGGCGCATACCGGAACTGCTTTGGGTGAAATTCTGGGTTTACTGGAACCCGCAGGTGACGCCGCTCAACAACCTGCGCGCGGGCGAACGTCTGCATGTCACTGCCGACGGCGTCCTGCAAATCATCAACGACGGCGATTCCCATACCGGCGTCAGCGCTGCCAATGCCGCCTATCAAGACGAGAGCCTCTTCGCTGTCGTCGGGCGCAGCCTGCATGTCGTTTATTTTGGCGGCTTGTGGCTGCTGGCTATCGGCGGCGCCGTCTTGAGCCGCCGCGACTGGCGGGATCTGAGCCCTCTGTTTTTCGTGCAGATCAGCCAGACGGCGGTCTACCTGCTCTTCCATCCCTCAACGCGCTACCGCTCGCCCACGGATCCACTGCTCTTTCTGTTTTCGGCGGTCGCGGTGGTCTGGCTCTGGGAGCGGTGGCGGGGGAGGTTGAGCCCCCTTCCTCCGGTACTACGCTCATGTATAGTCCCGTGTTGAGGTGGGTCGGTTTTTCGTGAAATCTCTCTGTGCCCTCTGCGCCGAAGGGTTGTGTCTACGCGCCCTCTGTGGCAAAACCGCCCTACCCCCGATCCGGCGACATCAAATCCCAAAACCGGCTGAGCAGGTAGCGATACTTCATCCCGTGACTCAACAGCGCCATCGTCAGCAGGAACAAGACCGCGATGGCCACGATCAGCAGCGAGCCGTCGCCGCCGTCCCAGACCGGCGGCTTGAACTCGAAGAGCGCCGGATAGGCGTACATGATGAGGATGGTCAGCGCCGTCAAGACGCTGGTTAGCAGGGTGATGCGCCAGTGCTGAACGAAGCTGCGCGGCTGATAAAGCTCAATGCCCTGAATATGCCAGGTGATCAGCATGCCATAGAGCGCTACCATGATGGTGATGTTCGAGCGCGTCAGCGTCAGGTCGCCATCGCTGCTGAACCAGGTGATCAGATAGAGCAGCGTCATGATCACCGCGCCGATGAAGCCCATGGTGAAGATGTAGTCCATCACGTCGCGGCGGAAGCGCGCCATGTACTGCGGGCGCAGCCAGCCGAAAGCGATGAAAGTCGCCGGCAGGTTGACCGTGCCGAAGGTGGCCCAGCTGATCTGCACCGGCGTGATCGGAAAAGGCAGCGCCATGAAAGCGATGAAAACGAAGAGCGCGATATTGTAGAAATTGCGCACCAGGAACATCTTCATGGTGCCGAAGATGGTCTGCGTGGTTTCCTTGCCCTCGCGGAAAGCCCGCGGCAGAGTCGACATGGCGTTGTTGAGCAGCACAATATCGGCCACATCCTTGCTGATCTGGGTGCCGTCGTTCATGACGATAGCCAGGTTGGCCGCTTTCAGCGCCGGCACGTCGTTGACGCCGTCGCCGACCATCGAGACGTATTCGCCGCCCCGCCGCAGCGACTCGACGATGCGCTGTTTGGTATCGGGCTCGACGCGGGCGAAGACCTGCGACTCGCTGACGGCGCTGGCAAAATCCGTCGCGCCCATGGCTTCAAGTTCGGCGCCGCTATAAGCACTGTCAACCGACATGCCAGCTTCCCGCGCGATGGCGCGCACCGTTTCCAGGTTGTCGCCGGAGATGACCTTGAGCTTCAAGCCTTCGTCGCGGAAGGCTTGCAAGGTGTCTTGAATATCGTCCCGAATCTGGTCGCTCATGATAATCAGCGCAATCGGCTCTACCGCATCCGCGACCTCAATGGCCTCAGCGGCTGGCGCGCCCTGCATCCGCGCGAAAGCCAGTACGCGCATGCCGTCCCGCGCCAGCGCCTGCGCATGAGCAAAATGCGGATCCGACGGAAGCAGGAGGCGTTCCGGCGCGCCCAGCAGCAGCGTCGAGCCCGGCAACTCAACCGCCGCCCATTTGCGCAAAGAAGAAAACGGGATCTCTCGCTGCTTTGACGGATAGCCGTCTGCGTCGACGACGCCTTCGATATAGCGCTTGATGGCCTGGGCGGTATTGTTCAGATGCGCCAGATTCTTCAAGTATATGAACAGGTCGCGCTGGATCGCGCTGATATCGGCTTCGCCAATTGCGATGATCTCCTGCACGGCGAGCTTGTTCTGGGTGAGCGTACCGGTTTTATCGAAGCAAAGCACGGTGGCGTTGGCCAGCGATTCCACGGCATTGACGCGCTGAACCAGCGTCTGCTGCCGGCTGATCTTGACCGCGCCGATAGTCAGCGAAAGGATCGCCACCAAAACCAATCCTTGCGGCACCAGGCTGGTGGTGAAAACGACGGCGTTACGCACGATTTCCAGGAAGGCGTTGTCAATCAGGAAACCGGTGATGAAGATCATGGGCACGAAGACGAACATGATCAAGACGGTGATTTCGACGATGATGTCGATCTTGACTTGAGTGGGCGTTTTGACGATCTTGTATTGCTTGGCGATGGTGGAAAGTCGATTGATATAGCTTTCCGCGCCGACTTTGCTGGCGCGCATAATGCCGGCGCCAGCGGTACAGAAGGAACCGGAGTAGACATCGTCGCCGGGCGCCTTGCTAATGGCGTCCGATTCGCCGGTCAAAAGCGATTCGTCCATTTCCAGCGAATCACTCCGGACGATCCTGCCATCGACGACCAAGCGATCGCCAGGTTCGATGCGGATCATCTCGTCCTTGACCACCGCCCGCATCGGCACGTCGATCCAGTCCCCGTCACGCAGGCAAGACACGTTCTGCTCGCTCAGCGCCGCCAGCCGATCGAGCTGGCGCTTGGCGTTAAACTCCTGAATCATGCCAAAAAACGTATTCGAGACAACGCTGAAGCCCGCGAATATCGCCGTGGCGTAGTCTCCCAGCAGGATCACGCCAATCAGCAGGCTGCCCAGGACGATGTTGAATAGATTCAGCACGTTCTCGCGGAAGATATCCCAATAGCTGCGCCCGACGCGCGCTTCATAGTCGTTGCTTTCGCCACTGCGCAGGCGTCGCTGCACATCCGCGCTGCTCAGCCCGACAATGGATTCAGTCTCATGATGCCTTACTTCGACGACGCTCTGCATGTTTTTTCGATTCTCGCTGCCGATATCGTTATTATCTACGCATGCAATCCCAAAATGATGTATCCTGCACAATGCGGATGCCCAGGACAATCGCCGCATTTTATCAAGGATGCGCCTGTTTGCGAAGTCATTGCGAATGCGATGAGAAGCGCGGCAAACCTTGACTCGCAAGCCTTCGCGCTGACCGTTAGATTGATTCGGAGCTCAAAGGAACAACCATGATCGAAATTGCCGAGTATTTACCCCCGAACCATTCCGTACTCTGGGATATGGTCGCCCAATGCGGCTTAAGCAAAGTGGTTGGCGCCATGGACCTGTCCCCGCCAAGCGACGCCGACGCGCCTTGGTCTTACAGCTCCCTGCTGCGCGCGAAGAACGCCTACGCGGATCATGGCTTCGAGCTTGTCGTGATCGAGAGTCGACCGCCGCTGGACAAGGCGAAGCTGGGCTTGCTGGGCCGCGACGAAGAGATCGCGGCCGTCTGTGAGCTTATCAGCAATATGGGGCTGCTGGGCATCGAGGTCTGGTGTTACGAATGGATGCCGGTGATGAACTGGATGCGCACCTCGACCACGATCCGGTCCCGCGGCGGCGCCCTGGTCACTGGGTACGATCACAGCCAGATGACCAAGGCGCCCCTGACTGAATATGGCGAGCTCAGCGAGGAACAGCTCTGGGACAATCTGCGTTATTTCCTGGAAAGAGTGATTCCAGTGGCGGAAGCTTCCGGCGTGAAGTTGGCCATGCACCCCGACGACCCGCCGCTTTCGCCCATCCGCGGCTTGGCTCGCATTATGCGCAGCGTGGAGAACTTCGAGCGCTTGCTCGAACTTGTACCCAGCCCGATGAACGGCATCACGCTTTGTCAAGGCAATTTCACGCTGATGACGGATGACTTGCCGGCGCTCATTCGCAAGTTCGCGGACAAGATCTTCTTTGTGCACATGCGCGATGTAGCGGGCGTGGCGGAAAAATTTGAAGAGACATTCCACGATGCGGGCAAAACGGACATGGTCGCTTGCATGCGCGCCTATCGTGATATCGGTTTCGACGGCCTGCTGCGGCCCGATCACGTGCCGACGATGGCCGGCGACAATAACGAGAATGCCGGCTATTCGGCGATCGGCCGGCTATTTGCTATCGGCTATCTCAAGGGGATCCGGGAAGCGGTTTACGAGCAGGATTGAGTCATTCCTAGAAATACGCTGCGATAACTCAAGCGAATTACAACCTTGACTCCGCAAACATATTGGAATAAGGTTAGTTAAGTCAGAAAATCAGATAGATGCTTTAGTTTCGCGCTTTTGCCGAACAAAAAGCATGCAATACGGGTTGAGCGCACGATCCACCTGGAGCAAACATAGAACATGTCAAAGAAGCAGAATCGACTTTATCGACTAGGGAGGAGATTTCGGTGGATACCGGGACTATTATTGGTTTTGCATTAACGATTGTAGTAACCATTATCTCCGTTGTTGGCTCCGGGATAGGTTTAACAATGATGCTGGTGCGCCATATCAACGGAACTCGGTTGGAATTGAAAGAAGATATTAAGACAGTGCGCGAAGCATCTGAAACTGCGCATAGGAGCATATTAGCTGATCTGGGTGAAGCAAAAGCCGATCGCGCGGCATTTTCGGAGCGGTTGAAATGTGTTGAAGACAAAGTTGATGACATGAAACGAGGTTAGAGAAAATACGCTGCGATGACTTAAGGCACATACTCCTGTCGACGTACTAAACGATTGCTGATCATCATCCACGAGAGTATCCCGCTTAGCAAACAGAAGACGGCGCTGACCCAAAGCAGCACATTATAGGCAGCTACATGGGAAGCGCGAATTGCCGCCTCGATATTCGCTCTTTCAGCCGGGGTCAACGATTCGGGAATGGCTGTTTCCCCCAGGTCCACCGACGCGATTTCCAGTTGATTCTGGGCTGCCTCGGGCAAATCTCGCACCTTTGGGTCATTCAATAATGCGCTTGTGAATATGGACAGGACAAAACCGCCCATGACAGCCACCGAGAGCACCTGCCCCACACGGGACAAGGTGTTGCTGATGCCGGAGGCAATGCCGGCTTTGCTTTCCTCAACCGATTCCAGCACCGCAACGGTCAGCGGCGCCAGAGTGATGCCCAGCCCCATACCGGCAAGGCAAAGCGGCAGGAAGAAGGTCTTCCAGTAATCATGCTGCCCGCCCGTAATGCCAACCATAGCCAGCAGCACAAAAGCGAGAAATGTCAGCGCGTGGCCCCCGACAATCGGCGTTCGCGGTCCATAGCGATCAACGATGCCGCCGATATAGGCGGAAGATATGAGCATGAATATCGTCATCGGTAAAATGGCAATGCCAACGAAGGATTCGCTGTAACCTTGAATCTGTATCATATTCAGCGGAATGTAAATCAGAATCGGTCCCACAGAAACGTAGAGCAGGAACAAAGCGAGATTGCCGCCGGTGAATGTTCGCACGCGGAAAAGCGCCAGCAATTCGCGAGCGTGTTCGTGGGTTTCCAACAAAACAAACAACAACAGCGACGCGATGCCGAAGGCAAGGGACAGTCGAATTGACGAATGGCCGAAACCGACCTGTGGCGCTTCGAGGAAACCGTGGGTCAGACCGAGCAAAGACAAGGTAATCAGCAACGCGCTCAACCATCCCATGATCGGTTCAGATTCTTTGCTGTAGGTTTCTGGCACGGTTCGCCATAGCACCCAAGCCGCCGCGACTCCGAAGGGAATCTGCACATAAAATATCATGCGCCACATGCCCATCTCCGTCAGCACACCGCCGATAAATGGACCCAAGCCACTGGAAAACAGCGTGAAAGCCGACCAAATGCCGATACCCCAGCCATGCCGGTCGCCGCTGAAATGCGCGGAAACGATAGCCAAAGTGCAAGGAACGATCATCGCGCTTCCGACGCCTTGGGCAAAGCGCGCCAGTATCAAGACCGCGACGGTTGGCGCTGTACCGGCGATCAGCGACGCAATCCCATAAAGCAAGATGCCCAGCATGCAGATACGGTTGTGGCCAAAACGATCGGAAAGCGACCCAAAGACCACCAGCAGCGAGGCTTGCACAATGATGTAGGAATTGGAGATCCACAAGAGATCGGCGCCGCGCGCGTTCAGCTCAATTTGAATAGCCGGCAAAGAGACGTTCAGCGCGGTACTGCCGACGTAAGCCATGCTCGCCGCGGATATCGTGGCAAACAGCACGGAATAGCTTAGCTTGCGCGTCCGCTTGGCATTTTGCGGCGGCGCGTCCACGGCGGAAATATCTGTCATCTCGTCTTTTGCAACCTCAACTGAACTGGCGAGGCGCGGCATTTTGCGTTATCAAGAACCTGAGGAGCGCAGGTCACTGAGTTCTTGTTCCAGTTCACTGCGGCGTTGGGAGCTGGCGCGGCGGCCAGCGGCCAGCGCCCGGCGATAGTGTTGCCGCCAGTTTTCACGAAATTCGGCCGAGGTTACCGGCGAAAAAAATGCAACTAACAATGCGCCCAATGCGGCGCCAAAACTAAGACCGAATAACAGACTCAAGAATCTCCGCATACGATATGCCCTTTTCTTCAGCATACGGTAACAGCTATCTCAATTATAAGCAATGTGCCGAGATTCAAACATTTGGCGCGGGTCTCCGCAGAATCAATGGCAGAATTCAGGACACTCGGCTGTTGACTGCCGCAATCCCGTCAATTCGAGTCAATGCAGGCGCTAAAGCCCACAGTCATAAAAGACCTGCTCTCGCATCTCAAATGATTCTCGGCGCTATGACACCTCAATGACGCCATAGAAGACAGCCCTTACAGAATGTCGATGGGGTCAAGGTCAATCTGCCAACCCGGCTCTGTCGCCAGTTGGCGCAGAATCACCCGCGGGTTGGGTCCCCTCAGAAGCAGTTGCCAGCGATAATGGCGATTGATGCGCCTGAAATAGCAGGGCGCCGGACCAATCAGGCTTGTGCCAGTCATGCCATACCGACTTATCAAATGCTGGATACGCTGGGCGGCCGCCGCAGCCTGCTGCTGCGACTTGTGAGGATCCGTGTAGCTGAAAACCATGCGCGCCAGCCGACGAAACGGCGGATAACCCAATGCCTTGCGATAGGCGATTTCCGACTCGACGAATCCGGCGTAATCGTGCCGAGAGGCGGCCTGAATGATGTAATTGTCGGGCTGGTAGGTCTGCAAGACCACCTTGCCTCCCAGGATACCCCGCCCCGCGCGACCCGCCACCTGTGTCAGCAGTTGGAAGACACGCTCGCCAGCCCGGAAATCCGGCAGCGACAGACCCAGATCGGCGCTGACCACGCCGACCAGCGTCACCAGTGGCAGGTCCAAGCCCTTGGCGATCATCTGCGTGCCAATCAGGATATCCGCTTCGCCGTCAATGAAACGCTGCAAAATCTCGAAATGCATCTGTGGATTGCTAGCAGTATCCGTGTCCCAGCGCAGCGCGCGCGCCCCCGGGAACAGTTCGCGCAGCGCTTCATCGACCAACTGCGTGCCGGCGCCGAAGTAACGGATTCTTGATGATTGGCACATGGGGCACCGCTGGGGCTGCTCTTGGCTGGCGCCACAATGATGACAGCGCAGCGATTGATCAAAGCGATGATAAGTCATAGGGCTGTCGCAGCGGGCGCATTCCAGGACATATCCGCAGTCCCGACAAAAGACGTAGGTGGCCTGCCCGCGCCGGTTAAGCAGCAGCATGGCTTGCTCGCCACGATCAAGCGCCTCCGCCAGACTTTGTTCCAATTCGCGGCTGAACATGCTGCTGTTGCCTTGACGGAGTTCCGCACGCATATCAACAACCGAGACCGGCGGCAGGTCAATATGGAGGGCGTCGAAAGCGCCGGGCGCATAACGCGAGACGACCCCCGCGCGCTGCGCTTGCTGCTGAATGCGCTGGCGATGTCCCATGATGCGTTTGGGCAGCCGCAGATAGATCAAGCCATCCTTTTGCGCGCGGTACCAGGACTGAAGATCGGGGGTCGCGCTGCCGAGGATCAGAACGCCGCCCTTGCGCGTCATGATATGGTCGGCTACGTCACGGGCGTGATATTGGGGTTGTCCTCGCCAGGACATTTGCTTATAGCTGGCGTCGTGTTCTTCATCAAGGATAATCAAGCCCAGATCGGGCAAGGGCGTGAATAAAGCCGAACGCGTTCCGACCACCACCGAAATATCGCCCCGGCACGCCCGCCCCCAGGTATCATAACGCTCGCCGATGGGCAAGCTGCCATGCACCATCGCCACACGGTCCGCAAAGCGCTCTGAAACGCGTCGCACCGTCTGTGGAGTCAAGGCGATTTCCGGCACCAGAAAGATGGCTTGCTTGCCTTGCTCCAATACTTCCGCGATCGCCCTTAAGTAGATTTCAGTTTTGCCGCTGCCGGTGACGCCGTGCAGCAGAAAACGGGCGGGCTCGCTGCTATCGTCACCGTTCCGCCGCAAAGCCGGCAGGATCATATCCCAAACTGCTTGCTGATCGGGTGTCAAAAGGGGCGGCGCGGTCGGCATAAAGTCCAAATCCTGCAAAGAATCGCGCCAGATGCGCTCCTCGCGTATCTCGATGATGCCGGCGCGTTCCAGCTTTCGGATCAGGCTTGCCGAAGCGCCGGTGGCCGTCCGTATCTCCGAGGGCGTCGCGGGGGGATTGGCTTCGATTATGTGCCGCAAGAGTTGCCCGTAGAACTCGTCCCCGCGCCAGCTCGAGAGTTGCTTCGACACTTCTTCGGGCGTCGCTTCCAGGAAAACCAGGTCTTGCTGGTCGCGCTCGGTTTTCTCGACGAAAACCAGGCCGAGTTCAATCAATCTGTTCAAGGGCGCGCGGTTCTTCGCGCCGGCTAGTTCCAGCGCTTCATGGACACCAAGCGCGTCCTCATCTCGCCCCGCGATCAATTCCAGCAACTCGGCATGCTTGAGGCGCTTGCCGAGTTTCTTTGCAAGTTCATCGATCTGATCATTTGAGAATAACGGATAGACTCGCGGCTTGGTCTTGCCGCGCGCAGCCGGCGGCGCCAGCGCCGATTGACTCCTGACCATGCCCCCGTCTTCCAGCAGCGCCAGTTCACGTTCGACAGCTTGTTTGGGAAAGGCTCGCTTCAGTTGCTGCAATCGTTTGGGGCCGCGCTGACGCAAGTAATCGAGTAAACGTCGCGGCAGCGGTCCTTCGGATTTGATCCGCGTACCGGGCAAGGTCATTTGCGAGGGCGGCTCGTCACGCAGATCATCGCGTAAGAAACGATAGCGCCGGTCGGAGGCGCCCGTGAAGCCCGGCGGCAGCAGCAGCCAAACGCAGGTGCCGATCGACGCCAAATAGGTTTCGCTGAGCCAGTTGACCAGTTCGATCGCGTTCGCATCAAGCGCCGGCTGCGGATCGAGCAATTCGATCACGGGCTTGGTCTTGGGGATATCGCTTTGGTCGCTGAAGCGCAGAATGACGCCCGGTTGCATGGCCACGCCAAATTCCACGCGCACAAGCGAACCAAGCTGCAAGTCCGGTTCCAGCTCGGCCGGAATGTGATAGGTGAAGGTCGATTTGACCGGCACATTTAGCGCGACTTCGGCATAGCGCATGGGAACTCTCTTGCGATTGGCGGAGGTTCGATTTTACGGCATTGCCCTGCGGTCGCCAACAATTGCTTTGAGGGGAACCAGAATCGCTTCAAATTTTTTCAACACAGAGAGCGCAGAGCGCACAGAGTTCGTTGGTGTTCAGATGGCATTTCTTCTAAAATCCGAGACTAAGCATAAGAAAGAGTTATAAGCGAAACGTGATTTTTCACTCGAAAACACAGTTGAAATAAGATATTTTATGTTTTTCTCTGCGCCCTCTGTGTTCTCTGTGGTTAATTTTCGGTTTAGATTCCCGCCATTTCAGCCACTATCATTTTGATGCGATTGCCCGGTTTTGGACGCTCGCCATGTCCAAGCCTTATAATAGGATCATGATGTTCCGATGGATCAAGTCCTGATGACCGCAACTCCTCCGCTCGACGGCGCTCTGGCGGCACGCGTCCTGCAGCATTTTGGCCTGCCGGAGCGTCCGCAAGCAACTGAAAGCGCGCTACGACGCTTGCTCGACAGGTATACGCGCATCGTACCTTGGGAAAGCGCCTCGCGCATTGTCCGCCGGGCAAAGCATGAATCACAGGATGATTGCCCGGTCTTTGCCGAGGCTTTTTGGGAGAGCGCGCTCGAACGGGGTACAGGCGGCACTTGCTACGAGAGCAATTACGCTTTTTTTAGCTTGCTGCGACGTCTCGGTTATGACGGGTACTTGACCATCAACGACATGGGAACAGCGATCGGCTGCCACAGCGCCATCATTATCTGGCTCGAAGGGCGCAAGCGCCTGGTGGATGTCGGTTATCCCTTGCACGCGGTATTGCCTTTGCCCGAGCGCGAAACGGTGGCGGTTGAAAGTCCGTTTTTTCGCTACCAGGTCGCAATTGCCGAAGCGAATCGCTATACGATTTGGCACCGTCCTCATCCGCAAGAACTGGCTTTCACGCTTGTCGACGAACCGGTATCGGATGCCGACTACCGCGCGATCACGGTTCACGACTATCGCCACGATGGCGGTCAGTTTCTTAACGAGATCGTCATTCACAAAGTGATCGACGATCAGCTTTGGCGCTTCAACAGCGACGATCCGCCCCCGCATTTGCAAGTCTTCGTCGACGGGCAACGGCAAAATTATCACCTGGACGGCGATGTCGCCGGGGAACTGGCGGCAACTTTCGATCTGGATCGCGTCATTGTGGCAGGAGCGTTGGGAGCGTTAGGCTTGATGTAGAGCAAACAACTTACGCGATTGTCACATCCTCGTTCAAATAGACATCTTGAATCGCGTTTAACAGGCGAGCGCCTTGCGCCATGGGACGCTGGAAGGCTTTGCGACCACTGATCAAGCCCATGCCACCGGCCCGCTTATTGATGACCGCCGTCTTGACTGCCTCGGCGAAATCGTCCGCGCCGCTGGCGCCGCCGGAGCTAATCAAGCCGACCTTGCCCATGTAACCGTTAGCGACTTGGTAGCGGGTCAGGTCGACGGGATGATCGCTGCTGAGTTCGCTGTAGATACGTTCATCGAGCTTGCCGTAGGAGGAATCGCCACTGTTGAGCGCCTTGTAGCCGCCGTTCTGCGTTGGCAGCTTTTGCTTTACGATATCGGCGCTCAGCGTCACGCCCAGGTGATTGGCTTGCCCGGTGAGATCGGCGCTGGATTCGTGGTTGGCGCCGTTGAGCGTAAAGGCGGGATTGCGCATATAACACCAGAGGATGGTCGCCAAGCCCAATTCGTGAGCGTATTGAAATGCTTCGGCGACTTCAATCATCTGGCGGTTGGAGTCCTCCGAGCCAAAATAGACCGTTGCGCCGATTGCGACAGCGCCCATATCCCATGCTTGCTTGACCGTTCCGAACATGATCTGCTCGTGAGAATTGGGATAGGTGACCAATTCGTTGTGATTGATCTTGACGATATAGGGGATACGATGGGCAAATCGACGCGCGGTCATACCCAGAACGCCAAAGGTGGATGCGACGGCGTTGCAGCCGCCTTCCAGAGCCAATTCGATAATCCGCGCCGGATCGAAGTAGGCGGGGTTGGGCGCAAAGGAGGCCCCCGCCGAGTGCTCGATGCCCTGGTCAACGGGCAAGATCGAGACATATCCCGTGCTGGCAAGGCGGCCGTTATCGTAGATCTGCTGCAAACTGCGGATCACTTGCGGATTGCGATCGCTATCCATCCAGACGCGCTCGGCGAAGTCCGGACCCGGCAGCGCCAGGTTTTCCTTGGGAATGGTGGCGGAAGAATGGTTCAAGAGATAATCGGCTTCGTCGCCGAGATATTCGACAACCTTGTCGACCCGCAACTCTGGGCTTGATATCGCCATGATGGATTCCTTGAGATAATAGGAATATTCAAGCACAATTATAGCAGCAAATGGCGGGAATCTCCGCTCCAATACGCGAAGTGGCCAGGGAATCAATTACGACTGGACCAAAAAGCAATTCCGGCAATGTGCGATTTCCCTCACGTCGCCAACGAAGCAAACTCTGATATCATTCGGTTGAAAAATGTTTTGAGATGGGAAAACGCTTTGACAGTTGATAAGCAGATCAGAGCAATTGCCGCAAAGTACGCGGCAGATTTGAAAACTCGAGTTCAAGATCGGGTCACGGAAATGGGGTCAGACGATAAATCGCATTTCCTGATCTATCGAGTTCTGGGAGTTTCGATTGAAGAAGGCGAGGCTATCGACATTTATCAGAACAAAGGACGCTTTCTGTATCGATATGCTGGTACTTTTTTGGAACATGCAACAAAAATTTGCATGGAAGCCAAGTTCCCGGGCGTTGAGCCAATGAGAATAGCAAATACCTTTGGCTCTAGGCCAAAAACGTTCGAAATCGATTGTCTCATCAATAATCGAGCTTACGAAATAAAGTGGCGCGACGCTACAACTGACGGGGATCACATTACCAAGGAACACACCCGAATACGCTCGATAGCGGGAGCCGGATTCGTACCTGTGAGATTGATGTATTATTATCCCAATCGTGACCAGGCTATGAGAATTCAGGCGGCTCTGGAGGATCTATATAAAGCGAATGGAGGTGAATACTATTGTGGAGGCGCGGCATGGGAACATCTTGAAGCGATAACTGACATCAATTTGTTCAGCATTCTCGAAGAGATCGCAAATGAGAATTCCAAATGATCAACCAAATCCTGCATGGTGATTGTCTTCTTATTTTGAAGAAAGTCCCAACCAACTACGTGAATCTTGTCTATCTTGATCCGCCTTTCTTTACACAATCGAAACAGACCTTGAAATCCAAAGCTTTGCGCGAATATAGTTTTGCCGATAATTGGGACTCTATCGACAGTTATCTAGACTTTCTATCCCCTCGTCTATACGAAATTCGACGAGTCATGAAAGACAACAGTACGATCTTTTTTCATTGTGATCGCAACGCGTCCCATCGTATTCGGGTCCTCTTGGATGAGGTCTTTGGGTATGAGCGTTTCTTGTCCGAAATTATTTGGACTTACCGCCGCTGGTCAAACGCTTCTAGATCGCTTTTGGGCTCACATCAAACCATATTTATGTATGCAAAGACAGTGAATTACACATTCAACCAGATCTATCAAGACTATTCCGAAACAACTAATCTGGACCAAATCCTACAACGACGAGAGCGCGACAAACATGGGAAATCCATTTACGTTACTGACTTCGGTGGCCGAATAGTCTTGAATGGACCCAAGAAAGGCGTTCCCCTAACTGATACATGGGAGATTCCTTTTCTAAATCCTAAAGCCAGGGAACGATGCGGCTACCCGACCCAAAAGCCGCTCCAACTACTTGAGCGAATCATACTCCTGGCCTCAAACGAAAACGATCTGATTCTCGATCCATTCTGTGGAAGCGGGACTACTCTGGTCGCTGCTAAGCTCCTGAATCGCAGTTTTCTTGGCATAGATTCATCTAGGGAAGCAGTTGAGTTGTCTCGTCAACGTCTTCACAACCCAATAAGATCAGAATCCAAGTTGCTCAAGGCAGGACGCGAAGCATACAAGAATCTGCCTGATGATGTAGTCCAAATACTACGAGGCTTGCCGGTGAAGCTTGTGCAGCGAAACAGTGGAATCGACGCCATTCACAATCGTTTTCTTGGTGGAAAACCCGTTGTGTTGCGCGTACAAAGATCTGGCGAAGATTTAACAGATGCGGCAAAGAAGCTGCAACAAGCGGGAAGAAAAAAGGATGCCGCAATGCTTCTGTTGATCCGAACAGAACAAGATGAAAGGCAACAGGCGCTTTTGGACGTTTTTCCTACAGATGTTCATGTTATTGATTCGCTAGCATTGTCAGTTCATTCAAGTATTGAGAGCCTGCTCCAAACACAAAACATGCGAACCCATTGATGGTATCGCATCAGGCGTTAAGCCAATACCGAGAATCAGTAAGTATAAACTGTATGCTCTCAGATGATTTCGTAAGGAAACTCCGGCAGGCCGCCGAAAAGCGCGATCCCGAGCAATGTCAGTTTCTACTGAAAGCGCTCTTCATGGAGATGGAGTTCTATCTCGCCGTGGCGGTCGTTGTCGAGCGGGCGCAAACTTTCCTGGAGACCTTCGAGCACTACTACCCGGATGCGGGATTCGCGCGGCAGATCCTTATGCAAATGGTCAATACCGGCGCCGCGCCCTCTAGGCTGCCGCCACAAGCGCTGCGCGACTTCGAATACCCGGGGGCGGCAAATTATATGAAGGCGCTGTCCGACCTGGCTCATGCTTTGCAGCAGGGTCCTCTGCCGCCGCGCATCGGCTATCTGGTCAGCGCGACAGTCAACGCCATCATGGCGGAATTAGTGGAGCATTACTATGGACGGCGCATGGATCACTGGTCCTTGGTGCGGGAAGACCCCGAATCTTCCGAAGCGCGGGAAATTGCCTACGCCTTTTGGACAGATGAGGAGATCGCCTTGCTCGATACCGATCACTGGCTGCAAGTGGCGGAAAGCATCGAAAAGCATCGGCAACGACAAATTCGTCAAGATTGACGCGCTTGTTATAATAGCTTCGTCATAAGGTTGCAAAAAATGAGCGTAGACAGTTTTGGCGGCGTCGCGCCACCGGCCAGTTTGTATGAATTCAAGCGACAGATCACTGGCGGCATCGCCGGCATCGATAAGGTCCGCGATGACGATATCTTGCGCTTTCACGAATCAGGTTTTTTGCTCATCCGCAACGCGATCTCGCAATCCGACATTGTCGCCGCGCGAACGGGTTTGCGCGATTTGATCCTGCGGCGCGACACCGACAATATCATGATCGAATCCGCCGCCGCCGAAGGCTTCCATGAGCTGGGCGATGAAGAGCGCCTGAACAGTGTGCGGAAGTTGATGCCGATCGTTCAGTACGATCGACGCTTGCGCGCGGTTGCCGAGGACCCGGGCTTGCTGAGCGTGCTGAAGCGAATCATCGGCGAGACGCCGGTTCTGACGCAGGATATGGCGATGATCAAACCGCCGCGTATCGGACGCGAAAAACCCTGGCGCCAGGACCTGGCCTATTTCAATTTTCCAAAGGACAGTACCATCGTCGGCGCCTGGATCGCGCTCGATGAAGCCCTGCCGGAAAACGGCTGCATGATGATCATCCCCGGCACCCACCGAGAAGGACCTGTCATCCACTGGACAAGGCGTGATTGGCAAATCTGTGATAGCGATGTCCGGGTGGATCGCTGCGCTGCCGTGCCCATGCAAAGGGGCGACTGTCTGCTTTTCCATTGTCTTTTGCACCATGGCAGTCCGCCCAGCCGCTCGGACAAAACGCGCTGGGCGATGCAATTCCATTATGCGCCAAAGAGCGTCGTGCCTTACGCCGATAGCGAAAACCGGCTGCAAATCTTTGGCGCCGAGGGCAAGGATGTTACTTGCTAGGGAACGAGCATGACCTTGCTTATTTTTCTCGCGCTTAACCTCTTACTGATGGCCGGGCTTTTCCTGGTCGGCGTGTACCTGTTTTTGCAGGTGGAAGACAAAAGAAAGCGCAATAAGTTGCGGCTGCTCGATTCCAGCGTGGATCTGTCCGAACTACAGGCGATGCTAAAAGCGGAACGTCACGACGAAGCGCTGCAGCGCTTGATGCAAGCTGACAACATTGATCGTTTTTCGGCCGAAAAAGCTATCGAGGGACTGACAGGACCGGACCTCGGCGACGACCCATTAAGCAAAACCCGCTTCTAGGTGGTCAAGGATGCGTTTTGCGCGAACGGCCCAAGTATAATTCGCCATAACCTGTTCTCGCGCATTGACGCCCAGCTTCCGCCGCAATTCAGAATCTCGTCGCAATGCGCAGATCGCCGCTGACCAGGCTTCGACATTATCCGGCGGGACCAGCAAAGCAGTTTCGCCATTCTGCAGCACGTCGGACCAACCGGGCAAATCCGAGGCGACGATTGCGCCGGCCGCCGCCATGTACTCGAACAACTTGAGGGGAGAGGTATAACGCGCGAATTGAGTTGCCGCCGGATGGGGCATCGCGCAGACGTCGAAGGCGCGCAGGTACAGGGGGACGTCGCCCGGCGGCACAGTCCCAACGTGAATGAAGCGATCTTCAGGCAGTCCTAATTCGACCCCTTGCCGAACGAGTCTATTCGCGTCCGCGGTCTGCCCGCCGACCAGCGCCAATTGCGCCCCCGCGACATTAGCTACCGCATCCAGCAACGTGCCAAGTCCCTTGTCCAAGCCAAGCATTTTCAGGCTGCCGACGTAACCAACGATGAAGGCGTCGTCATCCCAGCCCAGGCTGCGGCGCGCCTCGTACATATCCGGCAGAGTCTCAAAGCGCGCGCGTCGGATGCCATCGTGCGCGCTGATGATCCGCCCGGGGTCAGCGCTGCGCATGTCGACGAGATCGTCGCGCAATTTCGGCGTAATCGCGATGACGCTGCCAACGCCCTGGCAGACGTTTCGCTGCAAAGCCGCGCCACGTCTCGATGACGGGAAGAGATGCGCTTCGTAAGCCAATGATTCTTTTGGCTTGAGCCAGGAAAGCAGAGCCAGCAGAAATTCGTCGCGGCTGTAGAAGACATCGGCGCGGATAAAAGGCAGCGCGAAAAGCATCACCAGCGCGTAGGACAGCGTCAGCAGGTAAAAGGCGAATCGCGCGCCGGCGCTTTCCGCCGGGAATAGCGGGAAAACATCAAGACAGGGCAGGCGACGAATCCTGAAGTTGCGCTCGACGCCGTAGTATGCGTAGGGATCCGTTATTCGCCGCATCTCTGGCGTATTCCAGCGGCGCGAGACCCACAGGGTCACGTCATAGCCGGCCGCGGCGAAGGCTTCGCAGTTTTGCACGATCTGCAGCCCGTGCGCCCTTTCCGTGGGCAGGCGCATCAGCGAGATATAATGCAGCTTGGGCATGGCTCTCCTGTCAACCAGCGGATTCAGGAGCTTCAAACGTCTTTTGCCTGCCGCGGCAGCAGCATGCTGAGCGCCCCCGCGACAGCGATGATGAGCGCGACAATCTGGAAGGTGGTCGCCAAACCAATGTAGTCCGAGACAGCGCCGATGATCAGCGTGCCGATGGCGCCGGTGCCGAAGATGAAACCCAGGATCGCGCCCGAGGCGAAGCCTTTGCGCATCGGGATCAGATCCTGCGCCATCACCACGATCAAGCTATGCGCGCCCCCTGACAATCCGCCGGCGGCGATCGCCAGCAAGAAAGCGACAGGACCCTCATAGGCGGGCAGCAAGTAGAAAGCCGGCGCCGAACTCAACATGCTCAGCATCATGACCACCCGTCGGTCGAAGCGATCGGCCAGACGGCCAAAAACCAGACCTGACACGGCGGATGCGATCCAGTAGGCAGTGGTGATCGTGCCGTAGGCGGCGGGATTCCAACCTTTTTGTTCAAAAAGGACCGGCACGAAGGAGACCGACCCTTGCTGGCCCACCCCGCGGAGCACAACGACCAGCCCGAGGATGATAAATGCCAAGACGGGAAAATGCTGATTTTTGCCATTGGCGGGGTCGTCTTGGCGCTGTTTGCGCTGCTGATGATGCTCATGGCGCTGGGGAATGCTGGTTGACATCAGCAGGACGCCGGGTATCGCGGCGATGCCCAGCACGATGATCGGCGTCAGATTATCCTGGATGCCAAAATAGCTTAAGCCGACCGTTTGACCCAGCCTGCCCAGCAGGTCGGGATTGGCCAGATCCAACAAGATACCGGCGATAGCTGGTCCCAGCGCCAGACCGGTCTGCCCCATCAAGAAGAAGATCGCCATGTTGAAGGCAGAGCGGCGCGGAACCGATTCGGCCGCATGCAAAGCGCCCACGGGGTGCAAGGCGCCGCTGCCAACGGTGGCGATGACCAAGGGAACGAACATCAGCCAGTACTGCCGCGTGAATGCCGCCAGCAGGATCGAGATCGTGAACATGCAAACATGGAAGGCCAAGCCCAGCGAGCCGATCCAGCGTCCGCCGCTGCGATCGGCCAGGATGCCGAAGAAGGGCTGCGTGAAGGCGCCAAATAACTGCGACAAGCTGACGGCGAGGCCGATCTGCGCATTGCTCATCGGCAGCATGCCGGCCGCCAAAAACGTCAGAATGACCGGCGCCATCGATGTGAAAACATCGTTGGTCAAGTGACCGATGCAGACCGACCATAACAGGCGATTTTTGCGCGGCATTTTGCGAATCCTCGGCTAAAGTGGGGGCAATCATATACTTTGCATAACAAGATGAGAATGTGGACTCTATGCGGGATTTCCAACCATATCAGTTCGACTCATGCCGGGTCTATTGCGCGAACCTAGCTGTATAGTCCTGGATTATAATGGCACTGTTTCCAATGAGCAAAAGGACGA
>JAPPMO010000023.1 GCA_028873975.1 Chloroflexota bacterium
TATGAACTGGCTGCCTGTTAGATAATTTATCTCCACTAAATCGGGGGAAGTCCATAATGAGAATCAATACAAGGACAAACTGTAGGGGCGTTTCGGCGAAACGCCCGCAAAATATATTCCTCTGCTGGTTTTTCTCTGTGTCCTCTGTGTTCTCTGTAGTTAAATTTTTATTATTACTTTGTTGGATTTACATCTGCGTCTCTGTGGTTATATTTAAGTTTGTATTATCTTCATTGCAGTGCATGTTATTTTGATGCGATTGCCCTGCTCCTTTAGGAGGATTCGATGTCGATCGTCATCCGCGGGATCCAAAGTCATGATCTGCGCTTCGCGCTGGAAGCAGGCGCCGGCGCCGACAGCGTACATTCCAACCCGCAGTATTCATACGCCGTGACGCAACTCCAGACGAGCGGCGCACTGACTGGCACTGGTTTAGCTTTTACCCTGGGCGGGGGAAACGACTTGGTCTGCCGCGCCATCGACGAGCTGGCGGGTGTGCTGGTCGGCCGCGAAATTGAAGCGTTGATGGCTGAGTTTGGGGGCGTCTACGCGCTCATGCTGGAACATCCGCAGTATCGCTGGCTGGGTCCCCACAAGGGCGTTGTGCATCTGGCGCTGTCGTCGATCGTCAACGCCTGCTTCGACCTGTGGGCGAAGGCGCGGGACCTGCCCCTGTGGCGGCTGCTGCTGGACTTGAGGCCGGAGCAAGTGCTGGCGACGCTGCATCTGCGCTACCTCGAAGACGCGCTGAGCGCGGAAGAGGCATTGGCGCTGCTGCGAAGCGAACACAGGCAGCGCGATCAGCGGATGGACATTATTGAAGGGGGTTATCCCGGCTACGACACATCAATTGGCTGGATTCAATACTCCGATGACACCATTAAAGAGAAGTTGGTCAAATCGATGGATCAGGGTTTCGGCGCGGTCAAACTCAAGGTCGGCTCGGATGACCCGGCGCGCGACATCCGCCGCGCCTTCCTGGTCCGCGAAACCGTCGGCGACGACGCCCGCGTCATGCTTGATGTCAATCAACAATGGACCTTGCCGCAAGCGCTGGACATGTGCCAGAAACTGCGCGGGATGAACCCCTACTGGATTGAAGAACCCACCCACCCCGACGATGTGCTGGCCCATCAGGCGCTGGCGCGGGCCATCGCGCCGATGAAGCTGGCAATCGGCGAGCACCTGCCCAACCAGATCATGTTCAAGAACTATCTCCAAGCCGGTGCCGCGGGATTCCTGCAGCCGGATTGCGTGCGGCTCGGCGGCGTCAGCGAATTCATCACGGTGAGTCTCATGGCGCGCAAGTACGGTATACCGATCGTGCCGCATGTCGGCGACATGGGCCAGATCCACCAGCATCTGGCGCTCTTCAATCACATCGCCTTGGGTCACGAAGCGATCTTCCTGGAATACATTCCGCATCTGCGGGGGCATTTCACGCATCCAGCGCGCGTGGAAGGCGGCGTCTATGCAAGCCCGCAAGAGCCGGGCAACAGTTCTGATCTGAAGGCGCTTGGCTGAGCGTTAACCAGCGCCAGCGCGCCCCTCACCAGGTCATCGCGTCAGCCGCTCAATCAAGAAATCTTCGAAGCCTTTAACATCAACATCGAGCGCGACCCGGGCATTCTCGGGCCAGTCGGCATCCGGCGCGCGCATGAAGGTCACGCCCGCCGCAAAGCGCCCGCCCGTTTCCACGTCTACATGCAGCGGTGTAAAGCTGAGCAGTTCCGGTCGGATCACGGCCGCCATCGCCAAGGGATCGTGCATATAGGTCCAGCCACGCGGCGCGAAATATGAATAGGAGTCAATCTGGTCGGCCACCGCCTGATGGAAGCGCGTGCCGGCCTCGCGTATCCGCGCCGAGCTATCGCGCGTAACCCGCACTTGGGTGGTGACATCAAGCGGGATCAGCGTGATGGGCGCGCCGGAGCTGAAGACGATATGCGCGGCTTCCGGATCGCTGACGATGTTGTACTCGCCGTAATCGATATAGACATCGGCCGAGCGCTGGAAAGCGCCGCCCATGATGGTCAGCCCGGCCAGGTTTTGCGCCAGGCGCGGCTCTTGACGAAAAGCCAGGGCGGCGTTGGTCAAGGGTCCGATGCAAAGCAGATGAATCCGCCCGGGGTTGTCCATCACGCTGCGGACGATGAAATTGACGGCGAACTCCGCTGCCGGTTGCAGAGCCTCGTCCTCCGCTTCCAGGAAGCGGCGTCCTTCGTGCGCGCCCGAATAGATCGGACGGTCGCCGAGCAGGGGAGCGGCCGCGCCCATCGTCACCGGCACATCGCCGCGTCCGCGCATGCGCAAGAGCTTCATCGCCATGCGCGCTCTCATCAGCACATCGCCGTAGACGCAGGTCACGCCCGCAAGCTCGATCTCGGGCGAGTTGAGCAAGAGCGCCAAGGCGACTAAGTCGTCGACGTCGGTGCCGATATCGGTATCAAATATGACTTTCATTGTTTTCCTCTCAGTTGTCAGCGTAAATGATCAAGCGAAGCGCGCGCAAAGTTGCTTGCGGCGTCAGCCCTTTAACCCGGAGCCCAGGATACCGCCGACATAATAGCGCTGGAAGGGCAAGATCAAGAGGACCGGAACCAGCATCGCCAGTGTGGAACTGGCGAACATCTGCTCCCACAGACTAACTTGCTGTTCGATGCCGATGATAGACACCGCGACCTGCACCACCCGCAGTTCCGGATCTGGCGCTACCAGCAGGGGCCAGAAAAAGTTGTTCCATTGGCCCAGGAACAAGATCACCCCGGCGCTGATCAAAGCGGGCTTGGAGATGGGCAAGATGATCCGTGTAAAGACCTGAAGCCAGGTCGCGCCATCAACCCGCGGCGCGTCGATCAAGTCTTGCGGGATCTCGGCGAAGAACTGTCGGAACAGAAAGATGATAATGCCATTCGCCAAGCCCGGTACGATGAGACCCTGCCAGGTGCTCAGCCAGCCCAGGTCCCGCACCAGCACGAAGGAGGGGATGATCGTCAGATCACCGGGGATCATAAAGCTGAAGATGACCAGCGCAAAAAGGAAATTCTTGGCGCGGAACTTCAAGCGCGCGAAAGCGAAGCCGGACATCGCCCCGACAGCGATCCCAAAGACCACCGTCACCGCGCCCAGGAAAAAGGTGTTCAAGAGAGCCCGTCCGAAGTCTTTCTCGAATATAGCCTGGTAGCCCTCCAGGGTGAAATCGGCCGGGAAGAAGGCTCGCCAGGAAAAGGGCAGGACGTTCTTCCACACGGTCTCGCGCGTGGTAAAGGACGAGGCGACGATCCAGGAGATCGGCAAGATGATGGCAATCGCGATCGCGATCAACAGGACGTAGAGCAAGATGTAGCGGCGCGCTTTGCGCAGCCGCATGAGGGACGCATGATTCCAGTTCATGTCGCACCGCTTGAGTGGATCTGTCTCTTGCTTCCTCTGTTCATTCCTGCGCGCATCGGAGGCTGCTGAAAGCGGTTAATGCCGCGGACGCAGCACGATGAATTCCACCGCGACAAAGACTACAACGACAATGAGCAAGACTGAAATAATGGCTGACGCGATCCCGATGTCGCCATAAACCAAGCCGCGTCGATAGGCTTCGTACATGACCAAATGAGTGGAAAGCTGAGGTCCGCCGCGCGTGATCAGATATATGGGCGCAAACAAGGTGAAGTTCACCACCGTGTCCGAAACCAGCACAAAGGCGATGATACGGCGCAGCAGCGGCAGCTTGATCGAGATGAAGGTTCGCAGGCTGCCAGCGCCGTCCACATGCGCGGATTCCAGGACATCGGAAGAAATCCCCTGCAAGCCAGCCAGGAAAAATAGACTCCAATAAGGAACGCCTATCCAACTGATGATGCCGATGATTGACCAAAGCGCCTGGCTCGGATGCTGCAAAAACGGCTGGCGCGGCAATCCCAAGGTGCGGATGATGCCGTTGATCAAACCGTAATTGGGATCCAGCGCCAATCCCCAGGCGATGGCTGTGACATTCATGGAGATGGCGACCGGCACCAGATAGATGGCGCGGAATACCGCAATGCCCGGCACGCGCTGGTTGATCAATTCCGCCAGCAAGAGCGCCAAGCCAACTTGCAGCGGGTTCACCACCAGGCTGAATACCATTGTCGTCTTGAAGGAGCCCCAAACCACCGGGTCCTCAAAGACCGCGATGAAATTATTCAGCCCGACGAACTTGCGCGCCCCCGCCAGACTCAGCGAATTGGTATAAAGCGCTTCTTCAAAGCCGAGGACGATCGGTATGTAGCGGAAGACGATCAACAAGATGATGGCGGGCGCCAGGAAGAAAGCCGGCGTCCACCGTTCCAGGCGCAGCTTGTTCAGCACGGTCATGCTCCGAGCGGCAAGCCGGGGAATTGACACCCCGGCTTGCCCCTTACCGGGAAGATAAATCTATTCCCGGTATTTGTCCATTTCGCGCTCGATGCGGCCCGCCGCCTGGCTTAGCGTTTCGGCGACATCGGCGCCGTTGCGGATGTCCTCAAAGGCGTCGGAGAGAATCTCTTCATATTCGAGATAACCCACAGTCAGCGGCCTGGGCGTCACGTAAGGCGCTTCGCCCGCCGCCACAACAAAAGCCTGGTTGGGGAATTCGGCATTGGCGGGATCTTCGGCGAATTCGGCCAGCATCTCTTCGTGAGCTGGCCAGACGCCCCAGAAATCAAACCAGATGCGCCCGGCTTCGGGCGAGCTGGCGAAGGCGACGAAAGCCGCGGCTTCCTCGGCATGTTCGCTATTGGGGTTGACGCCCAGATGCCAGCTATCGCCCGGCACGGTGACCTCGCCGCCGTCCCAATAGGGATGCGGCGCGACGCCCCAGTCAAAGTCCAGCGGATTATTGATGAATTGGTTGATCATCCAGCCGCCGTCAACATAGATGCCCAGCTGGCTGTTGCGGAACAACTCGCCGGAGCTGATGCCGCCCTGTGGCGAGACGTTCAAGGTATTGTGCAGGTCGGAGAACCAGGTGAAGGCTTTGACCCAGTCGTCGGAATCAATGATCCCCTCGACGGTCAAGCCGTCCTCGCCCAGCACCGCCGTGGGCAAGCTCTCCGGGATGGGCTGCAGCTGATAGATGCGATTGTACTGGCCGAATTGCAGACCCCAGACATCGTTGACGCCGTCGCTGTCGGCGTCGCTGGCCAGCGCTTGAGCCGCCTCAGTCACTTGTTCCCAGGTCCAGCGTTCATCGGGGGCGGGCGGCGCGATGCCAGCCGCTTCCATCAGCGCCGTGTTGTAATACAGGACCTGGGCGGAATTCCAGATCGGCGGCGCCAGCAGATGCCCGTTATAGATGCTCGAGGTATGCAAGGCATCCACCCAGCCGTCGACCTGCTCGGCCGGGATGGCGTCGTCCAGCGGCAGCAGCCAGCCGCGGAAGCCGTAAGACGCTACCACAGGCGCGTCCACGCTGACGATGTCCGGTTCGGAACTGCCGGATCCCAAGCGAATCTGATTCTGCTGGAAGACTTCGCGGAAGGATACTTTATCCACGCGAACGGTGATATGCGGATTGTATTCGGTGAACCTGGCAGCGACTTCCTCCGCGCCGGGCAAGTCGGTGATCCAACTCAATTCCACCGCGTCCTGGCTCGTGACCGCAGTGGCCGCCAGCAGCAAGATCAAGAGCGAGAGTCCAAACAGCCTGAGAGCTTTACGAACAAACATTGTTTTTCCTTTCGAGAACTAAGACTTGCGATATAGATTCCAGATTTTCGGCACGGCGCCTCCTGTTCCATCCCATCATTGGGCATAGTATAACAACGACGAACCAGCCTCTGCCAAAAAACAAGTAGAGGGTAGTGTATCGAAGTCGGTTGAAATTCCAATGAGCCGCATTTAGTTTCACCACAGGTCGCGTAGACACTGACCGTCAAGGCGCGAAGGGCACAAGAATTTCAGGAAATGACTTAGTGTTCTTTGTGCCTTTGTGGTGAATTATAGGTGTGATATTTTCTGAATCCGCCGCTGTCATGGCAAGCCAATTTTGCGCCGCAATGTCTTAACCGATATAATGCAAGATAAGTTGGACGTTCGTCTATCGATGCTGGGCTATTGCCTTGACCACGCCGCCAAAGCGCGACGTTCAAACTTGAGTACGATATCCAAGTTTATATCTGAGAGGGAGAGATCTAATGAAGGTTTCAAAACGTATTGTCATGCTTCTTGTCCTGCTGTTCCTCCTAAGCATGGGCTTCGCCGCGCAAGCGCAGGATACGACGATCTCGTTCCTGACGCCGCCCTGGGGCGTCCCGCCCGACGAAGACGCGCTGAACGCATTCATGGAAGAGAGCGGCATCACAGTCGAAATTCAGCCCGTGCAGCTGGCTGATCTCTTCAGCCGCGTGCAGGTTTCCGCGGCGGCCGGGCAAGCGCCAGCGGATGTCATCTTTATCACCGAAGAAGGACCTTCCAATATCGTCGCCACCGGCAATCTCATGGGCTTGAATGACTTCGTCGCCCGCGGCGATCTGCCCATGAACGATCTGGATCACATGGGCTTCTGGACCCTTGATGACGAGCTCTATGTCGTGCCCACATACCAGCAGTTGGTCATGATGGATTACAACGCGGCCAGCCTGGCGGAAGCCGGCATCGACGCCCCGCCGACCACCTGGGCGGAACTGCACGAGCAAGCCGTCGCCATCCGCGAGGCCGGCGTCGACGACCATCCGATAGCCTTTGGCGCCATCAATTGGTCCTGGTGGCTGATGGCGCTGAGCATGGGCGATCCCATGTTTGACGAGGACCTCAACCCGGTCTTCGCCGATGAAGGCAGCAAAGCGCGGGAAGCTATGGCGCTGCTCAAGACCTTCTTTGATGACGAGCTGATCAGCCCCGAAATCCTGGCTGGCAGCATCAACCAGCACGGTCTCTTCTGGAGCGGCGTTGGCGTCTTCCATCAAGCCTGGCAAGGCTCGCTGGCCGTCGCCAACAATCCCGACAGCTCCGCGCAGGCCCCCGATACCGAATACCTGGTGCTGCCGGAAGAGGGCAATACCTGGACCTTCCACGCCGGACTGGGCATCGCGCTTGATAGCGAGAACGCCGACGCCGCCTGGGAGTTCATCAAGTGGTATATCAGCGAAGGCACACAGACCGCCATCTACAATGCCTACGGGCTCTATCCTTCGCGGCCGTCGGTGGCCGCCGCACTCAACGAAGAGGGCGTGATCCAGGGCTACGATGAAATTGTTGAACAGGGCATGCACGTGCACGAGTTGCCGCGCTTCACGCTCTGGTGGGGTCCCTGGGCGGCGACGGTCAGCGAAACCATCCTGGAAGCCATGCAGACCGGCATGGATGCCGACGCCGTCATCGATTCCCTGGCTGAAGCCTGGAACGAGCTCAAGGACGAATACGAGTAGAGCGTATTGTCAACCCCACCCCCCAACCCCTCCCCGAAGCATCAGGGAGGGGGAGCGCAAAGTCCGCGCAATTTTCAGTCTGGCGACTCGTTATGGATGACCGGGTCCGCAAATGAAGCCAGCCCATGAAGGACAGCGTAAAGTCCCTCCCCAACGCGTTGGGGAGGGATTTAGGGAGGGGTTGGCGCAGGTCTTCTCCGCCGACAATCGCTTCATTTTCATCATCCTCTTGCCGATCATACTTTTGATCGCCCTGTTCATTTATTATCCAGCCGTCGATACCTTCCAGACCAGCCTGACCAACGAGAACCTGCGCATCCGCCGTCCGCCAAAATTCGTCGGCGCCGACAATTATGTCAAACTCGTGGAAGACGACGAATTCTGGGAGGTCACGGGCCGCAGCTTCGTGGTTGTGGGTCTGACATTACCGCTGGAGCTGGTGGTGGCTTTCTCGATCGCCATGCTCTTGAATCAGCGCTTTCCCGGCCGCGGCGTCATGCGCACCCTGACCATCCTGCCCTGGATGCTGCCGCCCGTGGTCAATGGTTTCCTCTGGGGCTGGCTGCTCAACGGCGAATACGGGGCGCTTAACGGCTTACTCTATCAATTCGGCTTGATCGACGAGTATCAATACTGGTTGCGGGCGCCGGAAACCCAGATCTTCTGGGTCGCTGTGGTCCAAACCTGGACGCGCTTCGCCTTCCCCACCATCATCCTGCTGGCCGGCTTGCAGAGCATCCCCGATGATCTTTACGACGCCGCCAAAGTCGATGGCGCCAACGCGCTGTCGGGGGTGCGCTTCATCACCTTCCCGTTGCTGCTGCCCTCCTTCGGCATCGCCCTGGTGGTTGAATTCATCGCCGCTTTCCAAATCTTTGATGTGATCTGGACGCTCACCGCCGGCGGATCGGCCGGCGGCGCCATCAATCCCTTCACCAAGACGCTGATGCTCTACAACTACGAACTGGTCTTCCGCGATCTGCGCGTGGGCTTGGGAGCGGCTTTTTCCTATATCGTGCTGGCGATGTCCCTGGCGGTGGGCTTGATCTTTGTCCTGCGCGTCTATAACCAGGGGGTGCATGACAAATGAACCTGAGCCTGCGCGCCCAGGAACGGCTGCGGCTGACGGTCATCTATATCTGCTGCGCCATCGTGCTGATCTGGGCGCTGGCGCCGATCTACTGGGTTGCGGTCAGCAGCATCTCCACCCGCCAGGAGCTATACGCCGCGCCCTACAAAATTTGGTTCCCCACCCAGCCGACCCTCGATTCCTACCGCACCATCTTCACCACCGGCGCCAAGTTCCGCAGCGGCGGCTTCTCGCCCACCGCCGAGTTGATGAGCTCCGGCTTGCGCAACAGCGCTATCATCAGCGTCGGCTCCTCCGTCATCGTCACCATCTTGGCCACTGGCGCCGGCTATGTTTTCGCCCGCATGAACTTCCGCGGCAAAAATGTCATTTTCCTTTTGATCATGCTGATGCTGCCGCTGCCGATCTGGGTCTCCTTGATCGCGCTGTTTTTCCTGATGTCGCAGCTGGAGCTGATCGATACCCTGGTCGGGCTGATATTGATATTCGTCACATTACTGCTGCCGCTGTCGGTCTGGATGATGACCACCTTCGTTCGCGACATCCCGGAGGAGATCCAGGACGCGGCGCGGGTCGACGGCGCCGATCGCTGGCGGCTGGTCTACAGCATCATCCTGCCCTTGGCTCGTCCGGGCATGGTAGCTGTCTTTCTGGTGGCTATGCTCTGGTCCTGGAACAATTTCCTGATCCCACTCATCTTCAGCCGCAGCAACGACTCGCAGCCGCTGACCATCGTGCTCACGCTCTTCATCGGGCAATACGAAGTGGCTTGGGAGGACATGTCGGCCGCGGCTGTGGTGACCATGCTGCCGCCTTTCTTGATGGCGCTTTTCTTCCAGCGCTATCTGGTGCGCGGCTTGACCATGGGCGCGGTCAAGTGAGGACGGGCGTCTAGTCGAGGAATAAGCGTCTTAGAGGCAGCGCGAAAACCGGGCAGTACAGCGCCGCCGCTCAAATCCCCTTCCGATTTGACCGCCTCGCTTTGCCGCATGCCTCTCAGCCGTAGACATGAGGCGGCTGGCGCTCGTGCCAGTCCTGCGTCTGCTCGTAGGCGTAGGCGATGCGGTAGAGCGTCGCCTCGTCGAAGGGCCGTCCCGTCAATTGATAACCGATCGGCAGGCCGGCGGCCGTGAATCCGGCCGGCGCGCTGATCGCCGGTTGACCGCTCAGGTTGGCGGGATAGACATGATGAATGAATCCATCGGTTGGCGTCTCGCCGTTGTCCAGGTCTTGGCGAGGCTTGCGCACGTCCGTCAGCAGCGGCGCTGGCACGGGAATCGTCGGCGAAATCAAGGCATCCAGATTGTCGCGCCGGAACAGCGCCCCCATGGCTGAACGAAAACGCTCGCGGGCGCGCAAAGCCGCGATATACTGCGTCGCCGAAAGAAACTCGCCCATGCGCAACGTGTCACGCGTGCCAGGACTATACAGATAGCCCTTTTCCCGTATCTGACGGCGATGATAGCTGGCCGATTCCGCCATCCGGATGGTCACCAAAGCCTCGCGCGTTAAGTCCAGCTCAGGCAAGCTGATCTCGATTATTTCCGCGCCCATGCCCGCCAGTTCGCCGATGACGCTTAGCGTGGCGGCGCGCGCCTCGTCGGTCACGCCGGGATACAAGAAGTAGTCGCGCTCGATGCCGATGCGCGTGCCCCGCAGGCCATCCTCAATGCCGGCCAAGAAGTCCGGCGCTTCCAGGCGGGCGGAATTGGCGTCTTTGCGATCGTGCCCGGCGATCGCGCCCAGCATCAGCGCATTGTCGCGCACGGCGCGCGTCAGCGGTCCCACATGATCGAGCGACCAAGCCAGCGGAACCACCCCATAGGCGCTAACGCGCCCGTAAGTCGCCTTCATGCCGACAAGATTGTTGATCGAGGCTGGAATGCGGATTGATCCGCCAGTGTCGGTGCCGATAGTCCCGAAGGCCGAGCGCGCCGTCAGCGCCACACCGGAGCCGATGCTGCTGCCGCCGGGAAAGCGCTTGAGATCCCAGGGAGTGCGCGTGGGCGGTTCGCTGCCGCCGCAGGAGAATTCGTGGCAGCGCGTTTTGCCGATCAAGACGGCGCCAGCCGCGTAGAGCTTTGCCACGACGGTCGCATCAAAGTCCGGCACAAAGCCCGCCAGCGCTTTCGAGCCGACCTCGGTCAGGATGCCTTTGCTATAGCAATTATCTTTGACGCCAATGGGAATGCCATGCAAGGGACCGCGATCGCGGCCGGCGGCGATTTCCCGATCGGCGCGTTCGGCAGCCGCCAGCGCCAAATCCGCCGGCACGGTGGCGTAGGCTTGCAGCGTCGGCTCGGTCTCTTTGATGCGCGCGAGCGTAGCCTGGGTAAGGGCGAGCGAAGTCGTCGCGCCCCGCCGCAGCGCGGAGGCCGCTTCGCTTATGGACAGATGGATGAGGGCGCGTGAATCAGTCATGCCAGCCAGCCAGCATCACACCTTCAGAATCGGTGGATAATCATTATGCCCTGACAATAGTGTACCGAATCCGGTTGAAATAAAGAACAGCAAGCACCTGACAGCTGGTAGAGCCGATCCGACGGAGCCTGTTGAAAAAGCGCGCCCGGATAGGGATGGGATAGACAAAGACCCAGCCTGACGCCTCGGGAGGATTCGGAGCGGCAGGAGGCTTGCGTCAGCCAGTCGTCGGCTTTGCGCCCGCATGCCGTCATCAAGCGTTTTCGCATCCCGGCTACACTGAACCAAGGCAAAATATTACTTTGCAGCGGTGGCGGATGAGGCGTTTGACGAAAGAGGAGGCTTTCAGTTCGAGCGCAAACTGCCCAGCTCGGGAAGATCGCTCGCCGCAAAGTAGCCTGTGCATTTATCTACGCAATTGGAGGGCACAAGATGAAAAAGTTATTGATTATTTTGCGAACGGGGCTGGGGCTGCTGCTAACCGCGGCATTGCTGACGGGCGGCGCGCTGCAAGCGCAAAACCTGTCTAGCTCGGAGCTGCCCGCCGCCCAGTTGGAGCAAGTCAATCCGCTCATCGACATCGTGCTGCCCCGGCTCTATCCCATCATCGTCATGGATGTCTCGCCATCGCTCGGCGACGCCACGCTGATCAATCGCATCAACATGGTTGTCTCCCTGGGCATGATGGACGCGGCAGCCCCTTATCACGAGACCGCGGTTGGCATGTACACGCGCATCCCGCGGCAACCGGCAAACGAAGCAACTGACCGGGACATCAATATCGCCATGCTGCACGCGGCTTATCAAACGCTGCTCGGCCTGCTGCCGCAGCGCGCCCCAGTCTGGCGGGATATGCTAAGCGATTACGGCTTGAACCCCGATGACGAGAGCAGCGACGCGTCGACCCCCGTCGGCATTGGCAATCTGGCGGGTCGAGGCGCCTTGGCCGGGCGACTGCGCGATGGCATGAACCAGCTTGGGAACTACCAGGACAACACCGGTTACATGCCGGTGAATTCGGCTTATATCCTGCGGGACCCGTCGCGCTGGCAGCCGGGCGTCAGGTTGCAGGGCGCGGGTGTTTACACCGTGCAGCAGTTCGTCACGCCGCAGTTGGCGAACACCGAGCCGGTGGGGGCATTCGACCCGCGCGAGTTCCGCGCGGCGCCGCCGCTGGCCAGCGACCCCGAAGACTGGGGCGCCTACAAGGCTCAAGCCGACGCTGTCCTGGAAGTCTCGGCGAATTTAAGCGACGAGCAGAAGCTGAAAGCGGAACTCTTCGATAACAAGATCCTCTCGCTGGGTTTGTCCTTCGTGCATCTGGCGCAGGAGAACAACTGGTCGCCGGCCGATACCGCGCGCGGCTATTTCTTGAAAACAGCGGCGGCAATGGATGGCTCCATCGTCACCTGGCAGGAGAAAGCTCGCTACGACGCCGTCCGTCCCTTCAGCGCCCTCCGACATATTTATGGGGACGAGCTGGTCACCGCCTGGGGCGGACCGGGCGCCGGCACACTGGAAATCCCCGCCAGCCAGTGGCGCAGCTATCTGCCGGAAGCCGATCATCCCGAGTATCCCTCCGGCTCGACCTGCGGCTGCTATGCGCAAGCGCAGGCAGTCCGGCGTTTTAGCGGCAGCGACGAGCTGAACTGGACGGTCGCCTATCCGGCCGGTTCTTCGCGCATTGAACCCGGCCTCACCCCGGCCGGGGATTTGGCGCTGAGCTTCGCGACCTGGACGGACTTCGCCCGGGATTGCGGCCAATCCCGCGTCTGGGCGGGCGTGCATTTCCCGGCGGCGGTCGAAGTCAGCGCGGCCATCTGCGGCGGTTTTGGCGACCTGGCTTACGACTATTTCCGGACGCTGCTGGATGGCACGGCGCCAGAGCGCCCAGCGGCGCAAGCGCTGGCGGTAGATCCCTGGTTTACGGCGGCGCGCGCATTTGAACCGGAGCCCGTGGTCGTGCCGCCGTCGACGACGCCCACGCCCGAGACTTGCCGGGCGGTATCCGACAATATCTATATCATGGCGGTGAACAGCGGCGTCGACTGCCAGCTGCTTAATACCAGCGGCTTGGGCTTGCTGGCTGGCTATCTGGACGCGGTCAAGCTATCGGGCGAGTTGTCGCTGGGCGTACAGATCTGCTTCCGCGACGGCGGCTCGCTGATATTCTTCGACGAATCCAGCGTTCCCCCGACAATCGCGCAACTTGCGACCCATGACGTCTCTAACATGGTCTGCGGCTGGATCAATCAACCGGGCACCGTCATGCTCATGGCCTCCGCTTTGGACAAGGCTTCGGGCTTCGACGCAGCCGGCAACGCAATCGCGCCGCTGTCCGAGTGCCAGATCATCACGCGGGAACATCTCAACTTCCGCGACGCCCCCGGCGGCCAACGCTACGATGTCATCCCAGCGGGAGAACGGCTGAAGGCCATCGCCAGGACGTCTGGCTCCTTCAAGGTGGAATATCGAGGCAACCTGGGCTGGGTCAGCGCCGACTATGTGAGCGCTGAAGGCGCCTGCGGCTAAAGCCCGCCCATCCAGCGCGACATTTCTGAGGGCGACCAAATTGGTCGCCCTTTTCACACAATTGTTTCGGTTCGGTAGTGTATCGAAGTCGGTCGAAACAAATTACAAGAACTACCTGCCAGTCGGTAGGGGCGTTTCGCTGAAACGCCCGTCGAGTAGAAACTGAACGTATATCGGGCGACTCACAGAAGCGCCCCACGCCCATCTTTCTCTGTGCGCTCTGTGCCCTCTGTGGTTAAATGTTGCCTGTCAATCCTATGCGAGAGGGACGCCCATGAACATCCAATCCACACTGCAATCCATGACCATCCAAGAAAAAGTCGGGCAGATGTTCATGCTGGCTTTTGCGGCCGATCAACGCGACGCCGCCCGCATCCTGATGGCGGAACACCTGGTGGGCGCGGCCTACATCGGCGACGAAAACGTGCCGACAGCCGGCGCGGCCATCGAGTTGACGAACACCTTGCAATCATACGCGCGGGGCACTCGCCTCGGCATTCCGCTGCTGCTGGGCGCCGATCAAGAAGGGACCTGGTCGGTCATGACCGCCGAAAGCGCCATGGGACCCGGCAATATGGCGCTCGGCGCGACTGGTGATCCACAATACGCCTATGACATGTATAGCGTCATCGCGGAAGAGATGTCCTCAGTCGGTTTGAACACGGTGCTGGGTCCAGCCTGCGACTGCAACTCCAACCCCTACAATTCGATCATCGGCATGCGCTCCTTTGGCGAAGATCCGGGACGAGTCGCCGCCATGACCGCCGCCGCCGCGCGCGGCCTGCAAGACAATGGCGCGCTGGCCACGCTCAAGCACTTTCCCGGGCACGGCGATACCCAAGTGGACAGCCACCGCGGCTTGCCGACGGTGAATCGCAGTCGCGACGAGCTTTTCCGCATCGATTTGCGCCCTTTCGCCGAGGGCGTCAAAGCCGGCGCCAAAATAGTGATGACGGCGCATATCATCTTCACGGCGCTCGACCCGGAAATGCCGGCGACGCTCTCGCCCGTCATCTTGGGCGATGTGCTGCGCGGCGAACTGGGCTTCGAGGGACTCATCGTCTCCGACAGCATGAATATGGGCTCGATGAAGCGCAACTACGATCCCGCCGATGCCGCCATCGGGGCGTTCAAAGCCGGCGTCGACCTGATGATGCTGGCTGAAGAACATTATGACCACGATGCCGAATCCTATCTGCAGAATCAGCGCAGCTTGATAAGCGCGGTTATCCATGCGGTAGAGGACGGCACAATCAGCAGCACGCGCGTCGACGATGCTGTCGAGCGTGTCTTGCGGCTGAAGCGCGAAGCCGGTTTCAGCGTCGAACCCGCCCCGGAACGTCCCGTCATTGTCGGGCAAGAGAGGCATCGCGCCGTCGAGCTTGAGGCGGCGCGCGCGGCGGTCGCCGTCTTGCGGGATCGCAACGAACTGCTGCCACTCAGCGCGAGCGCGGCGATCACACTTGTCAATACAACGCGACGGAGCGCTTACACGGTCTTGACCCGCACGCGAGGCATCGGACCCAACCAAGCGACGCCTGCATTTGATGTCTTCGCGGATGCCCTGCGCGCGCGCTGTGATAACCTGACCATCATCGGGGCGGAAGACTATGCCGAGTCCGCACTGCCGGCTGAGGGCCTCATCATCGCCGTCAGCGAGAATTACACGCTGCCGGGCATGGACTTCGAGGCGGCGCTGCAAGTGAAAATCATGCGCGAGTTAAACCGGCTTGCCCCTGATCGGCTGCTGGCAGTCGCGCTGCGCGACCCCTACCAACTGGCGGAATACGCCGACATAGACGCCTTTGTTTGCAGCTTCAGCTTTCGCCCCTGCGCCGCGCTGGCGGCGGTTGAACTGCTGCTTGGTGAGATCGAGCCGCGCGGGAGGACGCCTGTCAGCGTGCCGGGGACGGAGCTTGAGGCTTAGTCGCCCCGCAGGGACGAGACCAGCATCGCCAGCCCCAGCGGCACAAAGATGAGGTAGCCAATACGCATTTTCTTTGTGTCCTTCGTGTCTTTGTGGTGAGCTATTGCAAACGACTGCCCTGGACACATTAGTCGATTTTGGCGAATCGCCCCGGCATCGTCTACAATCTCAATGAATTCCTGAACCATGTGAGCGGATACAGCTATGTACCAACTGGTTTGCAGAACCTGTCACAAGCCTCTGAAAGATCGCTCCGCCACCGTTTGCCCGCAGGACGGCGGCATCCTCGATGTCCGCTACGCATCCACGCAGATTCCCGTCGATCCGGCGCTGCCCGGCATTTGGCGTTATGCCGCCCACTTGCCCCTGGATGACCGCGCCCATATCATCAGCCTGGGCGAAGGCGGCACGCCGCTGCTGCGGTCGGCGCATCTGGGCGCGGCGCAGGGCTTGGATAACTTGTATTTCAAGAATGACAGCTTGAACCCGACCGGCTCCTACAAAGATCGCATATCGTCCGTGGGCATCTCCCAATTGGTCGAACAAGGCAAGGATACCTGGGTCAGCACCTCCTCCGGCAATGCCGGCGCGTCGACCGCGGCTTATGGCGTGCGGGCTGGCGTCAAGGGCTACCTCTTCACGCTGGAACGCGCGCCGCGCGCCAAAATCGGGCAAATCATCGCCTACGGTCCGACATTGCGGTCGGTGCGCGGCTTGGGATATGATCCGGCCGTCGAGGACGCGACCTGGGCCAACTGCGCGCAACTCTGTCAGAGTCGCGGCTGGATGATGACAATCACCGCTTGCAGCTTCAGTCCGCTGGCCATGGAAGGCGCTAAGACCATCGCTTACGAAATCTGCGAAGCGCTGGGGAACGCCGTGCCGGACGTGGTTTACGTGCCGGTCGGCGGCGGCGGATTGCTCACCATGATCTACAAGGGCTTCCAGGAATGGCGCGATGCCGGCTACATTGACCGCGCGCCGCGCATGGTCTCGGTGCAGGCTCTGGGCTGCGATGCCGTGACCCAAGCCTGGGAGAAGGGCAGCTCCCTCCAAGCCCTGGACGACTGCGCCAGCATGGTTTCCGGCATCATCTTGACCAATCCGCCGGACGGCGAGCTGGTCTTGGAGGCGCTGCGGGATTCGAGCGGCTGGGCGGTCTCCGTATCCGACGACGCGACCTATCAGGCGCAGGAGGAACTGGCGAACCGGGAAGGCTTGTTCGTCGAGCCGGCCGCGGCTGTCACCTGGGGCGCGATCAAAGCCGACCGGCAAAGCGGACGACTGAAGACCGACGATGTGGTGGTGGCGGTGCTGACCGGGGTCGGCTTCAAGGACAGCGCGGCAATCCAGCGCATGACCGAGCATGTCGACCTGCCCTTGATTGAAGCGGACGATATTCTCACGGTTGATCAATCGGCGCCGGGTTGATCCAGCGTTACAAGCAGATCATGAGCGGACGG
The DNA here is from genome assembly GCA_028873975.1 of Chloroflexota bacterium. Taxonomy (GTDB): domain Bacteria; phylum Chloroflexota; class Anaerolineae; order Aggregatilineales; family Phototrophicaceae; genus UBA6055. The sequence goes on from JAPPMO010000023.1 coordinate 16,819, forward strand.
CTGCAAGGCAGAGTCGTGATTGTCAAAGCGGCAGGAATTGCATTTCCATGAGTTCAAGATCCCGTTCAGCCAGCCCGCGCATCGCCATCGGCGGCATCCTGCACGAGACCCATACCTTCATGGAGCAGCCCACGACACTGGCGGACTTCGAAGCGGGTTCGCTTTGCCGTGGCGAAGATGTACTGCGGGAAATGGGCGGGACGCGCTCCGGCATCGGCGGCATGATCGAGGCGGCTTCCGTCAGAGCCTGGCGATTGCTGCCGACGCTCTACGCCACAGCCATGCCCGCCGGAACGGTTGCGGACGACGCCTATCAAAGGCTGCTGAGGGATCTGCTGGACCGCCTGCGCGGGGCGCTGCCCCTGGACGGCCTTCTGCTGGCTCTGCACGGAGCCATGGTCGCGGAGGGCGAGCTTGACGTAGAAGCGGATATCGTGGCGCGCGCGCGAAACATCGTGGGCAAGGAGACGCCGATCGTCGTGCTCTTGGATATGCACGGCAACATCAGTCCCGGTTTGGTCGAAGCGGCGGATGCGCTGCTGGCTTACGATACCAATCCGCATATCGATACCCATGCGCGCGGCCTCGAAGCAGTCGACATCATGGCGCGCCTGCTGCGGCGGCAGATCGTCCCGACAGCAGCCTATGCCCGCCCGGCTCTGCTGCTGCCGCCGCAAAGCACCGGCACGGACGACGAACCGCTCTCGCTCGTACAGGCCCGGGCTGCCGAAATGGAAGCCGAAGCCGCCGTGGTCTGCATTGCGGTGATGGCGGGTTTCGCTTATGCCGATACCCCCTATTGCGGCGCCAGCATCATCGTCACGACCGATAATCAGCCGCAACTGGCGCGGCGATACGCGCGCGAATTAAGCGACCTGCTGCGCGCCCGCCGCGATAGCGCCGCGCCGTGTTTCCTCGATCCGGCCGAGGCTGTCGCGCAAGCCGCGCAATTCGCAAGCGGACCCGTCATCCTGGTCGATTCAGCCGACAATATCGGCGGCGGCACGCCGGGCGACGGCACCGATGCCTTGGCGGCAATGCTGGATCACGACGTGCAAGAGGGCGCGATCGTACTGGCGGATGCAGAAGCCGTGGCAATTTGCCGGGAGACGGGAACAGGCGGGACGGTCACGCTGGATCTTGGCGCCAAGTCGGACAACTGGCATGGCCAGCCAAGGCGCGTGACCGGGCGGGTTGAGGCGCTTTCCGACGGCGTCTTCAAGCCCGAATTGCCGGACAATCACTTCGCCGCCTTTTATGGGGACGAAGTGAATATGGGCAAGTGCGCCTGGCTGCGCGTCGGCGGCCTTAATATCCTCTTGACCGAGCGCAAGACGCCGCCCATGGACTTGGCGCAGTTGCGGCATATCGGCATCATCCCCGAAGCGCAGCGGATGATCGTGGTCAAATCGGCCGTGGCTTATCGCGCCGCCTACCTGCCGATCGCGGCGGCCGTGATCGAGATGGATACGGCGGGACTATGCAGCGCCAATTTGGCGCGCTTTCCTTACCGGCATCTCAAACGGCCCGTTTTTCCCCTGGATTGATTGCCTCTTGGCTTGCGGCGGCGGGTGAAGCGCAGGACAATCGCGTCTAATCCAATCTATACCGAAAATCACATAAACCTGTACTTGCCCCGAAAACGGGAGACCGGGGGAATGGGTTTGGGATGGGGTGAAAATGAATGAATTTGCCACAGTAGCAGACAAGCCCGCCCGTCCATTACAATAATGGACATGATTGACCTTTCCCGACGAGACTTTCAATGAGCGACTCGCAGGCAAAGCCGGCTCGCTTCGCGCGAAGTCGCGCCCTGCTCTTCCTGATCGCCTCGCTGGCCATCAGCGCGCTGCTCATCGTCGCCATGACCTGGTTCGTGATCGGCTCCCCGCCGCGCGCGCAAGCCGTCGCCGTCGCTTCGGGCGTCACCGTCTCCGAATTCGTCGCCCTGCCCGATGACGATGCCTATCCGGCGGCGCTGGCGATCGGCACTGACGGCACAGTCTATACCGGCAGTTACCAAAGCGGCGCCCTGTGGGCCATCAGCCGCGACAGCCTCCTCAGCGAAATCCCGGGCAGCCGCGAGCGCATCGGCTCGGTCACAGGCTTGGACGTGGCCCCCGATGGCAGGCTCTATATCCTCGACCGCATCACCCCGCTGGACGCAAAAGGCGCGCTGGTCTGGACTTATGCGGATGGCGCGCTCAACGCGGTCCTGGAGATCCCGCATAGCGAGACGCTCGGCTTGGCGCTGCCTGATGATATCGCCCTCGACAGCGCCGGCGAGATTTACATCAGCGATCGCAAAACAGGCCGCGTCTGGCGCTACACAAGGGCTGGCGAGGCGCTCGCTGTCTTTTGGCAATTGCCCTGTGGCGAAACTTGCGCGGCGACGGGCTTGGCTTATGACCCCGGCAATGACGCTATGCTGATCACGGACAGCGAAACGGACAGGATCTACCGCGTCGCTGTCGGCGGCGCCGGTGAAAACGCGGGTCGCGCCGAGCGCATCTATGTCGACCAAGCGGATAGCGGCTACGGCATGGACGGGCTCACGGTTAGCCCGAACGGCGAAATCTACATCGCGCTGCTGGCCTGGAATCGTGTCGCGAAGCTCCAGGACGGAGAGCTGATCATGCTGGCGCGCGACTTTCGCGGCGCCAGCGATGTCGCTTATGACGCCGATTCGGACAGGCTCTTCGTCAGCAACTGGAATCAGTTCAGTCTGGGATTCGGCACGCGCCCGCAGTTGCCCTTCGCCCTGGACGTGATTGATCTGTCGCCCAAATCCGACTAAACCCGCTTGACCCGCGCCTTCGGCTCGGTTAGGCTGGATACTAATGTAATGCCTCGGACAGCGCTGGCTCAGCCTCGCGGCGACCGAAGTCCCACAGGCGTGTCATTATGAGCAGTTCATTCAACTTCAAACAGAGCCGCCCCACCCTGATTTCTCCCCATGGGCGCGTCGAGCGACTGCCGCTGTGGAGGCGGGCGACCGGTTGCTTGTTCTTGTTGATCGCGCTGATCTTGCTGGGCGCAAGCGCCGGACTGGTGCTGACGGCGCCCTCCCCCGCCGGCGAGGACGGCGGCGCTTTTTCCGCCGCGACAGCCGAAGCCAGCGAAGTCGCCGCGACAGCCACCGACGGGCCGCGAGCGACGCATACCAACGCGCCTGCTGAAGCAGTCGAGGCAGCCCTGTCGCGGCCCGCAGCGACGCTCAGCAGCGCGCAAATCGCCGATCTGCTGGCGACGCCGCCGGAAATCGTCGATGAAGAAGAAGTTATGGCAATCACAGGACTCAGTTACGATCCCTTCACCATCGCGCCCAACCGCAGCCGCAGCCGAATGACGAGCTACACAGTCCTGCGCGGGGACACCGTCGATACGATCTCCAGGCGCTTCGGGCTCAGCCGCGAGACCATCGCCTGGTGCAATAGCTATCGCAAGGCGCAAATCCTGTTCACGGGCGATATCCTTAACATTCCGCCCGCTGACGGCGCCTGCCACACCGTATTAGCCAGCCAGGGCAAGGACATCAGCGCCATCGCCGAGCAGTACAGCATCGATGATCCATTTCTAATCATCGACGCCCCCGCCAACGACTTGCCGGAAATCTCCCCGGACACGCAACTGCCCAGCGGCACAAGGCTCTTTATCCCGGGCGGCGTGGGTTCGATCATCACCTGGGACGCCCCGGTCGAAGAAGACGCCGCCGGCAATGTGATCGCCTTCGCGCGCGGGCATCCCAATAGCTGTGGCGCGGTAGCCGGCGGCGGCACCTTCTGGACCAATCCGCTGCCCAACGGCAGCTACGTGCGCGGATTTTACGCCGGCCACAGCGGCATCGACATCGCAGCGAGGACGGGCACGCCGATTTTGGCGGCAAATGGCGGACCGGTCCTCTATGCTGGCTGGAACAGCTGGGGTTACGGCAATACCGTCGTCATCGGCCACGGACCCTTCTCGACGCTCTACGGGCACATGAACAGCCTGGCCGTGCGCTGCGGGAACGTGGTCGCGGCCGGTCAGATTATCGGCTACGTCGGCAGCACGGGCAATTCCTCGGGACCGCATTTGCACTTCGAGATTCGCTACCGCAACCAGCCGCAGGATCCCTCGGCGACTTTTGGGATTGGTTGGTAGGTTGGCGATTGCAAACCCGTCTTGACAACGTTCGCTCCTATTTTAGGGGGTAAGTTGCATCGCCTTTGTGAATACCGCCAGTTTGGACCTTAAGCTGTGGTAACAAACCTCGCTGCACTCGCCAGCGGGGTTAAAGGAGGCCCTGGATACCGGTGAGGTTATTCCGCAATAGAATATACAGTAGCCAAGTCACAGCATTTTGAGTACAATATATCGTTGCCTTCAACCCAAAAGTTGAGACCGTATCGGCTCCATAGCCTGATTAAAACTTTTGGCTCCTTCGTATACATTTATCATCAGGTCCTGAATCTCTTCTGCACTTAGAAGCCCATTGACTATAATCTTGGTCTCAATACCTAGTTGTTTCAATACTGCGTTCATCTTGCATATGATTTCGCTTCTTAGGTCAGCCAATACTTGATGAAACTTCAGATACCTTACGGCAGAATAAAAGTCAGTCACATACTGATCTTCCCATATAGTAGACATCCAGCCCCAGTTGCGCATGGCTTTGGTGACAGCCCGATGCTTAGCATACGAAGAATCTTTCAATACAAAGTCTGAATCGTAGCTTAATTCGCCAAGTTTCTCACTGTAAAAGGTGGGAACAATTTTGCTTGCCTTTTCCAAAATCTCCAAGCTAAGCCGCTGGGCACTTGAAGATCCCAAGTGCTCTGGCAGCCGAAAGACAATGGCTTTTTTCTTCGGAAGGTCTACGGTTGTTTCATCAAAGGACGTTTCATCTAACCGCGTTCTGCTTTGACGTACATATTGTCGCCGCTCTTGTACATCCCCGGAAATCCACACCAGCGCAGGCGACGGATCTTTAATACACTTTTGCTCACTCGCGGTCGCGATCTCCCAAAAGCTTACTCCTTTTATTGCCAGATCGCTGGCCACGAAACGAACAAACTTATCTACGATCTCCGCTACTTCGGTTCGATAATCAACCCCTCCATATCTGAGAAATTGATACGGCTCTGCAAATAATATCGCGACCTCAAATAGTAAATCTTCATTCCCTGGCACAAATTCAAAGGCAGATGGCTCGCTCTTAGATACCCGAACCGGCAAGATTTGCAGACGTACATCTTCGCGAAACTTGTGGACATACGTACTGTCTAAGAGTTGATCCAGTTGTGGGGCATATCCCCGTGAAAACTTTGTTATGCGATCAATCTGCATCGGCGATATCCTCGAAGTCCTCCGGTTGAAATCCATATTGAGCTTCTAACTCGCGCTGATTCTCAATACTTTGTCTGATGTCACGAAGCCTTCGCCAGTCTGACTTTAGGAACTGCAGCTTTTCTGCAAGATACATCTCAATAAATATGTCGTCGGGTTCAAAAGGCATAGATGCAAAGTCCTCTCTTGGAGCAACAGTTCGTATACAAAGGCTTGGATGACGACGCACAAAAATGTGAAAGGCCATACGCCCACCATTCTTGTCGAGTGGCAAGAGCGGAAGCTCTTTAAGGACGTGTTGGAATTTCTGCCGCCAACTATCCCTTGTATGTGAGAGTACGACCAACATCAGAGATCTTTTGGACAACGCGACCAGTTGCATCATCATGGCAAGCGATTCATACATTCCTGTGTTAACCAGGTTCTGACTCCAAATATTCGTGCAGGAGTCCCACAACGAACTATCCTGGTGAAACTCGCTAAATAGATAAGCGTATCCGCTTAGCGCTAGCAAGTCAGATATCGGCTCAACGGTAAACCTGATATTCTGTGGAGGTTGCCAGTCCGCTGTCTCCATAGCAACTGCATCCTTTGTAGCAAGGGCACCTTGAAAATAGCTTTGAAAAATAATGGCGGCGAGTTCACCGTCACCGGATCTGAGGGCGTTGAAATACTCTTCCCCCAATGTTCTGACGGCTTGCCCTAGTAAGTCAGGGGTGTCACCCGCTGTAAAGAAATCACTAACTACCAATTTAGGAATACATCTGGCAAGGTTCATTATGAGCATCCTCTTCAAACTGACAATCTCTTGGACAGTGGATTGGGGGTCAATTTCGGCAAACGGTAGCTCCGTGAGTATCCGGTGATCTTCTATGTCTCGCATCACATTGAACAGACTCTGGCTATGGAATTCCAGTTTATGAAGATACTCTAAGCCGCTAATGACCAAGAGCGTAGCCGCGTGATTTAACTCGGAGTTAATCAAGTTATTCGAATCATTAATGTAGTAGTGTCGACCAAGCTCTTTCAATGCGGTCAACTGTTTCTTCAAAGATTCAGCAACCGGCTGCACCGCCAACTGGCAAATATACCACGGGGCCGAAACAACATCGCCCTGTGTTTCCAATTCGAACTTGATTTTACTTCGCAGACGATTTAAATCAGAAAGAATAAAAGTTGGTAGATTCCTCACATAGAGATCCTTCTCGTCTTGCCAGTCAATTTGCTTCACCTCATCTGTGAGACAGGAAATGCTAAGATTACGCAACCGTTCGAAAAAGCTCAAGAGTATCGTAATTGGTAGGAAACTGAGGTCAGATATGAGTTGTAGTTGTTCAAGCCGCTCTGTTCTCGACAAAGTGGATTCTTGAGCAATTAGACATGTGTATAGTGACCGATACAGTGCTAACACCGATCTTGCCGCTATTTCTATGTGATGTTCCGCACCCAATTCATTGAAGGCAATGTGACTTGTGCGCACAATCTCGGACGCCACGAGAAAATCGGATTCTCTGACCACACTTTGAAACACATCTTCAAAGAAAGTAAGAAGTGTCTCCTCGAGCCAATCGAAATCAGGAGATTGTTCGGGCCGCAAACCAGTATATGTGCCAAGTGCAAGCTGAACTTCAGTGGGATTGGCTAGATACCAGTTCCTGTGCCTATCGCGCTTTGCGTACCAAGCGCTATCTATCGGAATACGTCGCTTTCGCCGTACGTATTCGGCCAGAAACCCCAGTGAAACGCTGATCAACGGAATCACCGAATCACGCCTAAGATTCTGTTTTTCGACGACTATTCTGCCAATCGACTTTAGTTTTTGGGCTTCTTCATGAGTTACCCTCATTCGAAAATCTTGAATTGCTGTGTCAAGCCCGGCGAAACTAGTGCTAACAGCGTCGTGAGAACCTTTCTCAAGATTCTCTATTACTGTTGTGACCAGGTATGTAGGATTAAAGAAAAACAGTGTGCGCCTCCCGACAAAAACGAACATCGGTATAGCCAATATTCCAACGATTAGGACCACTACCATGGAAATTAGTGGTCGAACACTAAAGACCACCGCGCCGCCCAATGTCATCAACGTAAATACAATTAGGTTTGTCAACAGTAAAGTGGCAACACGGTTTAACGGCTCGTGGATCAGCAGGTTACGTATGTTCTCAGGGACCTCTACATATAGGGTACCGATTACTGTATTGAAGTTCGTGAAGTAAAGGGAAAGAAAGAGCCCGGTAACAGTAAGGATAGCAACGAGTAACCCATCATATGCCGCGACCGAAGCGTCGGATATGTTTGGAAATGGTGTAGGAATTGTCACATCAGTTGATAGCATGAACTGCGGCAAGAATGAGAAGATAGCCGCTAATACTCCACCGGGAATCGCCCAAGAAACCGACTTGTAAGCAAGTTTTATCAAAGCTTGAAGTTGAGAGTAAACAGTCGAACCGCGGTGTCGTAATCTCAAAATGAGCCAAGTTGCTTTGAACCGCCAGTTTCCTCGTTGGCGTCTAAAACTCCAGAATTTACTCCGTTCCTGGATACTTAGCCGAAATCGTTCACATCGTAGTGTTATGAGTTGACGAATATTTCGCATGCCCTTCTCTCGACATTGCTAGTGAGTTCTATCGCTGCACCCGCGCAGCATTATACACAAAAAAATGATAGTATTTCACACGGCCCATACCCGCCATAATCACAAATTCCCATACCTGTCCCCATCTGCTAAAATCGGCGCCTGTGCGGGCCGCGCCCTACAGTCGCCGCAAAAGCCAATTCACATATAGGGAAGGACATTTTATGACCGCCTTCGCGACAGTGGAGGAAGCCTGGCGGGTTTTGTGCGACGGCGATGACGAGCATGTTCGCGCCGAAGCCATCGTCTTCCTGGGCGAAAATCGCTACGCGCCCTCCGTGCCGCGCCTGGCCGATCTCGTCCGCCAAGCGGACCCGGGGACGCGCTATCTGGCTGCCAAGGCGCTGGGGCAGATCGGCGACGAAGCGGAAGCGGCTGTGCCGACGCTCCTGAACGCCCTGCGCGATAACGACATGTTCTTGCGCGCGGGCATCGCCGGCGCTTTGATCCAGATTGGTCCGCCCGCTGTCCCCGGCTTGACGCAAGCGCTCTTCGACCCCAGCAGCGCCGTCAAGCGTGCCGCATGCAAAGCCTTGGGCAAGATCGGCAGCGAACGCGCGGTCCCCGCCTTGAAATACTCCTTGAATGACAGCAACGCCGGCGTGCGCAAGTTCGCGCGCGAGGCGCTCAAGCGGATTGATACGCCGGAGGCTCGCGCGGCGTTGGGAGGAGGGTAGACGACTTGCCACAATATACCTGCGTAGCGGCGGACTGGGCTGGTCAATACTTTACTTTTTTACCTGCGCGCTAGTAAGTCAACGGTTTAATTTATTGACCTCTTTCTGTCCCAAATTGAGCAGCGCAGCAAGATACTGTCCTGCACAACTATTTTCTGGATTGGGCATAGGCCAAAGCGCCTGGCCCGATAACATGCCTGCTGCTAACTCATTGATCGTTTACAATAGAAAGATCAGGATTATCCAGAACGGTGACGCGGCCGATGCCTTCGAGGCTTGAAGCCTGAGTTGTGGCCCGGCAATTGTCATATCTGGATCAGAATCGCGCGGATAATCTACGCCGAATTTCGCGCCGAAATCGGATTTGCTGTGTAGACTTTTTACAGGAGTCTAAACCAGAGGGCGGATCGAGAGGAAACCCGCTTGAGACATCTGCGCGCGGTTACCGGCCGACATCTTCATTTTATTGTCGTCGTCACGCTGCTGGCGATATGGTACACTTTCCCCACTATTGTACATGTCTTCAAGACAGACAGCTTTTGGTTGCCCTCAGGCGGCAGTTTCGACATATATCTTCACATCTGGGACAAATGGTACTGGCAACAGATCTTTAGCGGCCAAGCCGACCGCATGTACACGACAGCGCTCTTCTACCCGCAAGGTCTGTCTCTCGCGCATCATCCGCTCTCTTCGCTGCCAACAAATATCGTGCAACTCGTCCTGCAAACCATATTGCCGGTTTCCAATGTATTTTGCTTCGCCTATCTGCTGGTCATATTCCTGAATGCGGTTTCGGCATATGTCTATATGTTATGGTTGTTCAAGCAGAAGTGGATTGCGCTCATTGGCGCCGTCGTATTTGGATTCAGTCCACACTTGATAACGAAACCGAACCAATTACATGATGCAACCGTTGCTCCCATTGCTTTGGCCTTTTATTGCTTTCACCGCGGGATCGTGGAAAAGCGTTCGCGCTTCATCATTTTCGCCGGGCTATTGACCGGCTTGACCAGCACGATCACACTTTACAATTTCAGTTGTTTGTTAATTTCCCTGGCGGCCGGCGTCTGCGCATTTGCGATTGGAAGATGGCGAGACAGCAGTTATTGGGCAAGCATCGCTCTGCTTGCGCTGACCATTGCCGCGTCAAGCATCTGGGCCATTGGTCCTATGTTGTCCGATTCGCAGCTCTTTGATGCTGCGCTGGGATGGCATGAACAAGAAGTATCAAATGACCTGATCTACTCCTTAGTGAATCACAGGCACCCCATCCTGGGACCACTGGCGGATTCGGCCTTGCAGATTCCGCCAGACCTAATCCGCAAAGAAGTGAGTTACCTGGGATATCTTCCGCTCCTGCTCATAGGCATTGGACTGTTTCGCAGGGATTCAGGCCGAAAAATGATACCTTGGCTGGCCTTGGGATTGGGGTTTATGATTTTGAAACTTGGATCGACTCTGAGCATAAATGGCGTTGAGTATCCTCAAATTTTGCTTCCCAAATACTATTTGAACGAGATCTTCCCATTTGTGTTCAAAGCCTTTACCGCCACGTCAAGGTTTCACGCCGGCGTACTTTTGCCATTTACTGTTCTCTCTTGTTACGGCCTCTATGCATTGATTCGAGCGCGCCCTGCTGCGCCTTGGAGCCGGATCATTCTGCTACTGATCGGGTTGCTCGCTTTTGAGTACTATTCGCCGATATATGCAACAGCAACTCCTTACGAACAATTCGAATATCTTAAGTGGCTGGATCAGGAAGATGACAGCGACCGGATTCACTTGATAAACCTGCCTATGGGAAGAACTAACTCGAAACTGTACAGCCTTTATCAGTCTCTTAGCGGCTATCCTCATGCTGAAGGCGCCATCAGCCGCGCGCCTGACAGCGCGTACGACTATATCAGAGCGAACTTCGTGCTGAAAACTTGGCACAAAGCACGTCCAATCAACTGCTTTTCGACAGACCGAGGCGATTACAAGTCGGCAATAAGACAACTCCAGAAAGACAGCTTTAGCCATATAGTCCATCATCGTGGCTTGAAACGATGGGAAACAGTCCTTGAAAGTTTCCAATATGTTGAGCCAGCTTACACTGATGACTTTGTCTCAGTTTACCGGCTGACCGATTTGCTCGACAGCTGTTCCAGATAACCAGTTGCTCTGAAGCCGGGCATCCCAGTTCGTGTCAAGGCCGAACGAGAAGCTTCTTATTTCACAAGCGCCGAGATCAGACTAGCGCGCAGATATAGCCTGTCGCCAGCCGTAGATGCCCGCGTACGCGCCGCGCACACATGAAAGCAAGTCCCTGTGGGCCCCACCTACCCGCTTTGACGCTCCATGCGCCGCAGGGCGATCCAAACCAGCAAAGCCGTCACCGAGAGATAGGTGAAAGTCAGCAGCACCCAGGGCGACAGGATGGGGATAGTCGCGCCATTGCTGGAAAGCGTGACGCGCATGGTGACAAGTTGCTGATGATCGATCAGCATCTGCTGCGAATAGACGGTCGCGGTGATGGGGTTCAAGCTGGTGGCGATCATATCGGCATAGATCATCGCCGCTTCGACCGTTGGGTTGTCGCTGATCCTGGTGGCGACATTGTTGACGACGTTGCCGTAGGCGCCCTGGAAGAGAATGAGCGCCAGGGCGGGCAAGCCGATCGTGATGGCGGTCGCGACGGTGTAGGAGCGAACGGTAGCGGACAAGGTGCGCTCGGTGATAGAGGAAAAGAACATGCCAAAGGCGCCCAGCGTCACTGCCGAGACCGCCAGCACCAGCAGCGCCAGGATCAGTTCGGATTCGCTGACCCCGCCGAAGAGAAAGGCGATGCTCTGCAAGGGTATGGCGGAAAGCAGCAGCAGCACGATGTAACCCAGCGCGGATTGCATCTTGCCGACCACAAAGGTCGCTTTGCTGATCAAGGTGGTTTGCAGCAGGTCGTAGGTCTTGCGCTCGCGTTCGGAGCTGATGGCGCCGGCCGTTAGCGCCGGCACGATGAATATGATCAGCATCAGTTCGATAAACAGCACGCCGATGAAAAGCAGTCGTCCCAGCTCGCCGGTGACAACGACCCCGCCCTGCGGCACGCGCAGCAAATAGAGCAGCATGGTGAAAAAGCTCATCAGCGTCAAGAATACGGTGATGATGGCGAAGCCGCGTATGCCGCGCATCCGGCCGCGCAATTCCTTGACCATCACGGGATTGAGGCGAAAGGCGCGCAGATCGCCGATGGTCATGAGGCCGACCAGGCTCAGAGGCGCAATTGCCAGCAGCGCCGGCGCGAAGCCGAAAGCGACGAGCGCAAGCCCGTTGACCGCCGTCAAGATCCAGGCAGTGAAGACCGTCCACAATTCCTGAGCCAGGATCACCACTGCCAGTACCGACAGAAACGCCATATTGCCCAGGATGCCGGCGATGACCAGCAGCAGAGCCGCGTCGTCGGCGATGTTGAAGTTGCCCAGCAAGACGGCGCGAATCGCGCTGAACCGCGCATTGTCGTCCGTCGCGGCGGAGACCGCCAGCGCGATCACGACCAGCGCCGCCAGCAAGTTGACGAGCGCGCCCCAAAACAGGACCAGCGAACTGCGCCGCAAGAGCCGCTCGCGCGGGGTCATCAACTCGGGCGGGACGCGATCCCAAGCGCCCTCTTCCGGCACGCTCTCGCCGAAAAGGCTGATGATCAGCTTGCGGATATTGTTCAGGAATTCCAGCATGTCAGGGGACTCTCAAACCAGACGCGCATAATCTATCGGCACAAAAGGAATAACCAGATCCGTCAACGTCACGTCGAGTTCGATTTGCCCAAGTTTAGTCGCGCCACACTTCAAAATAGTTTCGCGATCGATAGAAACAGACATTGAACTCCATGAGAAAATTGGTTTGCCCAAGCAAGACCGACATGTTGTCCGAGCCTACCCATGCAAAGACAAGCGTGACGTCATCCGTTTCGGCTAAACCCGGAATCTTCGCTGATACCCGAAGCGCGCGCGCTTCAACCCCCGCCTGTATTCCGCCTAGCGGACCAAGCCTTTCCTGATTGTCCCACGACGCGCCCAATGCCATTCCGACATGGAAGGGCAACACATTAAGTGCAGCGCCAGTATCCACAATTCCCGGTACTTCAACTGAACGGAAACCAAGAGATATCTCCAGCGGCAAGCGCGGCATTAGACTGCCGGGTTGCTTATCCAACATCGTAAATGGAAATCGCGCCATTATTCGATTTCCGGTTCGGTGGATACTTTGGTTTGCTCCAACAGTTCTAACATTGTCTGAGCAAGCTCATAGTTGTAGCGCAAGCCCGTTGGGTCGAAAGTGTATTGCTCCAACGCTGGATCAGCGAGCAGGGTTCGAAACAGAGCCAACTTGTCATCATCATTGAGCTTCTTCATTTGGTCGAGCAATTCTTTAGGGAGCATGTTTCAGTCCTTTCGGCTACCATGCGCATCCAGGATTATACCAGATTGCCGCAGGCTTTTCAGTGCGGCAACTGTCGTGGCCCAAGGCAATCGCATCAAAATGATAGCGGCTGAAATGATGGGAATCTAAACTGAATATTAACCACAGAGAACACAGAGGGCACAGAGAAAAACATAAAATGTCTTATTTCAACTGTGTTTTCGAGTGAAAAATCACGTTTCGCTTATAACTCTTTCTTACGCTTATTCTCGGGTTTTAGAAGAAATGTCGTCTGAACACCAACGAACTCTGTGCACTCTGCGCGCTCTATGTTGAAAATAATTTGATACGTTTGCCCTATGTCGTGGCGGGATTTCGCGCCTGCTTCTCAAAGCATCATCCCGCGCCGTTCGCGCAGGGCGGCGATCACCAGACGGTCGGCTTTGCCGAAGCTGTATTCGTCCAGGTCCGCCTCGTTGACCCAAGCCCAATTCAGCGCCTCCAGCGCCTGCGGTTCATCAAAGGGCGCAATAGCGCCCAGATATCGGCACTCATAGGCATGCAGCGTGATCTTGAAATGCGTGAAGGCATGATTGACCTTCGCGAACAGGTCGCCTATCTCGACCTCGATCGCAAGCTCTTCCCGCAGTTCGCGCGCCAAGCAGTCCGGGAGCGATTCATCCGCCTCGCGCTTGCCGCCGGGGAACTCCCACAAGCCACCGAGCAAGCCTTCAAGCGGACGCTGCGCGATCAAGAGGCGTTCGGCTTGATCGCGAATCAGGCCGGCGCATACGTCATAATGCGGGGTGGCGGCGCGGGCCCGCTTGAGCGGCCGATCTTTCTGTGTCCCGGCCGCGTAAGCACGGCAGTGGAGCCGCAGCGGACAAGCCTCGCAATCAGGCTTTTGCGGACGGCAGATCTTCCGCCCGAGTTCCATCAACGCTTGATTGTATTCGCCCGCATCCTGTTCCGGCGTCCATTCGGCAGCCAGCGACCAGAGCGCTTCGCGCGTGGACCCTAGGCTGATATCGCTATCTATGTCCCGCAGCCGTGTGAAGACCCGCATAACATTGCCGTCCAGCAGGGGAACGGACAAATCAAAGGCGATGCTGCCGATTGCGCCGGCGGTGTATCTGCCGACGCCGGGCAATTTGAGCAGCTCGTCCACATCGTCCGGAATCTCCCCGTCGTATCGCTCGACGATGATGGCGGCGGCGCGATGCAAGTTGCGGGCGCGGCTGTAATAGCCCAGCCCTTCCCAAAGCTTCAATACCTCGTCAAGATGCGCGCAGGCCAAAGCTTCAATTGTGGGAAAAGCCTTGAGAAATCGCTGAAAATAGGGAACGACGGTATCCACCTGCGTCTGTTGCAGCATGATTTCCGAAAGCCAGACCATGTAGGGCGTTGGTCCTCGACGCCAGGGCAAGTCGGCTCGGTTCCGCCGGTACCACCGCAATAGCTCAACTGCGAATGGAGCGCTCATAATGGAACGCTCATAGCAGGGCGAGGCCTTGTCGACTGAGGCTTGCCTGCGGGTGGCTCGGTTCCCACGATGGCGCTGTCAAACCTCAAAGCAGGGTCAGCGCATGCCGATAGACATCAAGCGCCTGCTGCAATTGACCTTGCCTCATCAATGCGTCTCCCAGTACGCGGTGAACAGCGGGATTGTCTCGGTGCCGCGCTTGCTTGATCAGCCAGTGTAGATCACTGACAACCAGATCAAGACCAATATCGGCGCGCAGAAGGGTCTCATAGTCGGCAAGCGCCGCCTCCACCTTGCCTTCCGCGATTTTGTCCCGCGCCGTTTTGAAACCGGCTCTCAAACCGGGCGGCGGCATCTTCAGCGACTCGGGTCCAGCGGGGAGCGTCCCCGTCGGCTGAATGGCGGTATCGCCGGCGGCAGCCACGGCGCGCAAGCGCTCGGCGTACCAGGCTTCCAGTTCCGCTTGCCGGTCTTGCACAAGGAAGGCATGCGTCAAGCTGTCGTAGGGCGCCGGCGCGGAGGGGGCGCTCCCGCTTTCGAGGCGGGGCGCGAGATCGCTTTCGGGCGCGTCAGCCGCCGGAACGAGAAAATCGGGCAGGGGCGCCATTGACTGGGTGCTGAATTCCTCGTCGACAGGCTCGTCCAAGCCTGCCAGCGATTCCGGGAAAGCCATCGACTCCCCGACGCGATGTGAATAAAGGCTTTCGTCCTCGCTGTCTTCAAATGTTTCGTCGCCTTCGTAGGCATCGTCGATGTTATCCGCGACCGTTCCCGCAGGGGCGTTCTGGCCGATCTCTTCAGCCGCCTCGCTAACTTCGCTCGCCAGGCTCTCCAGCCAGTCGAGCGGGTCTTCGGACTCGGCGGCGCTTTCTGGATCAGCCAAATGATCGGGGACTTCGACCAGATCCGCGAGTTCCGCGCCGGGGGCGATTTCTCCGGATTCGGCTTCTGTGGCCATGTCTTCGAGCCAGGTCAAGGGGTCGGTGGTATCGTCGCTGCTGCTGTCGCCGATGGTGGTCAAGGCGGTGGGCGTCTCGTCGTCATCTTCCTCATCCAGTTCCTGCTCGGGCTGAGTGGGTTTCGCGGCTCTGGGAGGCGTCTCTTGCTGGAGCGCTTCATCGCCCGCCAGCCACTCGCTCCATGTTTCCCTCGCCGTTTCCGGCAACAGTTGGACCTCAGCCTCGTTGATATCGGCTTCGTCTCGTTGACGCTTCGCCAGCGTTTCCAGCCAGGCGATTAATTCATCCGGCGACATGGAATCGAAGTCGGGCATATTGGGATCGTGAAACATGGCGCTAGCCGCTACTCCCGTTTATGTAAACTGCGGCGCTCATGCGTCAAGCCTTATCGTTGTCGCCGAGCGGCTTCCGCGCATTGGAAACTCGCGGGAACCTCGGGGATTCCGGAAGTGGCAGGGCATCAGAGTTGTGTGTCTCCGCCGCTTTTGTCGCGATCGTCGGCTGCCGGGTCCTTGGCGCCGGCATCGGCGTAGTCCAGCCATTCGGCATCGGCGCCTCGGCTTGACTCCCGGTCGACTAGCAGACCGGCGTCATCGTCGAGGCCGATGTCCTCAAATTCCAGGGGATCCAACTCCTCTTTCACAGTGATGGCGGGCATTTTGTCGGTGGGCGTATCAAAATCAAAGTCTTCGTCTTCCACGCCCAGTTCCTGAAACTTGACCTCGTCCAGCGTGATGGCGATGGTTTTTTCGGTCGGGGAATTGAAATCGAAATAGTCGTCCCAGCCCAATTCCGAAAAGTCGATGCCTTCGCCGTTGTCATCGAGGTTGATGGCATCCATTTTGTCGGTGGGCGTATCAAAGTTGAAATAATCATCAAAGGTGAGATCGTCCAGTTCCAGCTCGTCGATGTCCTCAACGACGCTGAGCGCCGCCACCGCTTCGACCGGCCCGAGATCGCCGCTTGCATCCGGCTGCGCTTCGCCTCGCATGGCTCTTAGCCAGGCCGGCGGATTGATAAAACGGAAGACCGTGGCGCTTGGGCCCGGGTCCGGCGCCTGAATGGCCTCCATCTCCCCGGTTTCTTCGTCCACGATATCGCTAACCCAGGCGAATTCCTTGCCGGGCCGCGGGAGCGGTCCGGTGAATTCCGATTCCTTGTCGGGCTCGGCATCCCGCTCGCGATCGAGCCCGGGCACCGTCGCGTTCAACCAGCCAGGCGCCGCCTCCGCAGCGGCGGGACGCAGTTCGTCTTCCACGAAATCCGCCAGTTGGTCTTGATCTTCCAAGCCCCAGGCGCGGGCCGCTTCGGCGACGCCGGATTCCTCCAGGTCCAGATTGACATCCGGCGCCGCTCCCGGCTCGTCGGGCGGGGCCGCGGCAGCCTCCGCCTCGTCCAGGGAGAAAACGCCCAATTCTTCGTCAATGCCGGCGGCGGTATCTTCGCTCAGCCAATCGACATAGGGATCTTCGTCGTCGTCATCCTCAAGCTCGGATTGCCAACTGTCAATCAGATTGGCATTGAGCCGATTCTGCTCCTCGTCGCTGATCGCCTCGTCCGTCCGGGGCTCCTCGACATCCGCTTCTTCATTGATCTCTTCATCGAGCGCTTCGTCGAGCCAGGCGTCGGCGGGGGGCGCCGCCAGCAGTTCATCATCGAGTTCGTTGAGATCAGCGACGGCTTCTTCCGCCGGCTCATCCAGATTCAATTCGTCATTCAACTCGTCCGGGTCGAGCCAGGACTGGATATCGTCGACCTGGATCGGCTCGGTATCCGATGTCCGGTTCAGCAAATGCTGCAAGCGTTCGTCACCGGCAAAGAGGTCAAATTCATCGCCTTCTTCGCTCTCGGTCCTCATCTCTCGCATGGCGGCGGACAGCCAGGGAGCGCCAACCGCTTCTTCGTCCGGCCCCGGCTCCACCAGCCAGTCACGATCGAAATCCTCGATGTATTGCCGCGATTCATCGTCGCCCGACTCGACGCCGCCCTGCTGAATGTCCATCACCCAGGAATTGTCGTCGCTATCGTCGGCTTCCATTTGCTCCAGCATGCGCGCCAGGTCATCATCCAGGTCGCTTTCGTTGACAGCTTGAGCGCCAGGCGCGTCATCCGCATCGGCCGGCGCGGCCGGCGGAGCCATAAAACCGCCTTCTTCCAGCGACGCGATGACCTCGCTGCCATCGTCGCCCGCCGTCGCCGGCGCGCTATCTTCGCCATCTTCCGCGATCAGTTCGTTGAAGAGGCTTTCGATTTCATCATCGGCGAGCAGGTCGTCCAAGCCTTCGGTCGCGGTTGGCGGCGCTGTCGCTTCATTCTCATTTTCATTCTCAGCATCATTTTCATCGTCGCTGCCGAAGAGCGGGCCCAAGCCGCCGCTTTCCGCTTCCGCCTCGCTATCCCGCAAGGAATCCAGCCAATCAGGATTCACGATCGCAGCCTCGTGCCGGGGGATGCTGTCGTAGTCCAGTTCTTCCAGCTTGACCAGGTCTTGCGGCGGGGCTTCGCCCGTCGCCAGTTGACGCGCCAGGTAAGGATCGAGGTCTTCGACGCGCGCCAGATAGACCTGGGCATCGGAGGGGCGCTGCTCGGAGAGCCAAAGTTCGGTCATGATGCGGTTGGCGATGATTGAATAAGGCAGCTTCCCCAAGATCTCGTCCGCGGCTTCGGCGGCGGCCATCCGTTGGCCATCCAGCCAGAGCGCGCGGGCGCGCATCAATTGCAAGTCGATGCGGCTCGGGTCCCGCGCCAGCGCCCCGTTCAAGACATCAAGCGCTTCTGTCAGGGCGTTGTTGCGCACATGCTGCTGCGCCAGGGCGCCGGCGGTCAATTGCACGCGCTCGATTCGCTCGCCGCGCTCTTCGAGGGTCAGCCGGCGGATCAAGTCCATGGTTTCGCGATGATTGGGCCGCTGGTCGAAGGCGCGTTCGGCATGCCAGAGGGCGCGGCCGCCCTGCCCCATTTCTTGATAGACCCGCGCCAATTGCCAATTGGCTTGGAAGTCTTGGGGGCGCGCGCCCAACATCCGCCGCAAGACTTCGGCGGCTTCTTCCCCGCGGCCGCCGGCGAAGAGCGCATCGCCGAGTTGCTCGTAGGCGCGCAAGTTCTTGGGAAAGGCTTTGAGGATGTGACGCGCGTGGGCGATCACTTCGTCGTGCCTGTCCTCAGCCAGGAAGCTGGTCAGCCGGTCTTGATAAGCGCTTAAGCTGATTTCCGCCATAAGGATCCCGTACACCCCCGCTAAGCCGTCATGTCAAGGGCATGGCATGTCCATCTGAAGCGCCGGCAACTCGCGTAATTCCAAAGCACTTCCCGGGTTCATCGCCGAGCGGCTGTGGATTGGCATTGTCAATTGCCTTCGGCAAGCGAGGACTGCGCTTGATGTTGACCACCCCCAAATTTACCCAAGATTATAACATAAGCGAAAGGTTTAGGCGGGGGAATCGGGATTGTTTTCGGGCGAGACCGGTGTGACGCGTTTGGGATTATGATCGCGGATGAACGTCAGAAGTAAGTTAGTAGACAGGAATACCTCTAAGACAAATGGCTTATTTTGCGCGAAGCCCAAAAAATGTGTGCGGGACTCGCAGTATTGCAAGTTAATAATATGGTCCTAAGAACCGTTCACCATCGAAATGAATCAGGTGATCGGGCGCATCAGCTATCCAAACCTCGGTCTCCCATGATATTTCGCTCAAATACTTTGTCATTGCCTGACGTGTCTGAAACGCGGTTACAAGTATTACACCCGGACCACCTTTTGCAAAGAGATCTATCAGTTCGTTTTGTCTTTTTCTGTCAATGGGCCCGTGACTTGTAACGGCTTCTATGAGAATTAGCCAGTTCTTCTGTTCAAGATACACTATTACGTCAGGCGCTTTGCCATGTTTGTCCAAGTCAATACCAAGGTCTTGCAATCGTTGAATTTGAGCATCGTCCAGTTTTTCGCCAGCGTCTCCGAAGTAAAGAACCTCCCCACCCTTAGCATATCGCGGGCAGAACTCTTCAATTATAGACTTAATGAGTTCATTTTGTCCGCCCGATGAAAGTTTCACGGAACTACCATCTGGTAAGGTAACCGGAATCATGCTCATAGTGCGCTTCCGTTCCTCGAGTGTGGTAAGCTTGTCGTTTTCTACGATGCGAAAGAGCGTAAGCTTGTTTTCCCAGGTGGGAGTCCGGTAATTTCTAACAACTTCTAAGAACGTTTCGGTCACCTGATAGCAATAGTAAGGACTATTGACTGGCCGATTAGGATCGTCTGGATTATGGATGACTATGCCCATCTGCCAAAACTGATGTATGGTCTGGCGACGGACGGTTTCTCGGGTATTTGGCGCATAGGTAATACCGTAGTATTTGCTGAAAAAATCCATCATTTCGGTTATTCTTCGCAACGGTGCCGATGCATCCGCCCAATCATCATCGGGTTTGATATCTACTAGCGACAGCAAAGTTAGCGCAGAACGATTGTTTTGTTGTCCTCTTGGAACATTGATCGCTTTCAAGATTTGTAAGGCATCGTCGATTTTTGTCTGCGCATCTGATGAAACTCCTTCATCTTGCATCCCCAATACTCCTATTACATGTTGATCTATGCGGTCTTGATTAGCAAATCCGCTTCCAATATTTTCACCAATTTGCTCTAACAAATGGGCGTCCGGATATCTTAGGTTGCGAAGATCGGTGGCATTCACTTGCGTATGGCCGCTAAAAAGTCGAAAATACCGGTCAACGATTGACGAATTCAAATACGCGGCCAAACCTTTGGCCAAGCTAGACGAAAGCCCGGAACCATTCTTATGAAAGTAATTCAGGTGATTTTCGATTCCGATCTTATCGAAGTCTAAGTGATTGGGATCTAAAACGGCAGCAGTCAACCGACGTCGTTGTTCTTTGCTCGTGAATCGCTTTACCAATACGTAGAAATCGTTCTTGACTAGAAGCTTGTCTGCGTTTGCAGAACTGTCAATGGCGCTTGGCTTCTTGGATCCAACAAGTGGCCATTTCACGTATCCGTTGACCAAGTGAACGGGCAGCAGAAGAGGAACGCTGTGCAAGTCAAAAGGCATTCGTAGCAGGTCCTTTGACCGGAATTCGACAACGCGGCCGGTCGAAATGCTTATGTTGAGGTCCGCAAGATCGCATTCTTGAGCTCTCATTATTTCATTGACTTTTCGCTCACCCATGTTTCTTGCGAGATGAATCACTAAATTTCGGTCTCGCAAACTCACAACCTCTTCAGCCCCCACTTCTTGAATACATATGTCTCTGTCGCGCGGACCAGCACTCGAAGTGATTTTCACACTGGCGCGTTCCTGGCTCTTCACTGCCTGAAGTATGATATTTTCTTGCAGCACTCCATCATCTTCAAATGCCTGTGTTCTAGAAGTGTATACGTGGACACTTGCTATGGTCATCTGCGAAAGCAGAGCTCTGCGAAAAGGGAGAAAATATGGGCCGTTACAGAAGCTCCGTGGTGTTATTGATATGAGTTGACCACCTCTTTTCAGAAGAATTGTTGCCAAGGTCATAAAAGCAGTGTAGAGATTGCTGTGGGGTACACTATGCTCTCTAAGCAATTTCCACTCATCCGAGCCAGACTTAATCTTTCTATATGGCGGGTTCATTATCGCTACATCAAAACGTCTGTTTGTATTGATCAGGCGAATGGCGTCTCGAATGAAATCACGACCGTAAATCGCGTAGGTAAACTTTAATTGCTTACGCTCACATAGCAATCGGCACATTTGAAATGTTTTTGCCAGATATTGCACGGCAACTCTGTCAATCTCATACGCCACTATCTCTAGTTCTTGTACTTTGGCAGATTCCAGTGACAGAATGTGCGAAACCAATGCAGCTGACAACATCCCTGCACCAGCTCCAGGATCGATAACGCGGATTCGATTTGGAAACGAATCCAACGATTGCGCCATCTGTTGAGCTACTTCAACCGGTGTAAAAAACTGTCCTAAGCTTTTGCGTCGAGACCGTACATCACAATCGCGGAAAAGCTCCACGCGAAAATTATCTACATATTGAAGGAGACTGTAATGATCCAGTTGACCGTGCATACGCATGATATACTGAGAGCCTTGTGGGCACTAGAATGATGTATGGGAATATTATACCACCTGCCTCAGCTGAAGTAGCCAAGGTCATTGAAATAATATAGGGTTCGATAGGCTCTCGCAGACTCGAGCGATACTTCACACCCAAGATGAGTTAAACAAACCATAAAAGCGTTTCAACATTAAAGCGTTGCGGATTCAAGACTTTTCGCTTAGGCTCAAGCTTTATGTCGAAAAATACTGAGCAAGGAACGTCCCATGACGCAAGCGGAAAAACCGACCATCCTCTTCACCAACGACGACGGCATCGAATCGCCCGGGCTCTGGGCGGCGGTAGCGGCGTTTCGCGATGTCGGCCGGCTGCTGGTGGCCGCGCCGCGCGAGCAGCAGTCGGGCATGGGGCGCAGCATGCCGCATTACAGCGAAGGGCGCATCTTCCCTTACGAAGCGCCGATTGACCCCGGCGACTGCCGCGCTTACGCGGTGGACGGCACACCGGCGCAGGCGGTGCAGCACGCCATCCTGGAATTGGTGGAAGACAAACCCGCCCTGCTGGTATCCGGCATCAACTATGGCGAGAACACGGGCAACGGCGTCACCATCTCCGGCACGGTGGGCGCGGCGCTGGAAGCCGCCAGCCTGGGCATCCGCGCCATCGCCGTCAGCCAGCAGACGCCAACCGACTTGCACCGCAGCCATTCGGACGCTGTCGATTTCAGCGTCGCCGCCGATTTTTCGCGGCAGTTCGGGACCTGGCTGATGGAACACCCGGCTTTGCCCGACGATGTCGATGTGCTGAAGATTGATGTGCCGGCGGGGGCGACCGGGGAGACCGAATGGCGCTTGACGCGGCTCTCGCGGCGGCGCGTCTATTGGCCCACCCGGCCCGAGCGGCTGGCGCTGCATGACAGCGGCAAGCTGGGCTACCGCTACAACAGCGATCCCACGGCGGCTGAACCGGACAGCGATGTCTACGCCTTGTTGAACGACGGGGTGATTTCGGTCACGCCCATCAGCCTGGATATGACCTCGCGAACCGATATGTTCCGTTTGAGCCAGATCTTGCTGGGCAAGCGGGAGTACGGGCTTTAGGGGGTATTTTCACCACAAAGGAAAAAGTAAAACCAGGTAAGTGATGCAAATTCCTCATCAACGTCGAGTCGTAGGGGCGAGCAGATTGACGCTGTTGTAAATCCAGCTTTACCCCCACCCCACCCCTTCCCGAGAGGGAGGGGCTTTTACGGCTCATTTCGGGGTAAGTAAGCTCCCCTTCCCTCTTGATGGGGGCAAGGGGCCGGGGGATGGGGGTGTTTTTCAACAGACTCAGATTGCTCGCCCCGACAGTCTTCGTCGATGTCGGAAGTGTAGGGTGCCCGGGCCAGCCACCCGGGCATTGTCTTCAGATTTGTTTGTGGCGAGGTGAGGCTAGCAAGCTCGAATCCGCTCTATGCCAGTCGAGCTTTGTCACTTCTCTGACGCGCCCCCAACTTTTTAGGAAGTAGCTGTAGGCCTGGGCGTGGCCGTCTCCCGCAAGAAACCTCTTGTCCTGTCATGCGTGAAATTGAATTTCAATGTCGTGCCTACATCATCGTCGTCTCTCGCGTTACAAGTGTATTCATAGCGTATGACATTTTGCTCATCCTCATCCGCTGGCGGCGTTCTCCTTCCGCTGCAAGAGGAATTGCTGAGATCAACAAGCAAAGTCTCCACACCGTATGGGTTGTCACTATTGTCAAAGTCACGTTTTGTTACATCGGTTCGTACGTTTTCCAGGTAAGCTTGCAATGCTTCAGTCATCGTCACAGTGCCGTCAGTAGCGCGGACTGTCGCCGTCGCAGTCCAGGAAACGCCCGTGATCCTGCCCGAGCCGCTGTAGGACCGGGTTAATGTAATCTCCCATTGGCGCTGCGTCACATTCCCTTCTTGGATGTTGCCGCTGACGCAATTGACTTTGTCCGCATCTTCTGCAGCTCTGAAACTTGAAACATTGAATTTGCCCGACTCCACCGGATCAGCATCCGGAGCAAGATCGGCATTGTGCCAGTATTGGCAGGTCACACGGACGGATTCGCTGTTGAATCTGAAGCCGCCGATAATCGATCCGTCGGTTCCGCTCCTCATTTCTCTGGGGGGGGCGTACAAAGGAACTGTATTCCCTGCTATCGTTACACTACTTTCCGTTACGACAAGGGTCTGCCAGGTCGTCGGGACCTCGACCTCGCTCGTGAGGCGGACAACGACAGGAGTCCATGTCGCTTCCGGCGTCAGGGAGGCGACGATCAGCGCCGCTTCTTGCGCGCCGGCGTCCCAATCTTCCCGCGTCGTGCAGAGGCGATCCGATTTGCAGGGATTGTTGTGATAGACGATATTCAGGTCCCAACCGCCGGTTTCCCAGTGATCGTAGCGGTCGTTGGCCCAATAGCCGGCTTGCCAAAGATCGTGATCGGTGCCGTCCTGGCAGCGTCGGAACAATATATCGTCGTTGCAGAGGTTGTTCTCCAACACCGGGAACGTGCCGGTCGGCATGTCCACCTGGGCCGCGGCGCCGGTGGCGCGCCGGACCAAGTCCCCGCGGATCCAGGATTCCACGCCCGAAGGCGTTCTGGCGCGATACCAGGTCCAGGGCGGGTTCGATTCGGTATCGGCTTCCAATATGGTTAGAACATGCCCGAGATTGGCATAGTGCTGCACAGTATAAGCCGGGCCCGGTCCCCAGCGCATGCGCGCGGTTTCGACGATGACCTCGGCATTGAATGGGACATCCTGCGCGAACGTCATGGAGAACATGACGATAAGAATTACGGACAGTAAGAAAACGAACTTTATACCATTCGACACAATACCCTCCTTTCGGGTAGGCGCAATCATGTTATCACAAGTTGCGGATTCGCGCAAAAGCGGTCGCTTTTGGGTGGTGTATCCTTTTCGGTTGAAACAAATTACAACAACCACCTGACAGCCGGTAGGGGCGTTTCGCTGAAACGCCCGACGCGTAGAAAATGAATGAGAATCTGGCGACTCGCCGAGTCGCCTCTGCCAGATCGTTGGTATTTCGGGTTTGGGATCCTATGCTGCGGACTGGCTAAAAGTGTTTCTGCCGAAAAGGATACACTACCCGGTTGCGCGCCGAGCGACTTTGAACTGCTCGCTCTCGGTGGTAAAATCAAATGTATTCGTCCGCGACAGGAGCGCCGCCCGTGTACAACCCCAAAGAACATCTTAAGCGACTTGTGGAAGCCCACGCGCCCAGCGGCTACGAAGCGCCCATCGCCGAGATCCTGCGCGAGGACTGGGCCGACCTGGTCGATGATTTCGACAGCGACGGGCTGGGCAGCCTGATCGGCATTAAGCGCGCGGCACGCCCGGCCAAACAGCGGCGGGTGATCATGCTGGCAGCGCATATGGACGAGATCGGTTTGATGGCGCGCGAGATCAAAGACGGCTTTATCTATGTGCATCGCATCAGCGGCATTGATCCGCGCGTTATGATGGCGCAGCCGGTGCTGGTGCATGGCGAACGCGCCCTGCCCGGCATAGTGGCGACGGTGCCGCCGCATATGCTGCGCGCCGCGGACCGGGCGCAGTACCCGCCCATCGACTCGCTGGTGGTCGATGTCGGGCTGCCCGCCGCTGAGGTAGAAACCTTGGTGAGCGTCGGCGACCTGGTGACGATCGACGCGCCCATGATTGAGCTCAAGGGGCGGCTGCTGGCGGCAAAGGCGATGGACGACCGCGCTTGTATAGCCGTGATCACGACCTGCCTGCAACTGCTGGGCGATATGCGCCATAGCTGGGAGGTCCATGCCGCCGCGACCGTGCAGGAAGAGGTCGGCTTGCGCGGCGCCGCCACCGCGGCCAACCACATTGAACCGGATTGCGCCATCGCGCTCGATGTCGGTTTCGCCGAGCAGCCGGGGCTTTCAACCGGCGCGGGGAAACTGGGCGAAGGTCCGCAACTCGGTATCGGCGCCAACTTTCACCCCAAAATGGTTGCGCGCTTGCAGGAAGTTGCCGCATATTACGAAATCAAATGGCAAAGCGATATCATGCCCGCGCGCACGGGCACCGACGCCTGGGCGATCCAGGTCTCGCGCGCCGGCGTGCCCACGGCGCTATTGAGCATACCGCTGCGCAATATGCACTCCCCGGTAGAAACGCTTGATCTCAAGGACATTGAACGCTGCGGCCGCTTGCTGGCCCATTTCATCTGTGGGCTGGATGAGGACTTTGTGGATTATCTTTCCCTGTTGCCGGCCGAAGAATCAGCCCGGTAAAGCCAGCGGGCCGGTTGGCAAAACTGGTTGTGTATCGAATTCGGTTGAAAAAAGAACAACAGCCACCTGACAACCGGTAGTGGCGATGCCCTGAAACGCCCGACGGGTAGAAACTGAATGGGTATCGGGCGACTCAGCGAGTCGCCCCTGCCAAATCGTTCAGATTTTGGTCGAGAATTTCATGTCGAAGACTGACAAAATGTATTGCAACCGAAAAAGACACACTAGCCGAGACCCCCTGCGCCAGTTCCCGATAAAAGCCCAAGTTGCGGACGGTGATTACGGATAGAGATTGGGCGTCCAGTACCCCTCCCCGCTAGTCAATAAACTGCCGGTGCCATTCCTCAAGCGTCAGCAGGGCCCACAGTTGCCGGTTGTGATCGCGCCTGCCGGAATGATGCTCATTGATCAAGCGCTCGACCACAGCGCTACGCCACAGACCGCGCTCCCGCGCGCGCCGGCTGAGCAGGATGTCCCGCACCGGCGTCATATCCCGCCGCAGCCAGGCGCCCAGCGGGATGCCAAAGCCGTGTTTCCGGCGCTCGATGATCGCGTCCGGCAAGATGCCTCGAGCCGCCTCTTTGAGGATGAACTTGGTCCGCGCGCCCTTGAGTTTGAGATTGAAGGGAATGCTCGCGGCGTGTTCGACCAATTTGTGATCGAGGAAAGGCGCGCGCGCTTCAAGCGAGGCGGCCATACTGCAGCGATCGGCTTTGATCAGCAGATCATCGGGCAAATAACTGCGCATATTGGCATTGAGCAAGCCGGCGACCGGATCATCCGATGCATCGAGATAGCGCCGGAAATCGGCTGAATCGGGTCCAGCCGTCGTGCGGATCTCGCGGATTAGATCGGCGCTGAAGACCCGCGCCAGGCCGAAAAAACCATCCGGGACGGACATGCCGGCGGCCTGCGCGAAGCGCCGCGCCCGCTTGACCCGGTCCTCATAAGCCGTTCCCTCCGGCAGCATGGCCAGCAGGCTGGAAAGTCCCGTCCACAATGGCTTTGGCAGCATCGACATCCGCTGAAAGAGGGACGCGGCGTAAAAGCGCTCGTAGCCCGCGAAGAGTTCGTCGCCGCCATCGCCGGTCAGCGCCACCGTTACCTGCTCCCGCGTCAATTTGCTAACCAGATAGGTCGGGATGGCGCTGCTATCGGCGAAGGGCTGGTCGTGATGCCAGACCAAATCGGCGAGCAGGGTCATCGCCTCGGGGCGGACGCGAAAGCTGTGGTGCTCCGTGCCAAGAACCCGCGCCACCTGCTCGGCGTAGGGAGTCTCGTCGAAACTGTCGTCCCCTTCAAAGCCGATATTAAAGGTCTTGACGGGGGCGCTGCTATGGCGGCGCATAAGAGCGACAATGAGGCTGCTGTCCAAGCCGCCGCTGAGGAAGGCGCCCAAGGGCACATCGCTCATCAAACGCAGCTTGACCGCTTCCTCCAGTTTTTCGCGCAGCGGCTCAACATGGTCGGCGACCGCCGCATGAGCATGGGACCGGGCGACCGGCGGCAGCGCCCAGTAGCGCTGTTCCCGGCGCTGGCCGGCGGCATTGACGCGCAGGCATGCCGCCGGCGACAGCGCGAAGATATTCTGAAAAGCCGTATCCGGCGCCGGCAGGTATCCATAACTGAGATATTGCGCCAGGGCGCTGCCCTCGGCCGCGGCGAAGGCGGAAAGGCGCGGCGCCTGCGGGTGCGCGAACAGGGCTTTGATCTCGCTGGCAAAGACAAAAATGTCGCGGTCATGGTAATAATAGAGCGGCTTCTGGCCCATGCGATCGCGCGCCAAGAGCAGACGCTTTCGCCGCTTGTCCCAGAGAGCGATGGCGTACATCCCGCGCAGGCGCTTCCAGCAGTCATCCCCGTATTCTTCGTAGAGATGGGCGATCGGCTCGCCATCGCCATCGCTGCGGAAGCGGTGCCCCCTTTCGCCCAGGTCGCGGCGCAACACGCGATAATTATAGATTTCCCCATTGAAGACCAGGACGACCGACTCATCTTCGTTCCCGAGCGGTTGATCGCTGCCGGCGATGTCAATGATGCTCAGGCGGCGCATAGCCAGGCCGACAGCCCCGTCGATGAAGTAACCGACGCCATCCGGACCGCGATGCCGCAAGCGGTCATTCATAGCGCGCAGCAATTCCTTTGTTACCGGTCTGCCATCGAAATGGATGACGCCGCAAATGCCGCACATCAGGGATTTTCCTTTTCAGCGATTGTGCCATTCTATCATCTTATACATGGGTTGCGGGGCGAACGATGAATCGAGGGTATAGAGACAGCGATGGAAATCGCTTAAGTTTGTAAATCAGCGGGAGCTAATGGTCGCGTTGATCATAGTAAGAACGACTTGGCTTACATTAATATTTGTTGCGCCAGAGCCCGTTATAGCTTGTGTCGCGCCTTCCTTTCCATATCACGAAATGATCGAAAGCTCTCGCTGCCAGACCGCTTGACATAACCTGATATCATCGCTATCCTAACCGAAAGCGGCGTGGCGGCAGAAGTAACAAAGCCTTCATCTTAGGTGAATTCGCCACAGCCGCTCGGCGTCAACAAAAAGCGCTGCCGCGCTGACACATAATAGCAGACCCGTTCCTTGAATGAGCAAAAGGGGACATGAAACACGAGTTAAGCGACAAGCCACCGGCGCGTTACCAGGGTTCTGCACCAACGGTTGCGGGGTCTAACGTGGAGCAAGTTCCTGTGGCTGACGACGGCGTTAATAATATGAAATTCCCACTTTGGCTCCAGGTAATCGCTTCGATTAGCATCCCGGTCATCCTGGCGCTGTTAGCGCTTGTCGCGCTGATGAATCCTCAATTCGCCGAACTGAGAGGACTTGCCATCGAGAATCGCGATGCCATTGTGGCGCTGGACAGCAGGCTAACTGGCGAAATATCACGACTGGACAATCGAATTACGGTTGAAGTTACGCGCCTCGACAATAAGTTCGACGCGCTCGCCAATTTGATGATCGTCGCCCATACCAATGGCGGGGCTACCGAAGCGGAACTTGTCGCTATCTGGGAATCCATCCTCGCTGCAGAATGAGAGCGCTTCTTGTCTGTATTCCAGTAAGCTACAGCAGCGCCGGCGATGTCAGATGCCAATCGGTGGCCATTTGATAGGCATGGCCCAATTTCAGCGTCGTCGGCTCGGTATAAGGCGCGCCCAGGATCTGCATGCCAATCGGCAATCCTTTCGCATCAAATCCACAGGGAACGCTCAGGCCGCATAATCCCGCCAAATTCGCTGAAATCGTCAGCACATCAGCCAGAATCATTTGCAGCGGATCTTGGGTCATTTCGCCGAACTTGAAGGCGGTCGTGGGCGCGACCGGCGCCACCAGGGCGTCTACCTTTTCAAAGATGGCGTCAAATTCAGCCCGGATGAGCGTACGCACGGCTTGCGCCTTGCCATAATAGGCGTCGTAGTATCCAGCGGAGAGCGTGTAGGTGCCAAGCATGATGCGGCGCTTTACCTCCTCGCCAAATCCGCGGCCGCGGGTCAGCTTGTAGGTATCAATCAAGTCTACGCCTTCGGCGCGCGCGCCGAAACGGACGCCGTCGTAACGGGCCAGATTGGCGCTGGCTTCCGCCATGGCGATGATGTAATAGGCGGGCAGGCAGTATTCGGAGTGCGCGAGACTGAGCTCTTGCACATGGGCGCCCATGTCCTCGAGCAGCGCGGCCGCCGCAAGCACAGCCTTTTCGACCTCGGGCTGCAATCCTTCCGCGAAGTATTCCCGCGGCAAGCCGATTTTCAAACCGCGCACATCGCCGGACAACTCGGCGACATAATCCGGCACGTCAACCGGCATGCTGGTCGAATCGAGCGGATCATGTCCGGCGATCACGGTCAGCAGGCGCGCGACATCTTCCACCGTTCGCGCGAAGGGACCAGCCTGATCAAAGGACGATCCATAGGCGATCAGACCGTAACGCGAGACGCGCCCGTAACTCGGTTTGATGGCGCTGACGCCGCAGAAAGACGCCGGCTGGCGGATGCTGCCGCCGGTATCAGTGCCCAGCGTCCCCATCGCCATCTCCGCCGAAACAGCCGCCGCGCTGCCGCCGCTGCTGCCGCCGGGCACCCGCTCAAGATTCCAGGGATTGCTCGTGGGGAAGAAGCCGCTGTTTTCGGTGGTGGAGCCCATGGCGAATTCGTCCATGTTGAGTTTGCCAAGCAGGACCGCGCCCGCTTCCTGGAGGCGCGCTACAGCGGTGGCGTCAAATATCGGCAGGTAGCCTTTGAGGATCCTGGAACCGCAGGTCGTTTCAATGCCCTTGGTGGAAAGCACGTCTTTCAGCGCGAGAGGAATGCCGAGCAATGGCCGGTCGTCCCCCGCCGCTCGCGCTTGATCGGCCGCTTTTGCCCCTGCCAGCGCCAGGTCGACGGTCCGACAAAGATAGGCGCGAACGCGCGCGTCCAGCGCTTCGATCCGCCGCAAATGCGCCTCGGTCAACTCCAGCGAACTGATCTCGCGCTTCCGCAGTCGTTCCAGCGCCTCTGTGATGGTCAAGCGAGTCAAATCTGTCATACAATCAGTCCGCCGATCAGGGTCATTAACGGGGAAAGAGTATAGCACAGCACAAAAGCAAGTTGCTTATCAAATAAAATTGGGTAGTGTATCGTTTTCGGTTGAAACAAGAAATCTTAACCGCCAGCTAAATCCCGCGCCTTTCAATATCCCGCCAGTGTCGCCGCGCCTGCTCGCGCGTTTCTTCGACGTCCCCATCGTTTTCGATAATCACATCGGCCTCGCGCAGCTTGTCTTCTTGCTTGTTCTGCGAGGCGATGCGTTGCTTGGCAATGTCCTCGCTCAAGCCGCGCTCGCTCATCAGGCGCTTTAGGCGCGTCTCCGGCGCGGCCTTGACCACCCAAACGGCGTCGACGACCTGTCGCAGATCCCCCTCGAGCAGCTTGATCGCTTCAATGACCACTACCCGGCGCTCGGCGCTTCGAATGAGTTGGTGAATTCGTTCTCGGATGAAGGGATGCGTGATGGCTTCCAGCGCTTGCAATTCCGCTTGATTCGCAAATACGATTTTGCCCAGGGCGGCGCGGTTGATCTCGCCATCCGCGCCGATGACGCCCGCGCCGAATTTTTTAACCACGGCGTCGAATGCCGGACCGCCGCGCAAGATCACTTGATGCGCGACCTGGTCGGCATCGACGGCCCCCGCGCCCAGATCAACCAGAAACTGTCGGACGAGACTCTTCCCAACCGCAATGTTGCCCGTCAGCCCGATCAGGTATTTGTCCGGATAGCCTGCGCTCAAGCTGTTGCCCCTTATGCGGAAATGCGGGTCATTACGGCTTTGGAGAGTGGATTGGGAACTTCCATGTCCCGTAGCATTGCGCGAACAGTATCTTTAGAGATATCACGATACCTAAACCGCATTTGAAGTTCCGGGTATCGAGTTCTTGCCAAAATGTCCGGCGCGGCAGGCACTCGGGTCCAGGTCACAACGATAAACTCATCGTCAATCGCAACGTTGAAATTGAATGCTTCGGGGTTCATTGCGCTCACTCCTGTCGCGGATGTTTTCCGGCGCTTCGCCTATCAATAATAACATAGCTTCCAAGGGAAAATCGGTCGGGATTGGCTTCCCGCGCATGTCCGCCGCGATTTGCCGGTAGCCGTGCAGGCTAATTTTTTTTGTGAGCCCTCTCGTCGCTTGAGCGACGCGGTTTACATAAACAGGCGGAGATAAATCCTAACGATTCTTTAACCACATCAGCGCGGCAACGGGCCTGCTCAAGAGCCAGAGCAGGAGCATTTTGGGGCTTCCGTATTGTTTGCGACAGTAGATCATCAGATCGCGGAAGAAGATGCCCGTCGCGAACCAACTGCGCGTGGATGATTTTCCGTGGTGCTTGATTTTGGCGGCTGACAGGAAGAATGCGTTCTTCTGATGCTGGCAGGCGAGCGCGTCTTCCGGGAAGTACAGCAGCAGGTCGTCGTCGAGCCAGAGGTCTTCGCGCTTCATTAATGTGCAGGATCCTGGGATCACTTTGACTTCTCGGTCGCTCTGACGATCCCAATCCGCGTAGTAGAGTTCATCGTGGACGCGGCGTCTGGCGGCCGGCAGCAAATAGCCCAAGACACTGTAGTCGAGCAGCAGGCTGAGGTATGTCGGTATCTCCGATCCGGTTCGCTGGACCTCGCCGTCCGGGTGGCGCAACTGCGCGGTTACGCCGGCGTAGTCCGGGTTTTCCAGCAAGAAGCGATACATGAGCGCCAGAGCGTCTGGCGCAACTTCGGTGTCGGGATTGAGCAGCAGGACAGTGTCCGCCGTCGCCCGTTTGATGCCGATATTATTGCCGCCGCAATACCAGGTATTGACCCTCTGCTCCAGCAAGACAACTTCGGGGAATGCGCCCC
Source organism: Chloroflexota bacterium (assembly GCA_028873975.1). GTDB lineage: Bacteria > Chloroflexota > Anaerolineae > Aggregatilineales > Phototrophicaceae > UBA6055. Next base: position 49,032 of record JAPPMO010000023.1, read on the forward strand.
GGACCATTTCCGCGCTGCCGTCGGCGGAGGCATTGTCGACGACGATGACTTCGAGGCGCAAGCCGACGCTCGCGCGCAGCGACTGCAGGCAGTCGCGCAGCAGATCGCGCGTGTTGTAGCTGACAATCACCACTGACAGATCAGACATTTTAGAAGCGCGCTCCGTGTTAATTCTTTAGTGTTGGATTTAGGTAATAGAAAATCTTGCAATCAAACAGTTCTTGAAACTGGAAAGCAACTTTGCTACAATAGGACGAACATTGAGACAGGACGCGAAACGATGGCGCAAACAGAAACAGAAATTCAAGCCCGCACAGAATCCGAACGCATCGTCGCTTTGGAGGCTAGCTACGCTCATGTCGCCACCAAGGCGGACGTTGCTGACATTAGAACCGAGATCGCAAATCTGCGCACAGAATTGAAGACAGATAATGCCAGCTTGCGCACAGAAGTAAAAACCGATATTGCCAACTTGCACACAGAAGTAAAAACCGATATTGCCAACTTGCGTACAGAAGTAATGTCGGAAATCGGAAGTCTACGCACAGAGGTCACGTCGGAAATCGGAAGTCTACGCACCGACATGACGTCCGAAATCGGAAGTTTGCGCACCGACATGACGTCCGAAATCGAAAGTTTCCGCACAGAGGTCACGTCGGAAATCGGAAATTTGCGCGCAGAGATGACGTCGGAAATCGGAAGTCTACGCACAGAGATGACGTCGGAAATCGGAAGTTTCCGCACAGAGGTCACGTCGGAAATCGGAAGTTTCCGCACAGAGGTCACGTCGGAAATCGGAAGTTTGAACAGCAAGGTAAATACAGAAATCGGAAGTTTGCGCACTGACATGAAGAATATGCGATGGATGATCGGCGTGATGATCGCCGGGGCTTCCGTGTTGGTTGCCGGCGCGAACCTGCTAGTGACATTGGCCTTGCGAACCTGAATCACGCTTGCGACCACTCTCTTCTGCTGACAGTTGCTCTTCAAATTATAACCATCTTATACGCTAAGGACTCGGCGCAGTCCCCGATTGTATCGCCTGCGGAACAAGTGAAGAAGAATTCCCTCAGCGTCTGGCGCAAACTGACCGTCTCCGCTAGCATGGTCGCCACAGTCGCAACTGGACCCCAGGGGAGGGCTATCGTGAAATTTGGAGTCGTTTATCCACAGACGCAATTGGGGGCGGACCCGATTGTGATGCGCGATTTCCTGCAAGCTGCCGAAGATATGGGCTACCATCACCTGCTGGTTTATGACCACGTGCTGGGCGCCAACCCCGCGCGGGAAGGCTGGCAATCGGGCCGGCCCTATACTTACAGGGACAGCTTCAATGAACCCTTCACGCTTTTCGCCTGGATGGCCGCCTTAACAAAGCGCATCGGCTTCATGACCGGCGTTTTGATCTTGCCGCAGCGGCAGACCGCCCTGGTGGCGAAACAGGCGGCGCAAGTCGATCTGCTATCGGGCGGCCGCTTTCGCATGGGCATCGGCGTCGGCTGGAACGAAGTGGAGTACACTTCGCTCGGCATGGACTTTCGGACGCGCGGCGCGCGCTCCGAGGAGCAGATTGAGCTGATGCGTATGTTATGGACGCGCGATCTGGTGAGCTACCGGGGCCGCTTTGATACGATCGATGAGGCCGGCATCAATCCCTTGCCGCAGCGGCCGGTTCCGATTTGGATTGGCGGTACGGCTGATGTGGTCTTGGAGCGGGCGGCGCGTATGAGCGACGGCTGGGTGGCGCAATCCGGCGATCCGCAACTTTATCGGGAGCATACAGCCAGGTTTTGGGCTTATGCCGAGGCTGCGGGCAGCGCGGACCGCGTGGGCTTGCATACGCGCCTGAGCACGCAGCAAGTGCCCGAGAACGATTGGGAGAGTTATGTCGCCGGTTGGGCGGAGCTGGGCGCGACCGAGTTGGCGGTTTATCCGCATGGCGAAGAACTTGACGATTATCTGGGACGCTTGCGGCGTTTCCAAGAATTGTTCGACCTGTGAGCGTCCATTGAGCGCCGTATTGCCCGCGATAGCGACAAAATCAGCCCAGCCACGGCAACTAGCCTGCGCGCAGTCCAAGTAGGACCCGCTCCTTGATAGTTTTGCTCCGTCTCGCGACGCGTCATATCGGCCGGCGTCTCTTCCAGAGCGCGCTCTTCGTCTTGGGGGTCGCGCTGGGCGTCGGCGTGATCGTCGCTATCGACATCGCCAACGGATCCGCCAGCCGCGCCTTCGCCTTGAGCAGCGAAAGCGTCACCGGCAAGGCGACCCATCAAATCGTCGGTGGACCCAACGGCTTCTCGTCAGCGCTGTACATGCGCCTGCGCCTGGAGTTGGGGATCAAAGTCAGCGCGCCGGTGGTGAGCGAGTTTGTGCGGACTAGCGGAAGCGCTCAAGCCTTGCGTTTGATGGGCGTTGATCCCTTGGCGGAGCCGCCCTTCCGTTCGTACCTGCGTGGCGAGAACGAAAACACAGACTTCGCAGCGCTGAATCAGCTCATCGCTGTCCCGGGCGCCGTGGTGATCAGCGACGCCTTGGCTGGCAGGCTCAAGCTGGAAGCCGGCGATGATTTGGAGATCAGCGCGGCCGGGCGCTTCAGCAGCGCGCGGATCGTCGGCATATTGCAATTGGCAAACAACAGCAGCCGACAAGCGCTGGATGACCTGATCATCAGCGACATCGCTACCGCGCAAGAATGGACGGGCATGGCCGGCCGGCTCAGTCGCATTGATCTGATTCTGGCCGAGGACGATGTCGAGCGAATACGCTCCGAGCTGCCCGACGGCGTATCGCTCTTGGAACCCGGGGAAGGCGACGCGCTTGATCAGATGATCGCCGCCTTCGAGATCAACCTGGGCGCGATGAGTTTGCTGGCGCTGGTGGTCGGCTTGTTCCTGATATACAACACCGTCACTTTCAGCGTGGTACAGCGCCGTGGACTAATCGGCATCTTGCGCTCGCTGGGCGCTACCAGGGCGCAAGTCTTCGCTTTCATCCTGGGCGAAGCGTTGATTCTGGGCGCTGTGGGCACGGCGCTGGGGCTCGCGCTTGGCGTCATCATGGGACGAGGCGCGGTTGCGCTGGTCTCCCAAACCATCAGCGATCTCTACTTTGCCGTGAATGTGCGGGGCATCAGCGTCGAGGCTTTGACATTGTTGAAAGGCGCTGGCATCGGCATGCTGGCGAGCGTCCTGGCGGCTCTCTTGCCGTCGTTGGATGCCACGCGCACCGCGCCGGCCGGCGTGATGAAACGCTCGACCGAAGAAGAACAGACGCGACGCCTGCTGCCTCATATCACAGTCCTTGCGGCTTTGCTCAATCTTGGCGGGTTGCTGCTCTTGCAAATTCCTGGCGCGGACCTCTACCTTAGTTTTGGCGCTTTGCTCATGATCATCGTCGGCGGGGCTTTTTTCACGCCGGCGGCGCTGTTGATTATGATGCGCCTGCTGCTGCCCGTAGGCGGCGCGATCTTTGGCGTACTGGGGACCATGGCATGCCGCGCGATCACGCGCTCGCTGAGCCGCACCTCGGTAGCGGTCGCGGCGCTGACCATTGCCGTCAGCGTGATTGTCGGCGTCAACACCATGATCGGCAGCTTTCGGGCTACCGTGGCCGACTGGCTGAGCAATTCCCTGGGGGCGCAGATATTCGTCTCGCCGCCACTTTTTTCCAACAACAACGCCAGCATCGATGTCGATGGCGCGGTGCTGGATTTGGCTCGCGCAGTCCCGGGCGTCGAGGCGGTTTCTTCGGCGCGCGCGGTGACGGTCTACTCGCCCGACTATCCCGATTTTCCCCCCGTCAACTTGCTAGCCTCCGACTTTGATATCGCCGGAAATAATCGCCGCTTCCGCTGGACTCTGGTCCCCGTGGAAGATCATCAAGAGGCGCTTAATGCCGGGCGCTTGATGGTCAGCGAGTCTTTTGCCAATCGCCGCGGCATCGACGAATCCAATAACAGCATCACTTTGTCCACGGATCTGGGCGAGCGCAGCTTCGAGATTTTCGGCGTCTATTATGATTACAGCACAGATCAAGGCACGGTTTACATGGCGCGCTCCGTTTATGACCGATACTTTGACGATCCCTTCGTGACGTCGCTGGGCATTTTCCTCGAAGAAGGGGGCGAAGCGGGAAGGGATGCCGATGCGGTTATCGGCGCATTGCGCGCGCGCTTGGCGGGCTACGACCTGCTGGTGCAAGACAATGCCGGCTTGCGGCGGGGCGCCCTGGAGGTCTTTGATCGTACTTTCGCCATCACGATCGCCTTGCGCCTGCTGACGACTCTGGTGGCTTTCATCGGCATCCTGTCGGCGCTGATGGCGCTGCAGCTTGAGCAGACGCGGGAATACGGCGCCATGCGCGCCACCGGCATGACCCCCCGTCAACTGACGCGCTTCACCCTGATTCAGACCGGGCTCATGGGACTGGCGGCCGGCGTCCTGGCACTGCCCATCGGCACGCTTTTGTCGCTAGTGCTGATCTATGTCATCAATCTGCGCTCATTTGGCTGGACGATGCAATTTGTATTGCTGCCCGGCGAATTCCTGGAAGCCTTTCTGGTGGCGATCATCGCGGCGCTGCTGGCCGGGGTCTATCCCGCTTGGCGGCTTGGCCGGCTAAAACCGGCCGCGGCCCTGCGCAGCGAGTGAGCCGGCTCCCTGTCGCGGCGCAATGTTGGTGAAGCTCCGCTAATTACGGCTATACTTTTCCCATGACCAGCAGGACAGTAGGTCCTATCGAGGGTTGCAGGAGGTGTTGCCGTGCAGGGTATGCCCAAGGACTGGCTCATCGAGGGCTTGGATAAATCATATCAAATCCTGGTTTTGGTCCTCGAGGGAGTTTCCCAAGAACAAGCGCAAAATATCAGCGATGGCCCGCAGGGTTGGAACGTGCTCGAGATCCTGTGCCATCTGCGGGATTATCAAGCGATTTTCTTTGATCGCATCAAGCGGATCCTCGACGAAGATTACCCAATATTTCGGCTCTATGACGCGGACGCGCGCCTGGCTATGGTGATCGAAAACGATTATGCCAATCAGGATTTGCGCGATGTATTGGACAACTATTGTTCGACCCGCCGCGAAATCATAAACCGCCTATCGCCCCTGAAAGATGAACAATGGAAACGTCTGGGCCGTTTCGCCATGGACGATGAAATTGACCTCACGATGCCTGTCGTCCATGTGCTGCTCCATGACGCCGATCATATAGAGCAAATAGCGCGCATTCTTCGTCAATAGCTTCGCCGCGAAAGACCAGTGAGCAACCGGCTGGCGCAAGCCGGACAATTGCATTTATTCCCATCTCGTCATAGCGCCATGCACGCTTTACAATTCCCTCTATGCCTACGCCCTTCACCCATCTCAAAATCGCGCAGGACTTGCTCGGTGACGCCGCCTTGCCTCCGCTCTATCGCGACTTGCTGCTGCGGCAGCGTCCGGCTTTTCAACTGGGCAGCATTGTCGCCGATGCCCGCGTTGCCAGTGGCGATGGGCGGGAGGTCACGCATTTCTATGCCTATGGCCAGCCACTGGTGGAGCGTCCCTGGCGCGCTATGCTGCGGCTGCATCCGCAACTGCGGTCGGCGCGGGACGAAGCGCATCTGGCTTTCCTGGCCGGCTATGTGGCGCATTTGGCTGCGGACGAAGCCTGGGCGCTGAAAATGGTGCGGCCGCATTTTTGGAGCCGGGAGTGGCAGGGTGTGGAGCGGCGCGACAAATTCTTCGCCCTGCATTTGATTTTGACGGTATGGGACGAGCGCGACGAGCGGGCGCTGGAAGACTGGCAAGCCGTTTCCCTGCGCCGTTCCCAGCCACAGAACTGGCTGCCCTTCATGCCCGACGCAATCCTTTGCCAGTGGCGCGATCTGGTCGCCGGACAACTCGATCCAGCCGGCAGCAGCCTGACGCTGGAGATATTTGGCCAGCGCCTGAAGATGGACCCGGCGCTTGTGCGCGCGGCTCTCGATGATCCGTCGGCGATGCAGCGACGCCTTTGGCGCTTTATCCCGCAGTCACTGCTCGACGAAGTGACGCGCCTATGTTATGTATTCACGCGCGATCAGCTTGCAGCCTATTTGACCGAGACCATGCCGGCGCTGGCATCCGCTTGAATTAGTCACGCTGCCCGCCGCCAGGGCAATCGCGCCAGACTCAATTTGGGCCGAAACTTTCAAATTGTACAGTCCCGGATTATAATGGCACTGTTTGTTACCCCTTGACCGAGCCCATCGTCATGCCTTGCACCAGATACTTCTGCAAGAAAAAGCCGATGATAATCATGGGCGCCATGATCACGGTGGCGGCGGCGCTGCTCTTGCCCCAATCGACCGAGATGGATCCCACGAATTTGGCGATGCCGACTGGCAGCGTGTAGGTATTGACATCCGTGAGCTGCAACGAGAACAGCAGTTCGTTCCAGGATAGCTGCATGGCCAGGATGACCGCCGAGGCCAGCGCTGGACGCAACAAGGGGAAGACGATCTTCCAAAACACCTGCATCTTGCTGCAGCCGTCAATGATAGCCGAGGAAATCAGATCGGCAGGGATATCGTTGATGAAGGACATCAGCAGCCAGACGATGAAGGGCAGATTGATGGCGGTATGCGCCAGGACGGGACCAACATAGGCGCCCAGCAGGCGTACCTTGCTCATGATGATGAATAAGGGCAGCAGAATTGTGATCGCGGGCGCCAGTTTCCCTAGCAGGAACAGGTTGGAGACAGCGCCGGCGCGCCGCAAGTTGAACTGCGTCAAGCCGTAGGCTGCGAAAGCGCTGAAGAAGATCGAGATGATAGATGATACCAGGGCGATCGCCAAGCTATTCCGCGCGTACAATGTGAAGTCGCCAGCCGCGAAGGCTTTTTCGTAGTTGGCCAGGGTCGGTTCAAAGATCCATTTGACCGGCGCCTGAAAAATATCAAATGGTGTCTTGAAGGAGGTCATGATGACCAAGGCCACCGGCGCCGCCGTCCATACCAGGAAGGCCAGCAGAATGACGTACTTGATTGATGTCCAGAACCCGCTATGCAACCTTTTCATGAACTGCATTTCCCCGGTGGACAATGCCTTTCTAGAACAGGCGGGCGATTTGCTGTTGGGCATCACAAAGCGCAGGGGAGGGCGCGCGCGCAACTGCGGAACGATTTGGCATCTCGCGTTGGACCGACGACTATAGAACGCTGCTGGATGACCCAGCTATCGACATCGTTGACATTCTGGCGCCAAATTACTTGCACAGCGAAATGACCATCGCCGCCGCCAGAGCGGGCAAGCACGTCATCTGCATCAAGCCGCTGGCGATCAACATGCGACAAGTGGAGGAGATGGATCGGGCCCTCGCCGAATCCGGACTGCGCTTTTTCTATGTGGAGAATGTGCCGTTCATTCCAGCCTTGGAAAAAGCGCAGAGCGTTATTGAGGAAGGGGCGCTCGGCGAGGTGTTTCGGTTGAAAGCCTGTGGAGGCATTGGTATGCCGCCGAACAAGTGGGCTTTCGATCCGGAAAAGTCCGGCGGCGCAATCATCGATATGGCTGCGCACGGCATCGCCTTCTGCCGCTGGATGGCGGGCGCCGAGGCGGAATCGGTGTATGCCCAGGCGGGCACTTTCCTGCACCAGGACAAGACCACCAACGAGGATACCGCCGTCATCGTGATTCGTTTTAAGAACGGTGTGATCGGCCAGTGCGAAGACAGCTGGTCCTTGGCGGGCGCAATGGATTCTCGCTTTGAAGTCTTTGGCACGGCGGGCAGAATCCTCATAGACAATCTCCATCGCCAGCCGGTCCAGGTGGTCAGTGAAGAAGGCTATGCCTATTGGGGCGGACCTAAAGCGAGTGGCAAAGGCTGGACTTATCCACTGCCTTTGCCCGGCGATATCATCGACGGGCAGTATGCCATGCTTGAGAATTTCATCGATTGCCTGCGCGAGGGCACACCCTCGCGTTCCGAATTTGCCGATGGCCGCGCCATCCAATCCATTGTGGATGCCGCCTATCACTCCCTTGAGAGTGGTAAATCCGAACTCGTAGAACCCCGGTAGTGGAATGACACAATGAGCGAGAAATCCAGCCTGCGGGCGGGCATGATCAGTTGGGCGCATATTCATGCTGAATTCCGCAGCAAAGCCTTGAGCGAAATCCCCGGCGCGGAAGTGGTGGCGGTCGCAGATGACAATATCGAGCGCGGCAAAAGCGCGGCGGAACGGTTCAACGTCCCCCATTTTCATGCCGATTGGCGTGACTTGGTCGCCCGGCAAGATATTGATGTCGTCTTTGTGCATTCGGAGAACAACGCGCACGTCGACCAAGTTGTGATGGCGGCGGAATATGGCAAAGACATTTTCTGCGAGAAACCGATGGCCACCACTTTGGACGATGCCGATCGCATGGTCAAGGCAGCTGACGACAACAATGTCGAACTGACGGTCGCGTTTGTCAGCCGCTTCGCGCAGGAAGCCGAACGCGCCAAGCAGATTGTCGATTCCGGCATCCTCGGGGACATTGTCAGCGCCCGCTCGATTATTGGCTTGGCTGGCCTGGCAGAAATTGGCTGCCCGGCGGATATGGTCTCCTGGATGGAAGATCCCGTGACGGGCGGCGGCGGCGCCTGGATTGATGAAGGGTCGCACGCGATTGACCTGCTGCGATGGCTGGCGGGCGATATTGAATCGATATCAATGCTGATGACGAAGAAAGTGAAAACGCATCTGCCGGTCGAGGACGAAGCGATCGCCCTGCTGCGATTTGCCAATGGCGCCTTGGGAGAAGTCAATACCAGTTGGAGCCTGGCCATCGATGTGGGCATGCGCAATGTCACCGAGCTATACGGCAGCAAGGGCAGCCTCATCCTCGAAAATACATCCAACTCGCCGCGGGTCGCCGTTTATACGGAGGGGCTTAGGCCGGAGTTAAATGGTTGGGTGGAGCCACATATCGTGCCGGCGGTGACAGAACCACATGATTATCAGAGTTGGCCGCCGCATATTCATCATTACAAACGCGAGGTCTCTAGCTACGTCAGCCGCTACCTGTCGGGCGAGAAACCCTATGGCCCCACCGGCATCGACGGGCGCGAGTGCCTGGCGGCATTGCTTGCCGGGTACAAGTCTGCCGAATCGGGCATTCTGGAAAGTGTCAGGTAGGCATCTAAATCGTCATCGAATGTCACCGCGCCGATACCAAAGACACGCGCGCCGTTCTGATGGGCGCCCCCCGCTCTATTGGCCTGTCGCGGGGATGTTGTCCGTGACTCGCAACTCGCACCAATGGTTCTTAGGAAACGTGGAATTTCACTTCAATTTTGGATTCCGCGACAAGCAATTTCACCCATTTGTACATCCTTCCAGAGAAGTTCTGCCCAGAATAAACTTAAACTCTGTGTCGGCGGGCTGTGTCTACGCGCCCCTCGGCGTCTCTGTGGCGAAAAAATAATTTGATGCGATTGCCCTGGGGATGAAACTGTTTGCGTTGCGCTTTTTCGGTAGTATAGTAAAGTGAGCGCAAGTCAATGGGTCAGACGCCCCTTTGGATTGACCATGTCTGGATCGGCTCAAGCGGAAGGCATCCGTCGCTATTACGAGACGGACGCATATCTGCGCATAGAAGACGAAACGCACGCCAAATACGCCTTTCCAAAATGTGATTTCGTGAACTGGACCCTGGATACCCTGGCTTGGCGGACCGATGACAGGGTGCTCGATATCGGTTGCGGCAGGGGCGATCATTATTCACAGTTGATTGACCGAGCCCCTGAGATCACGTACTTCGCTCTGGATTTTTCTCCCTTCATGCTGCGCAATCATCCTGCCCAAAGCGACCGGCTCGCTTTGGGCGATGCGCTGCAGCTGCCCTATGCCGATGACAGCTTTGACGTGGTGATGGCCAACCATGTACTCTATCATCTGGACAACATCGACCGCGGATTGGACGAGATCAAGCGTGTCCTTAAACCGGGCGGGAAGATGCTCGCCACCACCAACAGCATCCATAACCTGCCCGAACTGCAAGTGCTGTTTCGCCGCGCTATCGTCTTGCTCAGCGCCAACGGCGCCCACGTGCACCCGCCCACCCTGCCCAGCGATTCCTTCGCGCTGGAAAACGGCACCCGTATCCTGGCGCGGCATTTTTACGCGGTCGTCCGGCACGACCTGCCCGGGCAGCTGATATTCGACGATATTGATCCGGCCATGGATTACCTCGACAGCATGCGCGACCTGCGCCAACACAGCCTGCCGGAAGATGTCGATTGGGACGACATGATGCTGATCATGCGCCAGCAGATCAGTCAATTGATCCAGCTAATGGGCAAGCTGGAGCTCCATATCGTGACCGGCGCATTGGTCGCCAGCGACAGCGGCGGCTTCATCAACGAATTCATTGAGCGCGATCAAGCGGCCAGTTGAGTCGCCCTGTTTACGTAAACCGCGTCGCTTATGCGACGAGACGGCTTACAATTCTGCGCGAGCGGGACATTCCTGTGACCTTTTCGCCGATTACGCGCCGAGGGGCTATTCCAAAACCAGCGACGCAGGAAGGACCCATGTCCGTCTTATCATTCGGTGAACTGCTGATCGACTTCGTCGCGCTGGAAATGGGCGTTACCGTCGGCGAGGCCTCCGGTTTCATCAAAGCGCCGGGCGGGGCCCCAGCCAATGTTGCCGCCGCCGTCGCCCGCCTGGGCTACAAGAGCGCATTCATGGGACAGGTCGGCGACGATCCCTTCGGCCGGCATCTTGCGGGCGTGCTCGCCAGCGAAGGCGTTGATATCGAGGGCTTGACTTTTTCGGGTGAGGCGCGCACCGCCCTGGCTTTTGTCTCCAATACAGCCGATGGCGACCGCAGCTTCATGTTCTATCGTCATCCCTCCGCAGACATGCTCATGCGGCCCGTCGATGTCAAAACATCTGTCATCGACGGGCACGACGTTTTTCATTACGGCAGCATCACGTTGATCCATGAACCGGCGAAATCCGCCCTGTTGATGGCGCTTGATCATGCTGTCGCGGCGGGCAAGTTCATCTCCTACGATCCCAACCTGCGCCTGCCGCTTTGGGAGAGCGAGGCGGCTGCAAAAGCCGGCATGATCGCCGGACTGGACTACGCCAATCTGCTCAAAATCAGCCACGAGGAACTGCTGTTCCTGACCGGCGGCGATACAATTGCGCCCTTATGGCGCGAGCGCATGGAACTGATCTGCGTCACTTACGGACCCGGCGGCGCCCTTATCCACCTGCGCGATGGCGGGACGATCAAGCGCGATGGCTATGCTGTGAACGCCCGCGACACTACCGGCGCCGGCGACGCTTTTGTGGCGGCCATGTTGATCGGCATCCTGGACCATGGCGAAGCCTACGCCGCGCGTCTGCCGGAGATTCTCGATTTCGCCAACGCCGTGGGCGCGCTGACCTGCTTGAAAGAAGGCGCGATTCCGTCGCTGCCGAGCATGGCTGAGGCGCGGGCGTTTATGGCTGAGGCGACGGGCTGATCTCTAGTCGCAGCTTTATTCACAGACAATGCCATCGTTATCGCGGTCATTCATGTATTGGTAAGCGGGATGTCCCCGGCTTACCGGCGCGATACCGTGACCTCGCGCCTCGGCGCAAGTAATCCTGCCATTTCCGTTATCGTCGTACAGCGCCAAGGCGTTCGTTGGCGCGGGAGCTTGTTGCGCCGGCTGTTGCTGCGTTTGCGTCGAACCCGGCGATGTCTGTCGCGCGGCGGGTTGAGAAACGGGCTGGCTGGGACGATTGCTTACCGGCTTCGTCCCGCTAACCCTTTGTGTTTTGGCGATCCAACCGCCGCTGATATTCAGCCAGCAATAAGAAGCGCCTTGCGCTGAGCCCAAGACAGCGTAAGCACCCGGTTGCGCCAAGCCGACTTTCTCGCTATTGAGGGACGCTCCAGACCGGATATTCATCGCGCCAGTCACATAGGCGGTATCGTACAAGAAGCAGCCTTCGCTTGGCGAAGAGGCTGTTAAGTTGTTCGCGGGGGATATTCCAGCGTAACAGTTCAGCGTATCGGCAAGGTTTGGCGATTGACATTCCTCGCGGGGGTTGCAGCGCGTCAAGAGACGGCTTGCGGACGTCGCTTCATCGTTATCCATCGACAGACCGTATTTCGCTTTGACAGTCACAACGGTCTGCGCGAACCAGCACACGTTTTCAGTTGGCGTCCATTCCGCCAAGTCCTTGCCGCTTTTCTGGTGGCGGTTGAGGCTGGGGCTAGCGAGCGTCAGATTTTGCAAATCCTGCGCGAATCGCCGTCTGGTGGAAACAGTCGCCGCGCACAATCCGCTATCGTGCGCTTCGGAAACAGCGACGAGGTGTTCAATGTCCGTTTCCGATCTACTGGAGAAGACTTCCCCGGTGTAGGGGCTGATAATCTTGCCATCCAGGTTTTCCGCGATGATCCGCAGCTCGATGCTCTGCGGATAGGAGTAATCGCTTCGGTTGTAAGCTGAACAGCGGTATTCGGGCGCGATCGTGATTTGGGCTGATGCGGATATTGTCATCACCAGCGCCATTGCCGCCGCAAGCGTAAATCTCCAAGCAGCCGTCATTTCGTCCTCCAAATGGAGACAGAGTGCGGCTGCTGCCCAGAGCTTGGATGACCACGTTATTCGATTAAATTGCGCTGCGACTACTAGGAAGGGCTAGCATGGCGCCTTTAGGCCGGCATAAAGTCCAAACCATGTCCGATGAATATTTGAATAGGGTATACTGGAAGCGAAAACCAGCTCGGTTTTCAATTTAGCGCGTTTCCTGTGGCAGGTTGGCAGCCAACCAAGAACCTGCCGCGGGAAACCCTAAAGACAAATAGTCATGAAATATGCCTTTCATCGCTTACGAAAAGATTATCATATTATCGATTGTATGCAAGCGTTCGGGAAGCGGCGTCAGGGCAATCGCATCAAATTATTTTTTCATCACAGCCCCTCGGCGGCAATTGCCGGGGGAAAAGTTTTTTCGGCAATCTGGCAATCTGGCCATTTGGGTGGGGGATTCAAATGTTAAGGCGCTGTGATCAGGGTAGCGGGATGGGGAAGGGAAATGGCGACTATATGTTCACGTTTTCTGATTTGCCACAGAAATAGAACCAAGTAAGTAATGCAAATTTTCAAAAAAGTAACGAATTGTAGCCGCTCGGCGGCAGCGAAAAGGTCACGAGAATGACCCGCTCGCGCAAAATCGCAAGCGTGCTCGTTGCATAAGCGACGCGCTATACGTAAACATGTTGGAATTGCTTCAGTAAGTGCAAGTAAGTCATGCAAATTTTGCTAAGGCAACGATCTGTAGGGGCGACAGGCGGGCAGTGTCTACGCGCCCTACCATGTCGCCCGAAACCACAAGCGTTGCGACAACGGGCGACCAGATTGGTCGCCCCTACAAGGCTTGTCCGCTACTAACATATAAGAG
>JAPPMO010000012.1 GCA_028873975.1 Chloroflexota bacterium
ACGTTCATCCTGAGCCAGGATCAAACTCTCCGTATTCGATCAGGGTTTGTCTTTTCTCCGTCTTAACCCACTATTCTGCTGTTAATCTGCACTCGCCCCATAATAGCGGGACAAAAAAGACGAGGACTCATGCCCTCACCATTGCGCGACCAGATTAGCAAGGCGTTTACGCTATGTCAAGGATGGTTTTCCCTTTTCCTCAAATTCCTTTGCGACGGCTTGATATCAAGAGGCATAAAACCGCAATTCACCGGATCAAGCCGACATATAGGACGTCAGGCCGGATCAGGCGCCAGTTCTTCCGTCGAATCCTCATTCACCTTTTCTTTGGGGCGATCTCCCAGAATATCCTTCACGTAAATCTCGTCCACAAGCACAGCCACAACCGCGCTCAAGGGTACCGCCAGCATCAAGCCCAGAAAACCGAAAAAGAAACCAAAAATGATCTGTCCGAGCAATACGAGAATGGCCGGCATATTCATGCGTTCGCTGGCGAGAACGGGGCTGACAACCTGACTTTGGAAAAAAGACACGCCATAAATGACGACCGCGACCCAAATTACATTGTCAGGCGCTTGAACGATCGCTACCGCCACCGAAGGAATCAGCGCGACAACGGGACCAAAGTTGGGTATGAAGGAAAGCACACCCGCCAAAACGCCCAATGCCAGCCATTCCTCGATACCCAGCAGCGCCAGCCCCAAGCCCGTGAGTAGCGCCACTACAATCATCGAAACGCCAGTAACGCTCAGCCAAGCCCGCAAAGTAGCATCAAGCCGTTGCAATATGCTCATCATTCGCCCGCGATACCAAATTGGCGTGAGCTTGATGATTCCATTTACATAAAGATCCGGTTCAGCCAATAGGTACATGCTAAGAAAGAAAATGATGAGCGCGCTAAGTATCGTATTGGCGACGCCGCCAACAACCGGCAGAACCGTCCCCCCTAGCCTGTCAACTGCTTGCGTCAACTGTGAAACAGTCTGGTTAATCGAGTCGATAGAGATCAAATCGAAAATATCGCTAGGAATCAGCCCTTCGAGGAAAGGAAACTGAGCGATAAGATCCTCTTGAGATATCGATTCCCGCGCTTGCTCGATACCTTGCTGGATCTGGCCCGCCAATACTTGCGACTGGCTGCCAATCGTGCGCAAGATTGGGACGCCGATTAAACCAACGATGATAAAGAAGCCGACCACGCTGACGATAATGGCTACAACACGGTTCATGTCAAAACGCTTTACCAGCAAACGAACCGGCATGGTGAACAACACAACCAAGATCACCGCAGCGAAGGTCAGCATTAATGTGCCGCGGATCTCCCAAGCGAACAGCAAGCCGAGCGCGATCAATATCGTCGCGGCGATGTTGCGCAGCCCTATGTTGAGGAAGCGGGAGTCTCTCATACTCATAGATTCCCCCCAGCGATGTCGATTTGCAATAAACTGCCACAGGTCTTCACGAGTCAGCGCTCACGATTTGCATGCCATCCGAAGGCGATTATAGCACTTTAGTCGGGCGCAAGCGACTATATTCGCAAAGGGCGCATGCGCCAGGAATCTTCATGTCAAAAGGCTCTAATTCCAAACTTCATAGGACTTTCGCTGTGCGATACAATGGTCGCCGGAACGGTACAGAGATTGACGTATGAAATTTGATGTCACTGTTTTCGCCGATGACCTGAACAATGCCGCGACAATTGCGGAAGCGGTCGAAGCTTATGGTTTTGACGGCTTGTGGGTTGCCGAAGCCGCGCACAATCCGTTCCTGCCGCTAGCGCATGCTGCCTTGGCAACGCGTAAAATCTCCCTGGGCACCGCTATCGCTGTCGCTTTTCCTCGCGATCCAATTCTGATGGCGCAGAACGCGCGGGACTTGGCAGCGCAGTCTCAAGGGCGCTTCATTCTTGGCTTGGGCACGCAAATCAAACCACATATCACCAAGCGATTTAGCGCAACTTGGGGCAAGCCGGTTCAACAGATCCGAGAGTATATCAAAGTCTTAGGCTTGGCTTGGCGCAGCTTCAGCACAGGCCAGCCTTTGAGCTTCGATGGCGAATACTACAGTTACGAATGGGTCCCGCCGCAATGTACAGCCGCCCAGACGTCGGAACTCGATATCCCCATTTATATCGCAGGGGTCAATACCGGGTTGGCGAGAATGGCAGGCGAGCTATGCCATGGGTTTCACATTCATTCCTTTCATACGCCGCAATACTTGCGGGATGTATTGGCGCCCGCGTTCCAAGCCGGGCGCGAACGCTCGGGAATGTCAAGCAAGCTGTTGCTATCTTGCGCCGTGTTCGTCGTCACGGGCGAAACAGAAGCTCAAGTTGAAGAAAGCAAGATCTTGAGCAAGTCTCAGGTCGCCTTTTACGCCAGTACGCCGAGCTACAGGCGCGTCCTCGAGCTGCACGGCTGGCAAGACCTGATTCCCCAGCTGAACACACTTTTGCGACGCAACCGTTGGCAGGAAATGCATACGCTGATCAGCGATGAGATGCTGGAACATTTCGCAGTGATTGCGCCGCCCGACGAACTGCCTTATCGCATTCGCGAACGATACGATGGCTTGCTTGATCGGGTCGGATACTACTTCCCCTTTGAACCGGAGGATCAAAGCAGCCGCGCCATATGGGATCACGCTGCAAAAGCGATGGAAAGCTAATGCCAACGATTGAACTGCAAGGGCAGACCGTCCACTACAGTGTGCGCAAGAGCAAGCGAGCAAAGCGCATCAGCATTCGATTTGACGTCGCCCGGGGATTCCAACTTGTCTATCCCCTGCGCGTCCATCGACCAACTCCCTCGGAAGTGTTCATACAAAAGCAATCCTGGGTGCTGAAAGCGCTTGAGCAAATGCGCACCTATCAGAAGCAAATGCGCTTCGAGCGGCGCTATGAGCAGGGCGCGAGCTTCCCGTACCTCGGCGAAAATCTCACTCTCAACCTGACAGAGGGGGACGACCAAGAAATGGTCTGGGCGCGGCGGTTTGAGGATCAACTGGAGGTTAAGCTCTCGCAAGCGTTTATGGACAATACTGACGTTATTCGAGCGGCAATCGAAAACTTTTATCGTGGCGAGGCAAAGCAATATCTGCCGCAGCGAGTCCAAGAACTCGCTGATATGCACGGATTCCGCTATCACAAAATCCGGATCAAAAACCAGAAAACCGTGTGGGGAAGCTGTTCCGCGAAGCGCAATCTGAACTTCAACATGAGGCTGATGATGACCCCGCCAGACGCAATAGACAGCGTCATCATTCACGAGCTCTGCCACTTGCGCGTGATGAACCACAGCAAAGCTTTCTGGGATCTCGTTGAAAAACATTGCCCAGACTACAGGGAATGGCGGAAGTGGTTCAAAGAGAACGGGTATTATCTGGTTTTTTAGGAGCAAGACAGGGTCATGTGTGAAGGGTTGCCGAGTTGAAGATCGATATCTTCCTTCAGCCCGGTAAGGATTTCCGCGCCTGCGCCGATCGCATCTTGCAAGCGGAGGCTTGGGGATTCGACGCCGCTTGGAGCGCTGAATCGCTGAGCAATCCCTTTTTCCCCCTAACCATAGCGGCAAAGGAGGCGCAAAGCCCGTTCACGCTTGGAACGATGGCTGCCCCCGCTTTTCCGCGCAGCCCCATGATAACCGCGCAGATAACCTGGGATCTGGCGCGGCAAACCGGCGGGCGCTTTGTTCTGGGGCTGGGCGCGGAAATGCCCGAGTTTCTGCCCATTGGTGAAGGCGGTCAACCGCCCGAAACTCTCGACAAGATGCGCGAATACCTCGAGAGTTTACGAGCGATCTGGCGCAGCTTCCAAAACGATGAACGCTTGCGATTTCGCGGGCGACATTATCAGTTCCGTCTGATGGCGCCATTCTTCAATCCCGGACCGATAAAAGATCCGGAGATTCCGATATTCCTGTCGGGAGGCGATAGCGATGTCTATGCCTTGGCCGGGAAACTTTGCCAAGGGCTGCACGCAAACCTGCTGCATTCGCGGTCTTATCTAAGTGATGTGGTCGTGCCGCATTTGTCTCGAGGGCTCGAAAGCGCGAGCAGGCCCCGTGAAAGTTTCGAGCTCGCGATTCCAGCGCTCGTATTCACGCCTGACAGCCTTGAAAAGGTTCGTGATTCGCAGAACGATGGGGGAAGGGGCATCGCGCGCTACGCCTTCGCTCGCAGGAATCACTCGTTTGCGACCTACCATGGCTGGGAAGAATTGTTGGATTCGCTTCGGAGATCTGCGCTTTCAGGCGACAGCGGCTCCATTTGGCGCAGCCTTCCTGAAGACATCCTGCGAGAGATTGCGATCGTGGCGGAACCAGAACGAGCGGCTGCCGCAATCCGTCAAAGATATAGCGGCCTCGCCGATCGAGTCTGCCTCGTTTTCCCCCTTTGGAATCCGGAAATAATTGCAGCGATAGTCGCGGATTTGCAGACACAGTTGCGCGGTGATCTAGCAGATCAAGCGTAAAGCGCCGGCAGCGGTTCTTCCACCACTTTATAGATCTTAAAGCCGCGTTTCTGGTAATTCGCCAAGGCGTGCGGACCGTCAAGGTTGCAGGTATGCAGCCAGACGCGGCTCGCATCCATATCCCATGCCCGCGCGACCCCGTAGCTGAGAAGGTGTTTGCCCAGTCCACGTCCCATGTAGTCGCCTCGCAGTCCGAAGTAGGCGATTTCAACCGAGTCGTCTTCGTGGCGGAACAATTCCACGTACCCGGCCGGGGAGCCGCTGACATACAAAACATGCACCTGCGTGTTTTCTGAAGACAATATGTCGCGAAGTTCATAATTTGTCATTTGCAGGCGGTCGCGCCAAGCCCATTCCTCGCCGACCGACTGGTAAAGAAACTTGTAGAAACCTAGATCCGGCATTTCCATCTTCACGATTTCGATGTCGGCAGCTCGGATAAAGGCGGACGCAAAATCTGATCTGCTGGTCATTTCGAGGTAAGTAGTGACCAGCGTCTCCACCTGTTTAGCGGCTAGCTCCATGGGATTTGCTCTTGAATAGCTGTACAACGCGATGCCATGAACTTCTAGCATAACCAGTCAACCGGCGCGGTAGCATGGTATATTGCGACAAAAATTGTTTTCCGACGCTAATCATAGTCACCAAAGCGAGCAGGCTCTCGCCATTCAATCTTGTGACTGATCGCTTTCGCCTCAACGATAACTCCGCCCGCCCTGTTAAACTCAGGCATTTCGAACGCCCCGCGCACGACAACAAGTTAATCTTGTCGAAGACCGGGTACGGCACTAAGATGATCCGGCCAGATCGTCGTCATCGAAGTCCAAAGGTCCATGATCAATCGCCTTCGACAATCTTTACAATTACGCTGGTACAAGTTCGCGCCGACGGATCGTCTCATCGATCAAATACGAAGCGGGAGCGGCGGTTCCAAAACCCAGGCTATGCTTGACGCGCTGCGCGAACGTCTTGCCTATCAAGACGGCAGCTTGAATTCGGTGGATTGGTCGCTTGCGAAGCTAAACGGCGTCGCGCTTTCGTCGTGCCGGCTGTATAAAGCCAACTTCGCCGGCGCCAGCTTGCGCGGCACCTACTTCGGCTACTCCGACCTGCGCCATGCCTGCTTGAAAGAAGCGGATTTGAGCGAAGCGAATTTGCGGGAAGCGCGGCTTGAAGGCGCCGATATGTCGGGCGCGAACCTCCAATTCGCCAACCTGGCGCGCGCCGATTTACGCGGCGCGCTGCTCGTCTCCGCAAATCTCGCCTCGGCCAACCTCTGGGAGACCGATCTTCGCGGAGCCGATCTGTCCCGGGCGATCATGACCGCCTGCGCCACGCATGGCATCAAGGTGGATCAATCGACAATTCTGCCCGACGGCAAGTCATGCCGCGGCGCCGGCGGATTCAAGCCTTTCATAGTCGCGGGCGAAGGCAATTCAAATTAGATTCGGCAAGCAATACCATGTAGAATGGTTGCTTTAAGGTCTATGGCGGGAGGAAGCGAAAAGTGCATGTGGTAAGTTTCACGCGCAGCACGCCCGATACAGCCGCAAAAGTCTGGGTCAATGAAGAGGGCAAGGTCAGTTGGGGTGATGTGGCCACTGTAGTGAACCCCTGGGATGAATATTCCCTGGAAGAAGCCATCGTCCAAGCCAAAAACTGCGCTGGCGAAGCAACTGTCATCGCTATTGGGCCCGAGATACATGACGATGCCCTCAAGCACAGCATCGCGATGGGCATGACAAAGGCTCTGCGAATTGATGAGCCAGGCGCGGATACCCGCGACAGCCTGGTTTGGTCCGCGCTGGCGGCCGGCGCCATTAAAAAACTCGGCAATGTTGAATTGGTCATCTTCGGCAAGGAGAGCGTAGACGTCGCTACGGATCAACATAGCTATCAATTGGCCAGACGCCTAGGCTGGACGATGCTGAGTTACGTGTCCAATATCATCGCCCTCGACGCAGATACGGGAACGATTCGCGTCGAGCAAATGCTTGAACAGGGCAAGCGCGTCTTGTCGGCCAGGCTTCCCGCAGTCATATCGGTGATGAAGGGTATAAACGAACCGCGTTATCCGAATTTTTTGGGTATACGCAAAGCGGCAAAAGCGCGGATACCAGTGTGGTCGGCGGCGGATATGGGGATAGAGGCGCCAGTTCCCGCCACAGCCGTCCTGGCTTATCACAATCCACCGGTTCGCGCCGTCGCTACGGAAATAATCACTGGAAATGACTCGGCGGAAAAAGCGGCGATACTTGCCGAGCGCTTGTTCGAGGAGAAAGTTCTGTGAGCGTTTATGTCTGGATAGAGACCTACTCCGGTCGCGCGAATCCCTCCAGCTGGGAAGCGCTCGCCGCGGCCGCAACGCTCGCCGAGAACCTGGAAAGCGACCTTACCACCCTTGTATTTGGAGAAAATGCACGCGCGATCGCTACCGAGGCTGGCCGCTTCGGCGCGACAAATGCTTACATTTGCGACGACGAAGTCGTGAATGAGTATCGGCTCGAAGCTTACGCGCAGCTGATGACGGATTTGGTCAAACGGCATCAACCAGCCTTTGTCCTGGCTGTCGCCAGCAGCCGGAGCCGCGAGCTGCTTGCGAGCAGCGCAGTTGATACCGAAAGCGGGCTTATTGCGGAGGCCACGGACCTGCGACTGGACAGAGGCAGGATTATAGCTACCCGGCCCGCATACGCCGGCAAAGTCTCGATGGAAATGACATCAAACAGCGCTACAACTTACATAACGGTCCGCGGTCGGGCATTTCAGGCGCCTTCGAAAGACGCCAATGCCACTGTGAGCCTTGCGGAAATCCAGACCGCCTTGACCATGAACGACCTGAGCGTTGAAGCGGAGGCATTTACGGACAGTGCTGAGAATGTGAATTTGACGGACGCGGCAATCATTGTCAGCGGGGGCCGTGGCATGGCGAATAATCCCAAAGCAGTTCCGTCCGACCAAGACGCTGTCGATCCCAATGTATGGAAAGCCAAAGACGGCTTTGAAAATACATTGCGCCCCTTGGCGTCGGTTTTGGGCGCCGCTCTGGGCGCAAGCAGAGCCGCGGTTGACGCGGGATATATTTCCTATGAACATCAGGTCGGGCAGACGGGTAAAGTTGTCAATCCCGATCTATACATCGCCTGCGGCATAAGCGGCGCGATACAGCACCAGGCGGGCATGCGCGGCAGCAAGATAATCGTGGCGATCAACAAAGATGCCGAAGCGCCAATCTTCAAACTTGCGCGCTATGGAATTGTTGGCAACCTTTATGACGTTGTTCCCGCGTTGACCGCAGCGCTGCGGCGCAAGCTGGGTTCCTAAGAGCCTCTCGGCGCGCAAGCGGCGAATTTGGGCTGCCGCGCTCGCAGAAAATAATAAAACTGCTCGGCTACTGAAAATCGCGGACTATAAATAAGAGCGGGTTCAAGTAAGCTGAGGCAGCCAAAAGCGCCTTTGTTCCAATTCAACACAAAGCGACATAAGGCGCTTGGCTGAAATCACCATTGGATTCTCTTCCGGACCGATTAGGCTTATTTGACCGCTTTTAACCAAGGCGGTGACTGTCATGCGACAATATCGCAGCCGATGACTAAATTGCATTTATTGTCTGCCAGCACACGACCGGGCGCAAATTTGCGATTACCGCGGTGGCGCCCCATGGCTTGTTTGAATTCAAAAATTTAGAGTTTGCCCGTCAATGGAATTTGCACTTGTCACCGCTACACCCTTTTTGCTGGCGCTATTGCTGGTCATACCTCCTTTGAAAGACCTTTCCAAGTTCCCGCAAACGGTCATATCTACCCTCGCAATGGCTGGCATGTTTGCCACAGTCTTCTTGACCGTCCCGCGCTTGCAAGACGAGCATGTCATTGTATATGGCATAGATTGGATCCCGTCGCTGGGCATCGGCCTCAACTTTTATGTCGACGGCTTGGCAACGATATTCGCCTTAATCGTGACGGGGGTCGGCGCTCTCATATTCCTTTACGCCGGGTACTATTTCGACGACGCGGCCGAACACAATCGTTTCATCACCTGGCTGCTGGCCTTCGCCGGCGCCATGCTTCTGGTCGTGCTGTCGGGCAACGTTTTGCTGACTTTCGTCGCCTGGGAATTGACGAGCGTCACCTCGTTCATGCTGATCGGGTTCGCAGGCGGAAAAAGCGCAGAGGCGCGCGCGGGCGCTTTCAAGGCTTTATTTGTCACCGGCGCGGGCGCGCTCGCGCTGATTATTGGATTGGTCATTCTGGGTGTGGCTTGCGGTCAAATACTCTATCCCGAAGAAGGCATCCGCTTTGTCGCGGACATCAACGAAATTTTGCAAACGGAGGATCTGCACAAACACGAGTGGTTCCCGATTTTCACAGTACTGATTTTGCTGGGCGGCTTAACCAAGAGCGCCCAGTTCCCCTTCCACTTTTGGCTGCCCGGCGCCATGAGCGCGCCCACCCCAGCCAGCGCCTATTTGCACAGCGCAACCATGGTAAAAGCCGGTATTTTTCTTTTCGCTCGCTTGTCTCCGGTGATGTACAAAAACGCGCTTTGGTCGGAACTGCTGCTTGTTTTTGGCTTGGCGACAATGTTGATCGGATCCATATTCGCGATAAAACAGCGCGATCTCAAAGGCTTGCTGGCCTACTCGACCGTGAGCAAACTTGGCGCCATCGTCGCCATGATCGGCTTGCCCGGTCAAAACGGTCTTAAAGCCGCATTGCTCGGGATAATCGCGCATGCGCTATACAAGTCGGCTCTGTTCCTGGTGGCGGGAACCATTGATCATGCCACTGGCACGCGGATGATCGATCGCTTGGGCGGGCTGTATCGACAGATGCCCGTTATGTTCGTGGTCACCATCATCTCGGCGCTTTCGATGGCGGGCATACCCTTCCTGCTGGGTTTCGTCGCCAAGGAAACGCTATTGGAAGCCATGCTGCATTATAGCGCGCCTCAGACAGTTCTGATTCTGGGCGTGGTCATAGCGAGCTCGGTATTCACGGCTGTGGCCGCGTATATGCTCGTCTATGACCTGTTCTGGAAGCCGGCGCAGCGGGAAATCCACTTTCATCAGCCGCCGTCTCCGATTCGGTTGGGACCTGTCATTTTGTCTCTGGGCTCACTGCTCTTGGGCGTTTTAGTGGAACCGGTCATCGTCCCGCTATTGGAATTGGCGGTGCCAAAACAATTCGAACTGCATGTCTTTGCAGGTTTTAATGACGTGTTTTGGCTGAGCGTGGCGATCTTGGGGGCCGGGATCGCGCTTTTCTTTCTGCGCAAGCCTCTGATCAAGGTCATTGGATTCCCCTTGTCCGGCGACAGCGTCTACCGCGAAATGATCGCGTATATCGATTGGGCTGGAGAAAACATTCTGCACAGTCAATCGGGATACCTGCGATACTATCTGGTGATTATCCTTGGCACGGTCTCGGCGGTCTTAATCGCTTCGGGAACGCTGACCACGGTAACGGCAGGAAAGTCATTGTTTCCGTCCGACCTGTCCGTGACGATTATCGACCTGGCAAAAATATTCATGCTCATATTGGCCGTCGCAGCCGGCATATTAACGGTCGCCGTGCGTGAACACGTCAAGGCGGCCATCGCCTTCGGCGTCATCGGTTATGCCATTGGCGTCATTTTTTTGATCGAGCACGCGCCTGATGTGGCGCTGGTCCAGTTGTTGGTGGAAACCATGGTCACCGTGCTCATTATCATCATGTTGGGGCGGATAAGCACATCGACGCGCTTCCACATAATCAATAATTTGTGGGTCGGCAGGCACCAGCGCAACTTCGGACTGCTGCGCGATCTCGGTATTTCGATCGTCATCGGTCTGGCGGTATTTGTATTCTCGTTGATCGCCCTGCAAAACAGAGCCGAACGCAGCAGTATCGCGGCATGGCACCTCGAGAATACGCCGACGGTGAATACCGAAGACGTCGTCGGCGCCATTGTTGCCAATTTTCGAGGAACCGATACCTTGCTGGAAATCGTCGTATTCACGACAGCCGCCCTCGGCGTGCTCACCCTGCTAGCCCGCGGACGCAGAGGCAGCGGCCCGCTGGCGCCGCGAAACGACAATGTCGAGCGACTTCATGAATTTGATGCCGACGTCTTCGAAGGCGTTCAAGACGCCACCGACCTGTCTACGCCATTCACGCGCTCCGTGTCCACGGTTGTTCTGCCGATCGCGATTTTGATCGGGATCGCGCAGATACTCTATGGCGGCAGCGGTCCGGGCGATGGTTTCACCGCCGGCGTGACCTTCGGACTAGCCGCATCCCTGTGGTACGTCGTGCTCGGCTATCACGAAGCAAAACGTCAGTTGCCTTGGTTTCGCCCCGCGCTTTTCACCCGCCTCGGGCTGTTAATCGCCCTGCTCAACGCTTTGTTCCCGGTGTTGCTGGGGGGTGGATTCATGGGGCATGTTCAATTCGACAAGGCGCTGGGCTTATACGACGTCGTTGGTTCCTTCGGCTTGCATGTGAATTCTTCGTTAGTATTCGAGGTCGCGATCGCGCTAACGGTGATGGGCGGGCTGGGCATCATCATTGAAGCAATCGCTTTCCCCAAAGAAGTAGAGCCTTTAGGAGAGGACTAGGAGGCAACAGCCATGATCGAATTTATGTTCGCGCTTGCCATAGGCATGCTCTTTGGAATCGGCGTGTTTCAATTGCTGCGACGAGATCTAATCAAGGCGGCAATCGGCTTCGCGATACTGTTCTCCGCCATTAACTTGTTCTTCGTCGCTGTCAGCGCCTTCGACGGCGAATACGCGCCTTATGTCAGCAATGTAGAAGCGGGGCGCCAGACCAGCGATCCACTGATTCAAGCGCTGATTTTGACTGCCATTGTGGTCAGTTTCGGCAGTTTTTCGCTGGTGTTGGGATTGGTCAATATCATTTCGCTGCGCTACGGAACCGTGGATTCGAACGCCGTGAACAACCTGAAGCACTGATGAATTGAATGAAACAGGCTGAAATAGCCGAAGCATGAGAACGACTACTGCATAATGGGTGAAAATATATTTGTCCTGGGCACGCTGGTCGCGCCGCTTGCGGGCGCGGTAGTCGCCCTGCTCTTTGCGAAGAATAACCATGCGCAGCGCCTTGTGGGCTTGATATCCAGTATCGTCGCCTGGATCTTCAGCACGCGCGTGTTGCTGCAGGTACACCAAACAGGGGTACAAACCTACGAACTAGGCAGCTGGTCCCCACCCTACGGCATCGTCTTGGTCGCGGATAGTTTGGGCGGGCTCTTTGCCTTTATGGTCACGACGATCATGATTGGCGGCATGCTCTATACCTTGCACAGCCATGACAGATGCATGACTTATCCGGTCTTTGTGCCTCTGTTCTTGCTCATGGAAGTGGGTCTCGTCGGCGCGATGCTGACGGGTGATCTTTTCACATTGTTTGTCTTCATGGAGTTGATGGTGCTGGCTTCGGTGTCGCTGACGGCAATTTCTGACGACCAATTCGGTCTGGAAGCGGCATTGAAGTACATCCTGATTAGCTCGATGGGAACACTTTTTCTGCTGCTGGGGATTGGGGCGATGTACGCGGCCCTGGGCACGCTCAACATGGCCGATATGGCGAGGATCCTCCTGACCGGCGAGCGGCCGTTTCTGGCTCCGGCCTCGGCCTTGATGCTGCTATGCGCCTTTCTGCTCAAGAGCGCGGTCTTTCCATTCCATTTTTGGCAGCCGGACTTTCATACCACCGCGCCGACGCCCGTCAGCGCCATGCTCTCGTCGATCGTTGTCAAGGTTGGCGTCTACGGGATCATCCGTCTGGTTACGCTGCTTTTCATCGTCGAGGCTCCTTTGCTGCAACGCTGGCTAGCCTTGCTGGGCATCATCGGCGTCATCTTTGGCAGTCTCGGCGCGCTGCGCACCTATAACGCCAAGAGAATGCTGGCCTACTCGACCTTCGCCCAGATTGGATTCATCCTGGTAGGCATCGGATGGGGCAATACGCTGGCGATGATCGGCGCAATTGTTTATGCTTTCAATCATGCCTTTATCAAGTCCTCGCTACTGATGCTCATGGGCGTCGTCGCCAGTTACACGAAAGTCAAGACGGCGAACTTCGCCAGTATCGTCGGAATCGGGCACAAGTTGCCGCCACTGGCAGGCTGGCTGGTGCTGGTTGGCGGTTTGTCGCTGGCGGGCGTCCCTCCGCTCAATGGTTTCATTAGCAAGCTGGCATTGATACGCGGCGGCGTCGCTCAACAAGATTGGGTGAACTTGATCCTGTTGGTCAGCGCGGGAATACTCACGCTGATTTACATGGTCCGAGCCTGGCAACAGATCTTTCAGCGCGCGCCAATACTGGAAACCACGCCCGCAAAAGAGACGGGCGACAGCCTGCTGGCTCCTATGCTTCTGATCTCCATCTGTTTGATCCTGGGAATCGTCTTGGCAGAACCGCTTCTGCAGTTGGTGACGGAAACTGTGCGCGAGATAGGTGATCCCAATACCTATATTTCCGCGGTTAGACTGCGCCTGGAGGGACCGTGAATACGATCGCGAAACGTATCGTATTGGCATTACCCCTGTCGATCGGCTGGACGATCTATACCGCGCAGCCCACACCCGGCAATTTTCTTCTGGGCTATATCTTTAGCGTGGTCGTTTTGACGGCGACCGGGCTAAAGGGCGACAGCATCAACCTGAAAAATGCCGTCTTACAACTCTATAATCTCTTTGCTTATGTCATTTACTTGTCAAAAGAGGTGTTGGTATCCGGCGTGCAGGTCGCGCGCATCATTGTCGCGCCGAGCCTGCCAATTGACCCGGGCATCACACGGGTCAAGACCCAGGACAAAAGCAAAAGCGAGTTGATATCCGCCGTCAGCGCCCACGGAATCACGATCACGCCCGGCGAACTCGTCGTCGATTTCGAAGAAACGGAGGACCAGGGCGTCTTGATGATTGTGCACAGCTTGACTATAAGCGAGTCCGGCAAGCGCCTCGATCAGGATCAGTCCCTTCGATTGAAGCGAATCAAAGGAATTCTGGGACATGATTGAAAGCGAATTCGCCCAAGCAGCGATCAAGCTAGTGCTATTGGCGCTGGTAAGCTTGCTTATACCCGCGTCCTACCGCGTTATCGTAGGCAAGACCCTGCCGGACCGCCTGCAAGCCGTCGATCTCATAACAACGCTGCTGATCGGCATCATTGTCATGCTCGCGCTGGTTGAAGGCACGCAAGTCTTCGTCGATATGGCGATTGCGCTGGCCGCCTTCGCTTTTGTCGGAACAATTAGCATCGCGCGCTACATCTCGGAAGGCAGAGGATTCTAGTGCTGCTGGAATTGCTCGGCGTCATCGCGCTGTTTTTTGGCTTGTTCTTCTGTGGGGTGGGCGTACTGGGCGTTATCCGGATGCCCGACGCCCTGACGCGCCTGCATGCCTCCGGCAAAGTGGCGACATTGGGCCTCTTTGGATTACTGGTAGGCGCCGCTTTGTTAATGCCGGCGGCGAGCCTGCGTATATTGGCGCTGGGCTTGTTTGTGCTGCTGACCAGCCCGGTCGCAACCCATGCGATCGCCGCCTCGGTGTATCGGCGGCAGGAAATCCTGGAAGAGCTATTTGAAATGCGAGCTGAACAAGTTGCTATGACCATTACGGACGTATCGGGGATCTTATCCCGTTCGCGCATACAGGACATCATCGAGGCTCAGCAGCGGAGTCATCGCCCAAGCGAAGGCGAGCCGAGCGCCAAAGACACTTGAAGCGGATCTGTTGTGGTCTCGCCATCATTTCCAGAAAATACGAAAGACCGGGTTGTCTTTGGCCTGCAGATGATCCAAGAAATTGACCAGCAAGAACCCGCCAATTAACAGCGCTGCCGCCAGCGCGAAAGATTCGGAGGACGCGTCCGGCGCCACAGGCGCATCTGAAAGGCAGCGAAAATCCCCGTGGCGGTCCAGGTCGCTTTCCAAACACTGCCGCCATGGATATATTTTCCAGAGCGAGCCGGTCATGAAGCCAACCAAAAGCGCTACCGTCATCCGGTAGTGATGCGCCAGCAGATAACTCAAAACGCGGGAAAAGGCGATGATGCCAAGCACTGCGCCCAAGCCGACAGCGATGATCGGGGGCAAATCGCGTTCGCTGACGGCGGTCAGCACATAGTCATATTGCCCCAAAATCAACAACATGAAGGAGCCGGAGATGCCGGGCAAGATCATGGCGGTGATGGCGATCATGCCACTGATGAACAGAAAGGGGGGAGAATGATCCGCCTCCGCCGGGACAGCGTTGACAATGACAAAAGCGATGAGCGTACCAGCGACAAAGATTCCGGCCGCCGAGAGATCCCACTTGACTTTGACCCCAATCGTTAAAATTGACGCCAGCACCAAGCCAAAGAAAAAGGCAAAGAGCAAGACTCTGCCTTCGGGGTCGTCCATCAAGCCGCTTAGAAAGCCGGCCAATGACAGCACCGCCAGCAAAAGTCCCGCGCCGAGCGCGACCAGAAACCGGAAAGAAATATGATCCATCAATGCGCGAATTCTAAGAGCGGAAAGCAATCGAAGCGCGTCCAGATTGAAAGACTTGATCGCGCTGACCAAGTTCACATAGACGCCAAGAATGAAAGCCATTGTGCCGCCGCTCACCCCTGGTACGATGTCAGCCGCCCCCATCGCGAATCCTGTCAAGATCAGGCGCAAATAGTCCGATGTCGATTGCGGGTCCGACAAATCTTTGTGGCTGCTCGTCTTCACCTGGGCACCCTCCCTGACTGAACCATCGTTCATTTCATCATTCCAACGCTATTGTACGCGCGCAATGCCAAACGCGCTGGGATTAGGCAATTCAGTCTGACGGAGGTTCCCATTCCGCAGATCTCCCAATTAGGTCTTTTGTCAAAGCAGAAGCCGGCCAACGGCGCATTGTCAGACGGGCTCGCTGAGATATTGAACTGGATTCGACAGGATACATCAATTTGCTGTTGGGAAACACAGGTTATGGAAGCGCTTATGGCAGCGGCTGGCGGAAATCGTATACCCCGTCGACAACTCCCCAGCGGAGGCCATTTGCGCTGATCAATACATCGCCGTCGCGCCGCAGCGGACTTGCCGACCGCGGACACCGTAGAATATCCAGCGGATGCCGCGATTCCGCCGCCGTATTTTCGTACAGCGCCTCCTCCAACTGAAGGGACAGAAATATGCTTGGCGAAAGCCTCCAGCCGGTCCGCTGCAGCACACTATCGATCCCGGATAGCACCGACACAGGCAGCGTCCTTTTTAATAGCCCAAGCCGCAGCCAGGAAACGGGCACTACTCGACGGATGTCAAAACCCAGTTGACTGACCTCTGCTTGCATGTAGTCGGGATGAAAATTGAAATTCAATTCGACAAATTCAACCGGCTCCAGCGCATAAGGATTCCAGTTGTTGCGCCCCAATAAATAGCGCAACATCGACTTAAGATGCCGCTTGTTCGCATACTCCAGTATGAACTTCCCGCCATGACAAAGGCAGGTCCTCACTTGCGAGAGCGCTGCCGGGACGTCTTCAAAGTGATGGATGACGCGGATCATGGTCGCGCAGTCGAATGCGCCGGCGCAAAAGGGCATTCGATAAGCATCCGCCGCGACATAGGTAAAGCGCTCGTCGCCCATCTGTTGCCGGGCGTAAATCAATTGTTCGAGGGAATAGTCGAGCAAGACAACCTGATCGTACATCGAATACTCCCGGCTGACGCGTCCAAATCCCGCGCCAACCTCCAATAGCCGCTGTCCGCGCTCGGGCAAGAGTTGAGCCAATACTTGGCGCTCGACAACATCCTCATAGTCGCGCCCTTGGCCTTCCCAAAAGTCCTCGCGATAGCTCGAGTCGCCGTAGTCACAGATTCGCGGTCCGCCGGTCATCCGATCTCCCAGCCGCATTGCCTCGCGATCAATCCTTGCCAGCTTCAGCGCGCAAAACGTCGGCTTTGTCAGTTTTTTCCCAGGGCACGTCCAGGTCTTCGCGGCCAAAATGGCCGTAAGCCGCTACCTGCTTGTATATTGGACGCTGAAGCCCGAGATCGCGGATGATGGCAGCGGGACTCATATCGAAATGTTCCCGGATCAAGCCCAAGATTACGTCATCGGCTACGTGTCCGGTGCCGAAGGTCTCCACCGCCAGCGACGTCGGATCCGCCTTGCCAATGGCATAAGACACCTGCAATTCAAAGCGTTTTGCCAAGCCGGCAGCGACCACGTTCTTGGCGACGTAGCGCGCCATGTAGGCCGCGCTGCGATCGACCTTGGTCCCGTCCTTTCCCGAAAAAGCGCCGCCGCCATGGCGAGCCACGCCGCCATAGGTATCGACAATGATCTTTCGTCCGGTTAGTCCCGCATCTCCTTGGGGGCCGCCCGTAACGAACTTGCCGGTTGGATTGATGTGGTAGGTCGTCCCATCAAGGAGCCCGATATCGACAACGTCAGGTACAACGATTTTGATTATCTGTCTCGCAATCTCTTCTTGCTCTATATCGGGATCGTGCTGAGTCGATATGACGATGGTATCTACCCGTTTCGGCTGTCCGCAGGCGTATTCAACGGTGACTTGACTCTTGGCGTCGGGGCGCAGCCAGGGCAACTCGCCGGATTTGCGCGCGCGGGCCAAACGCCGCACCAGCCTGTGCGCCAGCGAGATCGTGAGAGGCAGGTACTCGCTTGTTTCGTCGCAGGCGAAGCCGATCATCATACCCTGGTCGCCAGCCCCTTGTCTGTCAACGCCTTGTTTAATATCCGGGGACTGTTTGTTGATGTGTATCTTCACGCTGCAGGTATTGAGGTCGAAACCATATTCCGGACGCGTATACCCGATCTCCGAAATTGTCTCGCGCACGATACGCTCATAATCAATGGAAGCTGTGGTCGTAATCTCCCCGATTACAACGACAAGATTGTTTGATATCGCCACCTCGCATGCCACGCGCGCCATCTTGTCCTGCGCCAGAATAGCGTCAAGAATGCCGTCGCTAATCTGATCGCATATCTTGTCCGGATGCCCTTCCGACACCGATTCTGACGTGAAGAAATACTGCGGTGATGTCATGAATGTAGTTGCCATGCGCTACCTTTCCTATGCAACAAAAAACGCCTTGCGGGGCAGAGGGCGCGGAACTGCTCATTTAGGAT
Source organism: Chloroflexota bacterium (assembly GCA_028873975.1). Lineage (GTDB taxonomy): Bacteria > Chloroflexota > Anaerolineae > Aggregatilineales > Phototrophicaceae > UBA6055. Next base: position 17,613 of record JAPPMO010000012.1, read on the forward strand.
ACGCTCATCTGCCAGAGTCTACGCCCTGCCGGATTTAGCACCGTCCCGCACATTGGGGGGTTGCCGCGAGTTCTTCGAGCCGGATCTCTCACTCGCTCTTGATGAGTGCTGAACAAGGTCTTTATTTCAGCACCTCCGAGTATATCACATGAATAAGCCCCTGCAAATCGGAAAACGAAGGTGATCTACAGTAAGTTTGGATTTCCCGGCGGCTTTATTAATCAACGATACGAGGTGGCAAATGACCTGTTGCTATGTGCTTTCACGAATGCAAAACAGGGACGCCAGACCGACATTAATGATGGAAGATGCGCTCGCCAGGTTCGACTGTGGCTTGTGTCGATGAGGCGAGCCAAAGGGGAAAGCTGTAATGCGCGCTAGAGATTCGGGGAGCGACCGACCTGTGAAAGGAATTCGTTGCGGATCTCACGATCGTTTTTGAAGGCGCCGATCATGGTATAGGTCTGCATATTGGAGTTGTGTTTTTTGACGCCGCGTATCGTGGAGCACATATGTTGCGCCGTCAAGGCAACGGCGACGCCCTGTGGCGCCAAGACTTCATCGAGGAACTCGGCAATCTGGCGCGTCAAGCGTTCTTGCACTTGCAGCCGGCGCGAAAACATATCCACGATGCGCGGGATCTTGCTAAGACCAATGATTCTCCCATTGGGAATATAGGCAACGCATGCTTGACCAAAAAAAGGCAGGAGATGGTGTTCGCAAAGACTGTAATAATCAATATTGTTGACGATCACCATATCGTCGTAATCGATATCATAAATGGCGTTGTTCACTTTCTCTACCGGGTCGGTCGTGTAGCCGCTGACCAATTCCTCATAGGCTTTGGCGACTCGCTTTGGCGTCTCGAGCAGGCCGTCGCGGAAAGGATCTTCGCCAACGGCATAGAGCAAATCCCCGATTGCCCGCTTCACAGCCTCGACATCTACAGTGTTGGCGGCGAAACCAAAACGATTCAGCAACTCCTTGGATTCAAGTTTTTGCTGAATCTCATCGTATTGAGCGGTACGCATTTGCGTTTCATGGCCGTTCATAACTGGCCAATCTGTTTCCATCGTCCGTCATTGAGTTGTTCCTATAGCAGGCGCCGCGGGCTGCCAAGCTTTATCGATTGTAATGTGTTACATTATAATGCTTGTATTCGCGCAATTGCAACAATCAAAATTAGGCTGCGCGTAGGCAGAGATTCATTGTAGATCCGCTGCCGACGCGGGCAGGCCGCTGTGTATAGCTTTGATGCCTTCAATCGGCTCACTCCAGTCGATTGTAACCGAAGAACGAATTTCCGCTACTTGAATGCCTATGGACATCATTGAAATCAAGAATTTGCGACTGCAAACCACAATTGGTTTCAGCGCTCACGAGTTGGACAGACTACAGGAAGTCGTTATCAGCATACGTATAGAGACTGACGGGCGGCGCGCTGGCGAGACAGACGATCCAGACGACGTCTTCAACTACAAGACCGTAAACAAGGCGGTCATCAGCCTGGTGAAAGAATCGCGCTTTCGGCTGTTGGAAAAACTGGCGGAAGAGATCGCCAAAACTGTAGTAGTTCGCTTTGCGGCGCGACGCGTTCAGGTAAAAATACATAAGCCAGGGGCGCTGCGTCATGCGGATTCGGTAGGCATTACCATCGAGCGTCGCGCCGAAGACTACAAGAGAAATGCCGTATTTTTGTCGCTGGGCTCCAATATATCGCCGGAAAAAAACATTGCCGCCGCCATAAAGCTCCTGCGCCGCCACACTAACGTCCTGGCTTTATCATCTGTATACCGAACCGCCCCCCAAGGCGACCCGCATCAAGATGCCTTCATCAATATGGCGGTCAAGCTTCACACGCTGCGAAAGCCGATTGAATTCAAGACTCAAGTTATCGACAGAATCGAATCACGATTGCGGCGAACCCGCGATCCAAACAACAGGAATGCGCCACGTACCATCGATATCGACGTCTCGCTTTGGAACGACGAAGCATTCGAATTCGGCGATCGACCTTGGATCGTGCCAGATCCCGACATCCTGCGCTATGCCCATGTCGCCATTCCGCTGGCGGATATCGCAGCCGACTCTTGTCATCCTACGCAGGGTGTAACCCTGTCAGAGATCGCAGCGGGATTCAGCGCAGCCGGCGTCCAGCGAATTGAGATTGACTTCGAGCCTTGGGAAAAGTGAGCTATTCCGCGCCCGCGCCTGTATCTGTCATAGTCACCTGAATTTTCACTAACGCCTTCTTCTTCAATGGGCTAAAATGGCACTTGAAAACGCAGCGGCGCCAAGGCGTCGCAGTTAGGAACAGCTATGGCAGTTGAGAACCTCGTCACCTTATCCGATCCCCGATCTGCCGCGGCGGAAGCCTTCCGCAGTTTACGCACAAACCTGATGTTCAGCAGTGTCGAGAATCCGATTCAGACATTACTCGTGACATCCCCTGCCCGCGAGAATCAAAAAAGCTCGGCGCTTGCCAACCTTGCCGTGACCTTCGCGCAAAGCGGAAACCGCACGATATTGGTGGACGCCGATCTGCGCCAACCCAAGCAACATCAGATTTGGGGTATTGACAACGCGCGGGGATTGACAAGCATGATGGTTGACGACAGCAGGTTTGATGATCCGCCGCTCTCCACAACGAAAGTTGACAATCTGCAGGTGCTGCCAACCGGGGAATTGCCTCCGAATCCGGCCGATTTGTTAAGCGGCAAACGGATGGATGAGATTGTCGCTACCTTACGAGAGCGCGCCGATTATGTCCTGTTCGACAGTCCCCCGGTACTGGCCGCGACAGATGCCGCTTTGCTTGGGATCAAACTGGATGCAGCCTTGCTGGTCGTGCGGGCGGGCGATACGCGCCGCGACCATACGGCGCAAGCGCGCCAAGCCCTGGAGAGGGTACACGTCCGTATTGTTGGCGCTGTACTGACCAATGCTCCCCGCGAAAGCGCGATCGCGTATTGATTCCAGGTCCGCTACAGACCGCTATGGCGCTGGTTCCGGGATTTCGCGCCGAGCCCTGCTCTCGTTTCGGCGGAGTGCCCGATACCCTTCGCCGAAGCCGCCTTTAGTTGAGGAGACAAGGATATGAACATGGGATCTTGCTGGGGAGTCAACTTGCCATGAAAGGGCTTATTCTTAGCGGCGGCAAGGGCACGCGCCTGTACCCGTTGACCTATACCCGAGCCAAACAACTGATTCCCGTCGCAAACAAGCCCGTTCTGATTAGGGTGATTGAGGCGATCCGCGAGGCGGGCGTCAAAGAGATCGGCATCGTCGTCGGGCAAACGGCGGCAGAAATCCGAGAAGCTTTGGGCGACGGCGACGCCTGGGGAGTTAAGCTCCATTACATCATGCAGGACAGTCCAGACGGTCTTGCCCACGCGGTAAAGATCTCGCGCGATTTCCTCGAGGATGCGCCCTTTGTCATGTTCCTAGGCGATAACGTGATCGAAGGCGGGATTAGTTCGCTCATCAGTGACTTTGCCGACAATCACTGGAACTGTCAGATCGTCTTGAAACGTGTTGACAATCCCTCAGCCTATGGCGTGGCGGAACTCCGGCCCGACGGAAGCATCAAGCAGCTCATCGAAAAGCCGACGGCGCCGCCAAGCGATCTGGCGCTGGTTGGCATCTACATGTTCGATAATCATATTTTTGAAGCAGTCGCGAAAATACAGCCGTCGGCGCGCGGCGAATACGAAATTACCGACGCGATTCAGTGGTTGATCGACCACGGCTATACCGTGTTTCCACATATACACGAGGGCTGGTGGATAGACACCGGCAAGCCAACAGATTTGTTGGAAGCCAACAGCCACGTCCTGGAAGAGATTAGCCCGACGATTGCCGCGTCCGCCGAGATTGACAGCGCCTCGAGCGTAGACTCGCGCGTGACCGTGCAGGACGGCGCCAGAATCCTTAATAGCATCGTGCGAGGCCCGGCTATCCTGGGCAAGGGCACTGTCATCGAAAACAGCTTCATCGGTCCCTTCACCAGCATCTACCACCACTGTGAAATACGAAACTGCCAGATCGAACGCAGCATCATCCTGGAAAACAGCCGCGTCATCGACATTGATCAAACGCTGCGCGACAGCCTCATCGGGCGCAATGCCGCCGTCAAACGAAGCGACGGCAAGCCGAGCGGCATCAAAATGAACCTGGGCGATCACGGAACCCTTTGGGTCTAGGCTGTCTGGCGCAACAGAAACGGACATCGGAATCCTCTATGAACAACGAGATTAAGCTGGTCGCAATCGACCTGGACGGCACCTTGCTAAACAGCAAACATGCGCTGAGCGCCCGCAATCGATCGGCGATTAAATCCGCACAGCGTCAGGGCGTGGAAGTGGTATTGGCAACTGGCAAGACACGTCATGCGGCCGAAGACTTGATCGACTCGCTTGGCATAGACTCGCCGGGCATCTATATGCAGGGACTCATCACCTACAACGCTGATGGAAGCGTTCGCACCCGCATCGTCATGGACCAGGAGACGGTCTCGCGCGTCATTGCCCTGGGAGAAGAATTTGGATTCGGCGCGCTAGCCTATAGCGACAACCGCGCCTTCGCCCTTCGAGTCGATGAATTCGCCATCAAAATGACCGAATATGGCGAGCCGCATGTGGAAACAATTGCCGATTGGCTCCAACTCCTGGATACCTTTGATATCAACAAGGTTGTTCTCTACGGCGAGGAAAACCAGGTCACGACGCTCCGGCAGGCGATTGACGCGCGACTGGATGGCGCCGTCCATGTGACGCGCGCCAATGTAGCTGGCATGATTGAGGTGCTGCCCGCGAATACGTCCAAGGGACAGGCGGTCAAAACATTGCTGGAAGAACTCGGCATGGATCCGTCCAAAGCCCTGGCTGTTGGCGATGGTGAAAACGACATCGAGATGCTGCAAACCGTCGGCATAGGCGTTGCTATGGACAACGCGACACAGATGCTAAAGGACGCGGCGGATGTCATCGTTCCCAACAATGATGAAGATGGTGTTGCGGTTGCCCTGGAAGAATTCGTGCTGGGAGAAAAGGCGGCTCAAAAATGAAGAATATCCTGGTCACGGGCGGCGCCGGGTTCATCGGCAGCGCCTTTGTCCGCCACATGGTCGAAGCCTATCCTGATTATCGCATCATTTGCTACGACAAACTGACTTATGCCGGCAATCTGGACAATCTGCTTTCCGTCAGCGACGAAGAAAACTACCACTTCGAACGCGGCGACATTGCCGATCGACAAGCGGTCAAGTCAGTCCTGGAAGCCTACAACATCGATACGATCGTAAACTTCGCCGCCGAGAGCCACGTCGATCGCAGTATTCTGGATCCGGACGCCTTTGTTCACACTGATGTGGTCGGCGCTTATATTCTCCTGGACGAGGGGCGCAAACACGGGATCGGTCGCTTCTGTCATGTGTCAACGGATGAAGTATACGGCGATATTGATCACGGTCAGTCCTCGGAAGACGATCGATTTCTACCCAATAGCCCTTATGCGGCCAGCAAAGCCGGGGGCGAGCTGATGGTCCGCGCCTATAATGTGACTTATGGAATGGATACGGTTGTCACGCGCGGCAGCAATACCTATGGTCCCTATCAGTACCCCGAAAAACTGATCCCGTTTTTCACCACAGAAGCGATCGACGACAAGCCTTTGCCCCTCTATGGCGATGGCGAGCAGATCCGTGACTGGCTCTACGTCGACGACCACGCCCGCGGCGTCGATTACCTGCTGCATCATGGTAAATCGGGCGAGGTTTACAATCTCGCGGGCGAGAACCAGCGCTTCAACATCGAGGTCACCAAGCGCATTCTGGAGCTGCTGGGTAAACCGCAGTCACTGATCAAACACGTGCCGGACCGCGAGGGACACGACCGCCGCTATGCGATGAGCGCGCGTAAGGCGCGCCAATTAGGCTGGACCCAACAGTACGACTTCGAGACCGGTATAGAAGCGACGGTGCGCTGGTACCAGGAAAACGAATGGTGGTGGCGAAAAATCAAAACCGGCGCCTATCTCGACTATTACAAGCGCCAATATGCCGAGCGCCTCGCCGCCGCCAAGCTTCCCTAGCGTCTATCGCGCGGGTATAGCAGTGCAAATCCAAAAGCATTCGACCAAGGGTCGCCGTTCAGGAACCTGCGCAATAGTCTTGATCGCGGCGGGACTGCTCAGCCTCGTCTTGGTCGCTGTCCTCCTGCTAAGCCCGGCATTGCCAACTATCCTGTTGCGAGTCCTTGGTTTTGAGCCTATTCGCCGAAGTGACGCGCCAGTCAGCGAGGAGGCGATCGCTACTTTGGCTAATCCGGTCAACAGTTCACTGGTCACTTTCATCACACAGGACTTCGGTCGGTTCGATATGCCCCCAGGTTCCGATCTTGAAGTCGCTGTCGGTGAAGACGCCTTGGGAGCCCGCGTTCTTCAAATCGTGTTCCGGGATACGGACATGCTAAACCTCTGCCTTCAATTCACAAGGTATTGCGAGGGACAGGGAAGTCCCATCAGGCGAGCGAGAATCCGCATCGCCGACGGACTCATCACGATCTCGGGCGAGGCTTTTCTTGACTTGATCAACGTCTGGGATGCAATCGAAATCCATGTGGCGGCAACTAGAGACGGCGTCCTGAAGTTCGACAGTATTTCGCTGGACGGAATCCGATACAAGCTGCCCGCCAATGCGCTCGGCGACCGGATCCGACATATCGAGGCTACGCTCGCGCGAATCGTAAAACAGCTGCAGGTTTTGTCCAGCGGCGGCGTCTTCAGTTTCGCGGGCTTTGACCTGAGCGATAATCGGCTAGTCGCAAGTTTCCGCTGAGGTTAGAATGAATCCTGAGCATGGATAATGCCGAATCAGATGAGAATTCTAATCAGCGGCGCGGCGGGCAAACTTGGGGCGCGGTTAATCGCGCAGTTGCGCGGCAATCACGAGGTCCTCGGCGCTGATATCCTTGGCGATGTCGAGCATTCCCTGGACGTCGAGGATTATGAGGCCTGCCGCCGCCTTATTAAAGCTATCGCCCCGACCATCGTATTGCATACGGCGGCTTGGACCGATGTTAATGGTTGCGCGCTTGATCCCGCGCGGGCCCTCCGCATTAACGGACTTGGCACTCACAATCTGGCCGCTGGCTGCGCAATTGCCGATATTCCCATGCTCTATGTGAGCACAAACGAAGTCTTCGACGGCACGCGCAGCCAGCCATATCGCGAGTACGATTCACCGAATCCACAGAACGCCTACGGCTATAGCAAGTGGCACGGAGAGCGCGCCTTGCTGCAAATCAACCCGCGCCACTACATTGTGCGCACCGCCTGGCTATTCGCGCATGGCGGAGGCAATTTCATTCAAGCCATCCTGGCGGCCGCGAAGGCGGGCAAGCCGCTGCGGGTCGTCACCAACGAAATCGCCAACCCGACCTATACGAACGACCTGGCCGAGGCGATCGCTCGCTTGATCGAGACCGAGCGCTTCGGCACTTATCATCTGGTAAATCAAGGAGCCGTTTCGCGCTGGCAGTTCGCCCGCTATGTTTTGGATAGCGCGGGTTTCTCCGACGCGCCCATTGAGCCTATCACCCGGCAACAGTGGCAGCGCCCGTCGCTGCCGCCTGAATACACAGCTTTGGAGAATATAGAAGCGAGTAGCCTGAAGATAGGCTTGCGGCCATGGCAGGAAGGCCTTGACGCCTTTCTAAAAGCCGAGGGCTTCTGTTGATGAGCGGAAGCAAGTTTTCCGTGGTGATTCCCAATTGGAATGGACGCCGCTTCCTTGCCGCCTGCCTCAAATCCCTGCAAGAGCAAACGTATACTGACATTGAAATTATTGTGGTGGACAACGCCTCCGATGATGGCTCGCAGGCTCTCGTGCGCGAAAGCTTTCCACAGGTCCGCCTGATTACACTGTCAGAGAATCGTGGATTCACCGGCGCTTGCAATATCGGCATGCAAGCCGCCAGCGGCGATATCATCGCCTTGCTCAATAATGACACGGAAGCCGATGTCAACTGGGTAAACGCAATTGTCGAGGGATTTTGCAACCATCAGGAAGTCGGCATGGTAGCCAGCAAAATGCTCCTTTTTGACAGACGCGATCATTTTCACACCGCGGGCGACACCTTCGCAACTGATGGAAGCGCTGGCAACCGCGGCGCATGGGAAAGGGACGTCGGTCAATTTGATCGCGCCGAATATGTCTTCGGCGCCTGCGGCGGCGCCGCAGCCTATCGCAAGTCAATGCTTGATGATATTGGCCTGCTGGACGACGATTTCTTTTTCTTGCTGGAAGACATTGATTTGGCTTGGCGCGCGCAACTGGCCGGTTACAAAGCCTTGTATGTGCCTTCCGCCCTGGTCTTTCATCACCTCTCCGCCAGTGGCGGCGGCGTAACCGCAAGCTACTACGACGGGCGCAATAGCATTTGGGTTCTGGTCAAGAACATGCCCGGCGCTTTGATGCGCAAGTATGCCCCCCGAATCCTCGGGCGGCAAGCCTCCCTGGCCTGGCAAGCCCTGCGAGCCTGGCGCGGCGCCGAAGCGCGAGCAAGGCTGCGCGGGACGGTTCGCGGTTTGCTTACAGTCGGCAGCGCCATACGCAAACGAAGGCAGATTCAGGGCAGCAAGGTGGTAGCCGACGCATACATTGACAGCATTCTCAGCCCGCCAAAGTGAAGGGACGAGAGGCTGGCGCGACATTCCCGGGATCTTTTCGCCGGCTGCGCGCCGATTGCCCTGATTCCGTGTACATTTCTTGAAATAGACGTATTATTTGCTAAAGTCTCAGTTGGATACCACTACAGTCGCATTCAGGAGTCCGTTTTTTGAGCCATAAAGCATCGCCGTTCCTTAGCATAGTGATACCGGCGCATAACGAAGAGTCTCGCTTACCCGCCAGCCTGGCGCAGATCAGCGCCTACTTGCAGGGGCAGGACTACGCCTTCGAGGTCATCATCGTTGAAAACGGGAGTAAAGACCGCACTTTTGAAGTAGCCAAGGAGTTCGCGGAGTCCTTCAGCCATATCTGCGTCATTCAGTCGCCTGATAATATGCGAGGCAAGGGCTTGGCCGTCAAACAAGGGATGCTGGCGGCAAAGGGCGAATGGCGCTTCATTTGCGACGCCGATCTGTCTATGCGCATCGAGGATATCGTCCGCTTCCTGCCACCGGCAAGCGACGGATTCGACTTGATTATCGCCAGCCGAGAGGCGCCGGGCGCGCAGCGGGTGGACGAACCAGAATATCGGCACATGATCGGCAGAATAAACAACTGGATTATCAAGCTGGCCGCCCTTGACGATTTTGAGGATACGCAATGCGGATTCAAGATGTTTAGCCGTTCCGCGGCGATTGATCTTTTCGGCGTTCAGAAAATGAATGGCATCGGCTTTGACGTAGAGCTGCTCTATATTGCCAAACGCCGTGGCTACAAGATCAAAGAAGTGCCGATCACCTGGTATTACGATCCCTATTCGACCATGCGGCTATGGGATGACTCAATCAACATGCTGCGCGAAATCTGGGAAATACGGCAGAACTGGCGTCGTGGGGACTATGAAAAAAGAGACTAAAAGGCCCGAGACTGCCAGCCTGCGCTTCGAGAAAGAATACTTCTCGGCTGGATGCCGAGTCATCATGGGCATGGACGAAGCCGGCCGAGGTCCGCTGGCCGGTCCAGTAGCGGCGGGGGCTGTGGCGCTGCCCCTGCATCGAGACGACCTCCCCAAAGTCCTGAAAGGAGCCCGCGACAGCAAAGAGATGAATGCCAGCCAGCGCCAGGCGGCGGAGGCCGCTATCAAGGAAATCGCGCTCACCTGGGGTATCGGTCATAGCAGCGCGCAAGAGATTGACGCCTCCGGCATCCTTAGCGCCACCAAGCTCGCTATGCGGCGCGCGCTTTCTGATGCGCTGGAACGGCGCCCCGTCGCGCCGGACTGTTTGTTTCTCGACTATTTGCCCTGGCCAGAACAACAAGATTACCCGGTGCGCAGCATAACCAAAGGCGACAAACTCTCGCTGAGCATCGCTTGCGCCAGCATCATCGCCAAGGTCTGGCGCGACAAATACATGACCGCGCTGGAAGATCCTTATCCGGAATACGGATTCGCCCGGAACAAAGGGTATGGGACCAGAGCGCATCTCAATGCCCTGGACCGTCATGGACCCTGCGAATACCACCGCGCGACCTTCAAGCCCGTGCGCGATCTGTTGAGCGCCGGCACAGCCTAGAGTCAACTCCCATTAATGACCGGCGTACCAAACCTATGGTATTATTCGGCTCAGACTAACTGGAGTTCGGCGTGAAGATTGCGCTTGTTCACGACTGGTTGAATCAAATCGGCGGCGCGGAAGACGTACTCGAGGTTTTGCTCGGCAAATATCCGCAAAGCCCAATTTTCACGAGTATTTTCGCGCCAGATCTCATGCCGGAACGCTATCGACAATGGGATATTCGCACGCTATGGATCGATAATCTGCCCCTTATTCATCGTCAACACCAACCTTACTTGCCCTTTTATCCTTTAGCCTGGAACGGTCTGAACTTAAAGGAATTTGATGTGGTGCTGAGCAACAAAAGCGGCTTCTGTCATGGCCTGCAGTTTGATGCCTCCACAGTGCATATCTGCTATTGCCTCAGTCCCACGCGCTACGTCTGGCAACTCGATAACTACCTGGCAGGCGAGGGATTGGGCAAGCCAACAGAGACGCTGATTCGGCCTCTCGTCAATCTGCTGCGTCGCTGGGACTATGCCGCTGCGCAACGCGTTTCGCATTTCATTGCCATCAGCAGCGCGATAAAGCGGCGTATCAAGACCTTTTATAACCGCGAATCGAGCATCATCTTCCCGCCGGTGGAAACCTCGCGTTTTCAACCCGCGCTTCAGAAGGAAATTGAAGATTACTTTTTGATAGTGTCTCGTCTGATTCCTTACAAGCGCATTGATATCGCGGTAGGGGCGGCGAGCGAATTGGGTCTGCCCTTGAAGATCGCCGGGCGCGGACGCGATCTGGAACGGCTGAAATCAATCGCGGGGGAAACTGTCGAATTCCTGGGCTACGTGCCTGATCAGGATTTGCCTCGTCTCATGTCCCGCTGCCGAGCGCTTCTGTTTCCCGGTCTGGAAGATTTTGGAATCACCACTGTGCAAGCGCAATCCGCCGGGCGCCCCGTCATCGCCTTCAAAGGCGGCGGCGCGCTCGATACGGTGCTGCCCGGTGTCACCGGCGAATTTTTCGATAGCATGTCCGTAGGCAGCCTGAAGTCCGTCATGGCGCGTTTTGACGCGGGCGCTTACGATCCCGCGAAGATTCGTCGGCATGCGCTCAAATTTGATACAAGCGTCTTTTCCCGGAACATCACCGCTTTTGTTGAGCAAGCCTGGCAGGCGCATCGGAATGGCGGGGATTTTGCCTGGCAAGATCCTCTTGAAGACGGAAGGGAAATCGCATGGAACTGACGGTGCTGGCGCGTGTGCTTTTTCGCCGCTGGTGGCTGGTGGCTGCGCCGGTCGCGCTCAGCGGGGCGCTTGTGATCGCTGGTTTGATCGGGCAGCCCGCTGCCAGCGCCGCCGGGTTCAACGCCCAAATTCGCTACAGCGCGTCGCAAGAATTGAACCTGCCCCATCCGGACGGCGATTATCATCATGTCTGGCTGGCATCGGAATACACAGTGAATGCTTTCACCGACTGGGCGCGCAGCGGCAGCTTTCGTGATGAAATCGTCGAATGGCTCGCCGACCCTGGGATCGATATGAGCCGCTTGGGCATCGCTGCCGACAACGCGCGCAGCGTCGGCCTCATTTACCTGAGCCATAGCAATTCGGAATCACTGCAGAAGATTGCCGAGGCTGCCATGGCTGTCTTGGGCAGTCGCAACCAGACATACTTCCCGCAACTCGGCGGCCAGCCCGCGCAAGTCACCATTCTCGACCAGCCCGCAATCACTCCGGCGGCGCCGCCCTTGACGAACCGTATGGCGCCAATCCTGCGTTTGGGGTTAGGTCTGTTTATCGGTCTCGTGCTGGCATATTTGGCCGAATACCTTGATTTGCGCATCCACCATAAAGACGACCTGCAAAAGCTCGGCTTGCATGTCTTGGGCGCCATCCCGCGCCACCGGCTTTGATCGGCCAAATCGGAGGCGCAAGACATGAGCGAACAGTTTGACCTCAGCGGCAAAGTTGCAGTCGTGACGGGCGCGTCCCGCGGGATCGGCCGCTCCATTGCGGAGATCTTTGCCGATGCTGGCGCAAAGGTTGTGCTTGCCAGTCGCAAGCAGGAGGCGCTTGACGAGGTGGCGGAATCGATTCGGTCGACGGGTGGCATCGCTGTCGCCATCGCAGCGCACAATGGCGACAAAGCAGCCCTGAACGCGCTGGTCAGTGAAACGATCAAGCGCTTCGGCAAGCTCGACATCCTGGTGAACAACGCAGCGACCAATCCTCATTTCGGCAGTATTCTCGAGGCCGACGACAGCTATTGGCGCAAGACCATAGAGGTCAATCTCATGGGCAATGTATGGCTGACCGGGGCCGCCGTTCGGCACATGCGGGCGGGTGGCGGCGGGAAAATCATCAATATCGCCTCTATCGTCGGCCTGAACCCGGGCCGGAATCAAGGCATATACAGCATCACAAAGGCCGGCATTATCAGCTTGACAAAGACGCTGGCTGTAGAATTGGGTCCCGACAATATACAAGTGAACGCCGTGGCGCCCGGCCTGATCAAGACGAAGTTCGCGCGCGCGATTTGGGAAAATGACGATCTATTGGCTGGGGTGATCGCGCAAAGTCCTGCGGGCCGGATCGGGCAACCGGCCGATATCGCCGGGCTGGCGCTCTACCTGGCCTCCCCAGCTTCGGATTTCACCTCGGGCGGCGTCTTTGTTGTGGATGGCGGGTTGACTTCAAGCGCTATCTGATCTGATGTTCCGGCGCCACGCAAGGACCAGCCCGGTCGTTTCCGGCACGGGTCATTGCGCATGGAAAACGCGAAGGCGAACGCAGTCTACTGGTAACTAACTAGTTTTTGCTCTGGTCGATTTCCTCGTCATCATTTTCGATGACACGGGATTCATCGTCGCTGGAGATGATTTCCGCTTCTTCAATTAATTCATTACCGTCATCATCCAAGTTTGCGCCGGAATCGTCCAGCACTCTGACCAGGTCTTCCTGATCGATCAAGTCTTCGTCGGCCGGCGGTTGCGTCGCCGACCGCCCCATCATCGTGATCTTGCCGTCGATAAATGCCCCTTCTTCTGTGGTCAACGCCGATGCGCTTATGTCCCCCCAGATACGCCCGGTACGCAACAGTTGCACTTTGTTGCCCGCCACGTTCCCCCGGACAGTGCCGGCGATGGAGATATTGCGCGCGTTGATATCGGCTCGGATATCGGCCGATTCTCCAACCAAAATGTTGCCTTCAATCTCGAGCGTGCCGATGAATTTGCCGTCCATGCGCACATTGCCCGAACTGGTAAAACTGCCTTCGGTCTCGCTATTTGATCCGATGACGGTGTCGAAGCCGACTGGCTGGCCCACAGGCAATACTGTCACCGCTTCTTGTGATTCGGCATCCGGCTGGCCGCGGCGGCCCGCGAAAAACGCGCTCATGGCAACACCTCATTCCTTGCTTTGCGTAGCAAAACTATAACTGCTGCAGCTAAGGACCGCAATGCCGTTCTACGCGCAAGTCAAGCAATCAGGACCTGCGACGCCAGTCCATCAGCCGCTGGAGGCGCGCAACCGGAAATGATCCAGCCGCGATAACTCCCGCACTTGCAACTCCGCCTGGTAACTGCTGCGCACCAAGGGACCGCTCTCGACCCATTTGAAGCCCATATCCAGCCCGGCCTCCCGCAACTGGCCGAATTCCAGAGGCGTATAATAACGCTCGATAGGAAGATGTCGCTTGCTCGGCTGCAAGTATTGCCCGACGGTCAGGATATCCACCCCGATATTGACCAAATCCCGCATCGTCTCTCGCACTTCGGCAAAGGATTCGCCCAGACCAAGCATGATTCCGCTTTTTGTCAACACAAGCGGGTCCATTGCCTTGGCGTTTTTCAGGGTGGCAAGCGCCCACTCGTATTTGTCTTGCGGCTGCACTTTTTTGAATAAGCGGGGCACGGTTTCAACATTGTGGTTGAGTATCTCCGGCTGCGCGTCCATGACGATCTTCAAAGCCATTTCACTGCCCTTGAAGTCAGGAATCAAAACCTCAATCGAGCAGCCCGGTTGCAATTGCCGGATCCTGCGGATGACCATGGCGAATAAAGGCGCGCCGCCATCTGGACGGTCATCGCGGTTAACGCTGGTGATCACCACATGCTGCAGCCCCATCGCGCGCACGCTTTCCGCCACACGATTCGGCTCGCCCCAATCCAGCGGTTGCGGCAAGCCTGTCTTTATGTCGCAGAATCCGCAACTGCGTGTGCAGGTGTCTCCCATCATCAAGAAGGTCGCCGTGCCACGCCCCCAGCACTCGCCGAGGTTTGGGCACTGCGCTTCTTCACAGACTGTGTGCAAGGTCTTGCCTCGCATCAGCGCTCGCACCTGCTCGTAGGTCTCGCCACTCGGCGCTCGGACGCGAATCCAGGGCGGACGGCGCCGCGGACTCTTGGGATCAGGCTGCCATTCGTCAGAAGTGGTCACCGGTATCAGATCCGGTTGAATCGTTTGCTTCAAAGCCCCGCTCCATTATCTCAAAGTGCTCTGTGTACGCGCGTGACGTTAAGATCATTATACAGCAAGCAAGCCCGGATAAGCTATGCTGTCTGGCTTTCGGTAGTGTATCCTTTTCGGTTGAAACAGGAAATCTTAACCACCGAGTACACCGAGGGTGCCGAGAAATGTTTGCGAAATAGTCGTTTTCTTTGTGTTCTTCGTGTCTTAGTGGTTGGTCATGCTTTCAACCGGGCAAAATCGCTTGACTTGCCAATAATCTGAAATGCACCCGCGAATACCCGACTGCTTCGGTCTGTCGAGTCGCTTGTGTTATGCTATTCAGGAGAGGCTGAGGCCCCGGGCAAGAACGAATGAGAACGATCACGCTCAAGAACGTGAGCAAGACCTTTTACGACAAGAGCCGCAAACTGACGCCTGTCCTGGCAATTAAGGACTTCAATCTGCGCGTGGAGGACGGTGAAGCAGTCGTCCTGCTGGGCCCCTCAGGCTGCGGCAAGACCACCCTGCTGCGCTTGATTGCCGGCCTGGACCATCCCGACTCGGGGGAAATCTATTACAACGACGTGCCGCTTGACGCGATTCCTATCGAAGAGCGCGGGATCGGTATGGTATTCCAGAATTACGTCTTGATCCCGCACTGGGAAAGTCGCAAAACCGTGGGTTTTTTCTTGCGATTGCGCGATCGGGAAGACGAGGTCCCAGCTCACGTCGAAACCGTTGCCAAAATAACCGGGGTCGATATCGAGAGCTTGATGGGCAGATTCCCCAGGAATCTTTCCGGTGGCGAGAAGCAGCGGGTGTCCATCGCCCGGGCATTTGCGCGCGACCTGGAATTGCTGCTCTTCGACGAACCCTTCGCGAACCTCGACGCCAAGTTTCGCGCGCAAGCCCGGGTCGAGCTCAAGCGCCTGATTCAAGAGTTTAACGTCACGCTTGTATACGTCACGCACGATCAAGTAGAAGCGATGAGCGTCGCCGACCGCATCGTTGTCATGGATGCTGGGCGGATTATCCAGGCGGGCGCTTACGAGCGCTTGCAAGAGAATCCAAACAGTTTATTCGTGGCGGAGTTCCTGGGCACGCCGACGATTAACAAGTTTTGGGGGGTCGTCAGCGACGGCGAATGGGATGGCAGCTACATGGGACGAGCGCGACTGCCTCAGCAGCGCCCAAACGGCTGCGAAGTCATCGTCGGCATCCGACCGGATCATATTCGCATCTGTGAAAAAGACGCCGGCATACCCGCGACTATTGATCGCGTCACACCCTATTATGCCGAAAAATTCAACTTGCTTGAGGTCTGGCTGCGCAAGCGCCGCTGGCAGATTCAGGTGCCGCTCGAGCAATCTTTTTCCCCAGGCGAGACCGTCTATTGTCGCTTGGACTGGTCCCGCGCGCTTTTTTTCGAAGCGACGACGGGCGCGCGCATCCGCTAGTCAAATGCGATCAAATCTTGCCATTTGGCGATGGTGGCTTCACCGATGCCCGAGATCTTGTCCAATTCGGCAAAACTGTCAATAGAGCCTATCTCATCGCGATAGGCCGCGATCCGTCCCGCCAGAGCTGGTCCGACGCCCGGCAAACTCAGCAATTCGTTTTCGCTCGCTGTGTTGATGCGCAATAAATCGCCGCCCGACGGCGTCGGCAGGGACAAGCCCAAGCTTTGTTCATCGACCGAGGGCACATGGATTTGATCGCCATCGCGCAAGATACCGGCTACATTGACCAAGGTCTTGTTCGCCGAATTCGCGAAGCCGCCAGCAGCCGCGATCGCGTCTTGGACTCGGCTGCCAAAAGGCAGTTCATGGGTAGATTCCGGCAGTATGACAGCCCCGGTCACGTATACGAGAATCGGTCCCGGGGTCGCGGTAGGAGCATTGGTCGCTGTTGGAAGCGGTGGATTAATCGTAATTGTGGTCGGCTCGGGCCGGGACAAGTACAACATAGTCCCGCCAAAAGCCATGAAGATGATAGCAAGCAAGTAAACGACGAGGGTGATTTTCGACGAGGACAGCGATGACACTGCAACTCTTCCGCGGAATAGTTCGATCTTTGATACTATTGTATCCAATCTGTTGGAAAAACGTTAGGCCTAATCATCAACCCAGACCGGCAAGTGGCCCAGAGCGACAATGTCGTACCACTGCGCGCGATCGCCTTCGGTGAAGATAGCCGCTTCAGCCACGATTTCGGCGCCGGCTTTGTTGATAATCAGGCGCATGCCCTGCAGCGTACTGCCGGTCGAAATCACATCATCCAACAGGGCGATTCGCTTGCCGGTAACCAGTTTGCGATCTTTTTCATCCAGGAACAGCGTTTGAGGTTTGCCGGTCGTGATGCTCAAGGTTTCGCTTTGCAAGGCATCGCCCATATAAGGCTTATGTGTCTTGCGCAAGACGACATAAGGCAGATTCATCTCTGTGCTTAGCGCGTGGGCGAGCGGAATGGACTTTGCCTCCGCAGTGACAAGGTAATCAATGCGCTTGTCCGCCAGCCGTTCAGCGAGCGCCTTGCTCACCGCATTCACGAATTCGGTATCACCCAATATATTCAGGATGGCAATCTTGACACCGGGTTTGATTTCCATCAAACGCAGATCGCGCTTGATACCGGCAACTTCTACACTATGGACTTCTGGGGACATGGCGATTCCTTTTGCTGGCGAACCGACTCCGCTACCACAGATTATATCTTGCGGCGGACGTCATGGAAAACCGCTGATTTTCCTGCCTGCAAGATGGCGAATACAAATGCGATTATGGCAAGCGACATTTTACGGTAGGGGCGCGCCGTCCACTATGACGCCGTCGACAAGCGTCAACACGCGATCCATCTGCGACGCCAGGGACCGATCATGCGTGACCAGAACCACCGTGGTCCCCTTCTCAGCGCGGATCCTGTTTAAGGCTTCCATCACGGTATCCCCGGAAACTGTATCCAGATTGCCCGTTGGTTCGTCCGCCAGCAGTATCGGCGGATCGTTTGCCAAGGCTCTGGCTATTGCCACTCGCTGCTGCTGGCCGCCGCTGAGCTCGTTCGGCCGATGATGAAACCGGTCGCCCAGGCCGAGCATGTCGAGCAACTCCATAGCGCGGCGATTGGGTTTGTGCCGGGGGACCTGGGCAAATTCAATTGGCAGCGCGACGTTCTCCAGCGCGGTCAAAGTGGGGATCAGGTTAAAGAACTGAAAGATAAACCCGATCTTGCGGTTTCGTATATCCGTCAGTTGATTCTCGCTCATCCGCGTGATGTCGACGCCATCTATTTCGATCCTGCCGTCAGTCGGGCTGTCCAAGCCGCCGATGATTCCCAGCAGCGTGCTCTTGCCGCTTCCCGAGGGACCAATGATGCCCACCATTTCTTTAGGGAGTATCTCCAAATTGACCCCGCGCAGCGCATGAACGAAGTGGCTGCCCAACTTGAGATTTCGCGTGATATCGTTAGCTCTAATGACCGGCTGTGGCATAGATGAGCGCTCTCCAGAATCTGCCTGCTACTCGTCGAATACGGCGCTCAAGCTACTTGGTTGCATCGCGAGCTTGTAGCGCGTCGGTTCGTCGACGCGAAAACCGGCGCCAGGCGCTGAAACTGCAACAAAGGCGGAGGGGATGTCCTAGATCTCGTTGACAATGCTGAAAATCATGGGGCGGCGCTTGGTCTCGCTGTAGATCAGTTTTCCCAGACTGTCCTCAACCAGGTGCCTTCGATTCCCGTTGGCGCGTTGACTGCCATTGACAACTTCTGTCACATTCTCTCGAATTTGCTCCAAAAAGTCCTCGGCGGCTTTGAGATAGACAAAGCCGCGAGAAATGATCCTCGGCTCGTCAACGAGTTTTCCTGTGGCTTGGTCGATATTGATGCTTACCAGCATGAAGCCGTCGCGCGCCAGTATCTCCCGGTCGCGGATGACAGCCGGTCCCACATCGCCCACGCCGCTTCCGTCGACGAACACATATCCGCCCGGCATCCGCTCGCCGATTGCGATTCCGTTTTTGGACAACTCGATTGTGGCGCCGTTTTCGATGGTAATCACGTTCTCCGCGGCGATACCGTTTTCGCGAGCCAATTTCGCGTGAAGATGCAAGTGGCGGATCTCGCCATGCACGGGGACCAGATACTTCGGCTGCGTCAGATTCAACATCAGACGCATCTCCTCCTGGCAGGCGTGGCCCGATACATGCACCGCTTCGATCGCGTCATAGATGACATCAGCGCCGCGCTGCATCAGCCGATTGATAGTGCGGTACACCATTTCTTCGTTGCCGGGAATCGGATGAGAGGACAAGATGATCGTATCGTCCTTGCGCACATCCAGTTGACGATGACGCCCAGCCGCCAGTTTGCCAAGGACGGCGGATGGTTCGCCTTGCGAGCCGGTAACCATGAAAACGACCTTGTGCGGCGGCAAAGTCTGCGCCCGGCCAATGTCAACCAGAATATCGCCCTCAGCGTCAAGATAACCGAGCTTGCGGGCGATCTTGGCATATTCCGACATGGTATACCCGGTTATGCAGACTTTCCTTTTATGAATCCGGGCGGCATTAACGACCTGCTGCACGCGGGAGATCAAGGAGGCGAAGGTCGCAACCATGATTCTTCCTTTGGCATTGCGGAATACGCGGTCGAGGGCATCTCCAATCACCGCTTCCGACTTTGTCCATCCGGATTTGTCGGCATTGGTGCTATCCGCCAACAAGAGCGTTACGCCCCTGCGAGCGAAGCTGGCGAGACGGGCGTAATCCGTCTTTCGGCCGTGAACCGGCGTGTTGTCGAATTTGTAGTCTCCTGTATGGACGACCATACCGTGCGGTGTCTCGATGCCGAAGCCGACGCAATCAGGTATGCTGTGGCAAACGTGAAAGCTATGCAATTTGAAAGGTCCGATACGCAGTTCGTCGCCCGCGTTAAAGGAGCGCAGATCGGTTTCCTTTAACAGGCGCGCGTTTTTGAGTTTGACTTGCAGCAAGCCCCTGGTCAAAGGCGTGGCAAAAAGTGGCAGATCCGGAAAAGACTGCACCAAATGCTGGACGGCGCCGATATGATCTTCGTGCCCGTGTGTGAAGCAGCAGCCGTGCAATACGATGTCATCGCGCTCTTCAAGCCAGCGAAAATCGGGAATGATATAATCGACGCCATGCATGTCGTTGGCCGGGAACATAATGCCGCAATCGAGCAGGAATCCGTCCCCGTTCAATTCGAACAAGGTCATATTCTTGCCGATTTCTCCCAAACCTCCAATGGGCGTGATTTTGAAAATTGCTTCTGTAGCCATGTAGGGTTATCTCCAAATACAAATGCCCGTCAACGAATGCCGTTGCGGGTTAAGCTGAATTACCTGGTTATGCGAAACTGTCTCTCGATGCTTCCCTCCGATAGCCATGCCAGCTATAAACGTTACATGCACATGCCTCTCGACTAGGCATGATCAGGTCCTGGATTAGGGCGTTTTCGCAAACGCCAACGTATTATTCCATACATTGCCGACTTCTACAACGCGGGGATGAAACCAGGATGAAGAGCGCGAATTCCTGATTGCTTCAGTCAACGGACATCAATGAACAGTTCCCGGCAAGCAAATGGGATTTCTATTCCCATTCTTCAAAGGCGAACAGTCCCGCGAGGACTTCATCTTGTTCCTCAGGCGTCAGCGAATAGAAGAAGGGCAATCGAAGCAATCTGTCGGCGATGTCTTCGGTCACTGGACAGTCGCCCTCTTTGCCCTCAAACTGCTTGCCCATGTCCGACAGATGGAGCGGAAGATAGTGGAACACGCTGAGAATGCTCCGGCTCTTGAGGTGGTTTATCAGCGCCGTTCGACAAGCCAGCGATGGCAGGATCAGGTAATACATGTGGTAGGCTTGTTCGACATGAGCCGGAATCACCGGCAGGCCGACGCCATGCCTGGCCGCCCATTCCTCCAGGCGCGACTGATAATACTCCCATATATCCCTCCGCCGCGCCTGCACTTGGTCGGCCTGTGCCAACTGCGCCCATAGATGAGCAGCCAGCAAGTCCGAGGGCAAATAGCTCGAGCCGACGTCAACCCAAGTGTATTTGTCTATCTGTCCACGAAAAAACCGGCTGCGATTGGTGCCTTTTTCGCGGATGATCTCGGCTCTGTCGATCATCTCATGATCGTTGATCAGTAGAGCGCCGCCTTCCCCGCAGGTGAAATTCTTGGTCTCGTGGAAACTCTGCGTGGCCAACTCGCCAAAGGTGCCTAGATACCGTCCTTTGTAGCGCGCGAACAGCCCGTGAGCGTTATCCTCGACAACAGCTATGCCATTTGCGCGCGCTATCGCCATGATCTCATCCATTTCGCAGGCCACACCGGCATAGTGCACGAGAACGATGGCGCGCGTGCGCTCGGTTATCAAGCTCGGGAGCTTCCTTTCATCGATATTCAGCGTATCAGGCCGAATATCGGCGAAAACCGGCGCCGCGCCACGCAGCACAAAGGCGTTAATGCTGGAAACGAAAGTGAAGGACGGCACGATAACTTCATCGCCCGGCTCAATGTCCAGCAAGAAGGCGGACATTTCCAGCGCGTGCGTGCACGATGTTGTTAACAAGGCCCGCGCCACCCCGAGGCGCTGCTCAAGATAGGAATGACATTTTTGCGAATATGCCCCGTCTCCGGAGATGTGCGACAAAGAGAGACTCTCCGCAATGTATTGCGATTCGGGGCCAAGATAGGTCGGCTTATTGAAGGGGATGCGATAATCTGCCATAGATCTGCGAATTCTTCAGTTTCTAATTCAACCACGTATTTTCACGGTCAATCCTGGAACCATTTGTGAAACCACAACTCTGTGGACCGAGTCACGAAGCCGCAACGCTGATACACCCGCTGCGCCGCGATATTGTGTCCCTGGGTTACTACACTTACACGCTTCATTCCTTGGGCTCGAAACCACTCAAGAGCATGCAGCACCATCGTCTGCGAAAGACCTTTTCCCTGCGCTGACGCCGCCAGCGCAACAAGGCCTATCTTCCCCTCATTCGAAACTCTGTCCAGGTGACAAGTTACAAAACCGACGCTTTTTTGATTGACTTCGGCCACTACCACCCAATCAGCGTAATCCGTGGTAAGGCTCTTGCTGAGCCAGATCTGGTACATAGCAGAGACTTTTTCATTGTTCAGAAAGGGGTCG
Source organism: Chloroflexota bacterium (assembly GCA_028873975.1). Classification (GTDB taxonomy): domain Bacteria; phylum Chloroflexota; class Anaerolineae; order Aggregatilineales; family Phototrophicaceae; genus UBA6055. The sequence continues at coordinate 39,466 of JAPPMO010000012.1, forward strand.
GCGTAAAACCGCGTCAACCTAAAGCTGTCCCGGGCGATTGCCGTCAAGGTCTCCAAATCATCCGCACTGGAGGACCGAACGATTGCGTCTCCATTAGATTGCGGCGCCGGCGAATCTAGGTCCTTTCGTTCTAAACTGCTGCGAATATCAACGAAGATAAAGCCCTGACGCTGTAGTTCCAGTATCGATGCTTGATCGCCGGCATCCGCAAGAAAGTACAGACACTCTATTTCCAGTTTCTTGCAGGAATCCCTCAGCAGTTGATGAGATTCTTCGTCCAGGCGGCGGATCTTGGCTTGACCGATGCGATGTCCAAAGTGATTTGTATCCCAAGGCAAGAATCTGACAAGCTGGTTTTTCACTGTTGAACGGGTTCCTCCTCTTCCGTTGACTGCCTAACTATGTACGCTGGTTTGTCCATGATGCGTAAGTGCATTCGCGCCAGGTATTCACCGATGATGCCCAAGGTAAACATCTGCGCCCCGGCAAAAATCGATATCAGCGAGGCTATAAACGTAAAGCCGGGCACCTCAAACCCGAAAGCCAAAACCTGACTCAGCAATATATATATGAGGATTATGAGTCCAAACAAGGTCAAGAGCAAGCCTATCACGCTGGCAAGACGCAAGGGAAGGGTGCTGAAGCCAGTCAGCAAGTTGAAAGTATGAGTGATAAGTTTGCCAAACGAGTAGTTCGATTTGCCTAAGGTTCTTGGAGCATGAGGCGTTGGAATGGCTTTAAAACGCGTTGTTCCCCAAGTCAGCAAGACATCGATATTGACCAGGGGACCGCTGTAGTTGGCAAATGAGTCGCGCAAGCTGGTGCGGAATGCGCGGAAAGCGCTAATGCTGCGCGCGGTTTCCGCGCCCATCGCCCCTTGCAAGACCCATTTGCTTAGCATAGAAGCCAGATTGCGCAATAGACTGTGCCGCTGTCGCTGCGGCGTCCCGTATGCGACGTCGTAGCCTTCGTTCAGTAACTCTACCAAGCTCGGGACTTTGTCAACCGGATGCTGCAAGTCGTCGTCCATCGTCACAATTGTTTCGAAATTCGCCGCTCGGATGCCACATAGCAGCGCGCTGTGCTGCCCGTAATTCCGCATCAGCCTGAACCCGCGCACCCATTCGAATTCCGCCGCCAAAGACTCTATTACCAGCCAACTTCCGTCGTCTCCGTTGTCTTCAACCAATATAACCTCATAACAATTCGTCATCTGTGGAAGCGCTTCGGCTAGCTGCCGGACAACCGACGCAATGCTCTTCTCGCTGCGAAAGACGGGAATCACCACGGATACAGAGGACATCATTAGAACCTGTTCATGCAAACTGAGGCGCTAGTGCCACAAACAGACGGACTATTATGCCTGAGCGTGGCTGGAGCTTCGCTGCCCCCGCAAAGATTATGCGCTCGCGGGCGGAATAAACATAGGGGAAATTCAGCAAGGCGGGCTTGGAGGGCTGATTTAGGCTACTTGCGATTGCTCTGGCTTCGTTCTAATGGACCAGTTCAAGCGACCGCATTCTGTGATATAATCGCGCGACTAGATTGACCGAGCCAAAGAAAAGGAGAGCATTGTCAGATGGGTTACGAGCGAATTTCCGCGCCAGCTAGCGGCGACAAGATCACATTTTCCCATGGCAGGATGAACGTACCGGACAATCCAATTCTGTTGTTCATTGAGGGCGATGGAATCGGTTACGACATCATGACCGCCAGCAAACGCATTTGGGACGCGGCGATTGACAAAGCATACAATGGCAGCAAAGCAGTCTCCTGGATGGAAGTCTACGCTGGCGAGAAAGCGGCCGGTGTCTACGGCGGGGATTACATGCCAGAAGAGACCTTTGATGCTTTTCGCGAATACAAGATTGGCATCAAAGGTCCGCTAACGACGCCCGTCGGCGGCGGTTTTCGCAGTCTAAACGTCACCTTGCGCCAAGTGCTCGACCTGTATAGCTGTGTGCGCCCGGTACGCTGGTTCAAGGGCGTGCCCAGCCCCTTAAAGCAACCGGAAGACGTCGATGTGGTCATCTTTCGCGAGAATACCGAAGATACCTACGCGGGTATCGAATACGAATCCGGCTCTGAGGAGAACAAGAAGTTAGCGGACTTTCTCAAGAACGAATTGGGCGCCACGAACTTTTTCCCTGATGCCGGTTTAGGAATTAAGCCGATCAGCCCCTTTGGCAGCAAACGCCTGATACGCGCTGCCATTCAATACGCCATCGAGCGCCGCCGCAGCAGCGTAACGCTGGTTCACAAAGGCAATATCCAGAAGTTCACGGAAGGCGCGTTTCAAAAGTGGGGCTACGAACTGGCGCGCGAAGAATTCCCCCAAGAAACAATCTCTTGGGACGAAGTCGCCGACAAACACAATGGACAGGCGCCCGAGGGCAAGATTTTGATCCAGGACACCATCGCCGACATTATGTTCCAGAAGATGCTGTTGCGCCCCCGCGAGCACGATGTCATCGCCACGACCAATCTCAACGGCGACTACCTCAGTGACGCCCTTGCGGCCGAGGTCGGTGGCGTCGGCATCGCGCCTGGCGCCAATATCGGCGACGAGATCGCCCTGTTCGAAGCCACCCATGGGACCGCGCCGAAATACACTAACAAAGATATGGTCAATCCCGGTTCGCTGCTCTTCAGCGGCGTCATGATGTTGGAACATCTGAACTGGTTCGAGGCGGCTGAGTTGATAACCAAAGCCTATGAAAAGACGATCGAACAGCGCTGCGTCACCTATGATTTCGCGCGCCAAATGGAGAATGCCACCAAGGTTGCCACGAGCGAATTCGCGACGCGCATCATCAAGAATATGGATATCGTTTAATCTGATTGCTGCGGAGGGTGGCGCGCATCCTCGCCACCCTCGCCTTGTTCGTGGACCGCTACTCCAAGCCCGAGGGACCATCGAACTTCCAAAAGCGCTGTCGCCTCGGCGCACGCCTCGCCTAATTCATCCCTTGCAGAGCGCTGGCCAAGCTAAGTTCCTCCGCCAAATGACAAGACGTCGATTGTCCCGGGGGACACTTCACGCAAGGCCGGTTCTTCTTCGCGGCGGATCGCCTTTGCATAGTGACAGCGCGGGTGGAAATAGCAGCCTGAGGGCGGGTCAGCCGGATTGGCGATTTCGCCAGGCAGAATGATGCGTTCCTTCTCGACATCAGGATCGGGCGTCGGCACAGCGGAGAGCAAGGCTTCGGTATAGGTGTGAAATAGATTTGCCAGAAATGGGCTGATCTCCATAACGGAAGTTGCACAACAAACCATGTGGAGAGACAGCCCAATCAATAACAGGTGAATGCGAACAAAGCGCTAGGTCATGCAAAGCGATCCCAGCCCGCCGTCCGCCACTATTGAGGGCAGCTTCCTAATCACCCGGGATGTCAATCGGCGCGGATTGCCATTGAAGCCGATTCTCGCTGTCTGTATCGCCGCGCTCATCTTGGCCATTGCCAGACAGCAAGCGCTGCTGCTAGCGCCCCTTCTCGTTCTCACACCCCTGGTCTGGGCCGCCTGGAGACTGAGCAAGCGGCAGCGCATTGTCCGATTGAGAATGGACGAAAGAGCGCTGTCGATTACAGGGCATGGCTACGACATTCTGCTGGAGCCGCCATTTCGATTCAAGACGGGCGTTCAGCGTATTCCACCCCAAGGCAAAGAAGATGAGACTTGCTTCGTAAGAGTCGTGATTGATGTCCGCGGCAAACCGCTCGTCTTGGAAGAGCAAGTGCTGGCCGGGCGCATGCCGCCAAAGCTGGACGAGATCATAGGTTTGTCGAGCGCGCTTGGGATCGCCGAGCTGACCAGCCTCACGCCCTTTCCCGGTACGCTCTGGTCCCTGATCCAAATCCTCGATTCGCTCGCGCTCGACCATGATACCGAACAGCTCGACGCCAACATCGCGACGCTTTTCAAGCTCGGTGAGCGGCAAATGTCCGAGAGAATCTTTTCGCAGGCTATCGACACCTTTACCTCCATCATTCGCTTGAGCCCTGATTCTTCGCTTGCCTATTACAGCCGCGGCGCAGCCCGCTATTTTCACCGCAGCGAACTGGAAAAAGCCGTCAACGATCTTGTCACCTCGCTGCGGCTCGAGCCGGATCAATACAAATGCTATCGCATGCTTGGTCTGATCCATGCCCAACTGGGCCAGTGGGTTGCCATGCGCGACGACTGCACCAAGGCGATCGAACTGCTTCCTAATAGCGCGGAACTCTATAACCTGCGGGGCAGCGCCTGCTATCGCCTGGGGGACTACGACTCGGCACTGGAAAATTTCCAGCAATCGATTCGCCTGGACGGCAGCCGGTACGAAGCCTATTACAATCGCGGATTGGCCAGACAGCAATTGAGCTTGTTGGACGAGGCTCTTGTGGACTTCCAGTACGCGCTACAGCTGAATCCGGAATTTGATGCCGCCAAGCGCAGCGCCATCAGCGTCGAACGGCGACTGAATCAGTCGGACGCCACGCGAAGCCTTCCAGCGACGGGCGCGGCGATCACAGAACCCACCCAACTTGCTGTAGATAGCCAGGATAGCCCGCGCGAACAAACATAGGCACTAGCTCGGCGATGAGAGCCATTCTCGCAGCAAGCCCTCCGCCATCTGTGAACGCGCTGCATTCGCCGTGCCAGAATTAGAACTTTGAGTTTTTGCGCCGAGAGATTCATCTAATGCAATCGCCCGCGATCAGCCATCGCGTTCTGCGGAGGGCGGCTGATGATGAAAATCACGCTCTACTGCGAAATCCGGCGCGAACCTGCTGATCAAGGAGCCGCAGCACACGGTCAACTGCTCTTGATTCAGCGTGTAGAAGCGTTGCCGCCCCACTTGCCGTATATGCACCAAGCCGGCTTCTTCCAGGCATTTCAGGTGATGGCTGACCGTCGGCTGTTTTACCTTGCCGTCAAGCACATGCACCAGGTCATTGACACTTAGCCATTCGCAGCACAACTGGAGGCAAATCTCCTGGCGCGTGTCGTCACTCAGCGCTTTGGCGAAGTTCACGAGATCTATGCTCATGCGCTAACTATGATTGATCATGCCCTTGAGGTCAAGTCCAACCGGGGGCTGAAACGCGAAAATAGCATGTCTCATTCGCCAGCTTTATCGGCGCTAGTCGAGCCGGTCTTGCGTGGCTGCGAACCATTGCGACACAAACAGGGCGCCTAGCGCCAGCACGATCAGGATGAGCCCGGTCCAGATCGCCGCGCTGATGTCGCGCTCAAAAACGCTGTAGACCAACAGAGGCATCGTCTGCGTCCGGCCCTGTAAATTGCCGGCAAAGAGAATGGTAGCGCCAAATTCCCCCACGGCGCGCGCCCAGCACAGGATCATTCCCGACGCTAATGCCCGCCACGCGATCGGCAAGGTTATGTACCAGAACATCTGCCAGCCGTATGCCCCATCCACGCGGGCCGCGTCTTCCACCTCGGCCGAAACGCTGGAGAAACCGATCTGTGCCGAGCGAATATAAAAGGGCGCAGAAATGAAAAATTGCGCGATGATCACCGCAAGTATCGTGAACGGAATGACAATGCCGGCATCGGCAAGCCAGCCGCCGATAAATCCACGGCGGCCGAAGGTGATGAGAAGCGCCAATCCCGCCACCGCGGGCGGCATAACTATTGGCAATTCGATGAACAGGCTTACTATGCGTTTGCCAGTGAATTCAAAGCGGGACAGCACGTATGCGAGCGGTGTTCCCAATAGCGCCGCCAGACAAACGACGGCCAGCGTCGAGGCGAAGCTCAGCAGGGTCGCCGTCAATATTGAGGACGATTCCGGCAATCCCTCCCATGCGCGCGAACCCAAGCCGCTGACGACAAGCACGAATATCGGGGTAGCTAATAAAAGGAAGGCGAACGCGCTGACTGCAACGAGCAGCAGCTTGTCAGCCTTCAGCTTCCAGACCTTCACAAGTCGCTACTTCCGTTTCATCTTTTATGAACCTGTCTTGGCTCGTTTCCGCCGTGGCTTCATCCGCCTCTCTTGGCGGCGGACAGAATCCAAAACTGCCCAAGATCGCTTGACCGTCAGCAGATCTCAGAAAAACAATAAACGCTTCGGATAGCTCCGGCAGAGCAGTGTCCGCCAAAACCGCCACGGGATAAGACGCTATCTGATTGTGGCGGTCCGCGATGGGAAACCTGATCACATCGTCGCGCACTTCGTCCGTCACGTCTGTCTGGTAGACAATGCCCGCATCCGCTTCGCCCAAGGCAATGCGCGCCACAACCAGCCGGACATTGCTCTCTTCGGAGACGAGATTCCCCAGCGCCCTGTTGGCAAAGTCATCTCCGTACTCATCGTTATGCGAATGGAACATGGCGTTTGTGTAGTCCCGAATGGGCGTACCAGTTACCGCCAGCACAAGCAAAAGTCGCTTGCTGCCTAGATCTTCAATGCCGGAAATTTCCGCCGGGTTGTCAGCCGGCGCAATCAGCGCCAGCCGATTGGCCGCGAAGGATTGTACCGCGCCCGCGCTAATTCGCCCGTCCGCGACGACCAGATCCATTTGCGAGCTGTTGGCGCTAGCGAAGATGTCCGCCGGTGCGCCCGCCAGCAACTGCGCAGCCAGTTTTGATGAACTGGCGAAGTTCAAAACGATATCCGTCTCGGGACGATTCTCAAGGAATGCCGCCGCCAATTCTTCAAAGGCGTCGGTCAGGGACGTAGCCGCATAAATCGTCAACGTCCGCTTCTGCTGACCTTGACTTGAGATTATAGATAAGGACAAAGCGACAATGACACAGACAGTCCGCAGGCAAGGACTCATAAGCATGCTTGCTTCCTCGAAATCAAAGCGTTATTATGCACGATGCAAGCGATATGAGAAGGGACTTGTCCCGGTTCCCGCAGCGCGACTGCTTGTCCCTCGCTCGCCTTGATTACCAGATTTTTGCCTCACTGGGATGACGCCTGACCGACTGCAAGCCGACGACTTCTCAACGATTGCTTGCGCCCCGCGATTTATCGACTAACGTAAGATCAAATTGGTTTCAGAGGATATCGTGGCTTACGGCCGACGCGCAGGACCGCCATCCTGGTTTGTGATTTTGCTTGGCATAGCCATCGTTTTTGGGCTTTATTACTTGTGGATTGGCTTGCGCAGTTTTATGTCCAGCGGCCTTACCGTTGTCGAATCCACACGACAGGCCATCGAACGAACTACCGCTACTGCCGTCAGAATTGTGGAACTGCAGTACCTTGCGCCGACGCCCTTGCCCACTTATACGCCGGTGCCACCCTGTCAGGAATTCGTCGTCATCGTACGCAGCGCCATCGTTCGCTCGTCCCCGTCCACAGACAGCCGCATTGTCGAGGCAATCAAAGAAGGCGAGACCGTCTGCGTAATCGCCAGGCAGCCTAATTCCGAATGGTACGTCCTGGACAAAAACACCTTGACGCGCCGCCTCGAACCGGTCTACATGCGCGAAGACATCATACGCGCGCTCTATCCAACCGACACCCCAACCCGCACTCCTACAGCGACGCCTTCCGCTACCCCGACCGCGAGCTTCACGCCCAGCGACACGGCAACCGCCTCGCCGACATTACCACAGGCGACAAGCACGAAAGGCTTGATCGCGCCCATTCCCACGCGCACCCCCACTGTCGCAAGCATCAACCTCTAGCTTGCGGTGAATTAGGCTTGCGCTATACTAAATTTCAATCTGACATTTGTTCTAAAACCTACCCTGCGGCAACGAAAGGGATCGGGCTTGGCTGCAATTGTTGAAGTCATCGTCGGCATGATCTTCGTGTATATCTTGCTGAGCATTCTGGTAACAGAGACAAACTCCCTGTTATCAAGGGCGACGCGACTGCGATCGCGAAATCTCCGCAATACTCTGGACGGGATCATACAAGACCCGGTCATGCGCGCAAAAGTGTATACGCATCCGCTCATCCAGCTTGTGAAAGCGGATCCGGTGCTGCCTAACCAGCGCATCATCGAGATGGAAGCGCAGAAAATAGCCCGCGGTCCAATAGGGACGGTCGACTGGATTGAACCGGCAACCTTTGTAGATGTTGTATTGAAGACGATGAAAGTTGAAGCCGACCAGCAAATGTTCGGCGATTTGCTCAATGTCATCGACGGCATGCCGGCCGGTCCCGAACGGCGCGGGCTGCGTCTCATGGTCAACCGCGTCATAAGCACGGGAGAAGGTATGACGGAGTTGCGGCAATCGCTGCGATTTGTCCAACATAGACGGGTTCGCAGCGCGCTTGCCGATGTTTTGAATCAGATTGACGAGCAAATTGGCCAACTGGGCCTACAACCCACAAATGACGCCTCTGTGATGGCAGGCGTGCTCCAGAATGACAATCCCTATTTCAGAGGCGCGCTTACGGCGGTCATGGCCAGCGCGCAGTCCGTGGACGAGGTTCGCGCCAACCTGGAGAATTGGTTCAATAACGCGATGGCCCGCGCCAGCGCCAGTTACGCGGCGAAAATGAAGACCTTGTCCGTCGTCGTGGCGCTGGCTATCGCGCTGACGGTCAATGTTGACACCTTGCATATCGCCCGCACCCTGTGGGAAGATCCAATCAGACGCGAGCAAATCAGCAGCGAAGTGAATTTCTCGGTACAAAGCGGACAGTTGCAAACCGAGGTCAATGAGGCGGCAGAAGGGGACCAGGGCTTCACCGCAAACCAGGCGCAAACCGATAGCGCTGCGGAAGATGTCATCGGGACGGGGGCGGAACTGGCCAACAGGCTGCAAGATATCCAGAATCTGCGCCTGCCCATCGGTTGGTTCATGGAAGATCTCAGCAGCTATTCTGTCGATCATCCGGCGCGCGACAACCCTAACAATCTATGGAATTACTTGCCCGAAAACAATCCGGACGGTTGGCCCCTGCTCTTGCTGGGCAAACTATTGGGCATCGCCGCTACCGTCATTGCCGCGGCGCAGGGCGCGCCATTCTGGTTTGGCATCGTCAACAGGGTGCTTTCTCGCTAGCCCAATCTCATTCCTGCCCCTGTCAAACTATTCAATTCGCCGCGATTAATGGATTTCTAATCAGCCGCAAATCACCCGCTATATGCCCGGTATTCGCGCGCTCGATTCTCTGTCAAAATCCGACAGCCAGCGGGTATGTTTTTTTGTGAGAAACTGTCAATTGACATTCCATCGACACTTCCTACAAAATAGGGTTCAGACCCGTCTGCACATTTACAGTCAAATAGACATACTAAGCTTATTCACCTATACACAGGTAGAGGTTTCATCGTGATACAAGTACTGGTCGAGTTGGCGGACAAACGCGGTTATTTGACTTATGAACAGATTATTGAAGCGCTTGATGATGATGGAGACGACCGCGTCGCTTTGCGAAAAATATTGTTCGAGTTGAATGAGCTTGGAATAGAACTTAGACGAGACAGCGACGCTCCCCGATCGAAACGCATCATAGAGCTTATCGAGCAGGATGACGAAAACCGCGATGCCCCCCGAGAATCGGCAGTAGCGGATATCAGCGCAATCTCGTCCGACGACCCGGTCGGGCTTTATTTTCGTCAGATGGCGCAAGAACCGCTGCTCACCGCTGCCGATGAAATTGACCTGGCGAAACGCATTGAGCGCGGGCTAAAGGCGCGGCACAGGCTTGAACAGCCTGATGTCCTGGAAAAGAGCGCCCGCTGGCGCCGTCATTTGCGCCGGCTTGTTTTCGACGGGCAGTGCGCCCGTGAGCACTTGGGACGCGCCAATACACGTCTGGTGGTGAGCATCGCCAAACGTTATATGGGCCAGGGCCTGCCCTTCCCCGATCTGATCCAGGAAGGCAATGTTGGCTTGATGCGGGCGGTCGACAAGTACGATTACTCCCGCGGCAATCGATTTAGCACTTACGCCACTTGGTGGATCCGTCAAGCCATCACCCGCGCCCTGGCGCAAAAAACGCGCACGATCCGCATTCCCCTGCACATGACCGAACGCATCCGCCAAATGTACCGCGCCGCTCAAGATCTGGAACAGACCTTGGGCAGGCGTCCCACCGCCGAAGAAATCGCGGGCGCGATGGAAGTTGCGGCTGAGGCGGTACGTGCTATGCTGGATGCCAGCCAGCATGCCATCGCCTTGGAACGGCCCGTTGGCGACGATGGGGACAGCGAATTTGGCGACTTTATCGAAGACCAGGAAACGATAAGCCCGGTGGATTCCGCCACGCAAAACCTGCTCGAGGAAACCATAGACGAAGTGCTGGCCGAACTGACGCCGCGCCAAAGTCATATTCTGCGCTTGCGCTTCGGGCTTGGCGGTGGAGAACCGCATACGCTGGAAGAGATCGCCAACAAATTCGGTTTGAGCCGCGAACGCATCCGCCAACTGGAAAAGGAAGCGCTGCGCCGCCTTCGTCATCCGCAGCTTGCGCATAACCTGCGCGATTACCTGGGTTGAATTACGCTCCACATTAATTGCGAAACGAGCCGACCGGTCTTGCGCCGGTTTTTTGCGTAAGGTTCAAAGCCCCATGCCAAACGATTTCCAAAAATTGCTTAGCCAACGTACCTTGAGCATGCAGAGCAATGCCATCCGCGAGATTCTCGCGGTTGTTTCCCAACCCGGCATGATATCCTTGGCGGGGGGAATACCCGCCCCGCAAAGCTTCCCACTTGAAGACCTGTACCGGATCAACGAGGCCGTACTCGATCGCTACGGCGCGGCTGCGCTGCAATACGATCTGACGGAAGGCTTCACCCCCTTTAGAGAAGCGCTGGCGGACTATCTATCCGGCAAGCAAGTGCGGACCAATGCCGAAGACATTTTGGTCTTCAACGGCTCGCAAAGCGTCCTGGACACCCTTGCCAAAGTATTGATCAGCCCGGGCGATTTCGTCGCGCTGGAATCTCCCAGTTACCTGGGCGCGATCACCGCCTTCAACGCCTACGAACCGAGATATGTGGATATAGAAACTGATGACGAGGGCATCATCTCAGAATCACTTGTCAAGGTCTTGGAACAGCAATCGGTGAAATTCATTTATCTTGTTTCTACCTTTCAAAACCCCACCGGTCGCACGCTCAGCGCGAGCAGACGCCAAGAAGTGGCGGAGATCGTCAAACAACATGAGGCTCTTGTCGTTGAAGACGATCCCTACAGCGATCTGCGTTACCGCGGCGAGCCTATCGCGCCATTTTTCGCCTTCGCGCCAGAAAATACTATCTATGTCAGCACGGTCTCCAAAGTCTTTGCGCCCGGGCTTCGCCTCGGCTTTTGCATTGCGCCCAAGTCGATCCATCACTGGATGCGCATTGCCAAACAGGGAGCGGATCTGCATAGCAATACCTATGCCCAGGCCCTGGCAACCGAGTATATCCGCGGCGGCTACCTGGAGCGGCAATTGCCAAAAATCATCGACCTCTACCGACCGCGCCAGGAAGCCATGCTCGCCGCCATGGACCAGTTCATGCCAGATGGCTATCGCTGGACGAAACCGGAGGGCGGCATGTTCATCTGGATCGACGGTCCCAACGGACTTGATGCCGAGGAGATCTATTGGAAAGCGGTTGATCAAAAAGTAGCTTTTGTCCCCGGCAAGTACTTTTACATCGACCAGGACGCGGGACTGGGTACCATGCGCCTCAACTTCACCATGTCGGACGAACCCACTATTGTTCGCGCCATCGAGATCCTGGCCCGAGTCATCCGCGAGCGCGGCGGCGACTGAACACTTCACATTCCACCCCTAGGCGCTAAACTATCTCAATGCCTGAAGCGACCCGACAACTCAAACAGCGCGCAGAGCGGCTTTCCGGACTCTGGACCCTGGTCCTGCCTTTCTACTTGCCAGCTTTGATGATCACCTTGGGCAACGGCCTCCTTGTGCCCATATTGCCCCTGTACGCCACCAGTTTTGAAATCGGTTATGGCTTGATCGGGCTGATACTGGCTGGCGAAGGTCTGGGAACGCTTGTCGCTGATGTGCCCACTGGCATGCTGCAAAGGCGTTTTGGCAACAAACAGGTGATGATGATGGGCATGGCGCTGACGATGCTTTCCGTCTCCCTGCTCTTTATCGCACAATCGGTTTGGGCGGTCTTCTTGCTGCGCCTGATCGCCGGCTTCGGGCGCGCAATGTATACCGTATCGGCTCATGTTTACATCACCAACAATGTCAAGCTGGAACAGCGCGGCAAAGCCATCTCCCTGTACGGCGGAACGCATCGCCTGGGTGGCTTCCTGGGTCCCGCGGTCGGCGGCATCGTCGCAGGCCTGCTCGGGCTGCGTTTCGGCTTCCTCTTTTGTGGCGCGGTAACCGCGATCGGCGTAGTTTGCGTTGCGCTTTATACACGCAATCGCGCCGAAGATTCGGGCGCTGCCAGCGACTCTCATGGGCATCAGTTGCCCGTTTTGAGCGTATTGCAGACCAGCTCTCGCGTACTGGCGTCGGCGGGCACGGCGCAAGTTTTCGCGCAGATGATTCGAGCGGGCCGGATAGTGATCATCCCCTTGTTCGCGGCTGAAACGCTCGGTCTCGCAGTCGACCAGATCGGGCTGATCGTCAGCCTGTCGGTCGCCGTCGATTTCAGCTTGTTTGTCGTGGCGGGCTGGCTGATGGATCGCTTCGGACGGAAGTTCGCCATCGTTCCCTGCTTCGCTATCCAGGCGCTGGGTATGGCGCTGATTCCGCTGACCTCGACCTTTGGCGGCTTGCTCTTCGCAGCCCTCACGATCGGCGTCGGCAATGGGCTGGGCGCGGGATCCATGATGACGCTCGGCTCGGACCTTTCGCCCAGACAGTCGCGCGGAGAGTTCCTGGGGGTCTGGCGCTTGATCGGCGACCTGGGCCACACCGGCGCGCCGCTGGTCGTCGGCGCCATCGCCGATATCCTGGCGCTGAGTTCGGCAGTCTGGGTCATCGCCGGTTCCGGGCTGGCGGCCGCCAGCATTTTCCTGTTCTTTGTCCCGGAAACCTTGAAACGAAAGCATCCCGTCGTCGCGCCCTCGTGAATCATCGCAACGCGCTGGGCGAGATCATTTTGACGGCTGCTTCTAACTGATTGCCAGATGCCCCGAAAACTAAACTATCTGAACGTCAGTTGGCCCCTGGATTTCGCCAGCTTGTTTCCTGAGCGGCGACCGCTCCTGGTGGAAATCGGCTTCGGCAATGGCGATTACCTCGTCAACCTGGCGCGGACGCGCCCCGACGCCAATGTCATCGGCTTGGAGATCTCCAGCCAAGCCATGGACAAAGCCGAGCGCAAGATCGCCCAGTTTGGGCTGTCTAACGCGCGCCCGATTCATACCAGGGCGGAAACGGCTCTGGCGCATTTGCTGCCGCCTGAATCCGTCAACGAGTTTCATATCAATTTTCCCGATCCCTGGTTCAAAAAGAAACACAGCCGCCGCCGGTTGGTCAAGCGCGAGACTGCCGAGCTGCTCGCCAGCCGTCTTGTGGCAGGCGGCACGCTGTTGCTGGCGACGGACATCCTCGCCTACGCTGAACTGGCGCATGAGACCTTCTCCGCCAGTCCGGGTCTCAGCAATGCGCTGGAGGCGCCCTGGGCGCGCGACCTGCCCGGACGCTATCGCAGCAAATACGAAGCCAAAGCCTATCGCGAGGGCCGCCGCGCCTACTTTTTCCTTTACAAGCGCAACACGACGCCTCTCGCTCACCCAGCGATCATTAAGGAGTTGGACATGCCGCACCTGTTCTTGTACTCGCCTCTGGATGCCGCAGCGCTTGTGGGACGCTTTGAAACGACCCGGCGCCGCCACGGCGATATTCACATCGCCCTGCTGCGCGCCTATGCCGACCCCCGCCACGACGCCGCCGTTTTTGAAGCTGTGATTGAAGAACCGACGATTGAGCAGCATACGATGATTTCGCTCTCCCCGCGCGCGGAGCCGGGCGAATACATCGTGAAGATGACGGGGGTCGGCCACGCGCGGCCGACGGCGGGCATGCACCGGGCGGTGGCGGCTGTTGGCGAGTGGGTGGCGGCTCAGGATGAGGGGGCGCAGGTGCTGGAGCGGAAGGTGCGGGGATAACCCTCGCTCTACGCTCCTTCCCGCCATCTCTAGCGCACGTAGGCACAGCGCCTCTGGCAGGCATCCTAAAATGAGGCAGGGACTTTTTTGAGGGGGCGCGGAGGGCGATTATAGAGCGGTGTGTGTTATCCCAAAAAATGAATGAGCAGCCCGGCAATGACTGTGAAGCCGATGCCGGTAATCCATTGCAGCAAGTGCACTCTGGCCACTAAAGTCGCAATATCAGACTTTAGATCGGAAAGGTCGGCTTTGGTGGCGACATATTCATACGACCCTTCCAGTCGCGCAACCGATTTCTCTAGCGGAGGCAGCCTAGTTTCCAAACTTTGTGCTGACACGACACCTCCTTGATTTCCTCAAACGATAACACCTAAACTCAAACAAGTCAATCATTAGATTTGGCAGTTGGCGAGTGGGTGGCGGCTCAGGCCGGGGCTGTGCTGGAGCGGAATGTAAGGGGGTGATGGTTATTCGCGTTCAACGTCCCATTCACGGTGATCTAAGCCTGCCGCCTGTACATACCTCTTGCAGAAGCTATAAATCGCTGAGGCTGCCATCCCCGTATTGAGCCACCAACCGTTAGGTAACACATAACTTCTTGAGAAAGCATTGTCTTTATTCCGAGATAAATGCGTCTCAAAGCGTCTTGCCACATCTTCAAAGTTCTCGAATTCATGTACCAATTCCCTTACCGTTTTAATCAACACCGCTCGCCAAGAATCTACAGGATATTTAACGTCTTTTATTACGAGTGCGATCGGCTTACTATCAAGAACATCGGGTGGCGGTGTGAAGTCATCAAGAGCGTTCCATATCTCCAGCGAGAAACCAGTAAGCCATTCCGTTCGAGCGAGAATGGCGTCTATGTTCCAGTTCGAAATTTCTCTTGAGAAATAATCGCAATTTATGCGCAATGCGTGCCGCGCGAGACGTGCCTTTTTTGCCGGGAACGGTCCATTGGACAGCTCTTTGTTCCATTGATCTGTCACAAGTGTCAAGTTTCCCAGATTATTGACGTATTCGTCGCGTACTTCGCTCCAGTTCGGTCCAATATGTTCTTTCCAAGTATTGTCAGGTTTCTGAGGCAATATATGTTCAATAGTTGCATCAGAGTCTAAAACTGGATAACCATCTGATCCACGTGCAAGATGACGGTCAATTGTCTTCAAGACAAGTATCACTCTTTCTCGTGACCTCTGAACAAATCTAAAATTTAATTGGAGATTCTGACGGATTCGATTATCAAATGCGTAATTCTTTGTCAAGATTACCGAGGTAAGCGAAAGTATGAAATCTCCATCGTCAAGTTCGCGTGGCAAGGTAGGAAACATCTTGTTGAGATAGTTGGTCGGCTCGCCCGCAAGGAATCTTCTGATTGCATAGTTTTCTAGGATATCAAGAGCTTGCACAAATTCTGTATCGGAGACTTTTGAAGACGTGTACAATTCATAAAGATACAGTAGAAAGGGATAGCTGACAGACTCCACAATAGTGTTGAGCCGTTTAATTCCTCGACGTATTGAAGCGTTTGTTTCGTTTTCTGGACGCAATAGCCGATCATAATAGCCTGCAAATTGATGCAGTCTTTCCAATTCCTCAATAAACTTGTCTACCTCACCAAAATTTCGCTCCATGTGGTCGCGGAATCGCGCGTAGACTTGATTTTCATTCGGTAAGACACCATATATTTTCGCAAGATAATGTCTAAGAAATGCTGAAAGCTCCCCCATTCGAGCGACTTTGCGTCGTTCTTGCAACTGATTGTCAATTGTAGCCCAAAACCTATTAAAGACAGTTTCTTGTCGATCTGCAGGCAACTTCATCGCGATATAATTGCGCACAAGGTCTGCTTGGCTAAGCGGTTTGCCTTTGGCATTAAGGCTTTCAAAGATCTTATAGGGTTGATCGTCTCTGTCCAACTTTATGAATACCACCTGCATGCCATTAACAACACAATCAAAGAATCGATCTACATCACAAATGTCTTCCTTAGAAAGCCGTCTTTTGAAGTAATTCCAAGCCTTTACAATCCCTGAATCGGATCGCACCCGCCTCTCGCCATCAATTATCTTTCGATAGGCTTGCTGGTCATTATATTTCTTTGTTGGCAAGACCTTATAATGCAAAGATCCTTCTTCATCAGGATTTCTTAGTAGTTTCTCAATGGTTCCTCTCAATCTGGACTCGGGAGCAAGAATCTCCTTGAGTGCACAAAGAAGCAAGGAGATTGTTGTCAATCGTTGTTGACCGTCCACAAGTGTAAATCGAGACATCGTACCGTAACTATCTCCATCTTGAATGACAACCAATGCGCCCATAAAGTGTTCAGGACTCGATTCTGAGCCAGAATCGTAAATCTCCATTACATCATCAAAAAGCGTCTCCCAGTGTAGTTTTTCCCAAGCATATTCTCTCTGAAAATGTGGCAACACATATTGCACGTCGCCGCCGCTACTAAACACTTTATTAATGGTCAGAGGATCTGCAATCAATGTCATATGGTTACTCATCCGAAACTTAGTGGCTATACCGACGAATCATATACAGGATCCGCTCATTGCAAAAGGGGCAACAGACTCGACTGGCGACATATGTTATACTTTTGCTGCGGAATTAACGTACGTACGCTTGAAGTAGAATTGCAGGATTTGAGATTGACAACTGTAACCCGCCACACGCTCCCCAACGGACTCACCGTCATCCTCAAGGAAGTCCACAGCGCGCCCATCATCAGCTGGTGGATCGGCTATAAAGTCGGCAGCCGCAACGAACCCACCGGCAAAACCGGCATCTCGCACTGGGTGGAACACATGATGTTCAAAGGCACCGAGCGCTTCCCGGCCGGCCTGCTCGACCGGGAAATCGACCGCGCCGGCGGCACATGGAACGCCTTCACCTTCATGGACTACACCATGTACTTCGAGACCTTGCCCGCCGACAAGATCGACATCGCCATGGCTGCGGAAGCCGACCGCATGGCAAACGCCATCTTTGATCCCGAGGAGACCGAATCGGAACGCACCGTCATCATCTCCGAGCGACAAGGGCTGGAAAACCAGCCGACTTTCTGGCTGCAAGAGGAAGTGCGCGGCGCGGCCTTCCGCGTCCATGGTTATCATCACGAAATCATCGGCGACGAAACCGACCTGCGCGCCATGACGCGCGACGATCTCTATGACCATTATCGCCGTCATTATTGCCCCGCCAACGCCGTGGCTGTGGCTGTCGGCGCCTTCGACAGCGCTGAAATGCTGTCGAAGATCGAAGGCTTGTACGGCTCAATCGAATCCCGCGAGGCGCCGGCGCTTTTTGTCCGGGCTGAACCCTCCCAGCAGGGAGAACGGCGAGTACTGGTCGAGCGCCCCGGCAAGACGGCTTTCTACGAGATCTGCCACCGGATTCCGGACGCGGCGCACGAAGACTGGGTCAAGCTCAAAGTGCTTGACAATGTTTTGAGCGGATCGGGCGGCGCCTCGGACAACAAGACCAGCCGCTTGTATCAAGCGCTGGTGAAGACGGAGATCGCCGCGGGCGTCGGCGCAATGATCGTCCCGACCATTGATCCCTATCTGTACAGCATCATTGTGACCTTGCGGGACGAACGCAGCCCGGCAGAGGCGGAAGAAGTCCTGCTGGATGAGATCGCTCGCTTGCAAGAGCATGGCATCAGCGGGGAAGAATTGAGCAAAGCTCGCAAACAAGCCAAAGCGGCCTTCGCTTACAGTACCGAAAGCGTCACCGAACAAGCTTATTGGCTGGCGCAGTCTTTCGTATTGGATAAAGAAGATTGGTTTGAGGGCTACCTGGATCGCTTGACCCGCGTTTCAGCGGATGACGTCGTGGATGTCGCCAACCGCTACCTGGTTCCGAAAGGACGTGTCGTGGGCATATTGCAGCCGACCGATCCCGAAGCGGAGAGGGAATAGCCATGTCAGCTTATACGGCGAGCATACCCAACGCGGGCAATATCAATCGCGTCGAATTTGACAACGGCCTGGTTCTGCTCGTATACGAGAACAGAGCCGTCGAGTCCGTCAACATCACCGCCTCCATTCACGCCGGCAGCATCTACGAAAGGCCGGAGCGCAGCGGCTTGGCTTCATTGGTATCCAGCGCGCTGTTGACCGGCACGCAACAACGGAATTTCGACGAAATTCACGCCTCCCTGGAGAGCATCGGCGCGGAATTGAGCATGCGCGGGCATATACACAAGCTGGGCCTCTTCGGCAAGGCTTTGGCGGAAGATCTGCGACCTCTCTTGGAAACGGCAAGCGAGGCACTGAGCTATCCCACTTTTCCAGCCGAGCATGTTGAACGCCTGCGCGGCGAACGGCTAACCTGGCTGCAATACAGCAGCTTCGACACCCGTTACCGCGCGAGCAAAGCCATGCGGCAAGCGCTTTACCCGGCTTCTCATCCCTATCATTACGGAACCTACGGCGACGAGGAGACCATCGCAGCAGTCAGCCAAGCAGATCTGTCGACATTCCATGCCAATCATGTGGGTCCCGACGGCATGATCCTGGTCATAGTCGGTCATGTCGATACGGAGGACGCCCTTCGATTGGTCCGCGAGACCCTGGGCGACTGGCGCAATCCCGAGCAAGCGGAGGTCGCGCGCGCGGATTTCCTTGACGCGCCCGGCGCGACGGAACGGCAGACAGTCTTCGTCCCCGGGAAGACGCAATGCGATATCAGCATGGGCGCCCTGGGACCCGCTCGGGCGGCGCCGGACTACCTGGCCGCTCAAATCGCCAACAGCGTTTTAGGTGAATTCGGCATGATGGGGCGCATTGGCAAGAGCGTCCGAGAAGAACAGGGCTTGGCCTATTATGCTTATAGTCATCTGGGAGGCGGGCACGGTCCCGATCCCTGGATTGTCAGCGCCGGTGTCAATCCCGACAATGTCGAACAAGCCATCGACAGCATCCTTTGGGAGGTTGAGCGTTTGGTCAGCGAAGCTGTTGCGGATGAGGATTTGGCGGACAATCAAAGTTACTTCACGGGCCGCCTGCCGCTGCGGCTGGAAAGCAACGAAGGGATTTCTTCGCAGATCCATGCCATGGAAAGCTACAACCTGGGGCTCAATTATCTGGCGGAATACAAGGACATGATTTTCCGGATCAGCAAAGACGATGTGCTGAACGCAGCTCAACATTATCTCGATCCGAAGAACATGGTGATCGCCGTCGCTGGGCCGCAGCCCGATGCCTCAACCGCTAGGAACACGCAAACCCGCGAGAAATGAGGGATGCGCGAGGACTTGCTCAAGCTGAAGAATATCGGCGAAACCTCGGCCGACTGGCTGATCGCCATCGGAATCGATTCTGTATCACAGATAGAGGAGCTGGGCGCGGCAGAGGTCTACCGGCGGTTGCGCGCGCGCTTCCCGGTTAGCAGAAACATGCTCTGGGCTTTGCAAGGCGCGCTGCTGGATATCCCTTACAATCAACTTCCCGAAAGTCTCAAGCAGGCTCTGCTTGAGGAACTGCGGGGCTAACCGGCCTCCGCAAAAGGACGCTTCAATTTTCGCCTCGCCAGCATAGCGAGCGCAAATAAAACAGGTACTGTATCGAATTCGTTTGAGATTAAATCAACTCATTTCACCACAATTGCACAAAAGTAGTTCCAAGTAAGTAATGAGAATTGCGAAAACGCCGCTTCTCTACCCCATCCCCGGCCCTTCTCCGAATCATCAAGGGTGACTCGACGTTGAAGTTGGAATGTCCCGCAGAATTCTCATGATTAACTTGGTTCTACTAAGAACACGGAGGACAACTATACTCTTGGCTTATTCTCGGTGGTCTCGGTGTCCTCGGTGGTTAAAATATTCTGTTTCAACCGAAAAGGATACGCTACCATCAAATATGACGCTCTGGCAGCGTGCGCCATCGGTAGTATAATCGACACTCGGAACGATCTGTGTCAGCTTAGGTAGCTCCCGGAAAAGAAAGACTCGCCATGGCTGAAAAACGTGTGGTCATCACTGGAATGGGTCTTGTCTGCCCCTGCGGCAACAATGTCGACGACTCCTGGGCGAATATTCGCGCTGGCAACTCCGGCATCGACTGGATCAGCTTGTTCGACACCGATTTGGTTGAAAACCGCGTGGCGGGCGAAGTCAAGGACCTGGACTTGATCGCCAAATTCGGCCGGCGCGAAGTGCGCCGCATGGACCGCGCGCAGATGCTGGCTCTGGTCGCTGCGGAAGAAGCCCTGAACGACGCCGAGATCACGATCGACGATGGCAACAAATATGATGTCGGCGTTGTCGTCGGCTCTGGCATCGGAGGCATCGTCACCGTTGTGCAGGCGCTGCAGGGCTTCGAAGCCAAGGGACATCGCGGGGTGAGCCCGGTGATCGTGCCCGCCTTGCTGCACGACGGGATCAGCTCGCGCGTGTCCATGCACTTCGGGCTGAAAGGTCCCAATTACAATATCACGGCGGCTTGCGCGACCAGCAACAATTCCTTGGGCGACGCTGCCGACCTGATCCGCATGGGCCGCGCCAAGATGATGGTAGCCGGCGGCAGTGAAGCCTGCATCATGCCCATGGTCATCAGCGGCTTTAACAATATGAAAGTCTTGACAAATACCGAGGACATTCCCGACAAAGCGGCGCGTCCCTTCGACGCCAATCGCGACGGATTCGTCGCCGCCGAAGGCGCTGCGCTGCTGATCCTGGAAGACCTTGACCACGCGCTGGAACGCGGCGTGCATATCTATGCCGAGTTGACCGGCTATGGCCACACTTCGGACGCCTTTCATGTGACGGCGCCCAATCCCGACGGCGTCGACGCGGCCGAAGCCATGCGGCGCGCCATGCGCGAAGCGCGGCTTGAAGCGGACGGAATTGACTATATCAATGCCCACGGCACTGGCACGCAACTCAACGACAAGAGCGAAACCCTGGCCATCAAGCTGGCGCTGGGCGAACAAGCCTACAACATTCCCATTAGTTCGACCAAATCAATGACAGGTCATATTCTGGGCGCTACCGCGGCCACCGAAGCCATCTTCGCCGTCAAGTCCATCGAAGACAATTTCATTCCACCAACTATCAATCTCGAAAGTCCCGATCCGGATTGTGATCTCGACTATACGCCCAACGTCGGCAAATCGCATCCCATCGATCATGTCTTGAGCAATTCTTTTGGCTTCGGCGGACACAATACCGCCGTTGTCATCAGCCGATACCAGTAGTAATTCCAAGAAAGTAATGAGAATCAAAACAGGGGCGAACTGTAGGGGCGTTTCGCCGAAACGCCCGCAAAATATATTCCTCTGTTGGTTTTCTCTGCGCTCTCAGTAATTCCAAGTAAGTCATGCAACTAAAGCGAGTCTTGTAAGGCTTGTCCGATACTGCTTCGTTTTGCCAAAATTGGGGATATTTCCAGCGGGCGTTTCAGCGAAACGCCCCTACAACCCTCTTTTTTGCAGGCAATACACTCAATTTTGTGAATATTCTCTTTTCGAGCCTCCCCTTCTCCGTTGATACGGGGCAAGGGGCCGGGGGATGGGGTAGAAAAAGCGCATTGAATTACCAGTAGCGGACAAGCCTTGTAGGGGCGACCAATCTGGTCGCCCGTTGCCGCCGCGACTTGTGGTTTC
>JAPPMO010000007.1 GCA_028873975.1 Chloroflexota bacterium
CCCCCCCCCCCCCCCCCCCCCCCCCCCCCCCCCCCCCCCCCCCCCCAATATTAAGAAATATTTAAGAAAAGACGTGGCACGACTGATCTTGTTCATGGTTGATCCTTCTGAATTCAGCAAGCGAGGAGCTGGCATGACAAGGGCTCTTTCAGTTGGGCAGGCGGTTGAGTATCAAAGCAGCAAAGGCGACGGCGGTGCCAATGAAGGAGATAATCGCGACGACCATCCAAGAAATCAGCCGGTTAATCCGCTCTTCCCATTCCCGCCGCAGCTGCTCGGTCTGGGCCTTCTGCGCATTATCAAAACGCTCGGATTGGGTGGCAAGCCGCGTGTTGAACACTTCGCTCTGGGCTTGCAGATCCTTGCTAAACTGCTCGGACTGGGCGGCAATCTGCTCTTGAGTGGCAATATGCTGCGCTTCCAAGCGGGCAATATCGGCTTTGCTCGCCAAATAGGGGTTTTCCGCCGTCCGCGCGCTTTCCAAGGCGGAGACGCGCTCAGTCAAGTCGCCCACTTGCTCGACAACCCGAGTCTGCGAGAACTGCTCCAGCGCCTCGACGCGCTGTTCCAAAATTGGGTCGTTTTCCGCCACGTCAATTTACCAAAAGCCTCTGACTCGATTAATTAGGGATTATAGACGTGGTTTGACTGAAACGCAACAGAGGCACAGAGAAATGCCTCATTTACTTTGTGTTCTTTGTGGTTGGTCATGCTTTCGACCGAGTAAAAATCGCTTGATGTGACAATAATCTGAAATGCGCCCCCGCTTGAGCGTCGCGATGACAGCGCTCCTGTCAACCGAGCTTGATGCGCGGATTCAGCGCCGCGTAAGCCATGTCGGCGAAGAGATTCGTGAAGAGAATGACGGTCACGCTGACCATCACGATCGACTGCACCAGCAGCAAATCGCGCCGTTCAATGGCGGCGATCAACAAACTGCCCAATCCCGGAAAACCAAAGACATATTCGATCACCACCAAGCCGCTAATCAGCCAGGTGATGCTGATGGCGATGACCGTGACCGTCGGCAGCAATGCGTTGCGCAAGACGTGCCGGGTGATGACGCTGCGATAGGGGATGCCTTTCAAAGCCGCTGCGCGCACATAATCCCGCTTCAATTCCTCGATCACGCCGGCGCGGGTGAGGCGGGAAATGTAAGCCAGCAGCACCAGCGTGGCCGCAAATGCCGGCAGCCACAGCGCCGGCAGCATCTCGCTGAACGAGGCGTTGGCCCGCACCGCCGAGCTGGACGGGAACCACCAACCCAGCGCCCCCGCCAGCTTGCTCCGCCCCCAGCCCAGCGCCACGATATTGATCAGGAACAGTCCGGTCACGAATTCCGGCAGGCTGACCACCGACAGCGTCAGCAGCGAGATGATGACATCGGGCAATTTGTTTTCGCGCAGCCCGGCGATAATGCCCAAGACCAGCGACAGCGGTACCGACAGCAGCAAGGCGACCAGCGCCAGACGCGCCGAATTGATGCTGCGCTGTACGATCAGCTCGCGGTTATCCGCGCCGCGGAAGGCGATCGTCTTGCCCCAGTCGCCGCCTAGAAAATTGCCCAGCCAGTTGACATATTGCTGCGGCAGCGGGGCATTCAAACCCAACTCGCTGCGGATCTGCGCGACCTGCTCGGCTGTGGCTTCGCGCCCGCCGGCGATCACGCGCGCCGGATCGCCCGGCAAGACACGCAGCAGAAAGAAGATCATCAGCGAACTGATCAAGTAAGTAAAAAAGAAGAAAACGAAGCGCCGCCGCAAAAACTTTAGCATCAGCCTAAGCGATTTCCTCCCGCCGCAGGAAGCTGTGTTGCAGCGCCGACAACTCCTCCAGCGGGATATGACAACGGATGGCATGCCCGGCGTCGACTTCCCGCCACGGCGGCGCCTCTTCTTCACAGACAGCGCCAATCTTGCGCGGGCAGCGGGTGTGAAAGCGGCAGCCGCTCGGCAGGCGCTGCGCGCTCGGCAAGACGTCATGCAGCAGCATGCGCTCGGCTTTATGGTGCGGGTCCGCCACCGGTATCGCCGAAACGAGCGCCTCGGTGTAGGGGTGGTAAGGCGGCTGAAACAGGTCGCTCGCCGCGCCAACCTCGAAAAGTTGGCCCAGATACATGACCGCGATTACATCGGACAAATAGCCGACGACGGCCAGATCATGCGATATAAACAGGTAGGCGGTGCCATGCTCTTCTTGCAAGCGCGCCAGCAAATTCAAGACCGCGGACTGCACGGATACATCCAGCGCCGACACCGGCTCGTCGCAAATGATGAGGTCCGGATCGGAGGCGAAGGCTCGCGCGACTGCCACGCGCTGTTTCTCGCCGCCGCTCAGTTCAGCGGGGAAGCGATCGGCATAGTCCT
This sequence comes from Chloroflexota bacterium, assembly GCA_028873975.1. Lineage (GTDB taxonomy): Bacteria > Chloroflexota > Anaerolineae > Aggregatilineales > Phototrophicaceae > UBA6055. The sequence continues at coordinate 2,367 of JAPPMO010000007.1, forward strand.
CGCGCAGGTTGACCCGCCGCAGCAATTGCGCGACCTCAGCCTCCGCTCCCGCCGGCGTCATGCCCCGCAGCTTGACCAGGGGCCGCCGCAAAGCCTGCCGCACCGACAGATACGGATTCAGCGAGTTCTGCGGGTTCTGGAATACCATCTGCAGTTTCGACAGGACATCGGGACTGCGCTCGCGCACGCTGTTGCGGATGTCCATGCCCAGCAGCTCCAACTGCCCGCCGGTGCGCTCTTGCAAGCCGATGATCAGGCGCGAAAGAGTGGTCTTGCCACTGCCGCTTTCACCGACCAAACCGAGCGTCTGCCCCGCTCCCAGGGTCAAGTTGACCCCGTCGACAGCGCGGATCGGCGCGGGCTTCTTCCCGCGCAGCCAGTCCCCCAGGCTCCTTGCGACCGGGAAATGCTTTTTCAAGTCCGTCACGCGCATCAGCGTATCCGTATCCCTGTCATCTTTTTGAAGAACGCGCTCTTCATCCCTGACACCGCGCTGAAGTGGGGAGGTATTTTTTTCCACCCCCCTCAATCCCCCCATTGCAATGGGGGGAAGCCGGTCTCGATGGGCTGGTCCTCTCCTCCTTGATGCTTCGGAATCATCCCCCGTCGGGCGGGGGACAGAGGGGGCATTGGATTTAGGGTGGGGGTAAACTGTGACTTCTTCCCAGCGGAAACAGCGCACAGCGCGCCCGTCGCCCAGTTGTTCCAGGGGCGGCTTTTCGGCGCGGCACTTGTCGATGACAAAGTCGCAGCGCTCGGCGAAGACACAGCCGCGCGTCAACTCCGCCAGCGCGGGCGGGTTGCCGCTGATCGAATGCAGCCGGCTGTCAGCCTTGCTTTGGCCCAGCCTGGGCACACTGTTGAGCAAGCCCAGCGAGTAGGGATGACGGGGCGCGGCGTAGAGTTGCTCGACGGGCGCCTCTTCCATGATCTCGCCCGCGTACAGCACCAGCACCCGTTCGCAGAGTTGCGCCACCACGCCCAGATTATGGGTGATATAGATGACGCCGGTATCGCGCTTGGCCATGAGCCCGCGGATGAGATCGAGGATGACGGCTTCCGTGGTCACATCCAAGCCGGTGGTGGGTTCGTCGAGTATGAGCAATTCGGGATTGGTGATCAGCGCCATAGCGATGACGACGCGCTGCTGCATGCCCCCGCTCAATTCGTGCGGATAGCGCTCCGCCACTTTTTCGGGATCCACCAGGTTGACGTCATGGAACATCCGCAGCATGGCTTGCTCGGCTTCCGCGCCGCCGATGCCCAGCGCCGCTCCCAAAACCTCAGTGACTTGAGCGCCGATCTTCATTGACGGATTCAAAGCCGCCCCCGCATTTTGGGGCGCCAGCTTGACGCGCCGCGCCCAGATCGAGCGCATCTCGGCATCGCTCTTGCTCAGCAAATCCTCCCCGGCGAATGCCAGGCGCCCGCCGCTCTCTACGCGCCCGTTGCTGCTGAGGTAGCGCATCAGCGCCAGCGCCACAGTGGATTTCCCCGAGCCCGACTCGCCGACCAAACCGACGATATGGCCGGGCGCCAATTGCAGGTGAAAATCGCGCACAGCCGGTATCCAGCGCTTGCCGATCCGATAGCTGATGGTCAGACGCTCGACATCAAGCAGAGGCGCAGTCATCAGTTTCCCTTTTGCACGGCGCGGCGGATGCCGTCCGACATCAAGTTGACCGCGATCACCAGGATCGCGATCGCCAGCGCGGGGAAATCCAGCGCCCAGGGCGTCAATTGATAGAATCCGCCGCGGTTTTCGTTCACCATCAGCCCCCAATCGGGCGAGGGCGGGCGGGCGCCAAAGCCGAGAAAGCCCAGCGACGCCACTAGAAAGATCGCATAAGAAAAGCGCAGCGACGCCTCGACCACCAACGCCGGGATCACTGACGGCAAGATTTCCCGAAAGATGATGTAAGTTGTGGGCTCGCCGCGGATCTCTGCCGCTTCCACGAATTCGCGCGTCTTGATATCGAGGGCGCTGCTGCGCGCCACCCGCGCCACCACCGGCACATAGAGAACAGCGATCACCAAAAGCACGACATTATCGGCCAATTCCGCCTGCCAACTGCCAATCTCGAAATCGAGATTGCGGATGATGCCGACCAGCACCAGCGCCAGCACCAGCGCCGGGATCGCCAGCAGCGCGTCGATGACGCGTCCCAGCAATTCATCAAACCAGCCGCCGCGATAGCCCATGTATAAACCCAGGGCGGAGCCGACGATGACGCTGATCAAGGCGCCCAGTCCGGCGATGCGGAAGATGCTGCGCGCGCCCAGGATCACGCGGCTGTAGACATCGCGCCCCAGCCGATCTGTGCCGAAGGGATGCTCGCCCAGCCGCAGGGCGCCGATATCCAAAGTCGGCGATACGCGAACAGCATGACTCTGATCATTGGGATTGGGATAAGGCGCCAAGCCCGCGCCGAAAAGCGCTAAAAACAGAAAGAAGCAGACCAAGGCTGTACCCAGAGCCGACTGAGGACGCCGCAGCAGTACGGCAGCAAAGTGGCGCAGCGCGGCGATTTGGCGGCTGAAAAGGCTGGGATTCATGGCTTTACTTCAGTCCCCGGCTGGCTCCTGAGCCTGAGTAGCCGCTCGGCGCGTAACCGGCGAAAAGATCCGCCCCACTCACACAAAATTGCAAGCCGTCTCGTCGCTTGAGCGACGCGGTTTACAGAAACAGGACCAACAAAGTCATGCAACTCCAAAATCATAGTCGCCCGCAAACCCTAGCCGGAGCGGTGGGCGAGCCAAGGCTCGCCCCTACATCACCCTGCAATTTGCTGCATAATTTGCTTGGAATTGCTTCTGCCGTCACAGCGCCAAGCGAAGCTGCGCGACAGCCATGACAAGCCGCGCTGCGATCGACAAGCCTTATCCCAAGCTGGCGCCGCCAAAATTCGTGCGCCCGGCGAAGGGATGCAGCCCCACGCCGGATACATGGCTCGCCAACACCATGAACTGCGCGAAGAAATACGGCACGACCACGGGACCGCTGTCCAGCAGGATCTGCTGGATTTCCTTGTAGGCGGCGGTACGCTCGGCTTGGTCAAGCGACGCCCGCGCCAGTTCAATCAATTCGTCCACGCGCGCGTCGCTGTAATGCGACTCGTTCCAGGGCGCTTCGGAATGGTAAGCCAGGTCGAGATAGAGTTGCGGAATCGGGCGCGCGCCCCAACCGGTCACGCCCAGATCAACTTGCATCCAGTCCTCGACCCAGTAGCTGTTTTCGTCTTCCAACTGGATTTCCACGCGGATGCCGGCTTCTTCCCACTGGGCGGCAAAGGCAATCGCGAGATCGGGCCAGGCGCCGCTATTCGGCACGTGCAAGGTCATGTCCAAACCGTCGGGATAACCGGCTTCCGCCAGCAGGGCGGCGGCGGCGGCGGGATCGCGCGGCGGCGCCTCGGCTTCCGCCAGGAAATACTGGCCAAAGGCCGGTCCAATCGGCGAGTCCTTGCCGACAGCGCCAAAACCTAACTGCACGCGCTCCCAGATGGCATCGCGATCCGTGGCCAGTTTGAATGCCTGCCGCACGCGAACGTCGTCGCCCGGGGCGCGGTCGGCGCGCAGCCGCGCCAGATGGTGCCCGCTGGTCGGTATATCGCTGGTATTGAAATTGACATCGGCGCTGAAGCCCAGGAAACTGGAATTGTCCAGACGCATGATGCCGTCGACCGTGCCGCCCTGCACCGCGGCGATCCCCGCTTGCTGGTCATCAAAGAAGATGAACTCCAGACGCTCGATCGCGGGCGTCCCGCCCCAATAGTCGGCGTTGGCGCTCATGATGGCGCGGTCGCCCGGGATCATTTCGTCCAGCCTGAAAGGTCCGGAACCGTTAAAGGCTTCGCCGATATTCTCCGCGCCGGATTTCAAGATGACAAATTTGTTGTCGGTGAGGTTGTAGAGGAAATCCGGATTCGGCTCGCCGAGCGTGATGACAAGGGTATTGCCTTCGCCGGCCTCGATCGATTCGACCGATGTCAATAAACTGGCGACTGTGCTTTCGGAATCTTGGTGCCACTGTATGGTCCAGAGCGCGTCATCGACAGTGACGGGGCTGCCATCGTGCCAGGTCGCGTCTTCGCGGATCTGCAGCGTATAGGTCAAGCCGTCGTCGCTCAAATCCCAGGACGAGGCTAGCCGCGGGACTAGATTGGCGGCGGCGTCCGTTTCGATCAAATAGTCGTAAAGCGCGTTCAAGATGGCGATTTCGCTGTCGCCGGAGGCCGACCTTGGATCCAGTGTGGCTGGCGTCAGCCAGGCGATGCGCAGCGCGTTGTCTTGCGCGCCGGCGATATTGGCCAGAGGAGATGCGATAGTGCCAACGGCGGTCGCGGCGCCGGCGGCAAAGACTTGCAGAAAGTCGCGGCGGGAGAGCTCGCTTGCGGAGGCTGTGATTTGTTTCTTCACGATAGTCCTTATCCTTTACGCTTCTTTGTACGATGTTTCCCCTCTTTATAGAGGGGGATGACCCCCCAGTAATGCCAGGCGCTAACGGAGAAGGACAGCAGAATCGCGAACGACGTGATTAGCGGGAGCTAGCTGAAGATCCGAAAAGGCGGCGCAAGTGAACGCTGCCGATATTGACGGATTTTTTCACGACTTTGGCTCATCAACGTCCCTCTCGACAAACCTGACAGCATGCGGGCTGCCAAACGGCTTGCATTATTGCATATATCGGCAGGGATTTGCAATCTCGATCCTTGCTCCCCAGGGCAATCGCATCAAAATGGGGCGGCTGACATAGTACGAAATTGGACTGATTATTAACCACCGAGGGCGCCGAGGGTCGCGTAGACACTGACCGTCAACACCGAGAAAAGCAACGGAACATAGCTCATCCTATGTTTCAGGCTTGTTTTCAGCCACAAATGAAGTTTCGCTGGCGACCTCACTGTATTCAGGTGATGGAATTAGATGGAAAGCAGACAAATGAACCTAAACTCGGTGCTCTCGGTGTCCTCGGTGGTGAAAAAAATGATTTGATGCAATTGCCCTGCCTTGCTCCCTCACTGATTCTTTTATGACAAAGTAGCGGGCTGCGCAGCTTGACGGATCGCAATTGAATCAGTTGACAACGGCGCTATGGAAGCTGGTGCGGCCCGGGAAGGGATGCAGCTCCAGGCCCGAAACATGGCTCGCCATCACCATGAACGAGGCGTAGAAATAGGGCACGATTATCGGTCCCTCATCGAGGAAGAGCCGCTGAATCTCTTTGTAGGCGGCGGCGCGCGCTTCTTCATCCAGGGCGGAACGCGTGAAATCGATCAGATCATCGAGGCGCTCATCCTGCCAATGCGATTCGTTCCAGGTCGCGTCGGATCGATAGGCCAGGTCGAGGTAAATCTGTGGCACAACTCGGTCGCCCCACCAGGTGACGCCCAGATCCACGTCCAGCCATTTCTGCACCCAGTACGTGTTTTCTTCCTCCAACTGTATCTCCACGCGTATGCCCGCCTGCGCCCATTGAGCGGCCATAGCCTGCGCAAAATCCGGCATGCCGCCGCTGTTGGGCACATGCAAGATCATATCCAGCCCATCGGGATAACCGGCTTCCGTCAGCAAAGCGGCGGCAGCGGCCGGATCGCGCGGGGGAAGCTGCGCCTCTTCCAGGAAATATTGCGCGAAGGAGGGACCGATAGGCGAATCTTTGCCCAGCGCGCCAAAGCCCAGTTGCACCCGCTCCCAAACCGCGCGCCGGTCGGTCGCCAGTTTGAAGGCTTGGCGCACACGGATATCATCGCCGGGCGGACGGTCGGCTCGAATCCGCGTCATGTGATGCGCGTTGGTAGGAATATCCACCGTGTTAAAGCGAAGATCCCCCGTGAAGTTGAGGAAGCTGAAATTGTCGAGCCTGAGGATGCCATCCGCTGTGCCGCCCTGGACGGCGGCAATCGCCGCCTGCTGGTCATCGAAAAAGATGAACTCGAGCCAGTCAATCGCCGGCGCGCCCCGCCAGTAATGCTCATTGGCTTTCATGACCGCGCGGTCGCCCGGTATCAATTCTTCCATGATAAACGGACCCGTGCCGTTGAATACTTCGCCGGTGTTTTGCGCGCCCGCTTTGAGTATCACCAGCTTGTACTCCGTCAGTCGATAGAGAAAGTCTGGGTCGGGCGCTTCGATGTTGAAGACCACCGTATGATCGCCAAGGGCTTCAACCGACTCTATCGCCGCCAGCACATCGGCCATCGTGCCGCCCGCATCCAACTGCCATTGGATCGTCCATACCACATCGCTGGCGGTCATGGGGCTGCCGTCATGAAAGACCGCGCCATCCACCAATTGCAGGGTATACTGCTTGCCATCCCCCGACCGTTCCCAGGCAGAAGCCAGGCAGGGCACGAGATTGGACGAAGCGTCAGTTTCAAACAGGTAGTCATAAAGCGCGTTCAGCACGGCGATTTCACTCATCCCGGATACCGAACGCGGGTCAAGCTGGGCCGGTGTCAACCAGGCAATGCGCAATCTGCCGCCATCGCTGGCGCCGGCGCGGTTCAAGCTTGGCGCGCGGTCGAGTGCTATCGTACCCACCGCCCCCGACATGCCTGCCGCGAAGATCTGCAAAACCTGGCGTCGGGACAGGCCTTTACTTTTGTCCCTCGAAAGCCTTTGCATAAGCTCACCTCTCTTATTCCACTTATCTATCGCTTGCGCAATGTTCGGGAAGAAATCAGCGTCGCTTTATTTTATGCTATCGCAAATGAAGAGAATATGTAAACCGGGTGAAAAAAGGCAGTGTATCGAAGTCGGTTGAAATTCAGAGTTGCCAAATTCAGTTTCAGCACAGGTCGCGTAGACACTGACCGTCAAGACACGAAGAGCGCAAAGAAAAAAGGTGTTGGACACTCGTTGCCTCTGTACTTGTGGCGCGCGGATGTAGAACCTGTCTCATAGTTCGTCCTTTTGCTCATTTGAAACAGTGCCAATATAATCCAGGACTATACATATAGATAAACTTCTACTTCGGATAGACCTTATGTCTTCGTTTCTTATTGGCATCGATGTCGGCAGCAGCGCCTGCAAATGTATAATCGTCGATGACGGTCTACAACCGGTCAGCCAAGACGCGCAATCGTATCCCACGCGCCATCCGCAATCCGCGGCGGCAGAGCAGGACCCCGAGGATTGGTACCGAAGCGCCTGTCAAGCGGTCCGCAATTGCCTGGACTCAGGCGCCATTGAGCCAGCGAGCGTTGCAGGCATGTCTATCGCTGGACCCGCCCACAGCGTCGCGCTTATGGATGGCGCTGGCGCCATTCTGCATCCGACCATACATTGGTCGGACTTGCGCAGCGCGCCCCAGGCCGAGCGCCTTGAAACCGACTGCGGCGACGCCATATTCGCGGCTGCACTGTGCCGAGTCAATCCGGCCTGGACCCTGCCGCAATTGCTTTGGCTGCGCGAGAATCGGCCCGGCGTATTCCAGCGTCTACGCCATATTTTGGTCGTGAAAGATTATGTGCGTTATCGACTCACCGGGCGATATCAGACGGATTCCTATGACGCCATTGGCACTCAGCTCTATGATGTTCATGCCGGCGCTTGGTCCTCCGCTCTGCTCGAAATCGCCGGTTTGGCCGAGGGAATGCTGCCGGAAGTGCGACCGGCGACCGATATCAGCGGCGAGTTGAGTCGGGCTGCCGCGCGTGATTGTGGCTTGCTGGCAGGCACGCCCGTAGCGGTGGGCAGTGGCGATTCCGTGGTGGAGGCAGCCGGCATCGGCGCGATCGCGCCAGGACATTGCGTGCTCAAGCTTGGCACGGCTGCAAACGTCAACCTGGTCATGCGCGATGCCAAGCCCTATCCCGGCGCAATCGTCTACCGACATGTCGTAGATCCGCATTGGTTCGCGATCACAGCGACCAATTCCGGAACCTCCACTTTGCAATGGTTCGCGGAGACGTTTTGTCGTTCAGCTGCGGAGCATCCCGCCGGGCAGCCTGACTACAAGCTGGTTGAGTCGCTGGCCGCGGATTCTGTGCCGGGCGCGCGCGGTCTGCTGTTTCATCCCTATTTGCAGGGCGAAAGGTCTCCTTACTGGGATCCGCATTTGAGAGGCGACTTTGTTGGCATCCACAGGCAGCACCGCTTGGAGGATTTTGCGCGGGCTGTCCTGGAGGGCGTGGCTTTTTCATTGCGCGACTGCTTCGAGCTGGTCAATACCTTTGGAGACTCGATTAAGCAGTTGCATTTGATTGGCGGCGGCGCGGAGAGCCAGCTCTGGAGTCAAATCGTCTGCGATGCGATCGGTCGCAAGTTGTCCAAGCCGGTTGTACAATCTGCAGCCTACGGTTCTGCCATATTGGCTGGCATCGCGACAGGCATGTTCCATGGCTGGGCGGACGCTCTCAAAGTGCGCCCGCTGCCGACCGAGGACTTGCGCCCCGTCGATGCGTCCCGGCAGCTTTACGAGGACAACTTCGCCGCGTACGTGGCGGTGGCGCGGGCTCTCCAGCCACATATTCAGCCAAAGAGGAAGCAGAGCCTCAGCGAGGAGCAGTGAATGCAGACCCTGAGTATACGCTTGCCCGACATACCGGATGTCGCTCCGCTTGGCGCCTATGATGAGGATTTGCTCGCCGAGATTTATCGGCGCATGGTTTTGATCCGGCAATTTGAATTGAAAGTCAATGAGTTGTTTCTGGGTGGAATCATGCCGGGAACCATTCATTTGTCACTCGGGCAGGAAGCGAGCGTCGTCGGCGCTTGCCTGGCGCTGGAGGCGGATGATGTCATCACCTTGACGCATCGCGGGCATGGCCAGGCTCTGGCAAAAGGCGTGCGCGCCGATGCCTTGATGGCCGAGCTCTTTGGCAAGGGGACGGGCTGCTGCCGGGGCAAAGGCGGCTCTTTGCACGTCGGCGACATGTCGGTCGGCGCGCTGCCGGCGATCGCCATTGTTGGCGCCTCCTCGCCAATTGCCGCCGGCATGGCATTCGCCTTCAAGCGCGGGAAAACGGGGCAGGTCGCTCTTAATTTTTTCGGCGAAGGAACCGCCAATAAAGGGGACTGGCACGAGGCGCTCAATCTGGCGGCAATCTGGAAGTTGCCGGTGGTCTTCCTTTGCGAGAACAATCTCTACGGCGTTTCTACACACATAACAGAGGTGATGGCGATCGACTACGTCGCCGAACGCGCCTCGGCTTATGGCATGCCCGGCGGCACAATCTACGGAAACGACCCCATCGTCGTCTACGAAGCCGTGAGAACTGCGGCTGAGCGCGCCCGAGCCGGCGAGGGACCCGCCTTAATCGAATGCCTCACCTATCGCCGTGGCGGGCATAAGCGCGATGATCCTGGCACGTATCGCCCGCAGGAAGAGGTAGAGGCTTGGTTCAAGACCGATCCCTTGCCCGCATTTCGTGAACGGCTGCTGCAGGACGCGCGATTCTCGGTCAGCGAGATTGAAGCGCTGGATACCGCCGTCGCGACTACCATCGACGCGGCGGTCAGGTTCGCGCTGGCAAGCGAGAGCCCGGCTGTCGCGTCTGCGCTGGAGCATGTCTATGCTGACTAGGAGAAGTACAGCCGCCCAATCTTCAGAACGCGAGCTCACCGTTGTACAGGCGTTGCGCGAAGCGGTGCGGGAAGAAATGCGGCGCGATGAGCAGGTTTTCGTGCTGGGTGAGGACATCCGTATTGGCGGATCATTTCTGTTCACGCTCGGGCTGCTGGATGAATTCGGTCCCGAGCGCGTTTTGAACACGCCGATATCAGAAGCCGGCTTTGTTGGCTTGGCAATCGGCGCCGCTATTCAAGGCATGCGTCCGATCATCGACTTTCAATACGGAGATTTCATCTTCACGGCATTTGATCAGATCATTCAGCAATGTAGCAAACTCCGATATATGTCAGGCGGCCAGGTCCGTATCCCGCTGGTGTTTCAATTGCCAACGGGCGCTTCCGGGCGCGGCGCCCAGCATGCCAACTCGGTGGAGACCGTTTTCTACAGCATTCCTGGGTTGAAGATCGTAACGCCGGCCACCCCCTATGATGCCAAGGGGCTGTTCAAGTCGGCCGTGCGCGACAACAATCCGGTACTATTCTGTGTTCACAAACATCTATACGGCAGCAAAGGGCGCCAGCTGGCACGAAGCAGCATCAGCCGGGGTCACGTGCCTGATGAAGAATATCTGACGCCGCTGGGCAAAGGCGATATCAAGAAACGGGGCAGCGACATCACTGCCGTCGCCAACGGAATCATGCTGCATCGCACGCTGAATGTAGCGGAGGCCTTGGAACATGAGGGCCTAAGCGTGGAGGTCGTCGACCCGCGCAGTCTTGTACCCTTTGATACCGAGCTGGTGATAGACTCGGTAATGAGGACATCACGCTTGGTCGTTGTGGAAGAAGGCAGTGAAAGAGGCGGGTGGGGCGCGCAATTGGCCGCTGAAATCGCGGGCCAAGCCATCGGATATTTGGACGTCCCGATACGGCGCGTGGCGTCGCCAAATGTGCCTATACCGTTTTCGCCCGCTTTGGAGAGCGCTGTCATTCCGGATGAAACGGTAATCCGCAGCGCCATTTTGGAATTGATGGAATATTAACATGCATGTAGAAGTTCTCGTGCCACAGATTGGAGAAGCGGTCGCCGAATTGGTATTGGTGGCCTGGCACAAGCGCGTCGGCGACACGGTTGAGAAGGGCGACTTGCTTTTCGAAATCGACTCCGACAAAGCGATTGTGGAAGTCGAGGCATTTGTTGACGGGACCTTGACCCAGATCATTGCGCCGGGCGAGAGCGCTGTCATGCCGCAGCAAGTGGTCGCGATAATAGAAACGGCGACTGAAACGGGTTATGGTTTACTCCAGGATCAGGACAGGCACAGCCAGGCGCCGTCACCGGCCTTGAGCGCGGAGAACAGGGCAGACGCGGGACAGATGCCCGCCGGCGCACAGCGCGAAAGCGTTCGACCCAGTATATCTCCCAAAGCGAGGCGCCTGGCAAAGCAAGCGGGCATCGACTGGACTGGCGTCGCCGGCAGCGGCGCCAATGGCATGATCCTGGTTAGCGATGTGGAACGGGCGATTCAAGCGCAAGGCGGCGGGACATGATATTCCATATCGCAGGAGACTCTAGACGCGTAAATGTTATAGGAGAGCGTGCTTATGTTGACGGAAGAGCAGAAGTTTACATTTGACCTGAAGGGTTACATTGTCCTGCCCGGCGTACTCGAGGCTGATCTGGTCGAGCGCTTGAAGGCGCGCGCGGAAATCTTGGAGACCGATCCGGAGTCGCTGCCGGCGCGCGAACGGTCTTTGCCCGGCGGACCCTTCGCCGAATTGATTGATCATCCCGCCGTTATCGATCTGCTGGAATTTACCATATCCAACAATCCGGAAAAGTGGCGGCTGGAAAGCACGTTCGTCAGCGTCCGCAAGTGTGGCGACCAAGGCATCGGTCCCCACGGCGGCGGACCCACGCTCAACCCCAACTATCATTATCACGCCCACAACAACAAGATCTACACCGGCATGCTGCGCGTGGTATTCGAGCTGAACGAAGTGGTTTATGACAAGGGCGGCACGCTATTCATGGCCGGTTCGCACAAGTCCAACTTCAAGGTCCCCCAGAGCGTCTTTGACAAGAGCCGGCGCGAAGAAGTGACCAAGTCCTTCCTCTTCGAGCGTTACGCTTGCCCGCCCGGATCGATCGTCGCTTTCGCCGAAGCGGTCTGCCATTCCGGCAACACTTGGGAATTAGAGGAACACAACCGCATTGCGGTGTTCTACGCCTATAATCATGTGAATGTGCGCCACCACAAACCAAGATTTGATCGGGCTGTGATCGATGGCTTGAGCGCGGAACGTCAGGCATTCTTCCGCGAGGTGTATCATCCGCTCTTCGATCGCCGCTATTAGTTATTTTGGGGCGGGAGACCGCGAGAACTGATGATGAGACAAATTACCGTCGCAACAGACCAGAAGACCCAGGTGATAGACCTGACTGCGCAATGCCAGTCCCTGACGAGTTCTGTGCAAAACGGCGTCGCTATCTTTCACATCATGCACACGACCGCCGCGCTGATTCTCTGTGAAGATGATGCCGATCTTAGACAGGATCTGCTGAAAGTCGCGCAGAACTGGCTGCGGGATTTGAGACCGTTTCAACATGCGCGGCGCAGCAATCCCAATGCCGAAGCGCATATCCTTAGCGCTTTCGCCGGCGCGTCGCTCGCGATCCCGGTCCTCGACGGCAAGCTTGCGCTGGGCAGTTGGCAAAACATCTTGCTGCTGGAGATGGATGGTCCCAGGCAGCGTACCGTCACCTGCATGGCAATTGAAGCGCGCCTGTAAGTTGAGCCAGATTTGGGCGGGTTTGATTAGACCGCCGCAAATATGAGAGCAACTGGAAGAGACTCATGAAGATTGCAATCGGCTGCGATGATGCGGGCGGACCGCTTCTGGAAATAGTGGAAGAGCTCCTGAGAGAAACGAGCGGCATCGAGACAAGCAACCTCAGCAAGGCGAATGCTGAAGCCGAAGAGCATTATCCTGATGTTGCCGAACGGGTCGGCTTGGCGGTTGCCAACGACGGCTTTGACCGCGGCATCCTGGTCTGCGGTACCGGTATCGGCATGGCGATCACGGCTTGCAAAGTTCCGGGCATCCGCGCCGCGCTTTGTCACGACACGTATTCGGCGGAGCGATCGCGCAAGAGCAACAATGCGCAGATCTTGACCATGGGCGCGCGCGTCATTGGACCCGAGCTAGCGAAGTCCATTGTGCAGACATGGCTGGTTTCGGAATTCGATGACAGCAGCCCCTCGGCGCCCAAAGTACAGCGCATGGTGGAAATCGACGCGAAATATCAGAATACGCCGGGCGCCTAAGTGTGAGGATTGCGAGTTGGCGCGGCTGGTTATTGACGCCTGGATCTTCCGCGGCCGCGCATGCGTTATAATGTTAAGGTCAGCCAGAGTATTGCGAACGAGGCGGCCATTGGCAGTGAAGAGTTGCAGATAGGCGCGCCTGTTGTTGTCTTCTCGTATCCGAAGGAGCGGATGACGTCAAATATCTGATTTAGAAAATAGTTGCTTATGAAAAAAACTCATGACGACCGCGCATGGCTGCCGCATGTCGGTCAGTTAATCCCCCGCGTAATCCCGAGCGCCACGTACCTCCGCGGGGCCCTGCGCGATTTGCGTATGAACAAGATGCTATACCTGCTGATCATACCTCCGCTGGCGTATCTGATTGTCTTCCATTATGTGCCGATGTACGGCGTCATTATTTCCTTCCAGGATTTCTCATTTCGGAAGGGTTATTTCGGCAGCGACTGGGTCGGCTTCGAACACTTCCAATGGCTGTTCGAGAACCCGACGTTCCGCCGCGCGTTCTTCAACACCTTCAAGATTAATCTGCTGCGGATTCTGATTGGGTTCCCCTGTCCTATCATTCTGGCGCTGCTGATCAACGAGGTTCGCGTCACGATTTTTAAGCGCACAGTACAGACCGTCTCTTACCTGCCATTTTTCATCTCCTGGGTTGTACTCGCGGGCATATTCAACGACTTGCTCTCGCGAGATTTCGGCGCTGTGAATAATGTTTTCGCCCTCCTTGGCTTGCCGCGGATAGACTTCTTGCAAGATCCCGCAGTGTTCCCCTTCACGCTGGTGGTTACCGAGATTTGGCGCACTATTGGTTGGGGCAGCATCTTTTACCTGGCGACCATCGCGACAATTAGTCCGACGTTGTACGAGGCGGCGGAGGTTGACGGCGCCAACCGTCTGCAGAAAGTTCTGTATATCACATTGCCGGCGCTGCGGCCGACCATGGTCGTTCTGCTGCTGCTGAGTATCGGCAATGTGCTTCGCGTGGGCTTTGACCAAGTCTTCAATTTGTACAACCCGCTGGTTTATGAAACGGGCGATATCATCATGACTTACATCGTGCGTTCATTTTCCGAGTTTCCGCGTTTTTCCCGTTTGGCGGCGGCGGGTTTCATCCAGTCGCTCCTGGGTCTGATCATGCTGTTGGTCGCCAACGAAGCGGTAAAGCGCCTGCAAGACGGAGAGGGCATATACTGATGCGAGGTCTGAGGTGGTCGCCGGTTGATATCGCCATCGTAGTTGGCTTGACGGTCTTCGGCCTGATGACGCTCTATCCCTTCTGGTACATCCTGGTGATTTCCTTCTCAACGCCGGAAGCCTATTTCGCCAGCGATTATCACCTCATCCCGTCAAGTTTCACCATAGAAGCCTACCAATACAATCTGGACAATCCCCAGTTGACGCGCAGCTTGGCCAACTCGGTATTCATTACAGCGGTAGGCACGGTCAACAGCCTTATCTGGACGACAATCACCGGGTACTTTTTGTCAAAGCGCGGTCTGGCGTTTGTCTCCATTATCTTCACGCTATTCCTGGTAACGCTTTTCTTTGACGGCGGCCTAGTTCCCAAGTTCATTCTCATCCGCCAATTGGGCCTGCGCAATAACTTGCTTTCCGTCATTTTGCCCTTCACGATCAATCCTTTCTTCCTGATCCTCACCAAGAATTACTTCCGGACGCGGAATCCGGAGATTGAAGAGGCGGCAAGGGTTGACGGCGCCAGCGCCTTCACAATTCTCTTCCGTATCGTCGTGCCGACTTCCAAGCCTATACTGGCAACAATCGGACTCTTTTACGCGGTCCAGTATTGGAACGACTGGTTCTGGCCCATGATCTACCTTTCGGAGCGCGAGCTGTTTCCACTGGCGCTTCACTTGCGCAACATCGTGACACAATCGACTTCGTTTGAGCACAATACAGGCGGCATCGGCGTCACATCGCCAGCGACCATACGGGCATCAACGATCGTACTGACCATCGTGCCTATTGTGCTGGTCTATCCTTTTGTACAGCGCTACTTTGTGCACGGGATATTGTTGGGGTCAAGCAAAGAATGAGACCCGGAAAGGAGGAAAGTACTCGATGATAATATGCACGCTATTCGCAAGCTGCTTAGTCTTTAGGAGAAAGAATAATGACTGCTAATTCATGGTTTAAGCTGTTTCGCGTCCTAGTCCTATTGCTTGCGATGCTGGCGTTCACGCTGGTAGCGGCGCAGGACGAAGCGACCGAAATCACGGTGTTCCGCGGTGGTGTGACGATCGATTGGGACAATGACCCGATCATTTTGGAGCTGGAGCGGCAGGCTAATGTGGATGTCAGATTCGTTACATCGGGCTGGGGCGATATCGGCCAGGTCCGAAACCTCGCGCTGGCCTCCGAAGAGGATATCGATATCTACCACCACATGGACTTAAGCCCGCAATGGATCGAAGACGAGGTCATCATCGCGCTGGATGACTACATCAACGCAGATGATCACCCTTACCTTTACAATCTGGTACATTCCGATCGCTACAGTTCTATGAAGCGAGACGGCCAAGTCTACTACGTCCCGATGGTGGCGGAAGGTTTCGACTGGGTCTTCCTCGTGCGGCAGGACTGGATGGATGAGCTGGGAATGGATTACCCGACAGATGAAGTCGAATTCCGCGCGCTGCTGCAAGCCTTCAAGGATCGCGACCCGGATGGACGCACGGTCGGCTGGCAACTGGAAGGGACGGGCGGAGGCTTCCGCCGCACAATGTTACCTGTTCTAACCGCGTTTGGCGTGCCTACCAGCTTCTTCGACCAGGAGAAGAACTTCTACATCAGTGAAGACGGCGCACTGGAGCCAATCGTCACCAGCAGCAATATGAAGGCCGCCTTGGAATATATGAACAGCTTGTACGCGGACGGCTTGGTCAATACGGATTTCCCGACTATCAAGAGCTTCCCGGATCTCAGCGAACGTTACATCCAGGCAGGGAAGGCGGGCCTGTCGTGGTTCCCCAACTCAGGCAACTTCCCCATTCCCAATGCCGAGCTGGGCTTTTTGCCGCCATTCACTGCCACCGGGTTTGAATTTACGCGGTCTGAAGGCGTCGTAAACAACGGCTGGATTGCTGTTTCTGCCGTTTCCGATACACCGCAAGAAGCGGTCGATTTCCTGGAATTCCTGAATTCCCGAGAGGCGCGCAAACTGCTCTCAGCCGGTATCGAGGGCGTACACTATACATCCTTTGATGAGAACGGAAATTTCGAACGAATCGAAGAGAATTGGCCCTACGAATCCACCTATTATCCGCTCTGGTTCTACTTTGGGCAGGGTGGCGCCCGCGGCGTCATCCCCATTGCCGAATACGATAATCTTGACGAAGCGTTCGCCAATGTCGAAATCTGGGAACCGACGGTAGGCGGCGGATTGCGCGATACGCTGGTCGCGAGCGCTTTGTGGACGGGCGACTCCATGCCTTTCCAGTTCGTCGAGTTTCCGGAGTTGAATGACATCAAAGTCGCCTTGGGCGATGCCCTGCTGACGGGCTGGACAGAAATGATCACGGCCGATCCGGCGAATTTCGAAGCCGAATGGCAGGAGTTTCTCGACGAATGGCAGGCAGCGGGCGGCGACGAGTGGGTGGCGGCTTATCAGGCGTACTACGACGCGAACTTGCGATGAGTTGGCGCCACTCGCGGGCAGCGCCGCGAGAACATTCTTTCGGGACGCCGGCGGTGGTCGGCGTCCCGCGAACGTGGACATCGGCGTCGCGAAAAGCGAGAAGACATGATCGTTGAAGAAGCGCGCGGGATATTCAGCGTGCCTCACAGCGCTGCCGAGGGTAAAAATGTCATCGTCCTCGGCGAGGAGATCGCGTTCGCCATTGACGTCGGCACGTTTCCTGAAGAGGGCCGCCGGATGGCGGACTTTATCAGCGAGCGCGGCTACAGGCCAAATCGGGTGATCATCACGCACGGGCATCGCGACCACATTCTCGGCGGGGAGGCTTTTCGTGGCGCGGATGTCTTCGCGCCGCGCAAGACTGTCAGCGAGATCCGGCAGCAGATTCCTGGACTTGCTAAGCAAATGGGGCTGGCCGAAGACGCAATCCGCGAGCGGGTGCTGCACCCGACGATCACATTTGACAGACAGCTTTGGCTGGAACTCGGCGACAGACAACTGCATCTCTTCCCGACGCCCGGGCACAGCCCGGATATCGTCAGCATCTACGTCAGCGACTGTCGATTGCTGGTCGCCAGTGATACGGTCGTTACCGGCATTGTCCCCGCCATCTTTCACAGCAGCGTGGAGTTGGAAGCGTCTATCAATCGGCTTAAGCAGCTGGATATCGAAACCTTGATTTCCGGTCATGGGCCCGTGCTGCACGGGCAAGCAATCATTCAGGATTGGCTGAATTGGCTGACTTCATACATCGCGGGCCTGCGCAGCGCCGTCTCACAAATGCTCGCGGCTGGCGAGCGCGACCGAGGGACCATCGTCGAGTCGATCAGCTTTGACGCGTACATTGGCGATCGGCTGCCGAAAGATCGTCACGGCATGCCCAAGCGCCACCGCAATGCCGTGGCGAAAATCGCGGATGAGGAGAGGGCGGCGAGAGGCTTCGACTGAGCCTGACAGGCGTCGGCTGGGCGGGCGCAGCGGCAAGCCGATTGATCTCAACGCGCGTTTCGGCGAACTCTGAGCAGGACCTCTATCCCCTATTCCAGGCTCAGACCCGCTTCTTCCGCGGCCTTTCTCAGCTTAGCCAGGCTGGCCCGCGCTTCTTCCGGCGTGAACATGTGCTCCAGAATCAGCCAGCTGTCATCGGGCATGTGCGGCGCCATCAAGCGCAGCATCTGTGACCAATCGGTGCTGTCTTCAGTTATCGGCGCCAGTTCGACGTGAATGTGGAAACCGTCCTTGAGCGCCACGCCCTTGACATGACCCAAGCCATAATGGCCGGCCAAGCCATTGCAGATATGCTGGACTTTGGGCGCGGGATCCCATAGATCCTGATAGTTGTACAAGCTGGTCACATCGATATTGCAGCGCAAAGCCTCCGAACCCCCGGCCAACTCCTTCAGCCGCAGGAAAGTCTCCGGCGAGTTCACGGCTGTCTTCAAATAGGCCTCGATCGACAGTTTGGCGCCGTGCTTCTCGGCCGAATCGAGCAGCGGCTTCAGCGCTTCGGCGACCCGTCGCAGGGAATCATCAGCGAAGTTGCGCGCATCCGCAGCGCCAAAGCCCGATGGATGATAGTTGCCGCCATTAATCACGATATAGGGGCAGCCAGTATCCGCCGCTAAAGGGATGGCTTGGGCAAGGGTCTCAGTCTGTTTCGCCTGCGCTTCGGCATCGACAGACAGCGGATTGAAACCGAATGCGCCGATCTGGCAAACCTGCAAACCGCGCCCGTTCAATGGCGCAAGCGTCCTGTCCAGGCCGTCATTGACCAGCTGATCCGCTGAGATCGGAACGCCTTTGATCCCGTGCTCGACGGCTACATCATGGCTGTGCTTGCCGACTTCTACGCCTAATCGCATCTCACTATCCTCACTCTAGATCCAACATAATTTTCTTCCCGCTACGCGCCGATCTGGCGACGGCATCGGTGATGGCGACAGAGCGCATACCGTCTTCAATGGTGGCACAGGGCTGCTCGCCCTTCCGCAGGCGCTCGAAGAAATGGGCGAAAGCATGGGTGTAACGCGTCGTGCCGAGGATCTCGGCGGGCTGCGTAAAGGACCTGACGGTATCTTCATTGCGCTTCGCCCAGCTAAGCGAATCCCACATATGATGTCGGCCGCGCAAACGCGCCTGGCCATGCTCGGTTGTGATGTCAATCCGCGGGAAATCCCAGTGCGCGTTTGATCCATAACCGCCCACAGTCAGCGCCGCGATCGCGCCGCTTTCGAATTCCAGCGATATCGCGGCGGCTTCTTCCGCCGGGCGGCCAGCGAATTGCGCTGCCGCCGCCATCACGGAAACCGGCTTGCCCATGAGATAGCAGACCGCGTCAAAGAGATGACAAGAATTCTCGTTGAACATCCCGTTGCCGTTTTCCGGATCCCAAAACCATCCCTCTGCCGGCGGCAAGAAATCAAAAACGTATTCTCCATTGAGCATCCAGCCTTGGCCGAGTTCATCCGACATCAGTTGCTTCAAGCGCGTGATGGCGGGGTGGAAGCGAAAGCTGAAACCCAGCATGACCGTGGCTTTATGCTGTTGGCATAGTTCCGCCAGTTGCGCCGCGTGATCGGGGTTGGTCGCCCAAGGTTTTTCCACGAACATGGCGATGCCGCGCTCGGCCGCCTGCTTAATGATCGGCGCGCGCGCCTTGGGCGCCGTGGCGATGACGACGGCGTCAAGCGCTTCATTCGCGAACATGTCTTCACTGGAGCGATAGGCTCTGGCCCCGTAGCGGGCGGCGTATGTGTCCAGGCCTTCGGCGATGTTGGGATTGCGATCTGCCAGCGCTACAAGTTGCGCGCTTTCCAGATGCGCCAGGGTGCGCGCGAGGAACTGCCCAAAGCGCAATCCGACCACGCCTGTTTTGAATCGCTTCATCTTTGGCTCCTAGTAGTCCAAGCTGGTCGTCATGTGATAGAGCTGGCCCGTTTCCGATGATTGCAGCGCGCCGTACATCATTTCCGTGATGTGCAAGCCCCAATCGACATTCACCAGCGGCTCCTTGTCTTCGAGGATGCATTCCACCAGATGCCGGGAGGACTCGTGGTAATAATTGAAAGCCCCTGGCACGGGCACGGGCCAGCGCGCTTTGCTGCGGTCGCCCCGCAAGGGGATATGGAACCAGCCGTCCTCGGCGATTTCCGGCAGCAGCTCCTTGCGGCTGCTGATGATCGATGCTTTGTAGCCGGCGCCGAACATCAGGTTGCCCTCAGTACCGTAGACATTAAGCGAGCCGCTGCCGGCGCCGGGCAGCACAGGGTGGTAGATACGGCCCACGTGGCAGGCGCCATGCGAGCCATCAGCCATTTCGTAGAGCGAATAGGCTTGATCGACGGCTTCCATTTTGACAGGTTCGGTTCGCGGCAGGTTAACAACCACATCCCAGTAGTTGGCGTCCTGCGGGTCGCTGATTTGCGCCATGTACTTGTCGAATTCGGACTCGGGCACGATAAAGTCGTCCGCGACCGAAATCTTGGCGTGAGCGAAAACGCTCTTGCACGGTCCCAGCACACCGACGATATTCGTGGGCGCGTATGGCAAATCGAAGAGAAAGCCGCCGCTGTCGGCGTCGAAGAAGGCGGCTTTCCCATAAGGATTGCTCGCCAAGCCAGGCCCGTAGCTGGTGGGACCGGTCGCGCCAAGCGAGAACCAAAGGATGTCGCCCAAGACGCCTTGTTTGATCAGACGGCGCAGCAAAGCGAAATCAGGATCAAGCGGCGTGCTCGAGCTGGGCTCAATGATGGCTTTTAAGCCGGCGGCGCGGACGCCATCGCGGATCTTGCGGGCCTCTTCCAGTTCGAGTGCCATCGGCTTCTGGATGAGAATGTGCTTGCCCGCGTCGATCGCCGCCAGCGCGAAGGCGACGTGCGTGCCGGGCGCTGTGAGGATGAAAACGGCATCGATATCGGATTTCTCCAGCATATCGTAATAGTCGCTGTATTGTTCGCGCGCGCCGAAGACACGGACGGAAGCCTCGGTCCGCACCTGATGCAGATCACAGACTGCCGTGATTTCGGCATTTTCCATAGTCATGAGATAGGGCAGGTAGTAGGCCGCCGCGACCACGCCGCAGCCGACCACGCCGACTTTTACTTTGTCCTTCGCCATACGCTCTCCCTTCGCTCCACGATATTTGAATGAACGTTCCTTCAGTAGTAATTCCAAAAAGTAATGAGAAACAAATCAGCGACGAACTGTAGGATCGTTTGTCGGTCAGTGTCTACGCGACCCGCCGAAACGCCCGCAAATTTAATTACCCTGTTGGTTTTTCTCTGCGCTCTCTGTGTCCTCTGTGTTTAGTTTGTGTTGTACAACTTACTTGGAATTACTGTGAATGCCAAGATTCTCCAGAAAGAGAATGAACATCTTGCCGCCAAGCGCGTTGTCGGGGTGGGGTTGCCAGGGTTTGGCGATGATATCGGGCCAGCCGTTGCCGGATACATCCCCGACAACCGCTTCGTGGCCGCCGAGATTACCGTCAAAGATGACATGCTCCTGCCAGGCGCCGCCGACGCCATCCAGATTCTCCCAAATGAAAAAGCGCGGCGGCGCATCGCCCCGCACAGTCTCCATCTCGCAGGAGAAGACATCAAGATCGCCATCGCCGTCCAGGTCGCCAACGTACAAGCTGTGCAGCGCGCCCCGCCGCGGTACGGTTGGTCGGCAGATGTCATGCCGCTCCCAGTAGTGCCCGACGCCGTCCAGGTTCTCCATCCACCAAACAGCCCCGCCCGGTATCTCGGCATCGCAGAAGACGACATCATTCCGGCCGTTGCCGTTCATATCGCAAACGACGGCGCGAACGCCATCAAAAGCGAAGCGCGGACGAAAATCCGCGGGCGGATAGGTATTGGGACCGATGGGACGCACTTGCCATTTGCTGCCATCGCCGTTCACATTTTCAAACCAGACATTAGTTCTTACGATATCGAGGTCGCCATCGCCATCCAGGTCGCCGACAGCAACACCGGCATGAACAGCCGGACCAATGACCTGGTGCTGCCAGGCGCCAGTGGGCTCGGCGGGGATCTTGTACCAGCGCAGATCGTTCTTGTCGGACATGGTGATGATTTCCGGGCGGCCATCGCCGTCTATATCCGCGGCGGCAATGTCGTGAACAGCCTCCAATTGAGCGTCAAAAACATGACGTTCAAAAGGCTGGCCATAGTCGCCGGTATTGCGATACCAGACGCCGCCCGCGATGACATCCAGGCGCCCGTCGCCGGTGACATCCAGGGCGATGCAGCCGACATCCGATGGCGAATCGTGACCCAGGACATGCCGCGTCCAACGATCCGGCGCTTGATATTTGTACCAGTACAGCGTGCCGTAGCGCTCGCCGACGATGTACTCCAGCTGGCCGTCGCCATCCAGATCGGCCAGACAGGTCTGCGCCAGCATGGGCGGCACATCCAGATCGACGAAATGGTGACGGAACTTGAACTTGGACATCGGCTCTCCTAGCGAAGATCCTCTTTCAAGCGAATTGTGGCAGGTATTCGGCGTTCAGTCGCAGCATCTCGTCAATCATCGCTTCTGTTTGGCGAATGCTTTCGGCGACTGGATCAAGCAGCGCGGCTTGCAGGACAAGATTGCGATCGCCCTGGACGGCTGCCTCGACGATGAGTTCGGTCTGGTCGATATCGCGCCGGTTGAAAGCGGCCAAGGGCGGCGGCAAATCCCCCATGGATAGCGGGTAGATGCCGCCGCCATCAACGACCGCAGGCGTCTCAACGAATATGCCGCGCGGCAGATTGTTGATTTGGCCCGTGTTGATCATATTGACCGCGGGCAGCCGCCGGAATTCGTTCACGGTCAGGGAAGCAATGATGGGGAAAGCCAGCGTGTCAGCCCAACTGCGCGGCGCAAAGAAAGGATCCAGGCGCAGCTCGGCCGATAGTTCGCTTTGATCGCCGTAAGCTCCCTCGAACTTGTCCCATTCAGCGTCATTGTTGGCCAGATCCTTGAGGTATTGCCAGCGCTTCGCCTCTTGCGCCAAGTGCCCGGAAAAGTCGATGCCCTTGATGCCGTAGAATTCCCAGGCATAGGAGATGTATTCGCCGGCATGGCTGTCGAGCGTGCCGGGAAAATAACCGTAGACTTCCAGCAGTTTGCGCGAAAGCGCCTGCTCGTCGCCGTCCATGCGGCTCAGGCGCTCTTTCATCAGCGGGAGCAAGTCCTCGCCCGAGCCCTTGCGGCGCAAGTCAAGTATCCAGGTGAGGTGGTTGACGCCCGCGGCCGTGACCTCCATCTCATCGCCCGGTATACCCATGACGCGATTGAGAAAGAGATAGAGCGCCATCTCTACGCCATGGCACAAGCCCAAAATCGGACCGAGATTCGCGTGACGCTCCAGGGCCAGGCAGATGCGATTGAGAGGATTTGAAGTCACCATGACCATGGCTTGCGGACAGAGCTCGGCGATATCGCGGGCGATCTCGAGGTGCAGGGGAATCTGCCGCAGTGAATGGAACATGCCGCCCGGTCCGCCGAGCTCGCCTAGAATCTGCCGGCTGCCATACTTGACCGGCACGGTGAAATCTTGCTGCCAGGTGTGGTAGTGGCCCGTGTCGACTGTGATGATGACGAAATCGCTGCCCGCCAGGACGGCGCGGCGGTCGGTCGTCGCTTCGATGTCGACAGGCGCCTCGAGGTAGAGATTCAATTTGCGCGCCAGTTCGCTGTAGATGGCGAGCCGCGCTTCGTTGATATCCACAAAGCATAGCCGGCATCCGCCCACTTGCGGATGATTCAGGATATCGCGCAGCACCTTGGGACCGAAGGTCGTACTGGCAGCGCCAATGATGGTGATCTTGGGACGGTCTTTCACAGCCTCTCCTGTCAGTTCTCGGCTATCGCGATCGATTCGGGCTGCGTAAGGGCGCCGATGAGCGCTTGCACGACGCGGAAGTCGCTGCTCTCGGCGAAACCGATCGTAAATTGCGCCGGTGTCTCGGTCATGAATTTAGTGAGTCCGTCACGGCCGAATCCGAAGACTGTCATATTGCCTTCCATTGGCCAGTAAGAATCAATGTGCTGATCTGATTCATGATGCGCCAGAAAGAGCGCGCGATCCAAGCCAGACGTGCCGAAGTAGATCCATTCCGGATGGGGCAAGGGGCGCGCCCAGCGTTGGGATAGCGGTCGCCGCGCGCCATCGGAACTGACGCAATAGTCGCTTTCTTCGTCCAAGGCGCCGGCCGGCGTGCCTTCGTAGAGAAACCAGTAGGGATGATCGACCCTGAGCACGGTCAGCCGCGCGTGGGTGGGGTAGAGCTCCCAGCGACAAGCCCATTTGCCGTCAAGCGATTCGGAGGCGATGGTGATCTTAAGCGGTCCCTGATTCAGGATGCGGCTGCGACAGCCCTCGCCGTCTGGATGAAAATGATTCTCCGGGTGCGCCAGATTCGGTATGCCCCGATATTTGCCATCAGAGCCGCCAAAAGGGCGATAACTTAACCAGTCCTTGCCATCGCGGTCGATCATGCTGGCGAATCCCGCGCCCAGTATGTGATAAAAATACGTCGCGCTCGGCGTCGTAATCTGATAACTCTCCTGCTCCTGGTGCATAAGACCTTGGCGCAACTTGATCAGCTCGTCGCCGGTCCGCTCATTGTCCGCCAGCTGAATGCGAAAGAAACGGGCCTGAGCGGCCGCGGTCGCGCCAGCAAGCAGAAACACCGCGCTCGCCTGCCCGGCGACCCGCTCAAGCTGGCAAGGAACAAAAGGATCCAGGACTGCGCCAGCGTCGTCCAGCTCCGCCACACGCAAGTGCGCGCTTTGAGGATCAGGCTGGCAGCCCTCCAGCCGATGCTCAACGACGAAATTCGCGGGCAGCGCGTAATCGGATCGAAGGACGATATCCCAGCGCTCAGGCACGATCAGCCTCCAGAACCCGTCGTTCTTCGGCGGTGTAATAGGGTTGTAAAGTGACTTCCTCCGCCAGGTGACAAGCGACGCTGGTTTCGGGATCGTCGGGCAGTGGCTGTAAAGGCGGAGTCTCGGTCTTGCAAATATCCTTCGCGTATTGGCAGCGGGTATGGAAGACGCAACCTGAGGGAGGATTGACCGGGCTGGGAATATCGCCCGCCAGCACGTAACGCTTGCGATGACCGCCGCGTATCCGTTTGGGTATCGAATTGAGCAGGGCTTCGGTATAGGGATGCGTCGGCCGCTCGAAGATCTTCCGGGTCGGCGCGGTTTCCATCAGCTTGCCGAGGTACATCACCATGACGCGATCGCTGATATATTCAACGACGCTTAGGTCATGGGCGATAAAAACATAGGTCAGTCCTAATTCTTCTTGCAGGTCCGAGAGCAGATTGAGCACCTGCGCCTGCACCGATACATCCAGGGCGGAGACGGGCTCGTCGCAGATAACCAGGCGCGGCTCGATGCTGAGCGCCCGCGCAACACCAACCCGCTGGCGCTGACCGCCGCTTAACTGATGTGGAAAGCGGTTATACATTTCCGCGCCCAGGCCGACATGCTCCAGCAGATCTTCAACCCGCGTCCGTCGCTCGGCAGCCGTGCCGATGGCGTGGATATCCAGCGGCTCGGCGATGATATCACCGACGCGCATGCGCGCATTCAGCGACGAATTGGGATCTTGAAAGAGCATCTGAATATCGCGGCGAATCGGCTGCAATTCGCGCTTGTCGAGTTCTGCGATATTCACCAAGCCTGCTTTGGTCCGGAAGCGCATGATGCCGGTGGTCGGCTTGTACAAGCGTACAATGCAGCGCCCGATGGTGGTCTTGCCCGAGCCGCTTTCCCCGACCAGCCCCAGGGTTTCGCCGGCATAGACGCTGAAGGATACGCCATCAACAGCCTTCACGTAGCCCACTGTCTTCTTGAGCAGACCGGCTTTGATAGGGAAATGCAGTCTTAGATCCCGGACCTCGAGAATAACGTCGGCGCCCACTGCCTCAGTTGGCGTCATGGCTCACCTCGATGGTCTCGTCATATAACCAGCAGGCGACATCGCTGGCCGGGCCCAGGACGAAACTCGGCGGCATTTCCGCCCGACAGCGATCCATCACATGCGGGCAGCGCGGCGCGAAGGAACAGCCCCGCGGCCGTTCATGCGGGCCGGGAACGGAACCGATGATTGGCTCGAGGCGGTCGCCGCGCCCGATCATGGGCAGGGAGTTCAGCAAGCCCTGCGTATATGGATGCTTGGGGTTTTCAAAGATGTCATCGACCGGGGCGCTCTCCACCACCTGCCCCAGATACATCACGATAACATGATCAGCCACCTCCCCGATAACATTGAGATCGTGCGTGATCATGATCAAAGCCATGTTATTATCATGCTGAATCTGCTGGATTAGCTCGAGGATCTGCGCTTCAATCGTCACGTCAAGCGCGGTGGTGGGCTCATCGGCGATGAGGATGCGCGGGTTGCAGCTCAAAGCCATCGCGATCATGGCGCGCTGCCGCATCCCGCCGGAGAACTCGTGCGGATACTGATCGACGCGCTGTTCGGGCAGCGGTATGCCAACCAGACGCAGCACGTCAATCGCGCGCGCCCTGGCCCTTTCTTTGCTGACGTCCTGATGCAGCAAAATCGCTTCCATGATCTGCTGGCCGATGGTATAGACCGGGTTCAGCGATGTCATCGGCTCTTGAAAAATCATGGCGATTTCATTGCCGCGGATATCACGAATCTGATCGCCGGAGGGGTCGACTTGCGTCAGCTCGACTGGCGCGCCGTCCGCGGGGTAGTACTTTATGGAACCAGCGACAATGCGCGCGAGGGTCGGCGAGAGCAAGCGCATAATCGTCCGCGATGTCACGCTCTTGCCGCAGCCGCTTTCGCCGACGATACCCAGTGTTTTGCCAGCTTGCAGGCTGAAAGACACGCCATCAACCGCCCGGATCACGCCCTGCTCAATGTAGAAATAGGTCTTGAGGTTTCTAACTTCCAGAACAGTATCCATGCCGAGCTTCTGTACTTGTTTGTCTCTGGAGCGCCGACGGACAGTTTCGCCTTCGTCCAGTCGAGGCGCTGGCAGCGCTAACGCGAAAACGGGTCTACCATGTCGCGTAAACCGTCGCCCAGGAAATTGTAGGCGATGACCGCAACCAGAATGAATAGCCCCGGGAAGAGCGTCCAGGGATAGAGCACGATATTTTGAATCTTGATCGCGTCATTGAGCAGCAAGCCCCAGCTAACCATCGGCGGACGGACGCCGATGCCGAGGAAGCTGAGCGCGCTCTCGCCCAGGATGGTCACGGGCACCGCCAGCGTCGCTGTGACAATGATGTGGCTCGCCATATTCGGTATCAGATGCACCCGTACGATACGCGCGGTTGAAGCGCCGGACGCTTCGGCTGCGTGCACGTAATCCCGTTCCTTCAGGGATAGCACCAGCCCGCGCGCCTCGCGCGATAGCCCGGTCCAGTTGATGAAGGCGAGCACGACAACAATGCCGGCGTAGACCCATTCAGGCGGCCACTGCGGGGGAATGGCGGCGGCCAAAGCCATCCACAGCGGCAGCTGCGGGAAGGAGCGAATCGTTTCGATGACGCGCTGGACCACGTTGTCGAATACGCCGCCATAATAGCCGGACAAGGTCCCGATCACCGAACCGACCGCGATCGTGATTAAAACGCCAAAGATGCCCACCGAAAGCGAGACCTGCCCGCCGTAGATGATGCGCGAGAACAGGTCGCGCCCGCGCACATCCGATCCCATGATATGCAGCCGCTCCGCCGGATCGCTTGAACCGAAGAGATGAACATCCCAGGCGATGACGCCCAGTGCCAGGTAGGGTTCGCCTCGCA
The DNA here is from genome assembly GCA_028873975.1 of Chloroflexota bacterium. Lineage (GTDB taxonomy): Bacteria > Chloroflexota > Anaerolineae > Aggregatilineales > Phototrophicaceae > UBA6055. The sequence goes on from JAPPMO010000007.1 coordinate 29,667, forward strand.
CGAAAAACTGAATCGGTATTCGCTTTGCGCGCTCTTCGACGTATTCGAGTTGGAAGGTCTCCATATTGCGTTTGCCGCGCAGCGGATAGAAGAAGGGTAGATGAAAATGCCCGGTTTCAGGGTCTTGCAGCCGGATAGCCATGGGCGGCGAATAGGTCAATTTGGAGTCGGCGTCGCGCGCCGTGTAGGGCGCGAAGAAACCGGCGAGAAGCGTTACGAGATAGATAATGACTAGCGCAATGAAGGACAATAAAGCCATGCGATTGCGCAAGAACTTTCGAATCATCAGTTGCCGCACGGTCAACAACTGATACTCGTCTTGAACGTCCCGCTCGTCATGCTTCTTCCGCAGCCCGAAGAGCCTGAATCGACGCCCGTTGCCCGCAAGTTTATTCATACTGAATCCTCGGGTCGCTCCAGGCAAGGACGATATCGGCGATCAGATTGCCGATCAGCAAGAAAATGGCGAGGATCATCAAGACGGTTCCGGCCAGGAACATATCCTGGCGATTGAGGGCGCGAATGAAAGGCGGACCTAAAGTGGGCAAATCCAGCACGATAGATATGATGATCGTGCCGCTGATGAGCAAGGGCAATTGCATGCCGACGCGGCTGATGAGCGGATTGACGGCGATGCGCGTGGCGTGTTTGTAAATGACGATGCGCTCTCTAAGCCCCTTGGCGCGCGCCGCTTCGATAAACTGCTGGTCGAGGATATCGAGCAAGTTGGCGCGCATGATGCGAAAGGTGCCGGCCATGCCGCCCAAACCCAAGATCGCCAGCGGCACCGGCAGATGTTTGGCGAAATCCAGCAGGCGTTCCCATGTCCAGGGCGCGTCTTTGAACTCCTGCGAGAAAAGCCCGCCGGCGTAATCGGTCTTTAGCACAAACACGGCGATGAAGAGATAGATGACGGCGATCAGGAAATCCGGCGTCGATATGCCGATGAAAGACAGCGTGGACAAGAAATAGTCCCAGCGCGAATTCTTGCGCGTGGCGGCGAAGATGCCAAAGGGAATCGCCAAGCCCCAGGAAATGAACAATGTGGCGACGCCCAAGAACACGGTCAAGCCAGTTCGCTGCGCCAGGATATCGGCGACCGGGGCGTTGCTGTATTCGATCGAGAAGCCGAAGTCCCCGCGCGGGAAGCCATCTATCCACTTGAAGTACTGAATGATGATCGGTTCATCAAAGCCGTAAGTGCGGCGCAGGTTTTCGATGGTTTCCGGCGGCAGGGGCTGGCCCGTCGATGCTTCTTGCTGCCGCACCCAGTTGGACACCACATCGCCGGGCGGCAGCTGAATCACGATAAAGCTTATCAGCGTGATGAGAAAAAGTGTTATCGCCGCCGAAAACACCCGTCGAATAATGAAGGTGGTCATTTACCGCATTGCTCCATGGGGCGCAGTAAAAAGCATTATTTTGCTATATGAGGCGGGGTGGCGAGCCATCTCTTAGGTGAGAGTGACCCGCCACCGCGATTAAGCGCGTCTGCAAGAGCTTAGGAGCTGCCCTCTCCTGGCTCATACTTGGCGTAAGCCGTCTCGAGCTGATAGGCCGACGCGTCTTGCAACTGGCTATTGCGCGAAATGCGATCAGCCATATTGCCCAGACGTCTGTTCTTGATGAATGGGCGCTGCCAGAAGCCTGTCGAGATATACCAGACATTGTCGGCGTGCAGATTCGATACCTCAAACATCAAGTCGTTGCGGTCAGCCGACGATGCGGTCAATGCCGCGCGCATCAACTCAACATTGCGAGCGAAATCTTCATCGACCGGGTCTTCCTCCCAATTGCGATGGTAGAAAGGCGTATTCGGCCCGGTCGGCGCCAGCCCGTGCATCTCCGCGCCGAAAGGATAACTCGCGCCATCACGGTCCCAAGTGTGGATCATAAAGTCGCCGGCGGTGAAACGCTCGCGCACCAGCGATTGGTCGTTGGCGTCCATGATCGCGTTCAGACCGATGTCCGCGAAGTATTCGGTCACGAGCTCGACGATCGGCGTGTAAAGATCGTGGATGCCGACCTCAATGATCAACTGGAGCGGCTCGCCACCCGGCGCTTCGCGGAAGCCATCGCCGTCAGCGTCGACATAGCCGGCTTCCTCCAACATGGCGCGGGCGCCGTCCGGATCGTATTGCGCCCACAACCCGCCATCTTCCGCGGTGAAATAACCCGACTCGGGCGACAGCGACGAGCCGTTGGGATTGAATAGCCCGGCATAGAAAAGGTCGCCGATCTCTTGACGGTTGATCCCGATTGAGACGGCGCGGCGGAAATCGACATCACGGAAAGCGCTCTTGATCACCGGATCGGGATGATCCAGGTTGAAATGAAAGGCCACGCCATCAAAGTCTGCGAAAGTCAGGCTAATATCGCGACCTGACTGGATAGCTTCGCTGAAGAGCTGGATATGCTGTACGCCGACCCAGGTTGTATCGAAATCGAACTGGCCAGTGACGTTGCCCAAGGCAACGCCTTGACGATCCTCAACCAATTCGATCGTCACGCGATCGAAATAGGGCAACTGATTGCCTTCCGGATCGACCTTCCAGTAATACGGGTTGCGAACCTGATTATAGAATTCGCCGACCACGAAGTCTTCATACATCCAAGCTTGCAGCGTGTGACGCCCGCGCCCGTTTTCCAGCAATGTCTGCGCCTGATAATCTTCGTAAGTGGCTTCCTCGTTGTAATCAGGATGAAACTGCGAGAGATAGTGCTTGGGCAGCGCGATGTTGCGCAGCGACGCCTGGGTTTCGGCAAAGAGCGGATACGGGTCCTGATAGGTGAAGACCAGGGTATGGTCATCGGTCGCTTCCAAAGCCGGCGGCTGGCCATTCTGATAGGTAACGCCGATGCCAAATCCGGTGACGTTTTCATTGAGCGAATTGTCGTTCCAGAAGAAGATCACGTCTTCGGAGGTGAAGTCTTCTCCGTCCGACCACTTAACCCCTTGACGCAGATTCACTGTCCAGACCGTCTGATCATCATTGGATGACCAGCTTTCGGCGAGATTGGGCTGGATGGGTCCTTCGCCGGAAATCGGCGTATTCCAGCGCACCAGTGGCTCATAAGTCATATTGTAGGTCATGTAGGTAATGAGGGCGGCGGTACCGCGGCGCAAGGTGCCGCCGTAGGCGCCGATTTCGTTGAGCGGCTCTACGACTAATGGATTGGGAGGCAGGCGATCTTCAACCGGCGGGAGCTCCCCGGCGGCGACCTGTTCCGCCAGCATCGGCGCTTCCTGGTACATCATGTCTTGCGCGTAACCAACCGCGCTAAACAAGAGAAGCGTGAGCAAAATGACAAGTGTAATGTGCAGCTTACGACGCATTTCAAAATCTCCTTTACTTTTTTGACTCTTGCAGCCGCGCAAGCAGTGGAATACAAGATCCACTTGAGATGCTCGGCGCTCTGCCTATGCTAATCATAACAATTGCGCAGGCACAATGCAAAGCATGGCGCGGTCAGGGCAACAGGGCAATCGCCCTGTTTGACTTCAAGGCGCATATTGGCTATCCTCAAACGCGGTCTCAGCCACTGATTTGGAGCGGAATTGCCGCCAGTGCACTTGCAAGCGCAGACAAGCCAGACAATGTCCGAACGCGATCGAGCGAAGCGTCAATGTCCAGGATACCGGTAATCGCAGCGGTCGGCGCCACGCCAGTCGCATCCGAACACCGCGGCTGCAACCCCCGCGACTTGATGACGGAAGCCGTGCTGGATTGCCTCGCCGATGCCGGCATGGACGATCTGTCGGCCGTCGAACAAGGCTTGGCCAGCTACGAGAGCGATCACTTCAACTTGCAGATGACGCTGGGCGCAATTCTGCACGATACCATCGGCATGATCCCCAAGCCGAATGTCCGTATCGAAGGCGGCGGCGCCACCGGCGCGATGGCGCTGCGCACAGCCTGGGCTTATATTCAGAGCGGCTTGTGCGATTCCATCCTGGTTTACGGCTGCGAGAAAAACGGACGCGGCGTCTCGTCCCGGACGGCGAATCAGCTCTTCGCGCTTTCAGCCGATGTTGATTGGGAGATGATGGTTGGCGGCAGCTACACCGGCTTCTATGCAGCCATGATCCGCGCGCACATGGAGGCTTTTGGCACGCGCGAAGAGCAGTTTGCCCATGTCGCCGCGCGCAACCGCCACAACGCCGGCTTCAATCCCATCGCGCAAAAGCCCATGGACATCTCGGTCGCCGATGTCATGAACTCGCGCCCGGTCGCCGAACCATACAAATTATTCGATTGCAGTCTGCTGAGCGATGGCGCCGCTTGCCTTCTGCTTGCTACAGAAGAATGGGCGCGCAGGCGCTGCCCGGCATTTGATGGGCGAGCGCCGGTCTATTTTGTGGCCACCGGCTGCGGCAGCGATACCATGCGCCTGGGCGACCGCTATCCCGAAATCACTAACTTCCGCGCCAAGCAAATGGCGGCGGCGCAGGCTTATGCCATGGCGAATATCAGCGATCCCATGCGAGAAATTGATGTCGCCGAACTATACGACAGCTACAGCGGCGTCGAGATCCAGGCCGTGGAAGATCTGGGATTCGTCGAGCGCGGTCAAGGCGGAGCGAGCGTCGCCGGAGGCGCCTTCGACCTTGATGGTGAATTGCCCGTGAACACGAGTGGCGGCTTGCTGGGTCGGGGCGCGCCAGTCGGCGCGACGGGCATCCTGCAGGCGATTGAAGTCGCGCAGCAGCTTTGGGCTACGGTTGATCCTCGGCGACAGGTAGCCAATGCCCGGCGCGCTTTGACCGATACCCACGCCGGCATCGCCAGCATCAGCGTCGTGAACATCTTCGAGCGGCGGGATTGAACATGATGGGAAAAGTCCGTAGCAAAATCGACATTCGCCTGCCGGAAAGCGCGACTGCCGGTGACGTCTGGGCGCAGTTCCGGCAAGTTGAGCGCATCACCATGGAACTGACGCAAAGTTACAAATACAGCCTGGGCAAGGTTTCGCGCTTTTTTATTGCACTGGAAAACCGGCGCTTTTTGGCTACGCGCTGCCCCCGCTGTGGCAAGGTTTACGCTCCGCCCCGTCCGCTTTGCCCGAATTGTCTGTCTGTAACGGACTGGGTAGAATTATCGGGCCAAGGCGTCGTGAAGACCTATTCGGTCTTGCACTTTTCGCCTGGCAGCAACGATGATGTTCGAGCGCTGGAGACGCCTTATGTGCTGGCTTATGTGTTGCTGGACGGCGCCGACACGCTCTTCCCGCATTTGCTGAAGGCGCCGCCGGAGCAAGTGCGGTCGGGCATGCGAGTAGCGGTCGCTTTCAGTGACGAGCCGGTGTCTCATCCCATTCATCTGATGTATTTTGTTCCGATTCGCGGACAGTGAGAGGCAAAGTCAATGAGCGCGCGCGCGCATAAACTAATCAATCAGCCGCAAAACATCGTCAGCGAAATGCTGGACGGCTTCTGCGCCGCCTACGGCGATATCGCGCGCTTGACTGACGAAGGCTTGGTAGTCCGAGCGACGCCCAAAGCCCCGGGCAAGGTCGCCTTGGTGATCGGCTGTGGCAGCGGCCACGAGCCGGCCATGATCGGCTGGATCGGCGAGGGCTTGTTTGACGTCAATATCGCGGGCGAGATCTTCACCGCGCCCGGACCCGAGCGCATCCTGCAGGGCATCAAAGCCGCCGACCGCGGCGCTGGCGTGCTGGTTTGCGTTTCGCATCACGCGGGGGACTTGCTCAATGCCGAGCTGGCGCTGGAACTCTGTGAGCTGGAAGGCATAGCGAATGTCGATATGGTGGTGCTCTATGACGACATCTCCAGCGCGCCCAAAGGGCGGGAGCCGGAACGCCGCGGCACCGCCGGGCTCTTTTTTGTCTGGAAGATGCTGGGCGCTTTCTGTGAAGGCGACGGCGATCTGGCTGCTGCGAAAGCGCTGGCGGAAAAAGTCCGCGACAACACGCGCAGCCTGGCGATGTCATTAAGTTCCTGCGCCAGCCCGGTGACGGGCCAAGTCATGTTCGAGATGCCGGAAGACGAGATGGAAATCGGCATGGGATTGCATGGCGAAATGGGTATGGGACGGCAGAAAGCCCTCAGCGCCGGCGAGACCATCGACCTGATGCTGCCGCCCATCCTGGAAGACCTGCCTTTTCAAGCCGGCGACGAAGTACTCGTCCTGCTCAACAACAGCGGCAGCCTGACCCTGATGGAGCTCTTCATCTTGTACAAGCGCGTCGCCGAAAAACTGGCGGAAGCCGGCATCCGCGTCTACAGATCCTGGATCGGTCCCTATGCGACCACGCAGGAAATGGCCGGTTTCGCCCTCTCGCTCTGCCGCGTCGACGACGAACTGAAAGCCCTGTGGGATGCGCGGGCCAACGGCGCTTATATGAAACAACTATGAGAGAAATCGGGTCCGACAACTTGAAGGCGATGCTGATTGCCATTGCCGGACGCATCGCCGATAGTCGAGAGCGCTTGAACCGTCTGGACGCCGCCCTGGGCGACGGCGATCATGGCGCCAGCATCAGCGCGGCATTCGAAAAGACGGTCGCTGAACTCGCCCGCTTGCCCGACCCGAAGCCGAGCGAGATCTGGCTGACGACGGCGCGGTGCCTGATGAACGGCATGGGCGGGGCATCGGGGGCTCTCTTTGGCACGCTCTTCTTGAAAGGCGTCGCGCCTATCCAAGGCAAAGAGCGCCTGGTCAAAGCCGATTTTGATGAACTGTGGGCGGCGGGATTGGCCGGCGTCAAAGCGCGCGGCAAGGCAGAGATCGGCGATAAAACGATGGTGGATGCCTTGCAGCCGGCCGTGCTGGCTTTTGCCGCCAATGACAATATCGCAGCTGCCTGGCCTGCGGCTGCGGAAGCAGCGAGCAATGGCGCCGAATCAACCAGAGAACTGATCGCGCGGCAAGGCAGAGCCAAGTACCTGGGCGAACGCGGCATCGGCCATCAAGACCCGGGCGCGACGACCATCGCGCTGATGTTTGAAGCGCTGGACAGTTATTGGAGGGAAATGACGAATGGCAAAACATAAACTGCGCGTCGGGTATATCGGCACCTCAATCTCGTCTTATTTCGCCGGTGAATACAATCAGCGGCCGCGCGCCATCGCCGGCTTGGAAAAACTGGCGGAGGAACTGGATTTTGAGTTGATCGCCGTACATGACGAAGTGATGACCGAAGCGGGTTCGATCCGCGCCGCCGCCTACCTGCGCGAGCGGCAGATCGACTTTTTGCTCTTGCAAACCGCCGCTTGCAGCATGGGCGAGCAGTTGCTGCCGCTGGTAAAAGCCGCGCCGCGCCTGGGTCTTTGGGCCACGCCGGATCCCGAGCAAGATGGCGAGATCAAAATCCACTCGGTGGTTTCGATGAGCCACTTCGCCTCGATTTTGAAACGTTACCTCAAACACGAGCATATCCCCTTCAAGTGGTTCTACGGCCATGTGGAAACCGAGCAGTTTCGGGAGCGCTTCGCCGTGACCATACGCGCCTTGACCGCCGTCAAAAACATCGAGAGCGCGCGCATCGGCTGGGTCGGCAATCTGTCGCCCGGCTTCAATGACATGATCTTTGACGAGCGCTTGCTGCGCAGCCGCCTGGGCATCGCCGTACTGCCGCATGAATTGGCGGAGCTGGTGGCGCGCGCCAAAGCCTACGATCCGGCGCCGGTCCGCGCGACAGTCAAGGAGATCAAATCCGCCGCCAGCGAAATCACCGTGAGCGAAGACAGCGCCTTCGACCGCGTCACGCGTCTCTATCTCGCCATGCGCGACCTGGCCAGCGAGTTCGATTATGACGCGCTGGCTGTGCAATGTTGGCCCAATTTCCAGCCCTATTATCGCGTGGCGCCCTGCATGGCATATAGCTGGCTGGGCAGCGAAGACGGCATTGCCGTCTCTTGCGAGGGCGATGTCCTGGGCGCCGCCAGCATGTACTTGCTCAATGTCTTGTGCGGAGGCCAGGGTTCCTCTACCTTGCTTGACATGACCGCGCTTGACCCGGCGACCAATGCCATGCTGATGTGGCATTGTGGCGTCTCGCCGCGGCACTTCGCCAATGACGACGGCATCAAATGGGTCGATCACGTCACCCTGGGACGCAAGGGCGACGACGGACCCTACGGCGTCGCCGGCGACCAGGTCTTCGCCCCGCAGGAGACGACGGTCAGTTACATCGGCGATGACGGGAGCAGCCTGCTGGTCATCCGCGCCGAAATCATCGAACACGCCAAAAAAGGCTTTGACGGCACCCGCGGCTGGTTTGCCGAATTCGAGCTAAACAAGAAGGCGGTTTCGCTGATGGATCTGATCAACACCTTGACTGTGCGCGGGCACGAACATCACTTCGCCGTCGGCCAGGGCGACGTCACCGATGAATTGATGGAATTCGCGGCCTGGAAGGGCATGCGCTTGATCGAACATGTGCCGGAAGCGAAGTATCTGCAATTGGAAGGCCTTAACGTATAATAGGCGACAATCTCCTGAATGATTGGGAGTGTGGCAATTCTGTTCATCTAGTTTAAGAAAAGGAAAGACGATGTTTCGCAAAAGAGTAATAGTCAGTGCATTCTTGCTCATCGCTCTGGTCTTGGGCGGATTTGGACCGGCTATGGCGCAGGACATGATGGACGCGCCGCCGGGATTCGATAGCTGGGACGACGTGGTCGCCGCGGCCGACGGCATGACTGTCAACTGGTACATGTGGGGCGGTTCGGATTCGATCAACAACTTTGTCGATGAAACCTACGGCATTCCGCTCGCCGAAGAATACAACGTCACGCTCAATCGCGTGCCCCTGGCCGACACCGTTGACGCCGTCAACCAGGTCTTGAGCGAAGCCGAAGCCGGCGTCGAGGGCGACGGCGGCACCATTGACCTGATCTGGATCAACGGCGAAAACTTCTACACGCTCAAGCAAGCCGAGCTGCTCTATGGTCCCTGGGCCGAAAATATCCCCAACAGCGTCTATGTCAACTGGGACAATCCGGCGCTGAACCAGGACTTCGGCCGTCCAGTTGAAGGCTTCGAGAGCCCCTGGGGCGGCGCGCAGTTCCACTACATCTACGACTCCGCCCGCATGTCCGCGGACGATCTGCCGCGCAGCCATGCCGAGCTTAGCGACTGGATCGCCATGCACCCCGGGCGCTTCACCTATATCGCGCCGGGTCCAGGGGCATTCCAGGGCACCCGCTTTGTCAAGCAAGTGCTCTTCGAGCTCAGCGGCGGCCAAAGCCAGTGGGTCGGCGAGTTCAATCAGGAACTCTACGACGAGCACGCCCCGGCGCTTTGGGACATGCTCAATAGCTGGGAAGAAAACCTCTGGCGTGGCGGCGAAACCTATCCGGCCAATATCAGCGAATTGCACGAACTCTTCGCCAATGGCGAGATCGACATCACCATCACGCAGCGCATGGCCGGCGCCGGGCCAGACATCAACTCGGGCTTGATCCCGCCCACAAGCCGCGCCTTCTCCTTCGACAGTAATTTGGTGGGCGACTTCAACTACGTGGCGATTCCCTACAACGCGCCCAACAAAGCGGCGGCTTTGCTGCTGGCCAATCTCATCGTGCGTCCGGACCGCCAAGCCCGTCAAATCGTCCCCGACTACGGACTTGGCATGGGCTTCGGCATTGATACCAACCGCGTCACCGACGAAGACCAGTTAGCCGCGCTGGAAGAAGCAGCCAACAGCCTGGGCGAGGCTGCCGCCGACCCGGCTCGCCTGGCAGGCGCCCTGGTATCCGATATCGCTGCCGAGTATCAGGCTCTGATCGAAGCCGATTGGGAAGCCAACGTCCTGCAGAGTTAGGCTGGTTGGAATTGGGCGACCCGGTGGGTCGCCCCTACAAATCACGATACTATTAGAATCTGAAGGGTCAGCCGTCGGCTGACCTAGTTTGAGTATGGCGGAACACCATGACACAAGTCATCCTCGACAAGATCCAGAAAGTCTACAGCGGTGGCGATGTCGCCGCCGTCGACGACTTTTCGCTGGAGATCCCCACCGGAAAACTGGTGGCATTTCTCGGTCCCTCCGGCTGCGGCAAGACCACCACATTGAAGATGATCGCGGGCTTGATCCAGCCGACTGCCGGGCGCATTCTTTTTGACGGCGAGGATGTTTTGCCGATCCCGGCCGAAAAGCGCGGGGCGGTGATGGTCTTCCAGAACTATTTGCTTTTTCCTTACATGTCGGTGGGCGACAATGTCGGCTTCGGGTTGAAGATGCGCGGCGTCAACAAGCGCGTCATCGCCGAAAGAGTGGCGGAAATGCTGGCTCTGGTCAAATTGCCCGATATCGCCAAACGCCGGCCCACCCAGCTTTCCGGCGGGCAGCAGCAGCGGGTGGCGCTGGCGCGGGCGCTGATCACCGAGCCGCGCGTTTTGCTGCTGGACGAACCGCTGAGCAACCTCGACGCCCACCTGCGCGATGAGATGCGCGATCTCATCTTGTCGATTCAACGCGACCTGGCGGTGACCACGGTCTTCGTCACCCACGACCAGGAAGAGGCGGTGCTGCTGGCCGATCAAATCGCCTTGATGTTTGATGGCTTATTGCTGCAATACGCCTCGCCGGCCGAGTTCTACCAACGGCCCATCAGCGAGCGGGCGGCGCGTTTCTTCGGCGGCGTCAACTTCATCCCCGCCCGGCGCGAAGACGGCATGGTGAGAACCGACATCGGCGATTTCCGCTTCGCCGCGCGCGAAGGCGAACGCGCGCCCTCCGGCGCCGCGGTCTTGACCATCCGACCGGAGCAGATACGACTCAACGACAGCGCGGAAAACAATCTGGTTAAGGGGCGCATTCGCGAGCGCATCTATGTCGGCACCTACACGCGTTACAAGATTGCCCTCGGCGACCACGAGATTGAGGCCATCCGCAGCGCCGATCTGCCGGGCGCGATCGGCGTCGGCGACGAGGTTGATGTGCACTTCCCGGCCGACCGCATCTGGGTCGTCCCGGCTTAGGCGCTGCATTGCTCCCCACTCCGCATAATTTTACCAGCCCTGCCCGCTCCCCGCGTTGATCCAGGAGAGCATGACCAGCGTGCGAGCATCACTTGTCAAGCATCAGGATCTCATGGTTGGCGCGCTGTCTGCGACCTATGGTCTGTTTTACCTGGGGCGAGCCAATATCAGCGTCGTCTTGCCCATCATCGCTCTCGACCTTGGCCTCAGCCTGGCGGAAGTCGGCGCTTTAGGCACGGTCTTTTTTTGGGTTTACGGCATTTTTCAGTTTATCAGCGGCGAGATCGGCAGTCACGTCAGCCCCTTTCGCATCGTCAGCATCGCTTTGCTGGGGACAGCGATCGTAAATCTCGCCTTCTCATTTCAGACATCCCTGATTGCCATGCTGCTGCTCTGGGGCATCAACGGCATGGCTCAATCGGGCGGCTGGTCGCCGATGGTCCGGATCTTGGCCGAGCGCCTGGAACCCGAACGCATCAAACGCGCCTCGACCCTGATGCCCTTCGGATACGTCATTGGCACAGCCCTCACCTGGACCTTGATTGGGGCGGTCTCGGCGGGGGAGAATTGGCGCGTCGCCTTTTGGCTGCCCGGGTTGCTGCTCTTGCTCGTGCTGGCTTTCTGGTGGAAGGCTGGCATAGACGCGCCCAAGGCGACGCCGAGGCGCTTCCAACCCTCGGCCGTCCTTGCCGAGGCTCGCGGAATCGCCTTTATTTTGATGGCCGCGGCGCTGGTCGGCTTCGTCCGCAACGGTTCGCTGATCTGGCTGCCCACTTACATTCTCAATACCGACCTGATCGCCGAGAACCTGGTCGGCATGGTCGCCGCGCTCATGCAAGTCATCGCGCTATTGGGTCTGCTGCTGGCGCGCCTGCGCGTGGGCAGCAGCGACCAGGTATTCGTGACCGCTGTTATGATGTTTTCCGCCGCCGGTATTGGCTTCCTGCTCCTGACCACAAGCGCCGGACTGATAGCCATCGCCCTGCTCGCATTCGCATTGATGATGCTCAACGGCGCTTTTGGGCTGGCGGTGACTTCGATCCCGTTGCTTTTAGCGCCGCCAGGACGCGCCTCGTCCATAGCCGGGACCGTCAACATGATGGCGACATTCATCGGCGGGACGGCCGGTTTTGCAATCGGCGCTCTGGTGGAGCTCAGCGGTTGGGCTGCCGTCTTCGGCTTATGGGGCGCCTTCCTGCTGCTGGCATCGCTTCTGATTTGGCGCCGCAGGCACGAAGAAGACAGCGCCAGGCAAGAGTGACGAGACTCCCACAGGCTCGCGTAATAGTGTAATCTTTAGCATTGACTGGCATCGCTCGATCGGGATGAAGAGGAAGACATGATTGAACAAGCGCCGCTGAGCGGTATTAAGGTGATCGACCAGACGCAGGCGCTGGCGGGACCCTACTGCACGATGATCCTGGGCGATTTGGGCGCCGATGTCATCAAGATCGAACGCCCGGGCGTCGGCGATCAATCCCGACATTGGGCGCCGCCTTATATCGGTGATCAAGGCTGCTACTACCTGGCGGTCAACCGCAACAAACGCGGCATCGCGCTCAATATCCGCTCCGACGCCGGGCGCGATATCATTCACAAATTAGTTGCCGATGCCGATGTTTTTTTGACCAACCTGGCGACGACCACCTCTTTGAAACGCTACGGCATTGACTATGAGACCCTAAGCGCGCTGAACCCGCGCCTGATTTATGCCTCGATCAGCGGATACGGGCGCAGCGGTCCGCGCGCGGGACAGCCCGGCTACGACCTGGTTTCCCAGGCCGAATCCGGCACGATGGCGCTGACCGGAGAGGTGGACGGCGCGCCGATGCGCTTCCCGACCCCCATCGCCGACATGACCTGCGGTTTATTCACCGTCATCGGCATCCTGTCGGCATTGCAAGCGCGCCAATCCAGCGGCAGGGGCCAATTCATCGACATGTCCCTGCAAGAGGGCCAGATGACCTGGCTGGAGAATTATGCGGGCGAGTATTTCGCCGACGGGCAAGATCCGCCGCGCCGCGGCAATCAGCATCCGCAAGTTGTGCCCTACGAGGCAGTGCAAGCCAGCGATGGCGACTGGTTCATTCTGGGCGTGGGCTCGGACAATGTCTGGGCGGCCTTTTGCCGGCACGTCGGGCGTGAAGACCTGGCGACGGATCCGCGCTTTGCCAGCAATGCCGATCGCATTGCCAACTATGAGGCGCTGCTGCCGACCGTGCGCGAGATCATCCGCGGCAAGCCCTGCGATCAATGGCTGACGGAACTGCGCCAGGCCGGCGTGCCCTGCGGACGCATCAACACCGTGGCCGAGGCGCTGACCGACCCGCATATCATCGAGCGCGGCTTCATCGTCGAGTTGGAACATCCCGCGTTGGGCATGGTCAAATCGCTGGCGACGCCCGTGCATCTGTCCGATACGCCGCTCAGCTATCGCCGCCACCCGCCGCGTCTGGGCGAGCACAGCGACGAGGTCGCTGCCGAGCTCGGCTACAGTGCTGCCGATATCGCGCGACTGCGCGCCGACGGGGTGCTGGCATGAGCCAACTGGCGCGTTTTCCAAAACTGAGTCCTGAGCATTACCGGCATATTCTGCGCGAGCCCGCTGGCCGACTGCGCTGCGTCATTGACACCGATACGCGCAACGAAATCGATGATCAATACGCCTTGACCTGGGCTTTGCTCTCGCGCGACAAGCTGGCAATTGAAGGCATCTATGCCGCGCCCTATTCCTTTCAAGAACGCGTTAACGAGCAGCGAGCGGCCGACCGCATACGGCAGCGCGGGGCGACATCCGACGACGAAAGGACCTTGTTGGCGCGGCACATCGGTCTCCTGCAACAGCTCGACGAGGCCGGCATCAATGTAAACGACGATCGGCAGATGGATCCGCAGGGCGTCGTGCTGGTCAGCCCCGGCCAGGGCATGGAACTCAGCTGCCAAGAGATCCTCAAGGTCTGCGACAAGCTCGGCCTCAACTTCGCCGATCGCGTCTTCCGCGGGTCGGATCGCTACCTGGCAAGCCTCGACGAACCGGTCGAAAGCGAGGCGGTGGCGCATCTGATCGCGACAGCGAAAACGGCGACGGTCGACGAGCCGCTGCATCTGGTCGCCATCGGCGCGTTGACGAATGTGGCTTCCGCGCTCTTGCTGGCGCCGGAGATCATCGAAACAGTCGTGGTGTCCTGGACGGCGGGCTATCCCACAACCGTGATGGATGTCGTGCAGCCCTCCTTCAATATGGAACAGGATGTCCTAGCCTCGCAGCTGCTCTTTGACAGCGGCGCGCCGCTGGTCTATCTGCCGGGCTTTCATGTCGGCGCGCAGCTGGGTCTGTCCTTGCCGGAGGTGGAGTCCTGGGTCCGGGGCAAGGGCGAAATCGGCGACTATCTGCACTGGCTCTACATCAACAACCCGCATCATCCGCGACACGGCTTTGTCGATCACTTCGCGCGCAGCTGGATTATGTGGGACCTGATCAACTTCGCCTGGTTGATCAACCCGGCCTGGGCGCCGTCTTACCTGACCGACGCTCCTTATCTAAGCACGGACTGCCGCTGGTATCGTCGGGGACAGCCTCGGCATCCCATACGCGAGGCGCTGGATATCAACCGCGACGCCATTTACCGTGACTTCTTCGGCAAACTGGCGGATTTAGACAGGTAATCGGCCCAAACGCGGAATCTGAACCCCCAAAACCGCGCTCAGTTGTAACTCTCGTACCAGGTTTCAGTTGACTGCGGCGGGGCGTAGAAATCACTCCAGGGCCGCGCTTCCGCGGCCGCAACCGCCAATAACTGTTTGAGGCGTTCGCTGGCGGCGCCGCGCAGGAAAGCGCAGCGTTGGCCTTCCGCCATGGTTGCCGCCTCCTTCCAAATGGCGCGCCCGGCCAGGAAGCCGCTCGCGCCGGACTCGCAGGCGATTTGCGCTTGAGGCTTGAACTGCTCGAAGTCGACGCCGGCGCTCAGCAAAACCCAGGGCACGGCCGAGGCGTCGCTCAGCTCCGCGCAGGCTTGGCGCCAGGCGCCGTGATCTCGCTCATATTGGATATCCAGCGGGAATTCCATCTTGAGCACGTCGGCGCCGGTCCGCGATAGACGCCGCGCGGTTTCAATGACGATCTCGGCTCGCACTGCGGCGTATGCCGCGCTTTCTTTGGCGATGTCCGGATCGACGCTGTAAGACATCGGCTCGAGGAATACGGGCAGGTCCCAGCGATGGCATTCGGCGACTACCTGCCGAATCAAGCCCTCCAATTCGGCGGCCAGGTCCTCGCTTTGCGGGTTGTAGTAGACCATGAATTTGACGGCGTTCGCGCCAACTTTACGGATCTTCTCAGCCGTCCAGCCCGGGATCAGTTCGGTTTTGCGATAACTGGAATCGCCACTGTAGCCGCTTTTTTCCAAAGCCAGCAGCAGTCCCGATTTGCCGTTCATCTCCATGGCCGCGCCAAGCCCGTAAGTGGGGTCGGTCAGGATGGCGCTCGCTTGGGACGATAGCGCGCCGATGACTTCGTTCTTGAACCGCGCCAGATCACTATAGCTGCTATCGGGCGGCATCATGCGTCGGTAGCTGCCGCGCTGATCGAAGGCGACGATGCCGAAGACATCACGACCGGCCAGACTGCTTGACTTCAAGCCACGGAAGCGCCCGGGCGTCAATTCTCGCGTCATGGATTTCCTCTCGTCCGCGCCTTGCAAGATCAACAAGCCAGGCGACCCTAGATCATCACGGCGTCGCCGCCATTGTCCGCCGCGCCAACGATATGTTTGACGATCAATTCTTCGCTGGCGTCGGCGCGCTGGAGATCCGCGACGATCCGGCCGCGGCGCATCACGACCATACGATCGGCGACCGCCATCACGTCATGCATGGTATGGCTGATCAGAATCACCGGTATATTCTGCTCGCGCAAGGAGCGAATCAATGCCAGCACCTTGCGCTGTTCCGGCACGCCCAGCGCCGCTGTCGGCTCGTCCATGATGACGAGTTTGGCGTTCCAATACATGGCCCGCGCGATGGCAACTGCCTGTCGCTGCCCGCCGGAGAGGTTGACCAGCCGCTGCTTGAGCGACGGGATATGGATGTCCAGTTCATCAAGCGCGCTGGAAGCTTCTTCGCGCATATAGTTGTCATCGGTCACCGGAATCAACCCGAAGAGCCGGCGCGTCTTCTCCTTGCCCAGGAATACGTTGGCGCCGACATCCAGGTTTTCCGCCAGAGCCAAATCCTGGTAGATCGTCTCGATGCCGCGGCTGCGAATATCGGCCGGCGCATGGCTGGTGATGTCCTCGCCATTAAAGGCCACCCGGCCATGTTCGGGGCGGTATACGCCGGAGATGCACTTGATCAACGTGGATTTGCCGGCGCCGTTGTCGCCGAGCAACGCCACGACCTCGCCCGGGTAGATGGCGAAGTCAACATTGTCGACAGCGGTCAAACCGCCGAAGTATTTGCTCATGCCGGTTGCGGTCAGGATGGGTTCAGACATTGGCTTGCATCCTTTCCAGCGCGTTCTGCAATTGGTTCACCAGCACCGCGATGATGATGACAATGCCGACAACGATAAACTGCCAGATCGAGTCGATATTCAAGATCACCAAGCCCGTTTGCAGGACCGCGATAATCAGCGAGCCAATCACGGCGCCCATGATATCGCCTTCGCCGCCGAAGAGGTTGGTGCCGCCGATGACCACCGCCGCTACCGACGACAAGAGCGCGGCTTCCCCCGCTTGTGGCGCGCCGGCCGTGAAACGGAAGAGATGCAAGACACCGGCAATGCCGGCGGTGAACCCGCAGATCACATAGATGATGACCAGGTGGCGATCGACATTGATGCCGGAACGGCGCGCCGCCTCTTCGCTGCCGCCGATGACGTAGGTATGGCGCCCGAATTTCGTCCGCGCCAGGATGAAGGCGAAGACGATGACGACCAAGGCGGTAATAATGACGGGATAAGGCAATAATTGCGACACAACGCGAAGCTGCTGCGGTTCCAGGTCGGGCGGCAGCGCGAACCAATGGAAGCCGTCGTCGGGAATATAGTAGAGCAAGCTGCCATTGCCGATCATGCGCAGCGATTCCCGCAGTTCAGACGAGAGCCCGCGCACGACCTGCTGGCCATCGGTGAGCAGGAAAGCAGCGCCGCGCACAATCCCAAACATGCCCAGGGTCGCGATAAAAGGCGGGACTTTGACCCGCGCCACCAGCAAGCCATTGATCAAGCCCGGTATCAAAGCCACCAGAAGACCGGCAAAGACGCCAGCCAGCATCGCGTAGGCGACATCGTTGCCGCTGTCGGCCAGATCGCGCATGACGCGCGCCGTCGTCACCGACGACAAGCCCACGGTCCAGCCGATGGACAGATCAATACCGGCAGTGATCACGACATAAGTCTGACCAATCGACATCAGCATGATCAAGGTGCTGGTCGTCAGAATCGAGGAGAAGTTGCGCACCGAGAAAAAGCCGGTGCCGGTCACCGAAAAATAAACCACCAGCGCCAGCAAGAACAGATAAGACCAACTCTTCGTCAGAAAATCTATGTATCGTGAATTAACCAGGGATTGACGCTGCGCGCCGCCCAGTTTCGCTTTTAATCCCATAGGCGCTTCCTTTTGACTTTCCCTCCATTCCCCAGCCCCTTCCCTCCTTGCGGAGGGAAAGGGGAGAAACCTTTAGCGAATCGGTCAAGTCCCTCCCTCATTTTGGAGAGGGACTTGGGGTGGAGGTTTAGCCGGCCGTGTAGATGAACCGAGCCACGTTCGGATCGTCGACGTTGTCAATCGTGATGACGGCGTAGCCGGTCCCCACGCGCGCCGGCATGGACGTCACGCCGCGCAAATTGGCGATCTGGGCGATCACGCCCAGGTAGCCCATATCGGCCGGCTTCTGGGCGATCACGAGCGAAACGATGCCATCGCGCAGGTAGCCGATGTTCTCTTCGCTGGCGTCAAAGAGCGCGACTTCAACAGCGCCTTCCAATCCAGCATTCTGGATCGCCGCGCCCGCGCCCAAAGCGCCGAAGGTATTGGTGGCGAACATGCCGACGATATCGGGATTGGCTTGCAAGACGGCTGCCGTCTGCTGCTGCGCCATGTCCGCGCTGTTCTCGTTGTAATCGACGCGGGCGACTTCCAGTCCGCCAGCCTCAGCCGCGGCCAGGCAGCCTTCCTCGCGCTGGTCGGTCGTGCTGATGCCCGGGCGGGTGTTGGTGACGTAGATCTTCGCGCCAGCGCCCAGTTCGTCCGCCAGCGCCGAACAAGCGATGTAACCGCCTTGCACGTTGTCCGAGCCGATATAAGTCAGCGGGAAGGTCACTTCGCCACTGGCGTAGTTGCCGTCGCCGATGAAAGTATCGACTGTCAAGACCGAAATGCCGGCATCGTGGGCATCCTGCAGCACCGGTATCGACTGCTCTTTATCGTTGGGCGCGGTGACCAGCGAACTAATGTCGCCGCGCGCGATCAGAGCGCGGATGATCGGTTCCGAAACCGCCACGTCAAAGCGTTCGGGATCTTGCTGGATGACATTGATGCCCAGGCGTCCGGCCGCGCCATAGACGCCGCGCGACATGGTGATGTAGAAGGGATCGGGATTCACGCCCGGCACAAATGCCAGGTTGTAGCTGTCATCAAGCGCCGGCGCGGGATCGCTGGTATTGCTGGTATAGATGAAACGCGCCACGTCAGGATCATCGACATTGTCGATATTGATGACCGCGTACCCGGTGGGAACGCGCGCCGGGATGCTGCCGACGCCGTCCATATAGGCGGTGGCCAAAGCCACGCCCAGGTAACCCATATCGGCCGGCTTCTGCGCGATGACCAGGGAGACAATGCCGTCTTTCAAGAAGCCGATATTCTCTTCGCTGGCGTCAAAGAGCGCCACTTCTACAGCGCCCTGCAAACCGGCATTCTGGATGGCCGTGCCGGCGCCCAGCGCGCCAAAGGTGTTGGTGGCGAACATGCCGACGATATCGGGATTCGCTTGCAAAACGGCCGCCGTCTGCGCCTGCGCGGTATCGGCGCTGTTCTCGTTGTAGTCGACGCGAGCCACGACCAGACCGGTGTCCTCAGCTGCGGCCAGGCAGCCTTCCTCACGCTGATCGGTGGTGCTGATGCCCGGGCGCGTATTGGTGACATAGATCTTCGCGCCCGCTCCCAGCTTGTCCGCCAGCGCCGAGCAAGCGATGTAACCGCCTTGCGTGTTGTCCGAGCCGATGTAGGTGATCGGGAAGGTCACCTCGCCATCGGCGTAATTGCCGTCGCCGATGAAGGTATCCACCGTCAGTACGACGATGCCGGCATCGTGCGCGTCCTGCAGCACCGGTATCGACTGCTCTTTATCGTTGGGCGCGGTGACGAGGGCGTCAATGTCGCCCCGCGCGATCAGAGCGCGGATGATCGGTTCCGAAACCGCCACGTCAAAGCGCTCCGGATCTTGCTGAATGACATTCAAGCCCAAATCCGTGGCCGCCTGATTAACACCGGCGCTCATGGTGATATAAAAGGGATCGGGATTAACACCCGGAACAAAGGCGATGGTATACCCATCGTCCTGTGCGATGACGCCCGGTACCAGGCTCATCACAAATAGCGCTATCGTTGCTGCTACAAGAAATTTCTTCACCGTTAGTCTCCTTCTGGATAAAACTAAATGCGCTGACGATGCAACCGACTTACCTGGATTCTATCATAGTCGCCCTCTCCGATTCACATCCAATCATACACGAATGACATCCAACCCGGCATTTTCAAGCTTTGCCGCCGCTGCGTCGTCCAGCTGCTCGTCGCTGATCAAGGTATCAATGGCCGAGATCGGCGCCACATTCAAGGAAAGGCTATGTCCATATTTGCTGCCATCAGCCGTCAAGACCACGCTGTTTGCCTGTTTGACCATGGTGCGCTTGACCTCGACTTCAAGGATATTGCCCGTTGTCACGCCGTTTTCGACGCTGAAGCCACCGGAAGCCAGAAAGACCAAATCCGCATTAAACATTTCAAATGAACGGATGGTCTGCGCGCCGATGAGCGAGCGCGTCAAATTGCGCAGAACGCCGCCCGGCATAACCAGTTCGACATAGGGATAATAAGTCGCGGCAACGGCGATATTGAGCGATGGCGTGACGATGCGCAGGTACTCCAGGTTGCGCGGCAAGTTATTGACGATTTCCAGCGTCGTCGTGCCGGCGTCGATAAAAATGGTCTGGCCGACTTCGATAAAATCGATCGCTTTTTTGCCGATTCGCTGTTTCGACGCCGCGTTTAATTCGCCGCGCCTGCGCAAAAGCGAATCCTGCACGGAGGCCGGCATCTTGGAGACGGCGCCTCCCCAGATAATCTCGCATTCGCCAACCCTCTGCAATTCACCCAGGTCGGAACGAATGGTGACAGCGGAGACCTTCATCAACTTGGTCAACTCGGCTGTACGCACGGCGCCCTGCCGCTGCAAAATATCCAGAATTCGCCACTGCCTTTCGATGGCCAGCAAAGAGTTGTCCTGGGTCATCAAGCTGCCCGCCGCCTCAGCGGCGAATTGTCCACAAGAATGTCGCGCTCACACAAGGCACTTAACCTTCTCGCCGCAGGAGCGACGCGGTCAATAAATTTCGCCTTGTTCCTGATGAGACTTTAACGACTTTCGCTTACTTTGTCAAATTTTTCATTGTTTTCGATTCTGCTGCTTGGGGTAGTGTATCCTTAAATTCAAATGAGCCGCATTCAGTTTCACCACAGGTCGCGTAGACACTGACCGTCAAGACACGAAGGACACAAAGAAAAGGACTCATTCGCAAGCAATTCTCAGTGCCCTCGGTGTTTTCGGTGGTTAAACTTTTTGTTTCAACCGAAAAGGCTACACTTCGCCCTTCGCGACATTTAGGCGGCACTGCCATTTTCAGGTATCATTCACATGTGCGGGCGCCGAATCGAAATTGGGACCGCGACGCGCGCTGACAGCAGTTGTCATCAGGGGCGCGGCTCTCCAAGCCCAAACGCCCGTTGAGCGAAGGATCGACTAAGAACCAAGAATGGGGATAACCATGAATCGGGCGACAGTCAACATTAACTTGGACAATGTCATCGGCGAGGCGCATGACCACCTCTACGGCGCCAACCTCGAGCATCTCGGCCAAGCCATTTACGGCGGTGTCTGGGCGGAGATGCTGCGCGACCGCAAATTCGCCGGCAACGACCGCATGTACACCGCGCCCAGCGAAGGACTGCACAACGTTCACCCGGATGTCGGCATTGTCGTGCCCTGGGAAGCGCTCAATCCCGATTACGAAGCCGTCTTGTACGCGCACGACAACAGCACGTTTTACACTGGCCGTCAATCACAGCGCATCAGCATCCGGCGCCCCGACGGCCAAGCCCGCGGCATCAAGCAGGGCAGCCTCTACTTGCAGAGCGAGCGCGACTATCACCTGCGGCTGGTTCTCAAAGGTCAGGGTCAATCGCTTGCGGTGAAGCTCGGAGACGAAGACTGGCAAATCGCCGCAGTCAGCGAGGGCTGGCGGACTTATCAGCATACTTTCACAAGATCGGGCGCCGACCCCAAAGGCGAGCTGGAGCTGGCAATTCAGGAAGGCGCGCTTTGGATCGGCTGCGCCTCGTTGATGCCAAGCGACCATATTCGCGGCTTCCGCGCCGATGTGATCGCGGCAATGCGCGATTGGTCGCCGACGCAGTTGCGCTGGCCCGGCGGCAACTTCGTCTCCGCTTACCATTGGCAACTCGGCATCGGCGATCGCGACTTGCGCCCGACCTATCTCGATCCCGCCTGGTGGCTTTGGGAATCGAACGACGTCGGCGCCGACGAATTCATCGACTTGTGCCGCCTGGTCAATGCCGAGCCGGTGCTGACAGCAAATATGGGCAATGGCAGTCCCGAAGAAGCGCGGGCTTGGGTTGAATACTGCAATGGCGACAGCGCGACCGAGTACGGCGTCATGCGAGCCGCCAACGGCTATGCCGAGCCGCATAACGTCAAGGTCTGGTTCGTGGGCAACGAGCAGTACGGCAACTGGCAAGTCGGCCATGTCGATGCCGACACTTACGCCAGGCGCTATCTCGAATTCGCCCGCGCCATGCGTACTGCCGACCCTGATCTCACCTTGATCGGAGTCGGCGTGCCGGTCGACCTCTACGCCCACTGGAACGAGCGGGTGCTGGGGATCGCCGCCGAGGAAATGGATCAGTACAGCCTGCACTTTTATTCCGTCCGCACGGAAAAGCTTGCCGAGAGCCCCGCCCCTGAAGCGATCTACCTGCCAAAAATGGCCGCCTGGCACGAGGTGAAAGGCATGTTGGACGATACGCTGGCGGTCGTCGACCAGCACACGTCAAGGCAACTGCCGATCGCCTTCGACGAATGGAATACCTACGTCGGCGCCAAAGCGCCCAATTTCATAGAAGAATACAATCTGGCGGACGCGCTCTATACCGGGTCGATCATGAACCTCTGCTTGGGGCGCGCAAATCGCATCCGCTACAGCGCGATTTATCATCTGACCAACGTGATGGGCTGCTACCTGATAGCCCCGCTCTACAATTGGGAAGAACTCTATCTGGGGCGGCGCGGCGGCTGGGTACCGATTGATACCGGCCAGGATCCCGCAGCGCCGGCCGTGATCAAGATGCCGGCGACGCTGGTTCTGGAATTGATGACGCATCATCGCGGGCGGCAAGCGCTGGAGACAAGCGTCGATTGCGGCATATTCGCCAGCCCGGCGGCGGGCACGATGCCCGCTTTTGACGACGTGCCGCTGATGAATGCCGCCACAACCCTTGACGCCGACGGGAAAACGCTATTTGTATCGCTGGTCAACTGCGGAGTCGACGAGCCGATGGACCTATCAATAACGGGCGTTGAAGTTGAAACCGAAGTTGATATGTACTGCGTATCGGGCGCCAGTCCCTTGGCGACCAATACCTTTGAAGCCCCCGATACCGTCGCCATCGAGCATCAGACGATGCCGGTCGATCAATTGCAGCTGCCGCCGCACAGCTTCGCCATGCTTGTCCTGCGCTTGAAGTGAGACCCTTGCCGCGCAGGGCAATCGCATCAAATTTTTTTCAACACAGAGAGCGCAGAGCGCACAGAGTTCGCTAGTGTTCAGACGGCATTTCTTCTAAAATCCGAGACTAAGCATAAGAAAGAGTTATAAGCGAAACGTGATTTTTCGCTCGAAAACACAGTTGAAATAAGACATTTTATGTTTTTCTCTGTGCCCTCTGTGTTCTCTGTGGTTAATATTCAGTTTAGATTCCCAACATTTCAGCCGCTATCATTTTGATGCGATTGCCCTGCCTTGCCGTGCCTGCGCTGGATGGGAGCGGTTGCTTGAGATAGACTTCCCATTATCGCCAACGATGCTAATCCCGAGCCTTCTGCCTTGGGGACTCGGTTATTCCGGGCATTCATACTCCAGCGATTCTTCACGCGTCTTATAGGGCACACCGTCAACTGCATTGATCGGTTCGAAACCATCAAAGCGCCTTTGCAACTCATAAGTCTTAACATCCCAAACACGAATGTCTCCGAATTGGCCCACCACCGCAAATTGCCCCCCATCGGGATGCCAGGCTATTGAGCTTAAGAAAAATGAATGTGCCTGTTGCTCATAATGAATCCCACCCGAGAGTACTGCCAGCGTTTCGCCAGTTCTACCATCAAACACACGGACAAGACAGCCCTCTGTGCTGGCGACAAAGCGGCGACCGGCCGGCGACCAGGCCACATCTAATGTCAAAATTATGCGGTTAATATAAAGGTCGTGCTCGGTGAAAAAATCGATAAGCGACCCAGTTCCGATATCATACAGTTTTCCGTTTGTCGTTATGAGTTGACGCTCGCGATTGCAGTCCGTGGTATCGAAAACGGTGTCAGGGTCTGTTGTTTGCAGCAGCTCCTTGCTTGCTATGTCAACGACATAGACTTCATGATGAGTTGCGATGACGAGGATATCCTCGTCAAACCAACAGAATCCGACTGTGTAGTTGCTTAATGCTCCTCTTACTTTTTCTTTGCGCTCAACAAAATAGAACTGTTCTTCGCCCGTGATCGCATCGAAAATATGAGCTGTGCCATCATACGTGCCAACCACAATGAGATCGTCCCTCGGGTGCCACTCTATCGGAGTCCACTCGGGAAACCTTGTCGAGATCTCCGATATGACCTCGAGTTTGGCGATATCAATGATTTGGATCGGCGCCCGGCCGAGCTGCATATAACCCACCGCAAGCAGATCGCCTGCGGTATTCCAGGACAAGGATCTGGGCGGTAAGTCCCACTTGTGCCTGACATGCACATAACCCAATTCCTTGAACTCAGAATCAAATAGCCAAACTCCGGTACTTGATCCGATGGCGATCATTTCACCATCCGGGCGCCAGGCGATCGCCGCCGCCCAGCCCCGGTCCTGCCCAAACGTTGCTCCGCCCTGCCAGAGCGCGGCAAACAAGATGACGATGGATATGATTCTACTCATGCATATCATCTTCGATTAACTGATGCAGAAATCCCCCGAATACTTCGCGGAATGCATCCCTTAAAGCAATGGCATTGTTTGTCATTTCTGCATTTGCTTCGTCGGAGGCGCGTTGCCAATCTATTTCCCTGGGACCACAACCGCCTCTTTCCAAACAATTGTAGAAATCACTGCCAAATGTGTCAAATCTACCACGAGGATCCGGTAGAATTGATAACATATGCAATGTTTCTCCTGAAACCTCAACGACGTCCGTCACAAAGGGCGCGATTCCCAGTTCGTTGTAGACCGCTTGTTTCGCGCCAAAGCCTTGAACACCACGTTCCGGTATCTGTTTGTTTACATTTAGACCATGCATTCCGCCAAGCGAATACTGGCGACTTATGCCGCCAGCTTCTGGGACAGGCTCATTAAGAGCAGCGGTGAAACCCATCCTTCTATCTATGACATGGCCAAATTCATGGAGAATCGTTCCGATACTGTAACCCACCTCAAAGTCATCGACAGTGGTGGGCAGACTTCCCAGATACATATCGTTGAGTATACTCTCATTCGTCACGACTCCATCTCGAATATAAGGTAGCGGAACCCGGCCAAGGTCATCTCCGCCAGCCCTGTCGTCTTCAAGATATATCGTCAGCTCTTCGTGCTCATGCCCATGCCCATGTGAAAGCGCTCCGCCCTCAATTTCATGCCAGTGTCCATGCCAGTGTCCATGCCAGTGTTGAACCGTGTTCAAATACCTATGTCTGTGCTCCTGCGTATGAGCGACTTCGTCTACCAATAGCTGAAAAGCGCGCAATGCCTTATCCTCGTCCCCCTTAAAATAGACCTCGGCGAAGTAGTCGACAATCAGAGTTGCGGCTTTGGCAAGATTGCGTATTTGTCTTATGTCTTCCTGGTCATCATTTGCATCATTCAGAATGAGCTCAAACCCGAGTACAGATTCCAACATATCATCGTAGTGCGCCGCATCATTTTTACTCGCCGCGGTTTCCAGGTCCACCTCCACAAGGTCCTTGACATCCGCATAAGTGTATTCAACGTCTCCTTCATCGCCGGAATCGCCTGCGCCTCCCGGACCTGACGCCAATACGGGCGCGGTGATCAGCCGTCCGCGCCCCGAGATGTTTGCCAGGTCGCTAAAATATGTACCATCAAGAGCTCCTCGCCCAAAGTTAAATTCATCCTCAGTCAGGTCCTGCGGCCCAAAAACACTTTTGTACGGCATTCGACCATTGATTACACCACGCTGCGCCAAGCGGGAGATCTCGGCAGAGGTGTCGAAAAACGCGCGACCAGGCAATTGGCCGAGAAGTGCCAAGTGTTGTACATCGCCATACGCTTGTTCTAGCAGCTCAAGCTCTTCGGCCCGCGCTACATGATTCCGCACATGCGCCTCGGCGCGCTGATCCGATTCCTCATCGAGACCAGACTCGGCAAAATTATTTCGCACAAACTCTGACGGCTCCGTGTAATCAGGCGCCAGAAGCCCTTCGTTGGTCAACGCAGCTTCGACGTTTCTACTTAAATCATCGCTTATATCGGGCCGCAGATCCTGAAGATCATCCACAATCGTTCGAGGATTCACCGGAAAACTGTCCCTAAAGTCAATCGTCCTTTCTGTCTGTGAAACACGCGGTGAGCGCGTTCTTTTGAAAGGCGCCGGCTGTGGTATAGACCACGGCGGTCTATACGCTGGTTTCGTTTTCGGCTTTGGTTGGGGTAGGAGCCAGGGCAACCTATACGTCGGTTTCCGCTTTGGCTTTCGTACAGGCCGCGCTGGTCTATACGTCGGTTTCGTTTTCCGCTTTGGCTGGGGAAAAAGCCAAGGCGGCCTATACGGCGATTTCCGCTTTGGTTTCGGTTTTGGTTTTACCGTCGTACTTTGTAAATACTGCAAATAGAGTTCGTCGAAATTCATCTCGTCCTCCCAAGACTTCAAGCTGATCTGTGAATGCGCCCGCTGCCTTTGCCCTGTCACAAGCCAGCCCGCGCGGCGCAACACTCAGTTTAATATGAATGCTTGTCGACATTATAGCACGTATGTTCTATCTGTCAATAGCCAACTCCAGCCTTGAGTCGCTGCGGATGCCAGCGCGCAAATACAAACCATCGCGGCATTTAGACTGAACTGCCAAATTCAGGTATCATTCTTCCATGCAGGCGCCAAAACGGAACTGAAACCACGACCCATGAAGACGGTAATTGTCGTCAACGGCGGGGACGCGCCGGGCATCAATGCGGCTATCGCCGCCTATACCGGCTTGGCAGGCCAAAACGGCGACCGCGTCATCGGCGCGCAAGGCGGCTTTGCCGGTTTGCTGTCCGGACAATTAACCGAAATTGATCAAGCCGCCGTCGGCTTGCTTTCGGGGCGGGGCGGATCCTGGCTGCGCTCGAGCCGCGCGCCAGCGCTCGCCCGCCCAGATGCGGGTGAAGGATTGAGCCGGGCCCTGACCGAAGAAAAAATTGACAACCTGCTGCTCTTCGGCGGGGACGGCACGATCAAGTTTGTCCTCCCGCGCCTGCAAACATGGGGACTTTCCTGCATCGCCCTACCCGCCACAATCGACAACGACGTGCCCGGCACGGATTACACGCTCGGTCACGATTCCGCCTGCAACTACGCCTGGCAAACGATCGAAGGCATCCGCGCCACAGCGAATGCCTTGCCCGGGCGCATCTTCCTGGTCGAGACGCTGGGGGGAGACAGCGGCTACCTGGCTTTGGCGATCGCTTACGCCTGCGGCGCGGACGCCGTGCTGCTGCCGGAATACGACTTCGGCATGGATTGGCTGGCGCGGCGCTTGAAGATCACTGTGGCGCGGCGCGGATATGCGCTGCTTGTGCTGTCCGAAGGCGTAACGGCAGCCGAGCGCTTGACGGACGAGATCCCCAAAATGACCGGCATCCGCGTTCGACTGACGCGCCTGGGGCATGCGCAGCGCGGCGCCGCAGCCTCTCACATTGATCGCCAACGGGCTGTGGATATGAGCCGCATCGCTTATGATGCTTTGAAGCGCGGACCTCGCGCGGGGATCGTGGTTTCTCGGGACGGCGCGCTGATGGTGCAAGAGGGCGAGGCGAGCGACGCCGGCAAACCAGCGCCCGATTATCAGCAATACGCCTTCGTCAACGGCTTATGAAGACCCATCTGGCGATTGATTTTGGCGGCACTCGCAGCCGAGCCGCGCTATTCGACGACGAACTGCGCCTGTTGCGCCGGGCGGAAACACCCAGCAAAGTGGAAGAAGGCATGGGCCCGGGCTTGAAGCGTCTGATTGATCTGGGCAAGTCCGTGATCGAGCCTGGCAGCAAACCCGCCTCCATTGGCATTGCCGCGCCCGGTCCGCTGGACGCCGAAACGGGCGTCATTATCCGAGCCCGCACCCTGCCAGGTTGGTCGGAGGTCCCGCTCGCCAAGACGATCAGCGGCGCCTTTGACAACCTGCCGACTTTCCTGCAAAACGACGCCAATCTCGGCGCTCTGGCGGAATATCACCTGGGCGCCGGGCAAGGCGCGGATCCCATGATCTACTTGACCATCAGCACCGGCCTCGGCGGCGGCGTCATCATCAATGGCCAGCTTTTCACCGGCTGGCGTTCACATGCCATAGAACCGGGCCACATGCGTTTCAGCCTGCCCGATGGCAGCCATCGCCGCTGGGAGGAATTGGTCTCCGGCACGGCTTTGGGCGACTGGGCGCGTTTTCGTCTGCGCGCCACTGACAGCGCATCGTCCTTGCGGGATCTGCCAGATGTCGACGGAGGCGCCGTCGGCGCAGCGGCGCTGGCGGGCGACCCGCTCGCCCTGGCAGTGGCGGCGCAAGCCGGTCGCTGGCTGGGCTTTGGGCTGGTCAACCTCCTGCACCTCTTTAATCCGGCGGCGGTTGTCATCGGCGGCAGCGCCTCCAAACTGGGCGAACTGCTATTGGACCCCGCCCGCGCCATTATCCGCGAGCATATCTTGCACCATGATTTCTATTATGACGGTTTGATCCGGCCGGCCGCCTTCGCGGAAGATATGTGCCTGATTGGCGCGGCTCTGCACGCCAAACTTCAGCTTGGCGGCAACGCGTCCGGACCAAGGCGGGGCTTGGGTAGCGATTGATGCCAGCGACGGGGCGTCGGTCGTTTGTTGAGGAGGCGGGATTTTTCTGAACTTATGTCGGCGACCAGCTTAATTGCCCAATCCGGCAATCCAACTCTCTCAATTGCTGCAAGGCTGTGCCATCCCGCTTTATCTTGAACATCCGACCAGTATATTTATCTTCGTCTCCGAATAAATTATCATAATTGGAAAAAGCAATCCACTCGCTGTCGGGCGACCATGAAATTGAACTGCGGATTTCAATGTCATCTTCTATAACTTTTTGAATATCACCGCTGCGAACATCGAGTAGATACAAATAAATCCCAGAGTTTACGTTCTCTGCCTGCCCCACGATTGCGATCCACTTGCCATCCGGGGACCAGCGCGCATTAAGCGTCACGTCCATGTTCAGTGAAAAATCTTCCATTCTCGTTTTTACATTGTATACAATTAGCTTGTCATACGAATCATAATAGAGAATCTGTTCGTTGTTTGGCGACCATTCAATTCCCTGTATACCGTCCTTCATTTCTTCCAACTCTTGTAAATCTGACCCATCAGGATTGCTGCCATAAGCGACGAAAAAATATGGAGAAAAGGCATACTTCTGGTTATCAGAAGACCATGCAAAAGGATGAGCCCAAAAACGCGGTTCAATGTGAGGATTATCAGTCTGACTGATTTCATCCCCATTTACAGAAATTTGATGAATGCCTCTAAAGCTAATGCCCTTAATGCTAACGAAGGAAATAGAACCATCATCATCTGACCAGTGCGGAAAGAAAGCATGGTAGTGGTCATATGTTAGACGCCTCACTTCCAATCCATCAAAACGCACCCGATAAATCTCGTTACTGGCGGTTCCCCAAAGGTTAAAAGCAATATTCTTGGCGCTCAATACAAACCAAGTGCCAGCTGGTGACCAACTGATGTGACCGTATCTCTTGAAATGATGCTGGTTAATCTGTCTTAAGCCACTACCATCCGAGTAAAGAATAAATAGCCTGTTACGAGGATATTCACCATACTTAGCGCAGGTGAAGGCGATCACGTCCGATTCTTTGCTTGCCGGCGCGGGCGTGATGATAGGCGGCCGGACGTAATTGTCGATATGCCAGTGCAACCCCGGCGAGGTCAGAACAATCGGAACGACACATATCAAGCTCAAAGCCAGGCAAGCTACGGCGAACAGCCGGCGGCAACCGATTGCTCTCGACGCGGGGCGGCTTGGCTTGGCGTTATCCCGCTTGACTTTACTATCTATGTCCGGCTTGGAAATCGTCATCATTAATCAGAATAAGCTAGGTGTATAGTCCCGTGTTGAGGTGGGTCGGTTTTTCGTGAAATTTCTCTGGGG
>JAPPMO010000112.1:0-16247 GCA_028873975.1 Chloroflexota bacterium
GCGATCTGCGGTAGCCGAGCAGGTTTATTATTTTCTGTGAGCGCGGTAGCCCAAATTCGCCGCCGCCGAACGGCTGAACAGATTTTCTAGTCGACGAACAATCATAGAATCAGGAGAACAACGATGTACAAAGTCACAAAATACCCACAAGGGACCTTTTCCTGGGCGGACAATACCTCTACCGCTCCGGAAAAAGCCAAAGCCTTTTATATGGAACTCTTCGGCTGGGGCAATATCGACGAACCCATTGGCGGCGACATGTTCTATACCATGTTCCAGAACCAGGGTGAACATGCGGCTGGCTTCGCAGCCATGATGCCCGACATGCAAGCGCAGGGCATTCCATCGCACTGGACCAACTACGTCTCAGTGGATGACGTGGACGCGCTGCTGCCCGTCATCACCGAAAACGGCGGGACTATCCTCTTCGGTCCCATGGATGTTTTTGAGAGCGGCCGCATGATTCAGTTACAGGATCCGACCGGCGCTCAACTGGGTCTGTGGCAGGCAAAGAACCACATCGGCGCCGGCATCGTCAACACCGTCGGCGCCATGTGCTGGAATGAGCTGCTGACCAAAGACGCCGACGCCGCCAAAGCCTTTTACAGCGCCTTGTTCGGCTGGGAATACATCGTTGACGAGAACGGCTACATCATGATTCAGAATCGCGGGCGCAACAACGGCGCGATGATGCAGATGGACGAGAGCTTCGGCGGGATGCCCTCGATGTGGCAGCCCTACTTCACCGTCGCCGACATCGACGCTTCAATTGCCAAAGCCGGGGAACTGGGCGCGACCATCATCATTCCCAAGACCGAGGCGCCCGGCGCTGGCCACTTCGCCTATATGTCGGACCCGGCCGGCGCCCATTTCTACATTATCCAACTGATCCAGGCCGAGCCCTGGGAAGAATAGGCTCTTCCAAATCGAACTTTGATCGACAATCAAGGGCACAGGAGACAAGATATGTACACCGTAACAAAATATCCCCACGGCACATTTAATTGGGCGGATACCAGCTCGACCGACTCGGCAGCGGCAAAGCAGTTCTATATGGATCTCTTCGGCTGGGGCATATTCGATATCCCCGTCGGCGAAGGCATGACCTACACCATGTTCCTGCACCAGGGTCAAAATGTCGCCGCGCTCAGCGAGGCCACCCAAGAGGCGCTCGAGCAGAATATCCCATCGCACTGGTCATGCTATGTGGCTGTCGATGATGTCGACGCGCTCTTGCCGGTCGTCACGGACAATGGCGGCCAGATCATCTTTGGTCCCATGGATGTCTTCGAAAGCGGGCGCATGGCTTTCTTGATGGACCCGACTGGCGCGGCGCTGGGCTTGTGGCAGGCGCGCAACCACATCGGCGCGGGCATCGTCAACACCGTCGGCGCCATGTGCTGGAACGAACTGCTCACCCGCGACGCGGCGGCGGCCAAAGCCTTCTACAGCACTGTGCTGGGCTGGGAATTCCACGGCGATGGGCATTACATCCACATCACAAACCGGGGCCGCAACAATGGCGGCATGATCGAAATGGACGAGAGCTTCGGCGAAACGCCCCCTTGCTGGATGCCCTATTTCAACGTAGGCGATATCAAGGCCGGCATCGCCCGTGTCAAGGAGTTGGGCGGGCAAGTGCACATGGGCCCGAATGAGGCGCCTGATACGGGCTATTGGGCGCTGGCGACAGACCCGGCATGCGCGCACTTTTATATCATGGAGCTCTTCAAAGCCGACCCCTGGGAAGAATAAAGGGCGCTGAAAAAAGGCATATGCTGTAGGGGCGAGTTATTAGACTCTGTTGAAATACTGCCCCATCCCCCGGCCCCTTACCCCCAAAATGAGGGAAGGGGAGCTTTCTGAACCCTAATAAGCCGTTAAAGCCCCTTCCTCTCGGGGAGGGGTTTGGGGTGGGGGGTTTTGGTGCTTTTTCAACAGGCTCTTTTCGCTCGCCCGTTCCAACAATCGCATGTGCGACTGTGGGCGACTCTGTGAGTCGCCCAAAATGACAGGAGAAGCTTCATGTACAAAGTGACGAAGTACCCGCACGGCACATTCAGTTGGGCGGAAAACTCCTCAACAGATCCAGATTTGGCGGTAGCCTTTTATATGGACTTGTTCGGTTGGAGCAAATACGAGATCCCCATTGACGAGAACAACACTTACACCATGTTCCAGCATCAGGGTCAAAATGTCGCGGCGCTGAGCGGCATGCTGCCGAAGGGCGTCCCCTCGCTCTGGTTCAACTACGTGACTGTCGAGGACGCCGATGCGCTGGCCCAGGTAGTCACAGACAACGGCGGTACCATCACGTATGGGCCCTGGGATGTATTCGATAGCGGGCGCCTGCTGCACATCGCGGATCCCGAGGGAGCGCACCTCGGTTTGTGGCAGCCCAAGCAACATATCGGCGCCGGCATCGTCAACACCGTCGGCGCCATGTGCTGGAACGAGCTGCTCACCCGCGATGCCGAAGCTGTCAAAGCCTTCTACAGCGCCGTGCTGGGCTGGGAGTTTGATGGCGATGAGAATTACATTGACATCAGGAATCGCGGCCGCAGCAACGGCGACATATTGCAATTGGATGAGAGTTTTGGCGAGATGCCGCCAATGTGGATGGTTTATTTCCGCGTCGCGGACATCGACGTCGCAATGAAGCGGGTCGAAGAATTGGGCGGCCGGGTGGTTACGCAGAAGATGGAAGCGCCGAATACGGGCTGGTTCACCGTTGTGGAAGACCCGGCCGGCGCCGTCTTCTACATCAAGCAGTTTGAAAAAGCAGACACCTGGGAAGAATAGCCAGCGCCTGATAAAAGCTAATGTTTTGTAGGGGCGAGCTATTAGCTCGCCCGTTTCTACAATTGCAAATGCGACTGTGGGCGACTCGCAGAGTCGCCCGCAGTGACAGGTGAAGCCCATGTACAAGGTCACGAAATACCCCCACGGCACATTCAGTTGGGCGGACAACAGTTCGAGCGATCCGGAAGCGGCAAAAGCCTTCTATATGGATCTCTTCGGCTGGAGCAAGGTCGAAGTTCCCATCGGCGAAAGCATGACCTACACCGTCTTCCAGTTGGAGGAAGAAGACTGCGCGGCTCTGAGCGGCATGATGCCGGATCAACTGCAAACGGGCGCCCCGTCGCATTGGAACAATTTCGTGACCGTTGATGACGTGGATGCCCTGGCTGATGTTGTGACAACGAACGGCGGGACCGTCGTCTACGGACCGGAAGATGTCTTCGACAGCGGGCGCATGATGCACATCCAGGATCCCACCGGCGCGGCGCTCAATTTATGGCAGCCATACGACACCATCGGCGCCGGCATCGTTAACACCGTCGGCGCCATGCGCTTGAACGAGCTCTGGACCCCTGATGTCGCCCGGGCGAAAGACTTCTACCATGCCCTCTTCGGCTGGGAATACGATCTCGATGGCATCTTCACCCGTGTCTTCAACCGCGGACGCTTCAACGGCGGCATGCTTGAACTCGACGACGTCGAGCCAATCTGGCTGCCTCACTTCCACGTCGCCGATGTCGACGCCGCCATCAGCCGCGTGAAGGAACTCGGCGGCGCCATCGAAATCGATAAGCAAATAGATGCCGACGGCAGCAGCTGGTCCGTCGTAGCCGACCCGGCAGGCGCTCTCTTCTACATCATGCAGTTGGTCAAGGTAGACCCCTGGGAAGAATAAACCCCACGCTAAACCGGGCGCTTCGGGCTGGGCGATATCCTCCGCCGCTCCTTGCGATCTGGGACCGACGGTCGTAAATCCGCTGCCGTCGCGCCCTACTTGCCGTCATCAAAACAACTGATGCGCCAAATGTGTTCCTCGCGCTCTAGCAATTCGTCGGCGGCGCAGGGACCCCAGGAGCCTTTGCGATAAATTTGCATGGGCGGGGCGGCGCGGTCCTTCTCCCAGCCTTCGATGATCGGATCGACGATTTTCCAGGCGCTTTCGATCTCGTCGCTGCGGATGAAGAGCGCGGCATCGCCATTGATGGCGTCGAGGATCAAGCGCTCGTAGGCATCGGGCAATTCGTCCGCCAGGAAGGCGTCTTCGTAGTGCAATTCCATATCCACGGATTTGGCAATTTGCTCATCGGGGACCTTGGCTTGGATGGTCATGTGCATGCCTTCGTCGGGTTGGATGCAGATCGAGAGCATGTTCCGCGAGGGATCGCCGCTCTCGGCCAGCTCGAAGATGCTGTTGGGGGGGCGCTTGAACTGGATGTTCACCTGGGTGGTCTTGCTCTGCAGCGCCTTGCCCGAGCGCAAGTAAAAGGGAATGTCTTTCCAGCGCCAATTGTCGATGAAGAGACGCAGGGCGACATAGGTCGGCGTGTCGGAATCGGGCGGGACGCCATCCGCCCCCCGATATCCGTCATATTGCGCGCGCACCGTATCGCAGAGGCGGACGGCGCGAGCCGCCTGCAGCACTTTGACCTTCTCGTTGCGCAGGGCATGGCCATCGAAAGCCGAGGGCGGCTCCATCGCGATCAGCGAGAGCAATTGCAGCAGGTGATTCTGCACCATATCGCGCATGACGCCGGATTTGTCGTAATAACCGGCGCGCGTGCCGACATCGACCGTTTCGGCCACGGTCACCTGCACGTTGCTGATGTGACTGCGATTCCAGATCGGCTCGAAGATGGTATTGGCGAAACGCATGAAGAGGATGTTCTGCGCCGTTTCTTTTCCAAGATAGTGATCGATGCGATAGACCTGCGATTCGGTGAAGACCGCATGCACTGCTTTGTTGAGCGACTGCGCCGTTGCCAGGTCGTAGCCAAAGGGCTTTTCGATGACGATACGCCGCCAGAACGGGCTCTGTCCACGCGCCCCTGCGCGCCCCGCGCCGTTCTCCCGCGCCATATCCAGCCGGCCCAGGTTCGTCACCACATCCTCATAGAACTCCGGCGCGACCGACAGGTAATAGAGGCGATTGCTGGCGCCGCCATCAAGCGCTTCCAGGTGGTCTTTCAGGTTTTGATAAGTCTCGGTATGCGGCAGGTTGACCTTGCTGTAAGACAGACAAGACTGGAAATGACGCCAATCGCCCTCATTGAATTGGGCAGCGGCGAATTCTCGCAGCGATTGGCGAGCGTGTTCGATCAGTGTCTCGTCAGTCCAATCGCGGCGGCCCACGCCGACGATGTGCAGCCGCTGCGGCAGCCGCCTTTTGATGAAGTTGCTGTAGAGGGCGGGGATGAGCTTGCGGCGGGCGAGGTCGCCAGTCACGCCGAAGATGGCTATCACAGTGGTTCGGTCTGTCATGGCCGATCCTGTTCTCCAGATCAGTGAGGCGTATTCTAGCCTATATTGGCGCTTGCAACGAATCTGCGTTCCGATGAGACCTTAGTCGATTTGGAAGCGCGCGCCTCGCCAGCGCGCAGGCAGACAATCACATAGGTGAATTCGTCGACAGAGATGATATAATTGTGGCAACTGCATAGGGAGAATGGCATCATGTCGATCAGTGAAGTCCTGCTTCAAGTCAAAGCGCTAAATCCAAATGAACGCAAAGAACTGCTCAATTTGCTTCAAGAACTTGTTGAACTTGACCTTGCTGAAGTAGATGAGCAGAAGCCCAAGCGGAGCTTGTTCGAGTTGGTTGGCATGGGCAAGGGAATATGGCAAGGCGTAGATGCTCAGGATTACGTCAATCAATTGCGTGATGAGTGGGATTAGGCAACTTGAACGTTGCATCCGCATTGCAAGACGCGAAGCGCATCTACATTGATACTGCGCCCTTCATATATTTTGTAGAAAGGCACCGGGATTATTTCACGAGGATGTTCCGCGTCATCGGTTTGATTGAGACATCGCCGATACAAGCTATCACTTCCGTCTTGACCTTAACGGAACTCATGGTCCAGCCCCTGAAAACGGGCAATGACGATCTCGCGAAGCGATATCGCGATATTCTGGTCAGCCGAGATGACTACACGTTGGTAACAGTTTCGGCTGATATAGCGATTTTAGCTGGGGAGATTCGCGCGCAGTATTCATTGCGCATCGCAGACGCAATACATGTCGCAACTGCCATTGCGACGGACTGCGACTCGATTCTCACCAATGACGCAGCCATGAAACGTTTGACCGACTTGAATGTCCTCCATTTGGACGACCTTGAACTGTGACACGGCCGCTCCCACAAGTTGGCTGCTGACGCGCGGCGTATGTGAAACCGGTAGCTTTACTCATATTAAACGCTGTAACTACAATAGCGCCGCCGCGCATCACAATCTGCGGTCGCCGCTTTCCAGCGACTGCGGCAGCGTAAAGCTAAAAGTCGTGCCCGCTTCCTCTTCGCTGTTTGCCCAGATGCGACCGCCATGCGCTTCGATGAAACCGCGGGCGATCGCCAAGCCCAAGCCGGTCCCGCGCGCGCCGTCATCGCCCCGCATGCGCGAGCCTTCCCCGCGATAGAAGCTCTCGAAGAGGCGCGGCAGCACATCCTGCGGGATGTACGAGCCGCTATTGTGAATGTCGATGCGAATATCGTCCGCGCTGCGGTAGGCGCGCAGCGTGACTGACTCGCCCTCCCTGGTATATTTGATGGCGTTATCAACCAGATTAGACAAGACGCGTTGAATCTTGTCCGGCGCCATGCCTATCATATCAACGTCTTCGGCGACCTCGCCCAAGAGCCTGATGCCATGCTGCCGGGCTTTGGGCTGCATGCTGCCCAGGGTATCGGAAATCAGATCACTGATCGACGCCTGCTGCATATGGATGGTCAAGTGACCCACGTCCAATTGCGCCAATTCGAAGAGGTCGTCGATCAAATAGGCCAGATGCTCGATCTCGGCGCGGCTGCTGTCCAGGTAGCGATGGATCGTTTCCTTGTCCTGGACCACGCCGTCCAGCATCGCTTCAATCATAACCCGCATGGACGTCAATGGCGTGCGCAAATCGTGCGAGACCCAGGCTGTCAAGTCGCGCCGCGTCTGTTCGAGTTGGCGTTTCTGGTCGTCGACCTCGCCCAAGCTCTGTGCCATGGCGTTAAAGGTGGCTGCCAACTGAGCGATTTCGTCATTGCCGGAGATTTTCAAGCGGGTGGAGAAATCGCCGCCCGCCAGCAGCTGCGTGGCATCGGTCAATTCGCTCAGGCGGTCGGTCATGGTCTTGGACGCGAAGAAACCGATCGTCAGCGCCGACAAACCCGCGAAGACCAGCAAGACCGAGGTCAAGGACAAGTAATGCTGTTCGATAAAGGTGAAGCGCGCGATCACCCAGACGTTAAGGAAGATCATCCCGACCATCAGCGCGATCATGGTCCAGATTGTCCAGCGCAGGCTGCGAAACCACTCCAGAACGCCCAAGCGATAAAAGGCGAAAGACAGCGAAGAACTCAAGATGCCGGTGAAGGTCATGAAGGTGACCAATTGCTGCACATCGCTCTGTGGCAGATCGAACATGATC
This sequence comes from Chloroflexota bacterium, assembly GCA_028873975.1. Lineage (GTDB taxonomy): Bacteria > Chloroflexota > Anaerolineae > Aggregatilineales > Phototrophicaceae > UBA6055. Next base: position 7,432 of record JAPPMO010000112.1, read on the forward strand.
AAGCCGCTGAGCAAGGTGCCGGCGATAGGTATGACCAGGACGATGATGAATATCAGCAGGGGATTCCGCGACCAACTTCGTATCATCTCTTTCACTCCGCCTCTTGACTTGGGGAGACCTCGAACTTGTAGCCGACGCCCCAAACGGTCTGTATGTAATCGGGCTTGCTGGGGTTGGCTTCCAGTTTTTCTCTCAGGCGCCGCACATGTACTGTCACCGTGCTTTCATCGCCATAGAACTCGTATCCCCAGACCTGGTCCAACAATTGCTGCCGCTTGAAAACCTGGCGCGGGTGCCGCATGAGAAAATACATCAGGTCGAATTCCTTGGCGGTCAAGGTCACCGGGCGTCCGGCGACTTCGACCGAGCGACCGCGCGGATCAAGGCGCAGCTTGCCGGAAGTCACCGGCGCCTCGCTTTCGACTGCGGCTGTCGCGCTGCGGCGCAATACCGTCTTGACCCGCGCCACCAACTCGCGGGGACTGAAGGGTTTGGTCACATAATCGTCGGCGCCCAATTCCAGCCCGGCGATGCGATCCACCTCGTTGCCGCGCGCGGTCAGCAATATGATCGGGATGTCGCCTTCAATCCGCAGCGGATTGGATTCCGAGGGATGGCGCAGGCGCCGCGTGATGGAAAAGCCATCGACGCCGGGCAGCATGATATCCAGCACGATCAGATCCGGCGCCTGGCTTTGCAAGATGGACAAAGCCTGCGGTCCCGTCGCCGCTTCCGTGACGAGATAGCCTTCCAGCTCCAGGTAGCGGCGCACGACTTCGCGGATCGTGCGCTCGTCATCGACGACGAGGATATTCCGTTGTTTTGACATCTTTCCCTTGCTACCCTTCTCCAATTGTCTTGTTTCTAATTGTAACCTACCCGGCAAATCTGAAAAAAATATGAACGCAGCTCGGGTTTTCTCGGTAGTTCCAAGTAAGTAATGAGAATTGCGAAAACACCGCTTCTCTACCCCATCCCCGGCCCTTCTCCGAATGCGGTTGCTCTGCGCCCAGTTCAGGGCGGCGTTGTCAAGGGCGCTTCAAGATAGTAAAGTAAGCGCAGGCAGCTAAACGTCTCAATAAGTCGATTCAGGAGAATGACAAATGAAAATGGTCATGGCAGTTCTCAGCCTGGCATTGCTTTTGCTGGCGGCCGCGCCCTTGGCATTGGCGCAAGACGGCGTCGAAACCTTATGCCTCGTCACCGATTTGGGCCGCGTCAACGACGGCACCTTTAACCAGTTCGCTCATGATGGCGCCACCGGTGCCGCCGACGAGTACGACCTGGAATACAAGTTCATCGAGACTCAAGCCGAGACGGACTACGAAGCCAACATCCAGACTTGCATTGATGAAGGTTTTGAAGTGATCGTGACAGTCGGCTTTCTGATCGCGGACAGCACCTGGGCTGCCGCCGAAGCCAACGAGGATGTTTACTTCCTCGGCGTCGACCAGTTCGTGTTGGATGGTCCCGCGAATTATGTCGGCATTCAATTCCGCGAAGATCAATCCGGCTTCCTGGCCGGTGTACTGGCGGCGCAGGTGGCGGGTTCGGTCGGGTCGGATACCATCGCCGGAGTCTACGGCATCGACATCCCCCCGGTCAAGAAGTTCCGCAACGGCTTTGAACAAGGCGCGCTTTACATCAACCCGGATATCAACCTGCTGGGCGTCTATATTGATAACTTCGTCGCGCCCGACCGCGGCGCGTCGGCAGCCGAACAATTCATCGGCGAGGGCGCGTCGGTCATCTTTGGCGCGGGCGGTCCCACGGGCACCGGCGGCATTTTGGCGGCCGCGCAACAGGGAATCTATGTCATCGGCGTCGATCAAGACGAATGGGTCACCAGCTTCGGCGGTGGCGAGACGCCTGGATCCGAATACATCATATCGAGCGCGATGAAGCGCGTTGATCAAGGCGTTTACGATATGGTTGCGGCATTGGCGGAAGCCGATATGGACAGCTTCCCTGGCGGCGGCGTCTATTTGATGGACGTCGCCCTGAACGGTGTTGGCTTGGCCGAGCCGCACGAAGCCGATATCGACGAAACCTTCTTTGACGTGGTCGCCGAAGTCACGCAATTGATGATCGACGGCGAGGTTGGCACCGGGGTTGACGTGATTTCCGGTGATCTGATGGAAGACATGATGGAAGACGCAAGCCAGGAAGAAGACGAAGGCTGAGTTTGTCTTCTCGGAGAGGATTTCAACCTGCCAATCTGATTTGGGACCTGCTTCGCCGCTTATACGAAGCAGGTCCCTTTTGGATTCGGCAATTGTGTTACACTGACCGCAACGAGCGTTTGAAGGAGAAAGAAAATGAAGCGTTTGATTATTCTTGTTTGCGTCGCCCTCTTGCTGGCGCCGGCTTCCCTGGCGCATGAAGGGGCGGAGACCTTGTGCCTGGTGACCGACCTCGGTCGCGTCAACGACGGCACCTTCAACCAATCGGCGCACGAAGGCGCGGAATTGGCCGCCGATGAATACGACATGGAATACAAATTCATCGAGACCCAAGCTGAAACCGACTACGAAGCCAATATCCAGACCTGCGTTGACGAAGGCTTCGAGGTCATCATCACCGTGGGCTTCCTGATCGCCGACGCTACCTGGCAGGCAGCTGAAGCCTATCCCGATGTCTACTTCCTCGGCGTCGACCAATTCGTGGCTGACGGTCCCCAGAACTATGTCGGCATCCAATTCCGCGAAGACCAGTCCGGCTTCATGACCGGCGCATTGGCCGCCTACACCGCCGAGTGGCTGGGGTCGGACATCATCGCCGGCGTCTACGGCATCGACATCCCGCCGGTCAAGCGCTTTCGAAATGGATATGAACAAGGCGCCCGCTATGTCAATCCCGATCTGAAGATCCTCGGCGTCTATATCGACAGCTTCATCGCGCCCGACCGCGGCGCGTCGGCGGCGCTGCAATTCATCGGCGAAGGCGCGTCCGTGCTCTTCGGCGGCGGCGGACCCACTGGCACCGGCGCCATCCTGGCCGGCGCGCAAGAAGGCGTCTACGTCATCGGCGTGGACAAGGACGAATGGATCACCAGCTTCGGCGCGGGCGAAACGCCGGGTTCGGAATTCATCATTTCCAGCGCCCTCAAGCGGGTTGATGAAGGCGTCTACCAGATGGCCGCGATGCTGGCGGCCGGCAATATGGAAGCATTCCCCGGTGGCGGCGTCTTCTTGCTGGACGCGGCTATGAACGGCGTCGGCCTGGCGCCGCCGCATGAATCCGACCTCGACATGTCTGTCTGGCAGCAGACCGCGGAGATCAGCGCCATGCTCATCGCCGGCGAGATCGAAACCGGCGTCAACCTGCTAACGGGCGATCTGCTGGAAGACGATGACATGATGGACGAGGAAGAAGAGGAATCGAGCGGTTAGCGCAAGTCGATCTTCGTAAGAAATCTAACAGCCTCATCAGACGATGGGGCTGTTTGCGTCGGTTATAACCTCGGAATTAGTGCCGCAATCTGTACAAGCACAGAAGAAACCTAAGTTTGCGAAACGTTTTGCAATGGTTTCTTTTTTACCAAAAGTAGAGCATAATCAGAGCGCAGTCGCGGGGGGATGGGCGTTGACCAATGTTCGGCAGTTGAAGATACCTTAGCAGGACTATCGCACGGGATCATTGAAGAAAAACATGGGGCATGTCATGGCAGAACAGATGAACGATCACGAAAGACGGATTTCAACCATTGAAGGCGAGATGAAATCCTTGGCCACGAAAGCCGACTTGGCGGAATTCAAAGCCGAAATCATGGAATACGTCCAGGCTGGGATGCGCGCGCAGACGGAAGAGTTTCGCGCGTCCTTCGACAAATTTAGCGAGGCAATGGAACGCCAAAATGAGGTTTTGGTACGACAAAGCGACAAATTCAGCGAGGCAATGGAACGGCAGAGCGATAGATTCAGTGAGGCATTGAATAAGCAAAGCGATGAAATCCGCGAGTTGCGCGAGCAGGACAGCAGGTTCAAAGGCGCGGTCGACACGCTCAAATACGCCCTGCCCTTTCTCATCAGTATCATCGCGGTGCTGGTGGCGGTCTTGAAATGATTGGCAGCTGCGCAAGCGGATAAGAAGCATATTTTATTCAAAACAGGGTGGAAGAAAACAGCCTCATCATAAGATGAGGCTGTTTTGTCTTGAGCGTCTAAAGCGCCCCATCCGTATTGACCCCATCCACCATGCGCATGATCCCCAGCGGATTGGCGTCCTTCAAGGGATCCGGCAGCAGGGCGTCCGGCACATTCTGGAAGGCGATGGGACGCATGAAACGGTAGATTGCGTTCACGCCCACCGAGGACGTGCTGGGCGCGGTGGTGGCGGGATAGGGTCCACCGTGCTGCATGGCTGGTATGACGGCGACGCCGGTCGGGAAACCGTTCCAGATCACCCGGCCCGCCTTCTCGCGCAGTTGGTGCAGCAGATCGCCGATGCTCTCCAGTTCATCTTCCTCGGCGTGCATGGTACTGGTCAGATTGCCTTCCAGGGCATTGACCGTCTCGCGCAGGTCCTCTCCATCCTCGCAGAGCACGAAGAGCGTCACCGGTCCGAAGTGCTCGACCTGCAAGGCGTCGTCGGCGCGGATGGCGGAGGCGGTCGTCTGCATGACCGTATTGCGAAAGCAGAAGGAATCGCTGTCGGCGACGGCTTCGCCGCCGGTCAAGAGGCTGATATTGGGATTGTCCCGGGTTTGGCTCACGGCGCTTTGCAGCCCTTGCTCGATGGCCGCGTTGAGCAGCACGCCCTCTGGCGCCGCCCGCATCTTTTCGGTCACATCAGCGATGAAGTCCTGCGATGCCGCGCTCTCTTCCAGCAGGATCAGCCCCGGGTTGGTGCAGAATTGTCCCGTGCCCAGCGTGATTGAACCCACCAAGCCATCGGCGATGTCATCGGCGCGGTTTGCCAGCGCGGCTTGCGTGATCACCACGGGATTGACGCTGCCCATCTCGGCGTAAACCGGAATGGGACGCGGACGGGCGGCGGCGGCGTCATAGATGGCGCGTCCCCCGCGCAAGGAGCCGGTGAATCCTACGGCTTCAATGCCATCGTTGGCGACCAGCCATTGACCGACGTCGATGCCGGCTCCCTGCACCATGGAAAACATGCCGGCCGGGAAGCCTTGGGCCTTGACCGCAGCCGAGATCGCGATGGCGAAGAGCTCTGATGTGGCGGGGTGGCCCGGATGCGCCTTGACCACGACGGGACAGCCGGCGGCGATGGCCGAGGCAGTGTCGCCACCCGGAACAGCGAAAGCGAAGGGGAAGTTGCTGGCCGCGAATATCGCCACGGGACCGACCGGGAACTGCATCTGTCGCACGGAGGCTTCGCTGTTGATGATCGCCCGCAGATAATCGCCCTCGCGCAATAGCGCTGCGAAAGAGCGAATCTGACCGGTGGCGCGCTCGCGCTCGCCAGTCAAGCGCGGCAGACCCAATCCCGTTTCGCGGTCGGCGGTATGCAGCAACTCGTCGCCAATGGTGTCGATGCGGGCGGCGACCTCGTCCATAAACTCCGCGATGCGATTGGATGAGTAGTTGCGCAGATCTTCGAAGGCGGCAACCGCGGCCGCGACCGCACGGTCGACCTCGGCTTTGCTAGCGTTGTAAAAGGGCAATTCGCCCGTTGCCTTGCTGCGCGGGTCCACGCTGTAAAAGACTTCGGAACCTTCCGCCGAAGTTGCGCCGGCGATGTAGTTTTTTCCTGTCAATCCCATGTCCTTATCCTTATCCTTTTGATACTCGCAAGTCGAGTTGGTCCACGATCCTGAAGAAGTCGGGCAGCCTGTTCTCGTCGAAAGCGGCGGTCGGTCGCCGCACGGTGGGGCTGCCGATGTAGCCGGCGCGTTTCATCAGATGCTTGCGCAAATGCAAGGACGTTTCATGCCCGCTGCCGGAGACGGCTTTGACCAGCGCGTCCCCCGCTCGGATGATGCCGGCCGCCGCCTCCGCTTCACCGCTCCTCCACTTGTCCCAGGCGTCGATGAATATCTCGTTGAAGCCCACGCCGGGGATCAAACCAGCCGCGCCGTTTTGCAACTCGTCAAGCGCGCTTATGCCGCCGCCGCCGCCGAACATGCCGGTTCCCGGCGGGAGCAGGGGCGCCAGTTCCTTCATTTTCTCCGCCGAGCCGGGTCCTTCGATCTTGTAATAGCGCGCGCCGGGCGAGCGCTCGGCGATCTCCGCCAGCGCCTCGACCGCCAGCTCGGTATGACGATAACCCGGGATATGCGGCGCTTGCTGCACGATGATGGGCACATCCGTGGCTTGGCCAAGGTCGACGTAGTGATCGACGAAAGACCCGCTGCCGTTGTCCATAGTGGCCGGCGGCAGCACCATGTAGGCGGCCGGTTGATATTTCTCCAGTTCGCGCGCCTGTCGAATGGCGGCTTCCGTGCTGCCCGCGGCGAGGCCGATGACGAGCGGAACTTGCCCTGCCACCTCTCCTGCGACGATTTCAACGTTCATTTGACGTTCAGCGTCGGTGAGTTTGTAAGCCTCGCTGGCGAAGCCGTTGATGCCGATGGCCTGGACGCCGCCGTCCAACTCGAAGCGCGCGATCCGGCGCAAAGCGTCGGCGTCGATATCGCCGTCTTCAGCAAATGGCGTGAACAGAATCGGGGCGATGCCTTCTATCATGCGCTTGCCCGGGTCAAGAACTGTCAGTCAAGCCCGTAGCTTAACGCATACGAGCCTTGTTCACCACTCCCCAGTTATGGGTAGTCAGGGCAATTGAATCAAATTTTTTTCAACACAGAGAGCGCAGAGCGCACAGAGTTCGATGGTGTTCAGACGACATTTCTTCAAAATCCGAGACTAAGCATAAGAAAGAGTGATAAGCGAAACGTGCTTTTTCACTCGAAAACACAGTTGAAATAAGACATTTTATGTTTTTCTCTGTGTCCTCAGTAGGATCAACTAAGTCACGCTAATGCACTCCTAAATAAAAGTCGGCGGTAGGGGCGACCGACCCGCTGTGTCTACGCGCGGCGGCGGGTCGCCCGCAAAATGGAGACATCTACTAAGGTTTTCTCTGTGCGCTCTGTGTTCTCTTTGTTTAGATTTTCGTTGCATGACTTACTTGGACTTACTTCTGTGTTCTCTGTAGTTAATATTCAGTTTAGATTCCCACCATTTCAGCCGCCGCCATTTTGATGCGATTGCCCTGTATGGGTAGTGTATCCTTTTCGGTTGAAAAAAAGCTTAACCGCCGAGGGGCGCGCGGACACCGCCCTTCGACATCGAGGGCATTGAGAATTGCATGCGGAATAGCCCCTTTCTTTGTGTCCTTTGTGTCTTGACGGTCAGTGTCTACGCGACCTGTGATGAAACCCAATGGCAAACTGCTACTTCTCGTATGCTGGGAGCGTCGTTAAACTGGACTTGCTTCAGTTGGGTCAGTAAAGTTCCCGCCAGCCAAGCAAATCATTGCAAAGCCAAGAAAGGATCTAGCCATGCCCAAGACTCTCATGTGTGATCCAGCCCTCCTGCAAAAAGACCTGAGAGACCGCGTCTATATCGTCACGGGAGCGAATTCCGGCGCGGGCTTGTCAACCAGCGAGCAATTGCTTCGTCAAGGCGCGCATGTCGTTGGCGCTTGCCGGCGCGTCGAGGCCGGTGAAGCGGCTTTCGCCGGCTTCGCGCGCCTGCGCGGTTCAGCCGAAATCATGAAGCTGGACCTGGCCAGTCTCGCCTCGGTAAGGCGCTTTGCCGACGAGTTTCTCGCCGCGCGCGATCGCTTGGATGGACTTGTCAACAACGCGGGTCTTGTTACTAACGAGGGGCGGACGGAAGACGGCTTCGAAATCCAGTTCGGCACCAACCATCTCGGGCATTTTCTGCTGACCGAATTGCTGCTGGATGTTTTGAAGGCCAGCGCGCCGGCGCGTATTGTCAGTCTTTCCAGCGTCTTGCATGTCGGCAGCCGCAGCCGCGTCGCCGACATCGACTTCGCCGACCTCAATTTTGAAAGGCGTCCCTATAACTCCACGATCGCCTATTCGCAGTCCAAACTGGCCAACCTGCTTCACGCGAAGGAACTCGCCAAACGTCTGGACGGCACTGGCGTCTGCGCTTTCTCTGTACACCCGGGCTGGATACGCTCGAATTTCGGCTCCGGCGTCATGCCAGGCTGGCTCCGCGGCGCATTGAATCTTCTGCTGAGGCCCTTCAGCGGCTTTCTCGGCATCCTGACGCCCTACGAAGGCGCGCAAACAACACTACACTGCCTGCTTGACGATGATGCGCCGCAGCACAATGGGGCCTACTTCAGCCAGAACAGCATTCTCTATCCCAACCGTGAGAACCGGCCGGGCGGCTGGCCCATGCCGTCGCCCAATCCAAACGCGCATGACGCGGAATTGGCGCGCAGATTGTACGAAGTCAGCCTGGAAATGGTAGGGATCGACGGAAAATAGACGGAGCAATCGCACCAGAATAAACATCGCTGCAAACTTAGCCAAAGCAGTCTCAAATTTAACCACCGAGGGCACCGAGAAAAGCAACAAAAATCAATGCTCTTGTCTTATTGCAGACATGCTTTTGAGCGGCAGATGTGGTTTCCCTGGCGACTTTGCAATATACAGGTGGAGGATTTAGAGGCAAAGTCGTCAAAACCCCTCAACTTTATGACCTCAGTAGGACGAACTAAGTCATGCTAATGCACTCCAAAATAAAAGTCGGCGGTAGGGGCGCCCCGGCGGGTCGCCCGCAAGACCTAGGCGGAATGGTGGGGGGGGGGCGGGGGGCCCCCGGCCCCGGGGGGGGGGGGTTTTTTGGTTTTTTTGGGGGGGGGGGGTGTTGGGG
>JAPPMO010000112.1:16257-58813 GCA_028873975.1 Chloroflexota bacterium
TTTTTACCAAACTATGTCATCCAATTCCACAAAAAAATAAAATGCGGCGTCCGGGCCCCCCGGGCGGTTCGCCGTCATGACTTTGGGCCTTGTAGGGGCGAGCCTCGGCTCGCCCCTGCCACTAGCGGGAGTGATTTTTTGCATGACTTACTTGGAACTGCTTCTGTGGCAAATTTTCGTTGCGCGACAGCGACGCGCGTCGATCATTTCATACCGGTAGTCGCTATGCCGGTCGTGATAAAGCGCTGCAAAAAGGCGAATACCAGCGTGATCGGCAACAGGGTCACAACCGTCATCGCCAGCACATAATGCCACTGAATCTGCAACTCGCCCTGAAAGGCGTTCAAGCCTACCTGCAAGGTGAACAGGTCGTTCCGGCTGAGCACGATCAGCGGCCAAAGGAAGTCGTTCCAGCGCCACATCACCGAAAATATCGCCAGCACCGCCAGCGCCGGACGCGCCAAGGGCAGGATAATCCGCCAGTAGATATGCCATTCGCTGGCGCCATCAATCCGCGCGGCATCCAGCAATTCGTCGGGGATGGTCAGCATATATTGGCGCAGCAGGAAGATGCCCGTCGGCGTCGCCGCGCCGGGGATGATCACGCCCCATAAGTTGTTCTTCCAACCGATGGTGGTGATGACCAGGAAAACCGGCACCAAGATGACCGTTATCGGAATCATCAAGGTCGAGATGAAGAGCACAAAGATGGCATCCCGCCCCTTGAACTGATACTTGCTCAGCGCGAAAGCCGCCATGCTGTTGATGACCAGCGTGATCGCGGTCGCCATAGTCGTCACGAGCACGCTGTTCTTGAGGTAAGTGACGAAGTCGAAGTTCTCGAGTTCCACCAGCGGATCGAGGTAATTCTCCCAAGCCAGCTTGACCTCTTCCACCGGTTCGCGCTGCCGGATGTTCACCTTGATCTCTCCCTCCGCAGGATCTGCTGGATCGATCATCCGAGCTTCAATGCCGACGCGCCGGATCTGCGCCAGCTCGCGGGAGCTGCCATCTTCCATAGCCACTGTGAAAAGCGGCAGGGCTTCGTCGAATCCTTCGACTTCAACCTGCACCTGCTGATAGGGGAGCAAGGGCGGCGGATACTTGACCAGCCCGGCCTGGGTCTTGAAGGAAGACGCCACCAGCCACAAGACCGGACCAAACATCAGAACCGTGCCGAAGGTCAAATACAAGTAGGTCAGCGCGTCGGCGGTATTTACGCGCTTGCCCCCGCTGCGCAGGGACAAGAACTGGGAAATGCTGATTCTGTCGGCGCTCATCATGCAATCCCTAAGCCAGGCTCGATTGGTTGCCCAGACGCAATTGCAGCAGCGTCAAGATCAAGAGCGAAATGCCCAACACCATCGACGCCGCCGCCGACAAGCCAAATAATTGAATTTGATTGGAAAAGCCGGTGGTATATATGTATTGCACCATGAGCTGCGTTCTTGTGCCCGGTCCGCCCCCGGTCAAGACAAAGATATGATCGAACATCTGCACGGCTCGGATCAGCGAGAGCACCAGCACCACGAACATCGTCGGCATCAGCAAAGGCATGGTTACGAATCGGAAATCCTGCCAGTGGTTGGCGCCGTCGATGGAACTCGCCTCGTACAGTTCCGGCGGGATCGACTGCAAGCCGGCCAGCAAGATCAAGGTATAAAAGCCCATCAAAGCCCAGACGCTGACAAAGACCACCCAGAACATCGCCCAGTTGGTATCAAGCAGCCAGCGCTTGCTTTCGCCGCCAAAGATCTCGACAATCGCATTGAGCAGTCCCTCATGCTGCAAGACCCACTTCCAAATCAGCGCGACAACCACCGGGGAAAGCAATACCGGATAAAAGAATACACTGCGAAAGAAACCCCGCGCGACAATCTTGCGGTTGAGCACCAGCGCCGTGACTAGCGAAAACAAGACGATGCCGCTGACTTGAAAGACGACAAACTGAATCGTGTTGGATATGCCGCGCCAAAATAGATCTTCTTGACAGCTGTTCGGCGAGAGGAAATCCTCACAGTCGAAAAGGGTGGCGAAATTATCCAAGCCGACAAAGGGACGATCTTGCGGGAAAAGTTTGGTGCCACCGGTCATCGCGTAATAAAAGTTGAGCAGCATGGGGAACAGAACAAAAATGCCAAATATCAATAAATTCGGCAGGACAAAAAAATAGCCCATCTTGTCGATCCCGACCCGTTTTTGTATGGGCGTCAAGATGAACTCGACAACCGCCACCGGAATTAGCAGCAGCGGTCGCGTAATCGGTTCGACAAGGTTGAGCAGTCGCAAGGGTTCCCTTCCGCTTCCCCCCATACTCCCAACCCCTTCTCGGAAGGGCGCGTCCTGCGCGCCCCACAAGAAGGGAAAGGGAGAAATGAACTCGAATTAAGCGGTTCCAGTCCCTCCCTCATTTTGGGTCGCGTAGACACTGACCTGCGGGGAGGGATTTAGGGTGGGGGAGCTAGCCTTGCTCGGCCAAGGCAGTATCCACGTCGTCCTGAATGCGGTCGATGGCTTCATCCAGCGTCAACTCGCCCACCATCGCCTGCGTCAGGCGATCGCGCGTCGCGTCAAAGAGGGCGCGGTTAAAGGCGTAGGCTTGCAAGTCGAAGGCGGTCTGCTCCAGCGTGCCTACTTGCCCAACGAAGACGCCGAGCGAGTCCTTGGCCAATTGCAAGTCGGTGTCGAAGTCGACGCCAGCCGCCGACAAACCCGCATGCGCCGGGATGAAGAGTGTGCGCGCGGCAAATTCGCCCAGCACGTCCTGGCTGGCCAGGTATTCCATCACTCTCGCAACTTCTTCCGGATGCTCGGTCGCGCCGATGCCAACCAGAGCCGCGCCACCGGGCATCCCCGTGCAACCGCCTGGTCCGCAAGGATTCGGCACCGTCTGCCAGTCGAAGGCATCGCCGATTTGCTCGCTGAACTGACCGACCTGCCAACTGCCGGACATGTAGAAGACCAGTTCGGCATTGGCGAATTCTTCGTTGGCGCCGGCATAACCTTCGCTCAGCGGCCACATTTCCGGATGCATGGTGCCGTCCAGATGCCAATTGACAAAGCGCTCCGCCATATCGCGGAAGCCCTCGTCCATGACGGTCGGATGCCCCATATTGTCAAAGTACATGGCGCCCGAGCTGATCGCGGGACCCGCGAAACGGTGACCGCTGCGATCCATGGCCATCGGGTAGGGGATCTCCAGCGCTTCCGCTACCGCGACGGAGGCGGCCGCCCATTCGTCCCAGCTAACCGAATCCGACATATCGCTGGGCACGTCAATGCCAGCCTGCTCAAAGAGCGTGCGGTTGATGAAGGGACCGGTGATGGTCAACTGCGTCATGAAACCCGGGATGCTGGAATCGTCGCCCGGCAGGCGCTTCCAGTTGAGGAAGGGACCGAAGTTCTCTTCCCAATACGCCGGATCGCTCAGGTAGGGCGTCATATCCAGGTAGTATTCGGCCAAACCGCCCAGGTCAGTAACGCGCGCCATATCGGGACCTTCGCCCGCAGCCAGGTCAAGCGGCAGGTTTTCCAGGATCGCGCGATAGGGAACGGTGTCGATTTCGACGCTGATATCGGGGTTGTCCATCTGGAAGCGGTCGAGCAAGTCGCGCAGGACTTCGCCTTCGTTGCCATCGTCATACCAGCGGATCCGCAATTCGACCATGTCCTGCGACAGCGCTGGCATAGCGGATAACAACACGGAAAGAATTAGCATTACAGCCAGAATTTTGCGCATTATGTTCCTCCTAATGCTTGTGAACGGAAAATGACTAAAGAAAACTGCTTCTAGGAATGGAAAAGGCAATTCGCAATGTTATAAGCCGCGACCGCGCCCAGATTCCTGGTTGCCTAGCGAACAGCGACACAAATATAGTTGAGCGATCGGGCATTGTCAAGCAGCGCGGCAGCGCGGCAGGGCAGTTGCGGGGCATTTCAGATTATTGGCGTTACTTGCAAGAGCATAAAGCCAAGCGCAAATAGAGCGATTGGCTATTCAAGTATATAATCCCCTTAACATAGGATAGGGAGTCTTTCAAAACGAATGTTGATGCCAGACAGCCACCGGCTTGATCACAACCTTGATTGAACCATGAACAGGAAGCAAAGCGCCGTCTCTGCCGCAATTGAGCGCGCCCGCCGCGCTCGTGCCGCCAATCTCGCGGGATTCAAAGACTTGCTGCGCTTCCCGTCGATCAGCCAGGACCCGGCCTATCAGCCGCAATTGCTGGCTTGCGTCGACTGGCTCGCGGCCGAGATGAGGGGCACCGGCATAGAGAATTGCCGGGCGATCGCGACGGCGGGCAATCCGGTCCTATATGGCGACTGGCTGGGCGCGGGGGACGACAAGCCTACTATCCTCATCTACGCGCACTATGATGTGCAACCGGTCGGCGATGCCTCGCTTTGGAGGACGGACCCGTTCGAGCCGACAATTGTCGGAGATCGGCTGGTCGCCCGCGGCGCCCTGGATGACAAATGCGGCATCTGGGTCAATCTCAAGGCTGTTGAGTCGATTCTCGCGGTTTCCCGGCGGCTGCCGGTCAACTTGAAGTTCATTTTCGAAGGCGAGGAGGAACTCGGCTCGCGCAACACGGGGAGCTTCGTTCAGGCTCACAAGGCGCTGCTGGCGGCGGATGCGCTGATCATTTGCGACGGTCCTTTTTCGCCGCAGCAACCGGTCATCGGCACTGCGGTTCGCGGCGCGGTCATGGGCGAAGTGAGGCTCAAGGGACCGCCGCATGACCTGCATTCCGGCCGCTATGGCGGGGCGGTGAAGAATCCCCTGCATTACGCGGCCCGTATCATCGCTTCCTTCCATGACGACAGCGGCCGCGTGCAGATCAAAGGCTTCTATGACGATGTCATCCCACTGTCGGAGCGACAAGCGCGACATCTGAATCAGCTTTGGAAGACGATTGGTCCAGGCTTGCAACGCGCGGCCGGGGTCGACGCCTTCTTCGGCGACCGCCTGGGCGTCTTCGCAGAGCGAACTACATCGCAGCCGACGCTGGATGTCAACGGGATTCACGGCGGCTATCAGGGCGAGGGCACGCGGGCCATCATACCGGCGGAAGCTGGTTTCAAGGTCACGATTCGCACAGTCGCCGGTCAAGATTCCGGCGCGATGTGGGGGCGCTTCGTCGAGCATGTCATGTCATTCGCCGAACCGGGCATCGACATCGACGCCGAGTTGCTCAGCAGCGCCCATCCTTTTTTGCTGCCCGACGACGGGAGGGAGATTGGCGCGATTCAGCGCGCGCTAAAGGCGGCTCTCGGCAAAGAAGCCTTGCTCATGCGGCATGGCGGATCGCTGCCGATTGGCGGTATCCTGGCGCGCGAGTTGGATGTGCCGGTCACGATGTTCGGATACGGCTCGGGCGACAATTCTCACGCGCCGGACGAGTTCATCATCATTGAGGATCTACAGGCCGCGATCGAGGTGGCGATTCATCTGCTGTTTGCGCTGGGCGGCGACAGCTAGAGATTCGCTTCGCATGAGGACAAATCAGGATTCGGCCGCTGCAAGTCAAAGCGCCCGGCGAGAAATGCCATTGCTTAGACCTTGCGCGAACAAATCTCGTTAAGAGACAATACGCCGCAGTTGGAATCCGGGGAGAGCTAGAGATGAAAACCATGTCATTCGACTTCAAATCCCGCCGCTCCATGGTCAGCGCTCGGCGCGGCATGGTCGGCGCCAGCAATCCGCTGGCCGCGCAAGCCGGGCTCAACATCCTGCGGGCGGGAGGCAATGCCGCCGACGCCGCCGTCGCCACATCGGCCATGATGAACGTGATGGATCCGGGTTCCTGCGGCGTGGGCGGCGATTGCTTCGCACTATATTTCGACGCGAAGACCAGGCAGGTCACGGCGCTGAACGGCAGCGGACGCGCGCCGCAAGCCTTGACCCTGGACGCGGCGCGCGCGCTGGGCTGGGAGCGGATGAACCCCCGCCACGCCCACTCCGTTACCGTGCCGGGCGCCGCGCGCGGCTGGCATGACTTGCTCGCTAGACATGGCAGGATGACGCTGGCTGATGTGCTGCAAGACGCTATCTACTACGCGGAGGAGGGCTATCCGCTGGCGCCGGTGGTGGGTTACCGCTGGGAGCGATCGGGCGCCTTCCTGTCCAGCGCGGTGAATGCCGAAGAGTATCTGCCCAATGGGGCGCCGCCGAAAGCGGGTCAAGTCCTGCGCTTGCCCGGACTGGCAAAGACGCTGCGCATGATAGCCGAGGGCGGACCCGATGCCTTCTACACGGGACCAGTGGCGGAAGCGATTGTGTCGTCCTTGCAAGAGCAGGGCGGCTTGATGACCCTCGACGACTTGAAAAACCACCATTCCACCTGGGACGAGCCGATCTCCAGCGATTATCGCGGCGTGACCATCTATGAATGTCCGCCAAACGGACAAGGCTTGACGGCGCTGATCGCGCTAAACATCGCTTCGCATTTCGACTTGGGCGCGCTGCCCTGGGATTCGCCGCAGCGCATCCACTTGATGGCCGAGTGCATGCGCCTGGCTTGGGCGGACGCTCACGAATACATCGCTGATATGAGCCAAGCCGACCTGCCGCTGGAGGGGCTGCTGAGCAAAGCCTACGCGGCTGAAAGAGCGGCGCTTATTCACCGCTACTACACTTTTGATCCCCCGCCGACTCCCGGTGAATTGCCCGGCGGCTCGGACACGATCTACCTCAGCGTTGTCGATGGCGCGGGCAACGCCTGTTCCTTCATCAAGAGCTTGTATATGGGCTTTGGCGTCGGCATCGTCGCGGAAGGAACGGGCGTCTGGCTGCAGAACCGAGGCGCCGGCTTCTCGCTCGCGCCCGGACACCGCAACGCCTTGGCGCCCGGCAAGCGACCCTACCACACCATCATCCCGGGCCTGTCGCTCAAGGACGGCGAGCTTTGGACCAGCTTCGGCGTGATGGGCGGCTTCATGCAGCCGCAGGGCCACTTCCAGGTCATCAGCGCCCTGGTTGATGACGATCTCAATCCGCAGGAGGCGCTCAATCGACCGCGCTGGTATATTGACCGGGGCGATCCGGGCGGCGCGCTGCTGATCGAAGAAGGCACGCCCTTCAAGACGATGGCGGATCTGGCCGAGCGCGGGCATCGCATCCAGCCCGAAGCGGGCATAGGGCGGGGTAATTTCGGGCGCGGGCAAATCATCCGCTATGATGCGGAAACGGGCGTGATGCACGGCGGCAGCGAGCCGCGCGCCGACGGGCAGATCGCGGCATTTTGACCAAGTTTTCCTGGACTTCGCCCAAAATCAGGAGTTGCAATGAAGGTTTTCGCGGTCCTGCGCGGTCTGCCTTATCAGTGGCTGTTGCCCTTATGCTTCTTTTGCTTCGGTTTGATCTACATTTAC
Organism: Chloroflexota bacterium; assembly: GCA_028873975.1. Classification (GTDB taxonomy): domain Bacteria; phylum Chloroflexota; class Anaerolineae; order Aggregatilineales; family Phototrophicaceae; genus UBA6055. The sequence continues at coordinate 23,635 of JAPPMO010000112.1, forward strand.
GCCGCCCCGCATTTTGAAGCCTCCGACTCCATCGCGCATGTGGGCATGATCAAGTGGATCGCCGAGCACGATGGCGCGCTGCCGATCCAATCGGCCGATCACAATCAACTCTACCGACAGCAAGCCAGTCAACCGCCGCTTTACTACTTCATGATGGCCCCGGTCTGGGCGGCGCTGGATAAGGGCGATTTCGACGAATTCTTCCGCCTGAGCCCCTTTGCCATCGTTGGGGACCCGATGCGCCTGGGCAACCGCAATCGCATCTTTTATCGACAGCCTTATCCGCCCAATCTGCATCAGGGCGCGTCATTGACGCTCTACGTCATTCGCCTTTTGACGCTGGGCATGGGGACGATGGCGGTGGCGGCGGTCTATCAGTCCGCCCGCACGGTGATGCCAGGGCGTGCCGATATCGCCGCGCTGGCAAGCGCTTTGACGGCTTTCAATCCGCAATTCATCTTCATCAGCGCCTCGGTCAGCAACGACGGTCTCGTTATCATGCTGTCGGCGCTCATCACCTGGCAAACGCTGGTGATGCTGCGGGAGGGTTTTCAAACGCGGCGCAGCCTGATTCTGGCGCTTCTGATTGCGCTGGCGTCGCTGGCCAAGCTGAGCGGCCTCGTATTTGCGGCTTTGGTCATCCTGGCTGGTTTATGGATCCTCATTCGTAGCCGAGATCGACGCGGCTTCTTCATTTTGCTGGGCGCGGCGCTGGTCATTTGGCTGGTCTTGGCCGGATGGTGGTTCCTGCGCAACCTGGCGCTTTATCAGGACCCTTTTGGCACGGCGGCCATGCTCGACTTTGTCGGGCGGCGGCAAACCACGATACCGCAACTGCTGGCGCAGGAGTTTCAGGGCTTGCGCATCAGTTTCTGGGGGCTGTTTGGCGCCTTCAGCATTCTTACGCACGACATCCACTATCAACTGATGGATGCGCTGACCTTGGTTAGCGCGGCCGGTTTTTTCGTCTTCGCCGCAAAACACCGCCGCGAGGGCTATATCTTTACCGCCATCTGTTTTCTCGTCATCATTCTCGCTGTCGCAGGCTTGACCCTGGCCTGGTGGAGCAGCCAGACGACGGCGAGCACGGGGCGTTTGCTCTTTCCCTATATCACCGCGATCAGCCTGCTGATGGCCATGGGGCTGAGGGCTTTGCGGATTCCAGCGCTTCTGGTCAGTTTGCCCATGCTCGCCTTCAGCATAGCCGCGCCCTTCCTGTTTATCATCCCGAATTATGACCACCCGCCGCAGGTTGATGCACTGCCGGCTTCGGCCCGGCAAAGTTTCGCCCGTTGGGACGAGATCACATTGATCGGCTACGAGTTGAAAGCGCCGGAGCGGGTGGCATCCGGCCTGGAAATCCCGATCACGCTCTATTGGCGGGCGCAGAGGCAATCGACCGTGACCAGGGCGCTCTTCATCAGCCTGGTCGATTCGCAAGGCAGTCCAGTAACCAGGCTGGAAACGTTCCCCGGTTGGGGCACGCTGCCCACGCGCTGGTGGCGGGCAAATACGATCTATCGCGATGATTACGTCTTGCAGCTTCCGGAAGGCGCCGCCGCGCCGGCGGGGCTGCGCATCGGCTGGTTTCCTTTCCCCGCTGGCGGCGACATACGGCCGGTGCTCGAATCCGGCGAGGAAGCGGCGGTTTTTGCGATTGAGTTGGACATCTCCTCCTGACATCGAAACAGCCGGGAGGCAATTCCAACGGGCGATTGGGGGCTTCTGACCAAGGCAATCGCTTCAAAATGTGGTGACTGACATGTTACGAAATTGGACTGATTATTAACCACCGAGGGTCGCGTAGACACTGACCGTCAACACCGAGAAAAGCAACGGAATATAGCTCATCCTATGTTTCAGGCTTGCTTTTCAGCCACAAATGAAGTTTCGCTGGCGACCTCGCCGTATTCAGGTGATGGAATTTGAGGTAAAGCAGACAAATTATCCTTAACTCGGTGCTCTCGGTGTCCTCGGTGGTTAAGAAAAATCTGCTGCGATTGCACTGTCTGACTCCAATACTTGCGCAATCGGTTGCGCCTGCGGTATTATTTGTCGAATGTCATTTTTTCGCGCGACGTCGACGGCGGGCCGCAATTGACCCGGCAGTCTGGAAGCAAGGCGGGGCGCGAATATCTTGCGACTTACATGGTGGCTTGGAAAGACAAAATATAAAGGAGGTATTATCGACCCAGCGACAATCTGTTAGCGACCCGTTTCTATCGATTCTATTAGGAGGAAATAATGAAAGGCATCAAGCTTCTTTTTGTAATCGGGATATTGGCGATGGCGCTTGCGCCCGTCGGCGCCCAAGACGTCACCACCGTCAGCATGTGGTTCAACGAAGGCTCTACGCTCGATTGCTGGGGTCCCTTAATGCTGGAATTCAACGACGTCGACCCGTCGGTCCAGTTGGAAATCGTGCCGCAGGCTGACTCCTGGAGTGTCACACGCACCGCTGTGGCTGGTGGCGGAGGACCCGATATCGTCCGCACGCCGGGTCCCTCGTTCGTCTACGAAATGGCGCAGGCCGGTTTGATCCTGCCCTTGGACTCCTTCTCCGAATCAATGGGCTGGGGCGATTTCTTCTTTGACTGGGCCCTTGACCTGGGCTTGGTCGACGGCCAGCTCTACAGCCTTTCCGATGAGTTGGAAACGCTGGTGATGTATTACAACGTCGAGGTCTTTGAGGAGAATGGCTGGACGCCGCCGGATACGATGGAAGAACTAAACGCCTTGGCTGAAGAGGTCGAGGCGGCCGGTTTGACCGTCTTCTCCCATGGCAATGCCAGCTGGCGCCCCACCAACGAACATTTCGTCGGCGAATACTGGAACCAGATCGCCAGTCCGCAAAATGTCTACAAAGCGCTGACTGGCCAGATCCCCTGGACCCACGAGCGCCTGGTGGAAGCCATGGAAACCCTGGACGCGCACATGCAGGCTGGCTGGTACGGCGGCGGCATTGACCTCTACTTCACCAACGACGGCGTTTACCGGCGGACTTCGCTGGCTGAAGGCTCCGCAGCCATGAACATTGAAGGCAGCTGGGCCATCCGCGGCACGGTCGATTACTTCGGCGAGTCGGGCATGACATGGGATTGGGTGCCTGTGCCCAGCCACGACGGCACCGACTACTACACCATCGGCATGGGCAACACGAGCTCGATCAACGCCAACAGCCCCCATCCGGAAGCCGCGGCGCAATTCCTGACTTGGTACTTCTCGCCGGAAACGCAAGGCAAGATGCTGACTAACTGCCTCAAAGGGCCGGCCCCGGTCAGCATCTCGGAAGACGTCCTGGGCGCGCTTGACCCGCGTATCGCCCGGATCTATGCCGAGTTGTCGGACGCTTCCGCCAATGACCGTTACGGTTACACGACCTGGACTTTCTGGCCCCCCGAAAGTCTTGACCACCTCACTTTTGAAGTGGAGCGAGTCTGGACCGGTGAGATCACTGTCATGGACTATCTTGAGCGCATGCAGGAGATTTTCGCCGCAGAGTTTGAAGCCGGCGACTTGCCACCGATTCCAAACCGCTAAAGCTAAGTTTTCTGGCGCTGGCCGTCGTCTTGGCGGTCAGCGCCTCTTCCGACCGGGGAAAGGCAATTACGATGGCGGTTCTGGCGCAGAAAAAACCGATTACCGTTATTGAAAAAATCAATGATGAAACCTGGCGCCGCAAATTCTTGCGCAATGTCATCATCCCTTGGATCTTCATCTGTCCGCTGTTGCTCATCCACATCTATGTCGTGGCCATACCGGCCGTGCAAGGCGTCTATATGTCCTTGACCGATTGGACCGGCGTCGGCATGGATGTCAACTTCGTGGGCTTGGACAATTATCACGAACTCTTTTTTGAAGACGAAACATTTGGCAAGGCGCTGGGCAACAATATCGCCTGGATGGCTTTCTTCCTGACGGTGCCCTTTATCATGGCGCTGTTCTGCGCCACGCAGTTGGCGCAAGTCAAGCGCGGCGGCATGCTCTACCGCAGCATTCTCTTCATCCCCTACGTCTTGGCCAGCGTTGTCACAACGACAATCTGGAAAAACCTTTTGAATCCCCGGCTAGGTGTTGGCGCCGCCGTGGATAATCTCCTCGGGCTGGAAAAAGTCTTCGGGGTTGCCTATCTCGGCCGCTCGGAGAGTGTCTTGATGTCCATCGCATTCATCGACAACTGGCATTTCTGGGGCTTTTTGATGATCCTCTTCCTGGCCGCCATGCAATCCATCCCGCCGGCGCTTTACGATGCCGCCAAGATCGATGGCGCCAACCGCTGGGACGAATTCCGCCATGTCACGCTGCCCGGCATTCGGCCCATCTTGCTCTTCATGTATATGATGGTGGCAATCTGGTCCTTCCTGGCTTTTGATTACATCTTCCTCTTGACGCAAGGCGGACCGGGCGGCGCGTCAGAGGTGATCGCCACGCAGCTCTACAAGAACGCCTTTTTCCGCTTCCAAGCTGGTTACGGCGCGGCGCAAGGGGTGGTCATCAGCATATTCGCCGGTTTCATCATCTTGATATTCGTCACGCTGCGGCGGAGAGGATGGGATATATGACCGCCATCGGCAAAGTCTCGCTTCGCGACACTGTACTTCAGCGCGGGCGGGGCAAAGAGCGCAGCAGGCTGCTGGTCTTCAACCATACCGTGCTGCTGCTCTTGACCGCCTTCGCCGTCATACCGCTTTTGGTCTTGGCCTTCAATTCTGTCAAAACGAATTTCGAAATCGGTCAAAACCCCTTGGGACCGCCCCAGAATATCGTCGCCGACAACTTCCCCAATGCCTGGGAAAGGGGCAATTTCGCCACCACGATGGGCAACAGCGTGATTTACGTGGTGGCTACCATCGCGGCTGAGCTGGTCTTGGGCGGCTTGGCCGCCTACGCCCTGGCGCGCAAGAGACCGCCCGGCTCCGACCTGCTCATGCTTTATTTCCTGGTGGCCTCGACCATCCCGCTCTGGATGTATATCGTCCCGCTTTTCGTGCAAATCAACGCTTTGAAACGGCTTGGCGTGGATGCCCGCTTCCTGCTGATCATGGTCTATGTTGCAGGCAACGCGCCCTTGACCATCTTCTTGCTGCGCTCGTATATGATCGACTTGCCCACAGAACTGGAGGACGCCGCCCGCGTCGACGGCGCCAACGAATTCCAGGTGCTGACGCGGATCGTGCTCCCACTGACCAAGCCCGGCTTCCTGACAGTTGGCTTGGTGGTTGGCTTGGGCGTCTGGAACGAGTTCTTGCTGGCGCTGACCTTCATTCACGACCCGAATCAATTCCCGGTCACAACCAGCTTCTATAAATTCGTCGATCGGTTCGACCGCGATTGGGCGCTGACCAGCGCCGGCGCCATCATCATCATCTTCCCGGTGATGGTGCTGTTTTTAGCGCTGCAACGCCAGTTCATCGAGGGCTTGGCTGAAGGCGGCATCAAGACTTGAGCGGATTTCCTTTGCGGCTGTGATCAATGCGCCAGGCGGTCCGCTGATACAAATTGACGATGAAACTATCGTAGGGGCGACCTTGTAGGTCGCCCGATTGAATAATGCCACAGGAGTCAACATGACCACAATTGAAGAATCTCGCTTGTATGACAAAGTGCTTGGTTGCCTCTACGGCGGCGCTGTCGGCGATGCCATAGGCGCGCCCGCCGAGGGGCGCATGCCCGCTGAGATCCGGGCGCGCTACGGTTATATCACCGATTTTGTCGAGGGCTGGGACGGACCGTCGGACATTGGCAAGGGCGACGGGCGCTACACCGACGATAGCCACATGGTGCAGTTGCTCGCCCGCTGCTACATCGAAGAAGGCGATCATTTGGACGCCTATTCTTTCGCCCGGCGCATTGTCCCGCTGATCGCGGACGAAGAGCGCTGGGTCCCGGAACGCGGACAGAACATGAAATTGGTCGACCGTCTCTTTTACCCGGAAAAATGGCTGCTGATGCGCCTGCGCCTGGCCAATGCCGAGCCGCGGCAAGGCGGCATCGGCAATATGGTCAACTGTGGCGCGGCCATGTACGCGGCGCCGGTCGGCATCGTCAATGCCGGCGATCCCGGCAACGCTTATCGCGAAGCGGTGGACATCTTCAGCGCGCACCAGCAGAGTTTCGGCCTGGAAGCCGCAGCGGTGATGGCGACGGCGGTTGCCGAGGCTTTTAAGCCGGCGGCCACGGTGGATTCGATCATTGACGCTGTTCTGTCTCTGGCTAAAGAGGGCACGAAGAAAGCGATTGAATCCGTCGCCGAAGCCGCGCAAAAGCATAGCGACTGGAAGGCTGCGATTCATCCCCTGCGCGATGCTATCCGCCCCTATGACACCGCCGCCGAAAACTTCAGAGCGCGAGGCCAGCCCGGAACCAATCACTGGATGCCCAGCCGCGAACACAGCATTGAAGAGGTCCCGATTGCGCTCGCTTTCTTGGTGGTCACCGGCGGAGACTTCGAGGGCAGCATTTTCGGCGGTACAAACTACGGGCGCGACAATGACTCCATCGCCGGTATGGCGGGCGCGATCGCCGGCGCCCTGCATGGCGCTGGCGCGATCCGCGGAGACTGGATGGATCAGATCAACAGCGCCAATCGCGTCGATCTGCGGCCGATCGCGCGGGACTTGACTAATTTGACGCTCAAGTTGCAGCAGCGTCAGATGGACGAGGCGCAATCAAGAAATGCCGATTTCAGCGATTTGCTCAATTGAGGAGAATAATTGATGAGTTTGCCAAATGATTATCTGGAACGGGTCTATGCCGGCGTGCTTGGCAAGTTGATCGGCGTTTATCTGGGCCGTCCCTTTGAAGGCTGGTCCTACGAAGCGATCACGGAACACCTCGGCGAAATAAACTATTACGTGCACGACCGCCTCAACGTGCCTTTAATCGTCACCGATGATGATATTTCCGGCACCTTCACCTTCGTCCGCGCGCTGGAAGATTACGGCTTCAATCGCGATCTTTCCGCCGCGCAGATCGGACAGACCTGGCTCAATTACCTGGTCGAAGAACAGACGGTGCTGTGGTGGGGCGGCATGGGCAATTCCACCGAACACACAGCCTATTTGCGGCTGAAGCAGGGCTACGAACCGCCGCTCAGCGGCTCGGTGGAGCTGAACGGCAAGGTCGTCGCCGAGCAGATCGGCTCGCAGATTTTCATTGATGGCTGGGCGATGGTGGCGCCGGGGGATCCTGAATTTGCCGCTGATCTGGCCGGGCGCGCCGCCTCCGTCAGCCACGGCGGCGAAGCCATCTACGGCGCGCAGTGCCTGGCGGCGATGGAAGCGCAAGCCTTTGTTGAGCCCGACATCAACAAGCTCATTGATACCGGGCTTTCCGTGATACCCGACGATTCCATCATTTATTGCATGATCAACGATATCCGCGAGTGGCAGGCCAAGGAACCCGACTGGCGGACGGGCCGCGAGCTGCTGGCGGAGCGCTATGGCTACCACATCTACGGCGGCAACTGCCACATGATTCCCAATCACGGGCTGATCGTTTTCTCGCTGCTCTATGGCGATGACGACTTCCAGCGCACGCTGATGATCGTCAATACCTGCGGCTGGGATACCGACTGCAATTCCGGCAATGTCGGCTGCCTGATGGGTATCAAGGACGGCTTGGCTGGCTTGGAAACCGGACCCGATTACCGCGGGCCCGTCGCCGACCGCATGTATATCCCGACCGCCGATGGCGGCAATGCTGTCACTGACGCCGCCACACAAACCACACGCTTGGTGAATATGGGGCGCGCGCTGCAAGGCCTGGCGCCGATCGCGCCGAAAGACGGCGCTCGCTATCACTTTGAGCTGCCCGGCTCGGTCCAAGGCTTCATGAATGACGAGGCGATCGACTCGCGCGGTGTCTGCGCCATCAGCAACGCGCAAGCCCCCGATCTGAGCTTGAACGGCGAGCGCCTGCTGGCGCTGGATTACGCCGGTTTGGCGCCCGGCCGCGTCGGGCGCGTCGAGACAGCCACCTTTGTGCCCTCGCTTGAAGTCAACAAGCACTTTGAAGGTCGGGGCTATAGCTTGATGGCCAGTCCCAGGCTCTCCCCGGGCCAGACGATCCGCGCGCGGGTCCTGGCCGCGGACGGGAATGACAGCGAGGTAGAGATCTCGCTGTATGTCCAGCATTATGACCGCGACGACAATCTCGTTGTCTTGACCGGATCGGGAGATAATTTTTCCGCCGGGCAGTCGGCTGAACTCGTCTGGCAAGTGCCGGATCTGGAAGGCTATCCCATCGCCAAGGTCGGCCTTCAGATCAGCGGGCAAGGCGGCGCCAGCGGGCGCGTCTATCTCGATTGGCTGACCTGGGACGGCGCGCCCAACGTCCGCTTGAAACGTCCCCACGCGCGGGATTTCGCCCGCTGGGACCGCAAGCTGGGCGGCATCATGTGGAAGCGCGCCTGGGTGAACGGCCTCGACGCTGCAAAGGGCAAAATGATATTTCTCGATTTTTATCCCGAAACCTACCGTCTGATCCAGAACGAGGGACGCGGGCTGATGATAACCGGCTGCCGCGATTGGACCGACTACCAGGTCAGCGCCAAGATGACGCCGCACATGTGCAAAGCCGGCGGGCTGGGCGCACGCGTCCAGGGCATGAAGCGCCACTATGCGCTGCTCTGCGACGAAGCGCATACGCGCCTGGTTGCTACTTGCGAAGGTATTGACACTGTTCTGGCGCAAGCCGACGAGGGCTGGACCTTTGGGGACGAATACCAACTCACGCTCAAGGTCGAAGGCAATACACTGGCCGGCTACGTTGATGGCCAGCTGCGCGTGAAAGCCGCGGATCCGGAGGCGCGCTTCGGTGGCGGCGGCATCGCGCTCATCGCGGAAGAGGGTCGGATCGGCTGCGAAGACGTCGAGGTGCGGCCCGTTTAGCCGCGATTGCGCATAGAAGTCCTGTAGAAGCTAAGAACTCTGGCAGGGCGACCGCCGGGTCGCCCTTGAAGTATCAAATCCATGACCCAGTCACGCGTCCTTTGCTACGGCGAAATCGGCCTCGATATCTACCTCAAGCTAGACTGCCTGCCCACATTGAATCGCGCCGGCAACACCCAGGACGAATTTGAAAACGTGGGCGGCGCTGCGGCGAATAGCGCCATGTGGCTGGCGAATTGGGGCATCGCCACGCGGCTGCTGGGCCATGATCTCGGCGACGACCGCGCCGGCGATACGGTCCGGGGCTTGCTCGGCGCGCTGGAACATCTCGATACGACTTATGTGGCCTGCCATGCCGGCTATCGCAGCCCGCGCTGTCAATGCCTGGTCACGCCGGATGGCGAACGCAGCTTCATCATGCACTGGCTTGACGAGTTGCGCGTCACCGACCTGGAAGCGGGGATGCTGCGCGGCATCGAGTGGCTCAACCTGGATATGTCGGGTCCGCTGGAACCGCGCTTGCGAGCCGCTCGGCTGGCCGCCGAGCGCGAGATTCCCGTGTTGATCAATGACATTTACGCGACGGATCACGCGCTGCTGCCCTATGTCGATGTATTGGTCATTTCGGCCTCGATCGCGCGCGGCAGGACGCCGGGCAGCGAGCCCCTGGCGCTCGCGCAGAGGTTACAGCAAGCGGGCGATTGTCATGTCATTGTCACCGACGCGGCGGCGGCGGTCGCGCTGTTGATGAGAGGGGGCGAAAAACATCAGATCCAGCCGCTCGCTGTCGCAGCCGTTGATACCACCGGCGCCGGCGACACATTCAAGGCCGGCTTGCTCTATGGCTTGCTGAGGGACCTGCCGCTGCCCGAAGCGGCGCGTTGGGGTTGCGCCGCCGCCAGCCTGATGTGCCGATTCCCCGGCGCCACCCGTCATTTGGCGGATCTGGATGCCGTCGCGGAATACCTGCCGTAGAAGTGGCTCTTGCCCGCCCCGCGTCTCGCCTGGATGATACCCCTCGGGAAAGGCTGACGATATGTTCCTGGATACACTTGAGCGGCATTACCGAGACCTCCCCGAAAAGACCGCTATCGAGTTGATCAGCGATGCGGGACAGTTGCGGGTTACCTATGCCCAGCTAGAAGCGCATGTCAACCGCACAGCGGACTACTTGCTTTCAGTGGGCGTCAAACGCGGGGACCGAGTCGCCGTGCAACTGCCCAAGTCCCTGCCTTTCATCTACTTTCACCTGGCGGCTATGCAGGTCGGCGCGATCTTCTTGCCGCTCAACCCGGCTTATCCCGAAGCCGAACTGCGCTATTTCCTGGAAGACTCCGGCGCGAGCGTCTTCGTCGCCGATGCCAAAGACCAAGGCATGGTTGACGCGGCCATCGACGGCTTGCCAGCTGGCGAAATGACGTCCTTCGTCCAGAAGCCACAGGATATTGGCGCAACCTGGCTGGCGGATTACTCTGCTCGCCGCCGCTATCCTCTGCCGAAGGATCCGAACCAGACTGCCATGATGCTGTATACCAGCGGCACGACCAGCCGCCCCAAGGGCGCGCGCATCACCCATGGCAACCTGAGCGCCAATATCGCGTCGCTGCACGAAGCCTGGGGCTGGCGCGAAGATGACGCGCTGCTGCATGTTTTGCCGATATTTCATGTGCATGGCTTGGTGGTGGCGCTGCACGGCGCGCTGCATGCGGGGGCGACAGCCGCGCTCACAACCGCCTTCGACGCCGCGTCGACCCTGGAGCTGCTGAGCTCCGGGCGGTTCAGCGTGTTCATGGCAGTGCCGACCATGCACCGGCGCTTGTTTCAGTTGGCGGGCGGGGCGGGCGAGAAACGCTACGACCTCAGCGCTATGCGGCTCTTGACATCGGGCTCCGACCGTTTGCCCGACGACCTCTTTTTTGGCTATCAGCGGACCTTCAATGTCACCTTGCTGGAGCGCTATGGCATGACGGAGACGGGCATGAACCTGTCCAATCCGCTGCGCGGGGAACGGCGCGTTGGCGCGGTGGGCCTGCCCTTGCCCGGCGTAGCGGCGCGCATTGTCGACCCCGAAAGCGGCGCGGTCTTGGCGGAGAAGCAAGTGGGCGAACTGCAAATCAAAGGCGCTCATGTCTTCGCCGGCTACTGGGGACAGCCGAAAAAGACGGCGGAGGCATTCACGGACGATGGCTGGCTGCGGACGGGCGACCTGGCTCTGCGCGAGCCGGATGGCTATTACACGCTCAAAGGGCGGGCAAAGGACCTGATCATCAGCGGCGGCTTGAATATCTATCCGCCGGAAGTGGAGCTGGCGCTGATGACGCATGAGGCGATAGCAGCCTGCGCGGTGATCGGCTGCCCGGACAAAGAATGGGGCGAAGAAGTGGTGGCGGTCGTCGTGCCACAGGCGGGGGAAAGTATAGACAGCGCCGAAATCATCGCCTATTGCCGCCGTCAACTGGCGGCTTACAAGGCGCCGCGCCGCGTTATCGTGGCGGATAAACTGCCGAGCAACGCGCTGGGAAAAGTACAGAAGGCGAAATTGCGCGAGCGCTGCTGCTCATAGCGAGATTTGTGGAGCGCCGGCTTATCCCGCCCATTTGAATGTCACCCGGATCCGCCGAATGCGCGCGCGCACGGATGCGGCCTCTTCTCCCTCGGCCGCCGCGAGCAAGCTTAGCGCGCGGCCGCGATAGGGCGGATGTTGATCGGCGATCACTGCCAAACCGTGATAGGACCAGGCGCGGATGAATTTGTTGACGTCTTTGCTCTGCTCGATGAGCGCGAGCCACAATTGTTCGACGCGCTTTGATGGCAGGATCAAATCTCCCATCATTTGCAAGACGTGCAGGCGCGCTTCCCAGTGGGAGGCGATCGTCAGGACAGCCAACGCTTGCTCGGTTTGCATCTGGGACAGAATCGCTCCCGCGCCCGCATAGCGCCGCAGCAGCCAGGACGCGGCGCTCTGGACGCGCGCGTCTTCGCTGCCGACGAAATCGCAGAGCGCTTGCAAGACCGCCGGCGAAGGGGCGATCCCCGCGGCGACAGGCGCCAGGCTGTCAATGCCTTTGCCATCATACGCGGCGATTGCCGCGGCGACGCGTCCCGCGTCTTCGCTATTCATTTGAGCTTGGGCAGGTGACCACTGGCGCGCTCGATCAGTTCGCGGACGGCGGGATGCCGCAGTTGCTCGGCGCTGCGAATCTTGATATGCCGCAGCTCCTTGCCCGCGCCTTCCAGCAAGTTCTGCGGATCGGGCAGGTCCGCGCCGTAGAAGAAGCCCAGGTTCAGGTGTTTTTTGAAAGGCGCGAGATAACAGAAGTGCTCGGACATCTTCTTGGGACCGACGCCGTAACCGGCGATCTTTTGCCGCGCCCAGGGCACCTCGGTGATGCCGGGCATGACATCGGCCAGCAGGGCGCGCGCCTCGCGGGCAATTGCCTGAATTTCCGGCGTTGCGCTCGCGATGACTTCTTCAAAGTTGCCGTTTCCGCCGACGGTCTTGATCTTGGATTCGAGCATGTCCATCCTCGCACAAAGCTTTTGACTGGGCATTTTACCTGCAAGCCAGGATTATCGTCAGGGCAATCGCTTCAAATTTTTTTCAACACAGAGAGCGCAGAGCGCACAGAGTCCGTTGGTGTTCAGACGGCATTTCTTCTAGAATCCGAGACGAAGCATAAGAAAGAGTGATAAGCGAAATGTGATTTTTCTCTCGAAAACACAGTTGAAATATGACATTTTATTTTTTCTCTGTGCCCTCTGTGTTCTCTGTGGTTAATATTCAGTTTAGATTCCCGCCATTCAGCCGCTATAATTTTGATGCAATTGCCCTGGGATTATCGTCAATTTGCTGATGGCGCGGTGGTTTCCTCTGTGTCCTCCCTGCGCTCTGTGGTTAAATACGAACCTGACAGCTTAGATCCGGTAGAAAGCCAGGAACATGACCACGGACAGTTTGCTGCAATGGCGGGACGAATTTCCCATTCTCAGTCGCTGCAATTATCTCATCAGCAATTCCCTGGGCGCCATGCCGCGCGGCGTCTACGACAGCCTGCGCTCTTACGCCGATACCTGGGCGGAGCAGGGCGTGTCGGCTTGGGGCAGCGGCTGGTTCGAGCTGCCGGGGACGGTGGGGGACAAAATCGCGCCTTTGCTGGGCGCCGCGCCGGATACCGTTCTGGCGCATCAGAATGCCAGCATCGCCAACAGCATTCTCTTTGGCGGGATGGATTTCAGCGACGCAAAGCGCGATAAAGTGGTCATCACGGAACTGGATTTTCCCAGCGATGTCTATGTGCTGCGGCGCTGGCTGCCCGGGCATATACAGGTCCACATGGTCAAGTCGCCCGACGGCATCACAATTGACACGGAGGAATTGCTGGACGCCATTGACGAGCGCACGCGGCTGGTCAGCGTCTCGCATGTGCTCTTCCGCAGCGCCTACATCATGCCGGCGCGGGAGATCGTCGCCAAAGCGCACAGCGTGGGCGCGCAAGTGGTTTTCAACGGCTATCACAGCGTCGGCGTGATTCCGGTCGAGGTCCGCGAGTGGGATGCGGACTTCTATATTGGCGGCACGCTCAAGTGGCTCTGCGGCGGACCCGGCGGCGTCTTCATGTACGCCCGTCCCGATCTGCTGCCGAGCTTGCAGCCCAAGGTGACGGGCTGGTTCGCGCATCGCAGCCCCTTCTCCTTTGACGTCGAGAAGCTGGAATTGCGCGAGGATGCCTACCGCCTGATGAACGGCACACCGGGCATCGCCTCCCTGCACGCGGTGCAGCCCGGCGTCGATATCATCGCCCAAATCGGCGTAGCCGCCATCCGTGAAAAATCGGTGCGGCAAACGGCGCTGGTCATCGAACTGGCGGATGAGCTGGGTTATGAGGTCTTTTCACCCCGAGATCCCGCGCGCCGCGCCGGCACGGTAACGGTTAATCCCCCACATGCCTATGAGCTGTCCTGCGAGTTGCTGGCGCGGGATATCAAGGTCGATTTTCGGCCCAAAGCCGGCATCCGCATCGCGCCGCATTTTTACAATTCGGACGCGGAGATAAAGGCGGCGATGTCGGCGATCGCTGAGATCCTGGCCGATGGCAGCTGGCGGCGGCATCAGCCGGCATGACGAAGACCCAAACAGGAGAAAAGCGCATGACCCAGATCGGCATCATGATTGAAGGACAAGACGGCTTGAATTGGCCGCGTTGGAAAGCGCTGCTGCAAACGGCGGAAGACTGCGGCTATCAGTGTATCTTCCGGTCCGACCACTTCAGCAATGCTTCCGGTCCCGAAAAGGACTCGCTGGAAATGTGGATCTCGCTGGCTTATGCCGCCAGCCACACCAAGACCATCGAATTTGGTCCGCTGGTAGCGCCGGTGACCTTTCGGCATCCGACAATGAACCTTCGTTATGCGGCGGCAATAGACGACTTAAGCGGCGGACGCCTGGTGCTGGGCCTGGGCGCCGGCTGGAATGCGTATGAGCACCGCAAGTTTGGCATTCCTTTCCACGATTTCCCGACGCGCTACCGGATGCTGGAAGAGGCGCTGCAGCTCACGCGGTCGCTGCTGCGATCGGACGGACCGGTCAACTATGATGGCGAATTCTATCACTTGAATGAGGCCATATTGCTGCCGCGTCCCGCTCGTCAGAATGGACCGCCCATTCTGATCGGCGGCAACGGACCCAAAAAGACACTGCCGCTGGCTGCGGAATTCGCCGATGAATGGAACGCGGTTTATATCGATCTGGCGACATATAAGGAACGCCGGGCGCTGATGTCCGAGTATCTGGAGGAACGGGGACGCAGCGAGGCGGACATGAAGTTTTCGTTGATGACGCGCGTCGTATACCGTCCGACGCAGGCCGGCTTAGAGGCCTATTTGCACGAGAGCGGCATCAGTGACGAAGCGCGGCACGGGGGCGCGATGATCGTCGGCACAGCGAATGAAGTGATTGATCAGATCGCCGCGCGCGCGGAAGCCGGCGTGCAGCGCTTCATGCTGCAGTGGATGGAGATGGACGACCTGGACAATCTGGAACTGCTGGCGCGCGACGTCCTGCCGCAGTTCGCCCCGAAATCGCTGAAGCCGCTTGACAAGCCCAGGGCGCAGAAATCGCGACGGCGGGCAAGGGGGCAAAAGACGCAGAGAATGCGGCAGGCGCCTAACATTCCCAAGGCGCCCAAAGTACGACGGAAGCGCTAGGGTACACAAGCGTAGAGACCATTGCGCTGGAGATCCCGCGATGTCCCAAAAGAACTTGGGCGCAACAATCTCGCTTTGATAACGTCTGCGTCTCTAGTTTGGAATCTGATTGATCGGCTGGCCGGCTTCGTAGGCCAGCGCCGTCTCCACCATCTTGTCAAAAGTGTATTGCGGATTATAGCCCAGCATGAGGCGCGCTTTTTCGGTCGAGGCTCCCGCGCCGCGCCAGAAGGGCATCGTCACCTCGCGGTAGAGCCGTCCGGTCGCATCCGCAAGGGCGCGCGCGGCATCGGTATAGGGTATTGGCGGCGGTCCGGTCATATTAAAGGCTTCGCCGACGGCTTTGTCGCTTTCCAGCGCGAGTATGGTGCCGGCCACCGTATCGCGCACATCCTGCACAACCAGCAGCCAGGGCTCGCCAGCCGGGTCGCTTACCCCGCAGACGGCATCCGGCGTCTCCAGCAATTCGCTCATGATCTCCTTGGTCGCTTCGATATGTTCGGCGCCGAACCAGGGAATGCGGTTCCTGGACAGCGTCATGTCAATGAAGTAGTTCAGCCAAGCCGGGCGAAGCATGCCCAGCACCTCGTTTGCGGCTTTGATTGAGCTATAGCGCAGAATCGTCACCGGCAGGCCGTATTCGCGCATATAACTGAGGCAGATTTCCTCGGACAGGAGCTTGGTCAGCGCGTAGATATCGATCGGTCTCTGCGGACTGTCTTCAGCAAATTCGACTGGACGGGTGACGAAGGGATTGTAGGTCTGGTAGGTGCTGGCGAAGAGAAAGCGCTTGAGCGGCCGGCGCGATGCCAAGGCGCCTTCCAGCAAACTCATTGTGGCGCGCGTGTTGACATTGAGCATACGCTCCGATGAGGAACTCCCTTGCGGAATCTGCGCCCCTTGGTGAATGATGACATCGACGCCATCGACAGCCGCGCGCAGGCTATCGGCATCGGCTAAATCCGCTTCCAGTATCTCAACGCCGAGCCTCGCCGCCTTGCCCGCTTGCGGGTCCTTTGGCATGACCAGCCCGCGGATTTCATAGCCCCGCCGCTTCATCTCATGGGCGAGGTTGGGTCCCACGCGGCCGCTGATGCCAGTAATCAATGCCTTCATGCTGCCGCTCCCTTTTCACTTATTCTTGGGCCGAAAGGAGGCGATCTTGCTCTCGTCCGTGGTCAGATAAGCGCCTTCGATCAGATCCACGCAGTAGGGAATGGCCGGCATGACCGCGTCCAGGCAGTCGCGGATGGCGCTGGGCTTGCCGGGCAAGTTGACGATCAGAGCCCGGCCGCGGATCCCGGCCGTCTGCCGCGACAGGATCGCCGTGGGCACATATTGCAGCGACACCTGCCGCATCAACTCGCCGAAGCCGGGCATCATCTTTTCACAGACGGCTTCGGTCGCATCGGGACTGATGTCGCGGACGGCGGGTCCGGTGCCGCCGGTGGTGACGACCAGGCTGCAACCTTCGTCATCAACCATGCGGGTCAGCGCGCCCGTGATCTGGTCGAACTCGTCCGGAACGACCATGGCCACCGCCTCCCAGTCATTGGTCAGCACCTCGCTCAGATAGTCGTGAATAGCCGGACCGCCCAAGTCTTCGTAGACGCCGCGGTGGGCGCGGTCGGAAACGGTCAGGATGCCAATTCTCGCTGTCATGCGGGCTCCTTTGCTCTGGATAGAATGCCCTAGTTTAGCTATACTCGCGGCGTTTAGACAATAGGATCAGGACTGAGTAGTGTATCCTTTTTGGTTGAAAAAGAAATCTAAACCACCGAGAACACCGAGGACATCGAGAATTGTTTGCGAAATAGTCGTTTTCTTTGTGTTTTTCGTGTCTTGACGGTCAGTGTCTACGCGACCTGTGGTGAAACTGAATGTGGCTCATTTGAATTTCAACCGAATTCGATACATTATCCAATAGGAGCAAGACTGCAATGAGCGAACATGGCGATTTGAAGGCGCTAATTGAAGGCGACGATGGCATCAGCGTTTTGCGCGGCGGCGGGCAGAACCGCAATTGGAACGGCATCCATTATAAGACAGGGTTATCGAGCAAGAACGTCAATGCGGAGGAGTTGTCGATCAATATCGCGACCATCCCGCCGGGCGGGGTGGCTTACGCGCATATCCATGTCGACTTCGAGGTGATGCTGTATATCCTCGAGGGCGAGGTGCGGCACGAATATGGCGATGGCTGCAAGCAGGTCGTGGACAATTCAGCCGGGGACTTCATCTTCATCGAGCCCGGGATCCCGCACGAGGTCTTCAACCGGAGCGACACGGAGCCGGTAGTGGCTTTTGTGGCGCGCTCGACCGCTGACGAGTGGGATCAGATTATTCCTTACGATCGGGATGGGGGGATATGAAGAGACGTGGAAAAGGTCAATCCAGGCGACTTGAAGAATTACAAGAGCGTGCGGGTGGCCCTGTAGGTATTTTTTCAGATGAAGCCCAAAAGCATGACGCTTCGATCAAATCTGTAATGGAGGTGATAAGCAGAAGTTTAGCTGAAAGCTATCCGAAGCTAAGTTTTCGACAACGTAAAGTCATTTCGAAAAAGGAGATCAATAGCAAACTCGAATCAGTTGACAAAAGACTCGGCAAGGTGCTCTTCGTAAAAAAGTCGAACATTCAGCCAGATGGCGGTATTATTGAAGTTGAGGACAAATTCGGGAATTATCGTGTTGTGCTTGTCAGTGAATCAAAACATCAAGGAAATGATGTTGAAAAAATACAAAAAGGCATTAAGCAAGGGAAGAATAAAGATAAGGATTTGATGTCTGCTGGAAACGCAATCGAGAGAGTGCACAAGAATATTTTGGAACTTAGAAATTTCATGCTGGACGAGTTGCATTTTCCTTATGTGATATTCCTGCAAGGTTCCAATTTTGCGACAGATACGTTTTTTGTAAGATCACCTGACGGAAGAGATGTGAAAATTGCTCATGATGCTGGAAACATGAACAGAATTGATCGTGTGACCCCGAGTAGTTATGGGATGGAGATTAACAGAAACTACTGCCAAAATGTTTTCGTTGATTTGGACGGAAAGTCGCAAATGTTGCAGGTTCCATCTTTGTATTTCCAAGCGGATGCATGGTCATTGCAAAGTATGGTGGACATTTTGTGGAAAACTGCTTTGACTTCAATAAACATACTATCCGGCGAGTTGGACGGTTATGAATAGATCACACAGAAATTCCGGATACAAAGCAATGAACGCTATGAATAAAACTGGTATCGCACATTCTTCTTTGCGAGACCTAGATACTTCAATGCCTGCTGTTACACACCATATTATTGAGAACATAGATTGTTGCGATCTGTTAGCAAAATTGCCTGATGATTCGGTTCAGCTTATTGTTTGCGACCCGCCTTACAATATTATGCTTGCAGATTGGGATAAGCATGAAAACTATATTGAATGGGCTTCAGTTTGGCTTTCAGAAGCAGAAAGGGTGCTGAAAAAGACTGGAAATATTGTGATTTTTGGAGGACTGCAATATCAGGGAGAAGCAGGTAGCGGAGATCTATTATCCCTAATTCATTTTTTGCGTCACACAAGCAAAATGTTGCTTGTTAATCTTATTGTTTGGAATTATCCAAATGGAATGAGCGCGAGGAGATTCTTTGCTAACCGACATGAAGAAATAGCTTGGTTTGCAAAATCAAAAAAGTATTATTTTGATTTGGATTCTGTAAGAGAGCCTTATGATGAAGAAACAAGAAGGCTATACAAAAAAGACAAGCGGCTAAACCCGGCAAGTGTTGATAAAGGTCGCAACCCCTCAAATGTCTGGCGAATGCAAAGACTTAACGGGAATTCCAAAGAACGAGTTGGTCATCCTACGCAAAAGCCAAGAAAAGTTATTCAACGGTTAGTTAGATCCCTCTCTTATCCTGGGTCTGTTTTGGTTGACTTTTTTGCAGGAAGTGGAATAACCACGAGGGTTGCTATTGAAGAAGGAAGACATAGTATCTGTGGTGACAATGACAAATCCTTTTTGGATTACGTCTCACAGCACATATCAAAAATCGAACCTCCAGATTTATTTTCTTCTATTCCGCATTTCAAGGTTTATGACGACATTGATACTCAACATCCAGTGTTTTTGGAATGTGACTCAAACGAATAGAAATCACAAAATAAGGTGAGCTTAAGATTTGAATGGGAAATCTAAAGACGAATTAAACAAAGGAAGTCACCTCACCTTCGCCCCTAGCCCCGCCAGAAGGCTTCGCTGAGGTATTTATAGGCATTGTCCGGGAAGAGCGTCGCCACTGTACCGGCTTCCCCGCGCTCGGCGAGACTCTCGGCAACGCGCAGCGCGCCGACCATTGCCGCCGCCGCGCTGATGCCCACCAGATAGCCCTCTTCCCGCGCCAGACGCAGGGCCATGGCGTGGGCGTCTTCCGTGCGCACGGACAGCTTCTGATCGGCGAAGCGCGGATCGAAGATGCCCGGCTGAATAGCGGTCTCCATATGTTTGAGGCCTTCCAGACCATGGAAGGGCGAATCCGGCTCGACCGAGACGATTTGAATATCGGGATTGTGGTCCTTCAAGCGCCGGCCCGCGCCCATCAGGGTGCCGCTGGTGCCCAAGCCCGCCACAAAATGACTGAGGGCCCCGGCCGTCTGTCGCCAGACTTCGGCGCCGGTTCCATGATAGTGCGCTTGCCAATTCGCCGGATTATTGTATTGATCGGCATAGAAATAAGTACCCGGCTCGCGCATTGCCAGCTCCCGCACGACGCGGATCGCGCCGTCGGAACCTTCCAGGGGATCGGTGAAAACCAGGTCGACATCGTAGGCGCGCAAGATGGAGATACGCTCGCGGCTGACATTTTCCGGCAAGACGAGCTTGACGCGGTAGCCCTTGGCGGCGGCGATCATGGCGTAGGCGATGCCGGTGTTGCCGCTTGTGCTGTCGAGGATCGTCTTGCCCGGGACCAGGCGCCCGTCGGCTTCGGCGCTGCGGATGATCTCGTAAGCGGCGCGGTCCTTGACGCTGCCGCCGGGATTCTGCCATTCGGCTTTGGCGAGAATCTTGACATTGGCGGGCAGATCCCGCGCCACGCGGCGGAAGTTCAAGAGTGGCGTATTGCCGATCTGCCGCTCGATATCGAGCGCAGTTTCTTCCACGTCGTCGATGGCCTCTATCGGGTAATTTGCTAGCAAAGTCATGCGTACACCGGTTTTTCTTTGCAGAAAGCGCCTTAACAAAAAAGTCAACTTGCCAAAAAAACGCGCCGGACGGGCCTCCCAAGATCGGTGCCTTTAGCGCGCATTCCTGCAAGTTGACTTGTGTTTTCAGTCTCTTTTGCTGTTCGCTGTTGCTAAAGTCACCTCGTTTGACAACAACAGCAGCAACAAGTCAGGTGTTTCATCCGGGTCTCCACTTTCCGCAACCACTGAGCAGAGCATAACGACTAATGTCGGGTCTGTCAACCGCTCGATATACTATCAGGGCAATTGCATCAAATTTTTTTCAACACTGCCGCCGAGCGGCTGTGGTTAATATTCAGTTTAGATTTCCACAATTTCAGCCGCTATCATTTTGATGCGATTGCCCTGGATACACTACCCGCGAGTTTGCGTCTTGAGCCGATGAGTGATAAGTTCGTATTCTATAGCATGGCCCGGCGGTCGCGCCGACGAGCGAAGAAACTGGGCAGGAGCGGACTCAAATGAACGACTTGGAATTGCAGCAGTATCTTTTTGACGTGCAGGGATTTTTGGTCATTCAAGACGCCTTGAGCGCGGAAGAAGTAGCTGTTCTGAACCGATTGATTGATGAGCAAAACTTGCCGCCGCCGGAGGTATCGCCTCGCTTTGGCAGCGCGCCGACCTTGGGATCGTCACTCTTGGCAGCTGAGGACGTGCCGGAAAGCAAGATGAACCGAGATCGGGCAACGCCGGTGGGCTCGGGGTTTCTCGACTGGGGGCGGCCCTTCTGCGACCTGCTGGATCATCCGGCGATCATGCCCGTGCTGCGCTTTCGCTTGGGCGATGCCTTTCGGCTGGATCGCCTCTATGGCATGTATATGCGCAAAGGCATGAGCTATGGCGTGCTGCATGCCGATTATGGCGCGACATCGAAACAATCGGGGGTGGAGCCGGGCGAATACTACGCCTTCCGCAGCAACCAGATTTACGACGGGTTCATCGTGGTGGCTTGGGCGCTTTCCGACGCCGGCGAGGAGCTGGGCGGTTTCTGCTGTATTCCCGGCAGCCACAAGAGCAATTATCGACTGCCGCGGCAAATTGACGAGAACTTCGAGCAATCGCCATACGTCGTTATCCCCGAAATGCCGGCTGGGTCGGTAGTGCTTTTCACTGAGGCATTAACCCACGGTACGGCCAGCTGGCGCGGCGAGCATGAACGCCGGACTGTCTTGTACAAGTATTGCGTGTCGCATCTGGCTTGGACTTCAAAACGGGTCGAGATGCCCAGCGCTGTCGAATTGACGCCGCGGCAGCAAATTCTCTTCCGCGAACCGGAGGATCCGCTGCGTCACTTCCCGTCACTCTTTGAAGAGGCTGTAGTTTGAGACCGCGTCACCATTTGCGAGGAAGGGGCGACTCATGAGAATGGCGGTTTTCGCGGATATTCATGGCAATCTGCCGGCCTTTGAAGCGGCGCTTGCCGACATTGAGGGCTGCGGCGACTTTGATCAGATCTGGTGCCTGGGCGATCTGGCGCTGTTGGGCGGGCAGCCGCATGAATGCGTCCGGCGGCTGAGCGAACTTCGGGAAAACCTCGGCGATGACAAACTTCGAGTCATCGGCGGCAATACCGATCGCTATCTGGTGACCGGCGAGCGCATCAAGCTGGCGCCGCCGGGTGACGAGGCGCATTTTCCCGCCTGGCGAGATAACCTGCTGAGCATGAACAGCATCTACGGCTGGAATGCGGCGCGTTTGACCTGGGAAGACTATGACTTGCTGCGGCAAACCCTCGGGCTGGAATTGCGGCTGAAGGTCGAGGGCTACGGTCAGGTAATCGGCTTCCACGCTATCCCCGGTCATGACGAGCCTACCGCTTTGCGTCCCGACAGCCCCGAAGAAGAAGCGGCTGACGCTTTGCTCGATCGCGCCGGACGACTGGCGCTTTGCGGGCATACGCACCTGGCGATGGACCGACAGATCGGCGCCTGGCGCGTCATCAATCCCGGCAGCGTCGGCTTGTCCTTCGGGGTTCCGGGCCTCGCGGAATGGGCGCTGCTGGAGTGGACGAAGGGCGAGTTGACGGTCGATCTTCGACGCGTGTCTTACGATGTGGAGGGGACGCTGCGGGCTTGGGGGGCTTTGGGCTATCCGGAGATCGACTGGATCCGCTCGCGCTTGACCGCTTGACCGATTGAGGGCAATTTAAGCACAAAGACACGAAGGGTCGCGTAGACACAGACCGCTTGTCGTCCCCAGGGTTCCGACATGATTGTCGGCGATTTTTCTTCGTGTTCTTCGTGTCTTTGTGGTGAATCCATGTTTCACGAATCGGGCAAATCGACATGAATCGCGGGCCGCCGCGCCCAGAAACCCAGGGCAAAGGTCATGATCCCAATCGCTACCGCCAGCAAACAGAGGATCCAAATCTGTGTCAGCGGCGCGGTCATGGCGAGTATTCTCGCGCGTTCCAGCGCAAAACTGTCGCGCAGGTAGATTTCCACCACGCCGCGACAACCTTGAACGATCGTCGACAAGCCAGCGCCAAAGGCGATCAGCCAGAGGGGCGCGTAACCTGTGACGCGGCTGTTGCCGCCGCGTAATTCAGCGGCGACGCTGTTGAGATAGGCGCAAAGGATAGCCAGCAGCGCCCAGCTCATTATCCAGACTTGAGCTTCGGAGAGGGCTGTGCTTTGCATAGCGCTGTTTAGGCTGGCATGCAGACTCATCGCGCCCAGGAATCCGCCGGCAACCAGCCAGAATAGCGCCGCGACGGCGATCCACTGCGGCGCCAGCGACCTGTCCGCATTACGCGTGCTCAGCGCGCGGCAGGCGTGACCCGCCTGGATTGTATAACAGAGGACAATCAGGGGCGCCGCGCTGATGCCGATCACAGGCGGCAGGCCCAGCGGAGCGATGCTGATCAAGCTGCCCCCTAAAAAAATCAAGGCTGCTACGATCTTGACGCCATCCTGCGCCCATTCCCGCGTCACGGTACTGAAACGGGTCATCAGCCAGAAAGCCACGCTCAGCGCGGCGACGGCATAGGCGACATGCCATTGATAGAGATCCAGGACCTTGTCCCAGGGCGAGCTCGCGAAGGGCTTTGCCAGGGAACTCGCGCAGACCAGCAGCAGGCCCGCCTGCCAGACGCGTGTAAAAACCGAAACCTCTTTGCCGGAGCGGGTCAATGCGAGCAGCGCCAGCAATCCCATGGCTGTTAGGGCGTCTAGGAGGCTGCCCCGGAGAAAGGGGCTGGCAATCAGGGCGACGATGATCAAGGCGATCCAGGCGCGCAGAAAAACTTGCGTCATCCGCTCTGACAAGGACTCAGACGCCATGGTAATGCCAGCCCCGACCAGCCCCGTCAGTATCAGCAGCGACAGGCAGCGAGCGCTAAAGCCTTTGACCGTTTCTGCGTCGAAATGAAGCGCCAGAGGATTCTCTGGAAGCTGAAACAGCGCGCCCAGCAGGAAACCGGCACTGTACAGGATCAGCAATAGAACGATCAGGCTCAAGAACTGATATTGGATCTTGCCGCGAGGGGACAGTCTGATCATGCGATTTATGTCGGGCTTCGATAGACCTGCGCCGGTCCGTGATCGAAAACACCGTCAACGGTAAAGCGCAACTGATAGTCCCTTTGGACGATCGCCAGCAATTGCGTGATGCCCGGCTCGCCAGCGGGGAGCATATCGGGAAAGACCACAACCCAGGTCGGCGGTTGCGTTTCCCATTCGTCGATCAAAGCCGGCAGAACAAAATCGGGCCGGAAGTACCAGCGCCAGCCCTTGATCCATGTGCCGGGCGGCAGAAGACCGCTACGGGCATGTAATTGAGGCGTGCTGTCGGTTTCGGGCAAGACGAAGAGCGTGTCCTCCGCTTCGCTGGCGCGGAGTAGTTGGGCGACCGCCTCGTCGAACTCGTCATAACCCAAAGTCGCGCCGGGTCCCAGGGCGGTCGGGATGTAAGTAACCGCGCCGGTCCAGAGCCAGCCGATGCCGACGCCCAGCGCCAGCCCGGCCAGGACCGTTTGCGAAAGCTGCCACCGACGCGGATCTGTAATCTGGGGAAAGGTCCATGCCAAAACCAGGCCCGACATCACCGCGGCGAAGGGCAGCTGCCCCATGCCGTGGATCTCGCCGAAGCGCGGATAGAGCACCGTCAGCGCCGCCAGCCATACCAGCAGGAGCAGAAGCAGTCGCCGCTTGCCCCGCCGCAGCGCAAGCAAGGCGAAGGGAAAGACGAGCAAATTGCCCAGCAGCAGTTTGCGAAATAGATCGCCATCGAGCGGCACGCCATCCATAAAGCCATGCAGGTTAAACGTCCAGTTCCAGAAGATGTAGCTGTCCCACAAGCCGCCCGCCGCCAGCGCCAGCCATTGCAGCCCGGGCAATGCCAGCGCCGCCAGCGCGTAAACGAGGGCGGACCTGCGGCCTTCGGTGAATATCAACCAGAGGCCGACGAGAGCGACCGCCAGCCAGGCATGTTGCTTGAAGAGCGTCGCAGCGCCCATCAGGACGCCCGTCAACGCGATCCGCTTGAGCGTCGGGCACCCCTCTGCCTGATAATAAACGATCAAGGCAAGCAGAAGGCAGAGCGCCAGCAAGGTGTCGAAATAGAGCATGATATTGCCGTAGACGGGCTCCCACCAAACCCAGTACAGGGCGGCCAGGGCGCCGGCGGAAGGCTTGCCGCCCAGCACTGTCGCCAGGCGATAGATCAAGAGGGTCAGCGCGACAACCAGGACGGTATTGAGGACTTTGATCAGCAGCGCCGGATCCATGGGCAGCAAGGCTTGCGCGGCGGCGCCCAGCAGGGAACTGCCTGGGGCGTGCTGCTCCCAGATGTCGGCGAAGAGCGTCTTGCCCCGATTCATCATCCAGGGGATGGCCAACTGGCCCGAATGCGCCGCCGGCGACAGCCAGAACAGGTGGGTCAGTACTTGAAACAGAATTAGGCTAAAGAGCAAGCGGCGCGCCACGACGAACTCCAGAATAGCGGCGGGAACTGCCCCACATCCTAGCAGACGGGCGGGAAATCTGTCTATGCGCGCTGTCCAGCGGCGCGCCCGGCATCCTTGCAGGGCAACCGCACCAGATTTTTTCAACACAGAGCGCGCAGAGCGCACAGAGTTCGTTGGTGTTCGGACGGCATTTCTTCTAAAATCCGAGACTAAGCATAAGAAAGAGTTATAAGCGAAACGTGATTTTTCACTCGGAAACACAGTTGAAAGTTTTTCTCTGTGCCCTCTGCATTCTCTGTAGTTAATATCCAGTTTAGATTCCCTCCATTCCAGCCGCGATCATTTTGAAGTGATTGCTCTGAGCGCCCCTGCCGCGCGGCTTTTACAGTCGCGGGATTTGCGCTAAAGTATGTGAGAGTATGGCATCGGGAAGCGATTCCGTGAGCGCGTACGAGGACAGCTATTTCGCGCATGGTCTGCGCTTGATGGACGCGGGTGACTACGAGGGCGCGGTCGCCATGTTCGACAATGCGCTCAAGCTGGGTTTAGGCGACCTCGCCGCAATCCGCGTCTGTCGCGGCGAGGCGCTGGCCTATCTGGGCAAATGGGGGGCGGCGGAAGACAGCGTCAACGAGGCGCTGGGGCTGCAGCCCTACCTGGCGGCGGCTTACAACGCGCGCGGCAATATCTATCGTTTCCAGGGCTTGTTTGACAAGGCTCTCAACGATTACACCATGGCGATTCACATTGAGCCGGATTATGACGAAGCCTTCTTTAATCGTGCGCTGGCCTATGAGGCGCGGCGCCGCTATGCCGAAGCCGAAGCCGATCTCACGCAGGCTTTGCGCATCAACCCGAAGCTGGGGCAAGCATACGAGGCGCGCGGGCGGGCGCGGGCCAAGCAATTCAAGTATGACCTGGCAGTCGCGGATATCAGCGCCTACTTGAAGAGCGGCGCGGCGCGCGAATTCGACAATCACAGCGAGATGCAGGGCTACTTGATCGTTCTGCAGGTTCAGCGGATCTTGTGGCGGTTGCTTTCCTTGTGGCGGCGGGCTTAGGTCTGCGGGTCGGGCGGGATGTAGTCGCGCCAGACGCGGAGGAATTCTGCCTTTAGCACATCAAATCGAGCAGTCACGAAGTCATCGTACGAACTTCTAGTGAGTTCTTTCGGGAGAACATCCACGCCACAAATTAGTTGATCTTCAAAATCCTGTCTCTTGCTTTCAAACTCTTGCTTTGTGATTTTCTCATCATCGCGTTGTTTTTCGAGAAACTCAACGAAAGTTAAGTCTCCTTTTATTGTGTTGACTTTGCTTTCCAATAGTGACAGATTGCTGATAACATTTATTGCCATTTTGTCATCGTTGTCATCCTTCCGAAGCAACGTCTTTAACTTCCCGACAGGAATGATGTGTTCGACATGATACCTTTTCGCGTTCTTGAATACAGTTAACATATGGACATAGATGTATTTAAGTAGCAGGATTTCTGGAGTTTGGTCTCGAACATATCTTCCCTTGTGAACCAAGGGGATTTGTTCATCTGCGAACCATGCTCCAAGAATGTTTTCCCAAGTTGCTTTTGATGGTGGAGCGTTTAAGTATCTTAAGTTCGAGACGGTATCCTGCAACGTAGAATCACCAGACCCTTTCCAATATCCGCGTAGGACATCATAGAGGTAGTACATCACGATATGGTTTTCTAGCTTGGAACGATTCGTTTTCCATCCGTCAATGTCGGCAAGATTTTCCCTTTCGTAACGAATCTTAAATGCCGTAGCGATCATCGAGATTATCTGATACTCAGTATGGTAGATGGAAATTTTCTTGAGTCCGTGCTGCCTTACTGAAAGAATCGATTTCAGGGTGTCGTCAACAAACGCTGTAGCTTCCAAAATACATTTTTCTAGCAGAGACTGCTCCAACTTCTCTGTGTGCTTGGGCAACTTGTCCATATCCTTGATTGCAAGTCCTGTACACGCGGATACAAGGTTGAAACCAATCGAACTTGGTTTGTCAGGGTCGATTTTTTCGAATAAATAAGGATATATGTCTGATAGGTGTTGCCCAAACCCGAACAGATATTCAAATAAAGAGTATTCTCGCTCGCGTTTGGACTTGTCGTCAGGCGCATCTTCCCAAGCGTCGGAAGTGAAACTTTCGTCGACCAGCGCTTCATACTTCTTCCAAATCGCATCAATAATTTTCTTGTTCTTAATGTGATTTCGATATCCCATCCACTGCGCGGCAAATACCTCGTATTTACTTAGCGTAGTTCCTTGCGCATTTAGTTTCTCGAATACTGTGGGTAAATCGGAAGCTGGTCCATTGAAGATAATTATAGGAATCTTTACATCGTTGATATCCGCTTGTTGTTGCACTGCCTCGAGGAAAATCTTCAACCTGTTTATGAATAAGCCATTGTATTGCAACCGTCCTGTAGTTGTGAAATATTTTTCTGTGCCGGGTTGAAGCTTAAGAATTTCGCTGATTAACTTTTGTATGAGCCCGCTTGTTTCCCAGCCTTTTGTAGCGTTGAATCCTTCTACACTCTTTACCCAGTTGACAATCTCTCTACGAACATTATTTCTGCCTTGCTCGGATTCCTGCCCTAATTCCCGTGCCACAAACTCGCCGATTTCGTTGTCGATTTCATCCAGATCAGTGTCACTGAAGAAACTGTTTGGATTACTCGTATAGCGTTTCAATGCATGGGTGCGCTGCAGTCCATCTATGAGATTATAATACTTCTTATTACTGGCATCCTTCTTACCTTTTTCAATGTCTTCAAATAGGAGTAATGACCCGAATGGAAATCCCTTCTTAATTGAAGTGATGAGCTCCTTTTGCTTGTTTTCGGGCCAAACCAATCGCCTTTGAAATTCAGGAATTGTTATCTGCCAATTCTTGACCGGCTCTTTTGAAGCCGCATCCATCAGATCCTTTACCAACCAGATTTTGATTTCAGCGTAATCGGGAATACTCGACATCGAAATACTCCGAATATTTCATCACAAATGTGCGCCCAGAAGCTCCACGCTCGCCATTAGATAAGTAGATCACTTGAAAGATCAGTCGTCAAGTACGCGGCAAAATGACTTGCCCAGCCGATAACAGCCACAACCGCAACCATTTCCGCGCTCAAGCATCTCGGACAGGGGCAAACTCTCCAATGCTGGCAGGTAGTTGCTGGGAACGCCTTGGTCGAGGATGCAAACCTTGAATTTCTCAACTGGCTCATTTAGCGCCGCGCGGATTTCGTCAAGCTCAGCGACGCAATCAAACATACCAGTTAGGGACTGCAAGCCAAGCGAATGTTCAAACCAAAGTTCAAAGGCAGGCATCACAATAATCCTTTCCCATTATTCAAACAGTAGATTGATGAGATCAGATCACTGGCGGCTTGTCAAATCGACGGGAGCGCATGGGAGTCGAACCCACCATCGCCTGCTCGGCGCAGCCGATCACCGGTTTTGAAGACCGGGGCATCCACCGGGACACATCCGCTCCCCTCGGCTCACGATTATAACGGCGCGCTCGCCTTCGGTCTATATCGCGCGACTGATTGCGACTATCATTACAGGAGGAATTGACCAGAACCGACGAAAGGAAGCAACCATGCCCGCCTATATGCTCGTGCGCGCCAACGTAACCGACCCAGACCAGTACGCGCAATACACCAAGCTGACGCCCGCTATCCTGGAGAAGTACGGCGGGCGCTTCGTCATCCGCGGGGGAGAAAAGCACGTGCTCGAAGGACCGGCCGTCCCCGAGCGCATCGTGCTGCTGCAATTCCCCGATGTCGCGGCAGCCAAGCGCATGTACAACTCCGCTGAATATCAAGCGGCGATCAAAGCGCGCGCGGGCGCGGCCGAGGCTTCCTTCATCGTGATGGAGGGCTTCGCATAGACTTGGGATGGGGGGCTATACAGCTAAACCGGGCGATGAAACTTTTCCTCTTTGATATTGACGGCACCCTGCTGATCAGCCGCGGCATCGGGCGCGAAGCCAAGCGCCGAGCCATGCTGGAGTGCTTCGGCGAGGTCGGCGATCTCGACAATCATGCCTTCGGCGGCAAGACCGATTGGCAGATCCTGGCGGATCTGCTGGCGCCCTTCGGCAAAACGTCGGCGGATATCGGCCGCGAGATAGCTGGGTACGAACGGGTGATGGCGCGGCACATGCGGGAAATCAAAAACGATTACCGCGCCGACGCGCTTCCTCATGCTATGGCACTGGTGAAGCAGCTGCGCGATCGCGCCGATACGATGGTGGGCTTGGTTACCGGCAATACGTCCATGACGGCTCGCATCAAGCTGGAAATGGCGGGATTCAAGCGCGATTGCTTCGCCGTGGGCGCCTTCGGCAACGAAGCCGCCGAACGCGACAAGCTGACGCGGCTCGCGCTGGAGCGCGCGGAAGCGCAAAGCGCGCGTTCATTCGACGGCGGCGACGTGTTCGTAATCGGCGATACCGTTGCTGATATCGACGCCGCCCGAGCGATTGACGCGGTGGCGGTCGCCGTATGCACCGGTTATACAGCGCGCGAGCAATTGCGCGATCGCGAGCCTGATTTTCTGCTGGATGACTTGAGTTCATTCCCACCCTTCGGTCATGGTGTAGAATGCGGGTAGGTCCGGGAAGGGATATTTCCTTTCACCTGAACTGACGGGACGCAAATTGATCGAAGCGGATTCCCATGCAGATTCGCACCCCCAAGAAATACCAAGGCGTACAGCGGCGCAAGCTCCTAAGCTGTCGCCGGCTGCTCTTTTATCTGGTGATGCTGGCTTTGATCGGCGCGGGCATCCTTATCTATTTGAATCGAGGCACGCTGGCGCCGATCGTGCAGGACGCGCTGCTGGATACCATCCGCGAAATGGAAGACCGCGCCGCGACGATGGCTGTGCCGGCGCCAAGCC
Organism: Chloroflexota bacterium; assembly: GCA_028873975.1. Taxonomy (GTDB): domain Bacteria; phylum Chloroflexota; class Anaerolineae; order Aggregatilineales; family Phototrophicaceae; genus UBA6055. Next base: position 53,793 of record JAPPMO010000112.1, read on the forward strand.
CAACGGTCGATCCGAGCAACAAAGCGGTCGAAGCCAACAATTACTGGCTTCGGGGCGCGCTGAACGAAGCGGGGGACATTTACGCCGAAATCGCGGACTCCTTGCCTAATTCGGTGGAAGTATTCCGGCGCATCGCTGTCGCGCTGATCAACTCCGCGCGGCCCGCCGAAGCGCTGGTCTTCGCCGAGCGCGCGATAAATGCCGACCCCTTTTCCGCGGAGGCTTGGGCCATCCGCGCCTGGGCGCTCGATTGGGCGGGCAGAGACGGCGAGGCGGTATCCAGCGCCTTGCACGCCTTGGAGTTGGATCCGCAAAACAGCCGCGCCGGGGCTTATTTGGCGGAAGCCTATTTTGAACTGGGTCAGGTTAGCCGCGCCGAAGACCTGATTGAGGAGATTCTGGCGGCGGATGCGGACAGCGCGGAAGCCTGGCGCGCGCGCGGCTTGATCAAGTCGGAAGGTCGATTCGACTATGCCGGGGCAGCCGAGGACTTTGCCACGGCCTATCGCATAGCCGACAATATGAACCTGGTTGCGATTGACCTCGCGCGCACGGAAACCGTGCTTGGCAATCTGGAGGCGGCGCTGGAAGTCTTGGGCGACGTCACGGAAGCCAATCCCCGCAACACACAAGCGCTCTATCTCGTGGGTTTGATTTACCGAAACAACCAAGGCAACCCGTCGCAGGCGCTGCGGCGCCTGCAAGACTGCGTCGATTTTGATCCCGAGCACATCAACTGCCATTATGAGTTGGGGCGCGCGCAACTGGAATTGGAGTTCGAGCAGGAAGCGGCGGATACCCTGGCCCGAGCCATAGACCTGGGCAGCGAGAATCCGCGACACTATTATTGGGCGGGAGAGGCACAGCGCAACCTCAACAATTGCACGCGCGCCATGTACTATTTTGATCAGGGCTTGCAAAAGGCGCGCGACCAAAACTTCAGCGAATTGATCGACGCCCTCGAAACCGTCATCCCTTTGTGCAGACAGTCTTTCCAGGTTGACGCGGCGGACGACGGCTAGACGGTCGCTGCGGGCGCCTGCGCCGGCTTAAGCGGTTTTCTCGCGGCTACTCGAGATTGGGCAGGTTGAGCTTGAAGTAACGCAGGCTCTCTTTCATGTCGGCGACGCGGTCCATCTCCAGCACCATGAGCGGCTTGTTGGGCAGTTGACGCAGGGCCGGCAACAGGCTTTCATAGTCGAGCACGCCCTGCTCCCAGTCGAAACCATGATGCTCGTCCATGATGCCGTTGTTGTTGTTCATGTGCAATTCGATAACCCATTTACCCAAGGCATGCAGCCAGTGCTCAAAGCTGAATTCCGGATCGGAGAAGAGATTGACATGACCGACATCGATGCAAGATTTGAGATGACTATGATCCAGTTCACATAGCAAGTTGCTGATGATAGTTGGGTCGAACTCCCACATGTTTTCGATAGCGACAATGACGTCGTATGATTCGGCATAATCGCCCAGGGGACCCCAAAAATCGGCGTTGCGCTGGTGCCAGCCTTCACGGTAGGAGTCGTTATGGAGCAAGCCAATGTAGTTGACATGGAAGACAACCTGGCGCGCGCCCAGCCCGGACGCGATGCGTATGACGTGCTCATAGCGTCCGTAGGTGAGATCGTTGATGCGTTGGTCCGGGCTGCCGGAAGCCAGGTCCATGAACGGTCCGTGCATGGTCAAGGGGCCTGGCAGACCGTGAAGTTCTTTACGATAGCGCTCCATCAGACCGCGCCAGTCGCCATCGAGGACAGCTGGCGCGGAAAATGCCATGAGCTCTAGCCCCAGCTCGTATGCGCGAGCCAGCGCAAGGCACTGGTCGAAATTGTCTAGCCCGGCGCTGAGCAAAACATTATCGCGCATGCTCGGTCCTGATCGCTCGCTTGTTGAGCCTGTACCCTTGTCGCCAGCGGTACTCCTAGATAAATGTTACAGCGATAACAGCGCGCCTGCAAGCGACGTGGGCATAGCGCCAGGGCAATCGCAGCAGATTTTTTCTAAGCACCGAGTAGCTCGGTGCTTAAGTTTTTTGTTTCAACCGACTTCGACGCACTACCTCGGCGTTTCGCAGCCTGTGAAAGGCGAAGATTCTCAATTACCATCGTCGCCCAGGGAGTTTTCTCAGATGAGTTCCGAACGCATCCTCGTTATATTGCCCGCCTTAAACGAGAGCCGCAATATCGCTCGCGTTGTCAATGGCGTCCGCAGTCATCTCCCGGGCGCGGAGGTATTGGTGATCGACGACGGTTCTTTTGACGGCACGGGATGCGAGGCGGGCGGCGCGGGCGCACTGGTTCTGTCCATGCCCTACAATGTCGGCATTGGGGCGGCGGTCCAGGCTGGCTTTCAGTTTGCGGCCAGCCGCGGCTATGACATCGTGATACGAAATGACGGAGACGGTCAACACGCGCCGGAAGCCAACCTTGATTTGATCGAAAAATTGCGCGCGGAAAAGGTTGATCTGGTCGTCGGTTCGCGTTTTCTGGGAGTCGCGGGCGACTATGGCACACCCTTGCTGCGCCGGCTGGGCAGCGGCATCCTGGCGCGCCTGCTTTCGGTCATCACGGGACAGCGCGTCACCGACCCGACATCGGGCTGCGCCGCCTTTAACCGGCGGGCGATTCGACTCTTCGCCCAAGCCTACCCGCATGATTATCCGGAGCCGGAAGCGATTGTCATCGCGCATCGCAGCGGCCTGCGCCAGAGTGAAATTCCGGTCAAAATGATCCCGCGGCGGCACGGCAACTCGTCGATCACGCCGCTGCGTTCGGTCTATTACATGATCAAGGTGATCCTGGCGATTCTGATCAATTTGCTGCGGCGGCCGCCTCAAGTGAAGCTATAACAGCATAAGACAGCTATTCTGGACACGGGCATTCCCCCCTCGCGAGCCGGTCGGGGCAGAGGAGCGAAATAGCAGCAGTTAGGCTCATAATCATCTGTTGACGCCAGACAGGGAAATTGAACGAAGATTAGATTTGTATTCTATCGCGTCCGTCGTGTATAATCGCCCTGTCAATTTTCAATACTTTGTAAAGCTCATTGATTAGAAAGGAAGCAAAATGCGTTTCAAGCTAATGATCGTCTTGGCGATGTTCATGCTCAGCACCTTGTTTGGCGGTGTGGGTTTGGCGCAAGACACCAGCGAAGTAACGATCTTGTATTGGCAGGCGGTTTCGATATTGAATCCGTATTTGTCAGGCGGAACGAAAGATTTCGACGCTGCGGCTCTCATCCTTGAACCGTTGGCAAGCATCGCGCCTGACGGCACCATGGTTCCAGATCTGGCGGAATTCATCCCGACGCTGGAAAACGGCGGCGTATCAGAAGACTTGACCACCATCACCTGGAAGCTCAAGGATGGCGTGATTTGGTCTGACGGCTCGGCGCTGACAGTCGATGACTTGATCTTCACCTGGCAGTATTGCACGCATCCTGATGGTGGCTGCTCCACCAAGCATTTCTATAATGATGTGGTCAGCATGGAAGACATCGGCGGCAACCAGATTCAGATCACCTTCGGCGTGCCCAAGCCCAATCCCTACGATCCTTTCGTATCCCAATCTGCCCCGGTATTGCAGCAGGCGCAATTCGCCGATTGCATGGGCGGGCAGATGTCCGCCTGCACCGACCAGAACTTCGCGCCAATCGGCACGGGTCCCTTCATGGTGGATGAGTTCCGCCCCAACGATGTGGTCACTTATGTCGCCAATCCGAATTATCGCGAAGAGGGCAAGCCGCATTTTGATCGCGTTGTCTTCAAGGGCGGCGGCGATGCCGAATCGGCAGCGCGCGCCGTATTGGAAACCGGTGAAGCCGATTACGCCTGGAACTTGCAAATTTCACCCGCCGTGCTCAGCGGCATGGAAGCTGCTGGCAACGGCACCGTGGTCGTCGCTTTCGCGTCTTCGGTCGAGCGTCTCATGCTGAATCAAGCGGACGTCAGCCCGGACAATCCCAATCGTTCGATTGTCATGGGTGGCGACAATCCCCATCCCTTCTTAACAATTCCAGAGGTCGCCGATGCCTTGTCGCTAGCGATTGATCGCGATATTATCGCAGGGCAGCTTTATGGCGCCGGCGGAAAAAAGGCTTGCAATATCGTCAATGGACCGCCCGTCAACGTCTCGGAGACTTACCTGGGCTGCTTGCAGGACATCGCTGGCGCCAACGCGATCCTGGATGAAGCCGGCATTCTCGATACCGATGGAGATGGCATCCGCGAAGCCAATGGCATGCCTTTGCGCGTACAGTACCAGACTTCTACAAACGCCGTGCGTCAGAATACCCAGGCGCTGATCAAGCAATGGTGGTCGGAGATTGGCGTAGAGACTGAGTTGCGCAACATTGACGCGGCTGTGTTCTTTGGCGGCGATCCGGCCAGCCCCGATACCTATCAGAAGTTTTACAGCGACATTCAGATGTTCACCAGCGGCACCAGCGGTCCCGATGCCGAGACCTTTATGGTGCGCTGGATCTGCGGCGCCGACCCCAACCCAGATAACGGTTGGCTGGGGCGCAATGTGCCGCGGCATTGCAACCCTGAGTATGATGCGCTGTACGAAGAACTGACGAAAACCGGCGGCGTGGAAGCGCGCGCGGCAATCGTGCGGCAGATGAATGACCTGCTGATTGAAGGCGGCGCGCTTATCCCGCTGGTCTTCCGTGGCAGTGTTTCCGCCCACAGCAATTCACTGGGCGGCGTTGACATGAACGGCTGGGATTCGGAAATGTGGAACGTTCAGGATTGGTATCGCGCCGATATGTAATCGGACCCGACAATTGAGTTCGCTTAAGGGGCGCGCGCTCGCGCGTCCCTTTTTGTTTGGCGACGGCGGCATAAGCGGTTCCAGGCAATGGTAGTGTATCCTTTTCGGTTGAAATCCTTCGTAGCCAGTCCGCAGCAAGATCCCAAACCCAAAATACCAACGATCTGGTAAGACTTGTCCGCTACTGAAAACTGGACGGCTTCCCAGGTTTTACCCCATCCCCGGCCCTTCCCCAGTCAACTGGGG
>JAPPMO010000108.1 GCA_028873975.1 Chloroflexota bacterium
GCCGGGGATGGGGTAAAACCTGGGAAGCCGTCCAGATTTCAGTAGCGGACAAGCCCTACAGTTCGTCCCTGTTTAGATTCTCATTACTTACTTGCGCTTACTGGGTTCTCGGGCGATGCATCATCGGCGGCATCTGCGCCAGCGACTGATGCGTCGGCGGGCGCTTGGTCCTCGGTCTCATTTGCGCTGTCGACGATATCGTCGCCCTCGTCAAATTCCTCTTCGCCAGCTTCGGTGCCCCAACGCTGGGTGAAGCCTACGCGGCGTTTTTCCGGTTCGAGGTGGCTGATACGCAGCGAAAGCTCATCGCCCTTTTTCACGTAAGAATAAGGTTCCTTGAGGGCGCCGTCGCCCATTTCGCTGAGGTGGAGCAAGCCTTCCAAACCATCTCCCAGCGCGACAAAGGCGCCGAAGTCAACCACGTTGGTTACTTGACCTTCCACCAATTGGCCTTCGTGATAGCGGTATTGCGCCTCGTCCCAGGGATCTCTCAAGAGACGTTTTCTGCTGAGCGCGATGCGGTTGGTTTCGCGGTCGAGGTTGAGGACATACACTTCGATTTTGTCGCCGATAGCCAGGATATCGCGCGGGTGATCAACCCGATGCCAAGCCAGCTCGCTGACGTGTATCAAGCCGTCGGCGCCGCCGATATTGACAAAGGCGCCAAAATCCCGCAGTCCGGTGACGACGCCATTGACGACATCGCCGACGCTAAGTTCGGCAAGGAGTTTCTGCTTGCGTTTGGCGCGCCATTCTTTTTGCGCTTCCCGCTCGCTGAAGATGAGCCGGCGGCGGTCTTGATCGACTTCGATGACCTTGACACTGAGCGTAGAGCCGATCAACTCGCTCATTGCCTCGCGGCGGTCCAGCGCCATATTCGCGGAAACCAAGTGAGAGCTGGGGATAAAGCCTTCCAGCCGGTTCCAGCGCACCAGCGCCCCGCCTTTGTTATAGCCGCTGACTTTGACATCGACCGGGTCTTGCGAGCTCAAAAGCTCGCGCGCTTTTTCCCAGTCGTAACGCTGCAAGCCCATGTTGATGGACACGATCAAGTTGTCATTTTGGTCGCGCGGGTTGACCACATAAACCGGGATGCTGGCGCCCGCCTCCAAGCTCTCGCGGAAGCTGTCCTCCATCCGGTCAAGATCTTGCGAGGGGACGATGCCGTCTTGTTTCGCGCCGAGATCGACGATTATCTCGCGTTCATCTATCTGAAGAATGGTGGCTTCGCGGATTTCGCCGCGGCGTGGCGGAGAATAGGAAAAATCGAATGATGAGGCGAGCATCTCCGCGAAGTTCTCATCAGGCATGGGGTTGCTATCACGTTGTTCACTCATAATGGTTTGTTTTGCCTCCTGCATCAGCAGGTAATAATCGTGCCGGAACCCGCAGGCGAACCGCGCACTTGGGTCAACAATGAGGTCAAGATGTTAAGAAGCACAAATACTAGACCTAAAGGTAGTATAACATTATCTCGCTGCAGCCAAGCGACAAACTGACCGGCGCTCGCAATCCGCTAAGCGCTGGCATCTGCAAACCATGCTGAAGCGAAGGACTGCATAAAACGTTCCTGCATTATATCGCAAACTCGCTCGAAGCGCACAAAGTCGCGGGCAGCCAAATCAATTCGATCAGATCTCCGGCTGCGTCTCTCCAAAGCCGCGTCCCAGCAGACCGCGATCAATCTCCCAAGGATACACCACATAAGCGTCTGTAATATCGCCATACAACTCCGGCATGATGTTGGAAAACAGCGAGCGATAGGGATTGAAATGCAAAACACAATTGATGGCCCGCGCGCCCGCCGCATTCACGCGTTCCCGCACGGCGATGCTGGTCCGCCCGCTGCCCCAGACATCGTCGACGATCAAGGTTCGCCGTCCGCGCAGAAGCTCCGGATCGGGGAACTGCAAGAATGTCGGCCAAGCCATGATGCCGGATTGCTCGGTCGAGAGGAAGTCTACCGAAGCCGTCAGCAGGTGGCGAATGCTCAATGCTTCCGCCAGCAAACCGCCTGGTATGACGCCGCCGCGCGTGATCATGACCATGGCGCCGAAGGGTCCCAGATCTTGTATGCGCGGAACCAAACCGTCGATGAGCTGGTCAACCTCTTCCCAGCTGACCAAACGATGACTGCGCGGTTCCTGTGGCTGCATCATTCATTTCTGCCGATCACATAGCGAAACACAATTATAATGGATTTGTTCAAATTGCCCAAATTTCCTGGGGAGCGCGGCAGGGCAATCGCTTCAAATTTTTTTCGCCACAGAAGTAGTTCCAAGTAAGTCATGCAACGAAAATCTAAACACAGAGTACACAGAGCGCACAGAGAAAACCTTAGTAGATGTCTCTATTTTGCAGGCGACCCGCCGGACGCTGTTGAAAAAGCACTAAAACCCCCACCCCAAACCCTATGCCCCCTCGGTCCCCCGCTGTCGGGGGATGCTTCCCATAAAGAGGGAGGGGCTTTAACGGCTTATTAGGGTTCAAAAGCTCCCCTTCCCTCATTTTGGGGGTAAGGGGCCGGGGGATGGGGGCAGTATTTCAACAACGTGCGGCGAAACGCCCCTACAGCTGACTTTTATTATGGAGCTGCATGACTTTGTTGATTCTACCGAGAATTGTTTGCGAAATAGTCGTTTTCTTTGAGTCCTTCGTGTCTTGACGGTCAGTGTCTACGCGACCTGTGGTGAAACTATATTTGGCTCATTTGAATATCAACCGAAAAGGATACATTACCTGGGAGCGCAGACAATGACGACGGGACGGGCGCGGCAGCGCGTCAAGACCAGCACGCGCGATTCTCCCCCCTGTTTCAGGCGCAGTCTTGCGATCAACTCTTCGGGCAGCATGGGAAAGCCGCGCTTCTTCACCGTCACCTGGCTGACCCCTCTATCGACTAGATAACGGCGGAGCTTCTTGAGGCTGAAAGGCATCCAGTCCAGGACTTGCCAATACCTGCCCCAGGGCGTATCGACGATTTCATCCAAGGTCAAATAGGCGATCCTGCCGTCAAGCAAACTTGCACCGAGCATCGCCGCCAATTGTCGCAGCAATTGGGCGCGAAGAACCGCGGGATCCGGCTCGAACAGCCACGCTCTCGGTTCCGAGATCTCGATATGCTCGTCAAGATCTGCCGACAAGTGATGAATACCGGAAGCGTCTATCCGCGTCGCCAGCGGTGGCGCAGACTGCCGGCGCCGCCACAGTACCGCCTCGCTGAGGCCGCCGTCGACCGAGATGAATTCCACCTGGCCGCCATAGGGCTGGACTTGCGTCAAGGCGACCGCGGGAGACAGTTTGACCACAAGTTCTTCAGCTGGCCAGCGCCGGATCAAAGACAGCGGAGGCAGGTAACGCTCGACATCGCGGATGCGCCTTCCCCGCGCATCGCGCCGCGACGGATCGTAGAATGCGGCATCGTAACCGGATGGCATGCCCGCGCGAACATCGGCCACGGCGAACTCCGCAGTGAGGCCAAGCGCGGCAGCGTTGTGCCGGGCGATGGCGATCCGCACGGGATCCTTATCCAAGCCAAGGACCTGGCGCCCGGATTCGGCATAGACAAATGAGTCGCTACCGATCCCGCAACACATGTCGACCAGCTTTTCAGAGCGCAGCAGACCAGCCCGGTATTGCCTGATTCGCGGGTGACTCGCTTGTTGCAAGCTCTCTGCGGTGAACAACATGCGCCCGGCTTGACCCGGGAACTTCAGCGCTGCTTTCTTCCTCAGCCTAAGCGTCGACAGCACTGCGGCCGCTTGGGCCGGGGAGAGCGTTTTTCTCAGCTGGGTTAGCAGAGCCAGGGTGTTCGCCGCGGAGACATCGCTATGCGCGTGCGCCTCCAGCAGGCGGCGACCGGGGTCGCTGCTCAAGAATTGGATGTCATCCAGCGAAAATGTCATGAGTTTGCGCGCAACGGGAGGGTAATCGCATCAAAATGAACACAATTCCAAGCGAAATTTAACCACAGAGCCACAGAAGTAGTTCCAATTAAGTCGTGCAAAAAAATCTAAACACAGAGTACACAGAGAGCGCAGAGAAAACCAAAAGAGGAATATATTTTGCGGGCGTTTCGGCGGGTCGCATAGACAGTGCGGGTCGGTCGCCCCTACCGCCGACTTTTATTTTGGAGTCGCATGACTTTGTTGGTCGCACTTCTGTGATGAAAAATAATTTGATGCAATTGCCATGATCCCTGTAACTGTGAAACCGCGTCTGCCGCTTTTGGAACCTGTGGCGGGACTAGGAACGCAAATGGCGAAAGCGCTCATTCATCCGGGGCCGCAGCGGTTTGAGGATCAATATGCAGCCAGATCAGCGGCTGATCTTTGATGGCGTCCAAGGTGGGATTGAGCATGACGAGCCTGTCCCATCCCCCAGCGACTTCCCGGGCGAATTTGCCAACTTTGTTGACGTCTCTCACCTGGTCGAGCAAGACGGCGGGCTGCAAGAAACCGACCGCCTTGGGCAAATTGCTGAATGCGAGCAAAACTGCGTTCGAAGCGTCCCCCAAGGCAAGCGCGCGCCAGGCGATGGCTTCCCCGGCTGCCAGTTTCCAAACCGGCTTGTTGGGCGACTGGCGAATCAGCAGATGCAGGTAAGGTCCTCGGTAGCGGTCCAGGTCCAAGAGATCGGCATCGGCGCGCGCCACGCTTTGAATGCGCTCCATTTGAATAGGCCCCAATGGTTTGACGGTCGGATGGGGTTTTTCGCCGCGTATCAGGAGGCCGGCGCCATCGACGGCTGGCTCGACCAGGATCCGCACAAGTCCTGCCGCTTCCAACAGTCCGACCCAGCGCTCGCTGACTGCGCCCCCTGGCAGGACGGCGATAAAACGACCGCCGGGTCTCATGCTGGCGGCGATCAACCTCAGCATTTGACTGTCGAGATCAGGGTCGAATGCCACGACAGCATCCGCCGCGGCCGGGGCAAACCGAGGCGCTTGCAGGTCATCCGCCGCGAGGCAGCGGATGTCCAGGTCGGCGCGTCGATGAGCCAAGACAGCGCCGCAGCGCCCGTCAATGTCCAAAAGACGCAAGCGAGAGGCGCTCGGCGGCAGATGTTTTGCCAGCGCTTCAACAAAGGGCTGGCGCGCGGACCCTGGAGTCATCAGCTGTTGCTAGCCGCGTCTTTCATCAGTTGCAGAAATTCCGTCCATTCTTCGTGATAGAAATGCAAGGTGGCGACGCCCAATTCCAAGTGGTAGGTCGTTTCGCCGTCCGGCGCTTGCACTTCCCAAATCATGTAATTCTCGGTCTCGGCAATGCCTCGGCCGGGACTGTCGCTGGCATCCGTCACAATTGCACTCCCCGCGTCCGTCATACATAGCAAATACATAGCAAGCAAAGTAATCAAAAACGTGCTACTCGCGGCTGATGGCGCGGTAGCACGTCGGCAGTCGATTTACCTGGCGGTTCAGTCGCGGCGATTTCGATCATGACCTCGTCGGTCGCCAGCGCCGCGCCGGTCGTCACTGCGGCGGCCCCCGCCACGACGGTCGCCTCCACCGCGGCGATTGCCGCGGCTGTTGGCGGCATCCCGCCGGATCGCTTCTTCTACATCCCAGCCCTCCAGCACAGCTTGCCTGCTGAGGCGAACGCGGCCGGTGGGGTCGACGCTGATAACCATGACCATGATCTCGTCGCCGATGCTGACTTCTTCTTCCACGCTCTTGACGCGGTAGTCCGCCAATTGCGAGATATGCACCATGCCATCTGTGCCGGGCAAGAATTCCACAAAGGCGCCGTAGTTTTCCACCCGGGTTACTCTGCCCGTATAGATCTGGCCGACCTCGGGCTCCTCTATCATCGCTTTGATCTTGTCGAGCGTTTCCAGAACCTCGGGACCTGTTTCGCCAGCGACATAGACCAGTCCGTCTTCCTGGATATCGATCTTGACGTTGTGTTCTTCTTGGAGGGCGCGAACGTTTTTGCCGCCGGGACCGATGACCGCGCCGATCTTGTCCACGGAAATCTTGATTGATTCCATCCGCGGCGCGTACTCGCTCAGTGTGTCGCGCGGGGCGGCGATGGCGCCGCGAATGACCTCAAGGATCTGCAGGCGCGCGTCCCGGGCTTGAGCCAGCGCCTGCCGCATGGTAGCGCGCGTTACGCCCGCAATCTTGATATCCATCTGCAAGGCGGTAATCCCGTCGACAGTGCCGGCTACTTTGAAGTCCATGTCGCCCAAGTGATCTTCCATACCCTGGATGTCGGTCAGCACGGCGACTTTGTCGCCTTCTTTGATGAGGCCCATGGCGATGCCGCCGACCGGATTCCGGATCGGCACGCCGGCGTCCATCAAAGCCAGGGTGCTGGCGCAGACGCTGGCCATGGATGTACTGCCGTTGGAGCTCATGACTTCGCTTACCAGGCGCAGGACGTAAGGAAACTCCTCTTCGGTTGGGATCATCGAAAGCAAGGCTTTTTCCGCCAATGCGCCGTGCCCGATCTCGCGCCGGCGCGGTCCGCGCATGGGATAGGTCTCGCCCGTGCTGTAGGGCGGGAAATTATAGTGGTGAATATAGCGCTTGTCGTCTTCAGGGCTGATGCTGTCCATGAATTGCGAATCGCGGGGGGTGCCCAGCGTGGCAATGGTGAGCACTTGCGTTTCGCCCCGCATGAACATGCCGGAACCGTGCACCCGCGGCACCAAGCGCAGATCCGCGAAAAGCGGGCGCATTGCAGCGTAATCGCGCCCGTCGGGGCGGATGCCCTCATTGACGATGCGGCCGCGGATGACGTTTTTCATCGTTTGATCGTAAGCCCGTTCCACGTGTTTCAGGTTATAGCGCCCGTCTTCGTCAGCGATCGTTTCATTCTTCCGCGCGTATTCCTCGGCTAATTCAGCTTGAATCGCGCGCAGCGGCTCGCGGCGCTGGTTGCGACCACTATGCGCGGCCATAATCTCGTGGATCCGGCTTGCCACCTTGCCCTCGACCTCCGCCTGCAAAGCCTTGTCGATGTCGTCAACCGACGGTTCCTGTTTCTCTTTGCCGATTTCGCCTCGCATCTGGTTCTGCAATGCGATGATGTCTTGTACGGCATCGTGAGCCAGGAAGAGCGCTTCCAGCATCGTATCCTCGTCCACCTGGTCGGCATTGCATTCGACCATGTTGATGGCCTCGCCCGTGCCGGAAACGCGCAGGTCCAATGGGCTGGCTTGCATCTCGGTATAAGTGGGGTTCACGGTCAACTCGCCGTCAACCAAGCCGACGCGCGCGCCAGCCACGGGTCCATTCCAGGGGATATCGGAAATCACCAGCGCGGCGCTGGCCGCGATGATGCCCAACATATCAGCATGATGTTCCTTGTCGTGCGACAGGGATATCAGAACCACTTGCACTTCGTTGCGCATGTTCTTGGGGAACAGTGGGCGCAGGGTGCGATCAATGACGCGGGAGGTCAAGATGGCGCCTTCCGACGGGCGGCCCTCTCGCCTGAAAAACCCGCCTGGCACTCGCCCGGCCGCATACATCTTTTCTTCGTAGTCGACGCTCAAGGGAAAGAAATCCAGTCCCGGGCGCGGCGACCCCATGGTAACGGAGCAGAACAACATGGTATCGCCCATGCGCACCGTCACCGATCCGCCGGCTTGCTGAGCAAAGCGGCCCGTCTCGATGATGACTTCTTTGTCCGCCACCTTGCTTCGATATTCTCGTATTGCTAAGGTCATAGAGTTCTCCATACAGTTAAAATGCGTCAATCCGACGCGCAGCCGCATCAGCTACCAGCGCAACAAGAGCTGGCATCTCTGGGGCTGCCCATCATTTTGACGCATCAAGAATCATCAAATCCGCGCTGTTCGGCCTATGAGCCCGCATCGGGCGCAAGGGCGTCATAAGCCGACAATCCCGCTTGTGTTCCGCCGGGAGCGGAATTTATCGCCGTAAGCCGAGGCGTTGCAGTAATTCACGATAAACATCCGGTTTCTTCCGAGCGATGTACTTCAAATGGCGGCGGCGCTGCCCGACTAATTTCAGCAATCCCCGCCTGGAGTGCTCGTCGTGGTTGTGTACTTTGAGGTGCTCGGTCAATTGTTCAATCCGCGAGGTGAGCAGCGCTATCTGCACCTCCGGCGACCCGGTGTCGCCTTCTTCGCGGGCGAAATCCTTGATAATCCGAGTTTTGGTCGCTTTGTCCAAAGGCATGCTTTCCGTCCCTTCTATCGTCACCGCACAGGCAGGACAGTTCGCCTGTCGGTCTTATGAGCGCGCTGATTATATCAGGTCAAGGAAGCCGCAACAATGCCGGGCTACTCGTCCGCTTTCTGCAGTTCGTTAACATCGTCATTCGCGACCAATTTCACCGTATGATGGGTCCGGAACAAGCTATACTGATCCGTACGGCCGGGGAGCAAGTTCAGCACGTTTTCGATTCTCATGATCGAGATCCAGAGATCGACGTCCCAGCTGTCCTCCAAGCGAGCGCTGACATTGGCTACGCTGATCGTTTGATTATCGTTGTACATTTCCAGCAAGACGCGAACGAATTCATCGCGCTCGGCCAGCAGGACCGCGACAAAGGCGCATTTCGGATTGAGCTCGATGCCCTTGGTGTTGTAGTCGCTGCGCGGGTTTGGGTATTCTTGCACGGTGACCATCTCGTTGACGAGCAAGTACTCCACAGCGTATTGGAAAGTCACGCCGCTGTCGAACTCCCGCAGCCGCCGGTGCAAGCTGCCCAGCGGGCACCAAGCGAAATTCCGGAAACTGGTGAATTGCTGCACGCTCACGACGATGCGGGTGACCATGCGCGCCACTTCGGGATCCGTCTCATTGAGCTTGTGCGGCGGAATCCCCAGCCACTTGCGGCTGGCCAACTCCGCGTCGTCGACATCCTCTTCTATTCTGCTCGGCACAGGGCGCGGCGTTTCGACAGGGATCCTGATCACCGGGACCAGATCATCCGGATTGTGGCGATGCGGCACCAATTCCCGCTGCAAGACGCGCTCTCGCACCAAGCAATCAATCCAATGCGAGCGCCACTGGTCGCTTTCATTCATGCCGGGGCGGTCAAGATCGCGCTCCATCGCCAATCCCTTTAGCAAGAATCCATAATTGACGTATTCCCAATTTCGCGCGCTCAAAGTGTTGACGACCCGACGAACCATACGCTCCACAATCAACAAGGTTTTGTCGACCACCGGGTTTTGATAACTCAACTCGACAGCGCCGGAGGCTGAAAGCTGCTTCAAGATCCCTAATGAAATCGCCTGCGATACCAAATCTTGGCCGCGTTCGGGGGAAATCACACCGCCGACAGCAATCAATTGCTCTATCAAGGCGTGCAGGGTGATCTCGCCGGGGGTGCCAGCGCTTTGCAGCCGGTAGAATTGGATAATGACACTGGACCACTGAGAGGGGATGAAGCTCTCGGCGTCGTCGGCGACCTCCACATGGCTGAGTGATTCATGCGTTTGCAGGTCGGTGAAATCGTCAATGAATTCCAGATGCAAAGAGGGGTGGCTCTGCAAGAGGCGTCCGGTGCTGCCGCGGACACCCCATAAAACAACGGTCTTGTTGCGCTGAAGCATTGGATTAATGACGTCATTGAAGTCGCGATCGCTGCTTGCCAGGATGATGACATCGCCCGCTTCCGGATGGCCCGCGTCAGTCAGGACGTCGCGCGCCATGCGCATGTCCGCGCTGTTCTTGCCCGGCAGGTTGAAGACGGGATCAATGTTCGCCATCATCAGGCGAGACGGCGCGTCGTCCGCCACCTCTCTTCCCGACGAATCGACCAGTGGCGGCAAGGCGCCGCGCTGGCCCCAGGGGGCATAGGCGGACATTTTCACCAATCGGCCATGCGCCTGGGCCTGGGAGACAAAACGTTCGATCAGGTGATCGAGATTGACGACGAATCCCTGCTCGTTCAAGCTAATTGAGATGTTTTCGAAGTCGATGTAGACCCAGACATTCTTGGGCCGCAAGCCGTACAGGTTTTCCAGGGGCTGGACCAATACGTTCTTGGTAAATTCGACGCCGGGAACCGAATCCTTTTCGTTCCAAAGGCGGATGCGGGCGTTAGCCGGCGTCTCTACCTTGTCAATGAGCGAGAGCAAATCTCCCGACCGGCTGGCGACGATCAACTCGTCGATCAGTTTGGACTCTGCCGAGAAATAACGCTCTATGAGAAACTTGACCAGATCTTCGCGCCCCGGCACGTCAAGAATCTCGTAACCGGCGCTGCGGAAAATCGTCTGCGGATCAACAGGCCAATCCCCTTGTTCGGAATCCCAATTTGCGACAGCCACCGCCGTCAGCATGGACGAGTCGTAGAGACCCGCTACCAGAGCGGCGTTGCCGCGCAAGGCGACTGCCAACTCCTGAAGGTCTATCCCCTCTTGCGAAGCGAATTGCAGGATGTCATCGGCGTCAACAATCAAGTAGGCTGTCATTATTCTATCCTAAAAAATCAAGCCACCAACCCGACATGACGCAGGCAGGTGGCATGCTCGCGGCCGCCGAGCCGAAGCGCAGGCAGCGAATTCTCCTTTGATCTGGTTGCAACAATCATCGCATCATTCAAAGAAAACTAAGTACAGGTACGTTTCAGTCTAGCACTGTAAGCGAATCTCTACAAATGCCAGCATCAGCAAACTATCCGAATCCGTAAATGTACTTTTTTCCAGTTTACCTTCCCGTCTAAAGCTCAAAGGATGCCATTGTACAGGAGTTTTTCAATTGTGTCTATTTTCACAATGCCAGATTTGCATTAGAAGTCCTGCGCCATTGCCGCGAGCGCGAACAAGGGAAATCAAAAAGCGCGCCGATTGGACTGTAGACGCGCTTTGCATCAACTTGTATACACGAATAGCGTCTAATAGGCTTTGGCGAAGAGGGCGACTTTTTGGGCAGGTTGCCCAGTCTTGACGCAAAAGCCGGTTCCCCCCGGTTGCTCAAATGGGAAGCAGCGGATCGTGGCGCCCGTTTCGTCTTTGACGGCCAGCTCATCTTCGTCCGATCCGTTCCACCAGGCGCGCGCCCAACCCCCGCCCTCAACAACCTGTCTCATTTCGTCGTAGGCGGCAACGTCGCTGATATGCCGGTCGCGGAAGGCGCGGGCGTCTTCCAAGAGATTCGCTTGTATCGCGTTCAAGAGCGCCTCCAGCGCGTCCTCAATGCCGTCTTGGGAGACAAACTGCTTGCCTTCTCGCCCAAGGATGTCCCGACGCGCCAGCACCGCATTATTGTTCTGTACGTCTTTGGGTCCGATTTCGACGCGAACCGGGACGCCGCGCATCTCCCAGTCGTTGAACTTGAATCCGGGCGATTGCCCCTCGCGCCGATCGACATGCACGCGGATGCCGGCCGCGCTGATTTGGCTTTCCAACCTGTTGACCGTCTCCATAACCAGCGGTTTTTGATCGTCCTTGCGGTAAATGGGAACGATGACGACTTGATAGGGCGCCAGCTTCGGCGGCAAGCGCAGGCCCTTGTCGTCGCCGTGCGTCATGACCACTGCGCCGACCATGCGCGTACTCAAGCCCCAGGACGTGGTCCAGCAATAGGCTTGCGCATTGTTTTCCGCCAGGTAACGAATGTCAAAAGCTTTGGCGAAGTTCTGGCCCAGATTGTGGCTTGTCCCCGACTGCAGCGCCCTTTTGTCACGCATCATCGCCTCGATCGTATAGGTGCGCAGGGCACCGGCGAAGCGTTCCATGCGGCTCTTTTCGCCCTTGATGACCGGGATGGCGGCATCTTCCACTGCGAAATCGGCATAGATGTCCAGCATCTGCAAGGTCTCCTCTTCGGCTTCGTCGTGGGTCGCGTGCGCGGTATGCCCCTCTTGCCACAGGAACTCGGCTGTGCGCAGGAAAGGGCGCGTGCGCAGCTCCCAGCGGACAACATTCGCCCACTGATTGATCAGCAGCGGCAAATCGCGATAGGACTGGATCCAGTCGCTAAAAGCCTCGCCAATCACCGTTTCTGATGTGGGCCGCACCACCAAGGGTTCTTCAAGTTCTTTGCCGCCGGCGTGGGTGACCACCGCCAGCTCGGGGCTGAAGCCCTCGACATGCTGCGCTTCTCGCTTGATATAACTTTCCGGTATGAAGAGCGGGAAATAGGCGTTCTGGTGTCCCGTGGCTTTGAAGCGCCGGTCCAACCCGCCCTTGATGCCCTCCCAGATTTCATAGCCATAGGGTTTGATAATGACGCAGCCCCGGACCGGCGATGGCGCCGCCAGGTCGGCGCGATAGACGATTTCGTTATACCAACGCGAGAAATCTTCGCTTTGGGCTGTCACAGCCTGTTCTGACATGTAAACACAATCCTCTTATTGAATAGGCAGTTTAAGAATGCGCTGCCTCGTCGATAGGCTCTGCGCAGAGCCACAGCTATTATAATGCGCCGCGTCAAGAATGACAGCCTGTAAGGAGTTAGGGGAGAGCAATCGCGCCAGATTTTTCTAACCACCGAGGACACCGAGAGCGCAGAGAAAAACCAACAGGGGAATTAAATTTGCGGGCGTTTCGGCGAAACGCCCCTACAACAGTCTTTTTTGCAGGAAATACACTCAATTTTGTGAATATGCTCTTTTCGAGCCTCCCCTTCCCCGTTGATACGCTGAGGAGCGGACATGTTTTTGATAGGTTATGATTTCTCGGCAATCTCTGATTTATTTTGGTGATTTCGGGCGACCCAGCGGGTCGCCCCTACCGTCGACTATTATGTTGGAGTGCATTAGCATTACTTTGTTGGTTTTACTGAGACTTTGATGATGGGGCGAGCCTTGGCTCGCTCCACCGTTCCGGCTAGGTGTATATCTCATAGTCAAGCGGCGAGGCGGGCTGGCTACTCCAGCTTGGCTGTTGGGGCGGCGGCGCTAATGGCTGGCGCAGGCCAATCGCGCCCCCGGTTTTTGGCGAGCTTTTTCATCACTTCTTCGCCAAGATCCACATCGTTGATTTCCGCCAATTGCAGCAGATACAGCATGACATCGGCCAGTTCTTCAGCCAGAGCCGCCGGGTCAGCGCAGTCTTCGCCCCATTGGAAATGTTCCAGGACTTCGCTCGCTTCCAAGACCAGCGAGATGGCCAGGTTGCGCTGACTCTGTGGCTTGGCGGAACCCGCGTCAACCCAGCCCTTGCTTTCGACAAAGTCGCGCATTGCCGCCGTCAGTGTTTCCAGGTCCATGTTTTGATGTCGCCTCCGCAAATCAATAGGCGTTTGGGCTGGAGCGAGTCAATGACTGCCAGATCGTGCGAATGATGATCTTGATATCCAGCCAGAGCGACCAGTTTTCCACATACAACAGGTCAAAGCGCGTGCGATCGGCGATTGAGGTATCGCCGCGCAAGCCTTCGACCTGGGCCAGCCCGGTCATGCCGGATTTCTCGCGCAGGCGGGTCATATAATTCGGGATCTGACTACGAAAGCGCTGCACATACATCGGCCGCTCGGGCCGCGGACCAACCAGGCTCATGTGACCCACAATCACGTTGATCAACTGAGGGATCTCGTCCCAGTTGCTGCGACGCATGAAGCGGCCGATACGGGTGACGCGCGGGTCGTTCTCGACCGTCCAGGTTTGCCCCTGCGATTCCGCATCGGAGCGCATCGAGCGAAACTTGATCATGGGAAAAGGGCGTTCGTCCTGGCCCATGCGCCACTGCCAGTAGAAGACCGACCCGCGAGATTCCAGGCGAATCAAGAGCGCGGTCAAGAGCATGAGCGGGGAAAGCAAGATGAGGCCGAGGGACGCGCCGATGAGATCCAGCGCGCGCTTTAAGCTGAGCTTCCAACCGCGCAGGGCGATGTCGCGCACGGTCAGCAGCGGCGTTCCGCCAAGATCGTCGACATTCAGATCGCCAGCCATGTAGGAGAAGAGATCGGGATAGACTTTGATGTCGACGCGCCCGCGCTGGCAGAGGTTGATCAGCTCAACCAGCTCGCCTCGGCGCGGGTCGGACAAGGCGACGATCACCTGCTCCACCATGTGTTCGTCGATCAAGCGCGGAATATCCGCGTATTTGCCGATAATGGCGATGCCCGGGATTTCGTCCTGGCTTTCATTGGCGCTCACGATGCCCACAATGTCATATCCAAGCGACGGGCTGTTGCGGATTTTTTCAGTGATCTCGTGGGCGATGCGCCCCTCGCCCACGATCAGCAAGTTGTCGCGCAGGACGCCATGCCGGCGCAGGAAAGCCCAGATACGTCTATGAATCTCGCGGCCCAAGCCAATGAGCAACATGCTGAAAAACCAGACGTAGAACAAGAGGCTGCGCGGATAGATGGCTTCGAATGCGGTATTTTGCAGCACAAATTCCTGGATGCCGCTTGCCAGCAGCGTGCCCAGGGTCACGACGCCAAGGACATTGCGAAACTGATCAATCCGGCTGGAGGCGCGCTTGAGATGGTACAAGCGCGAAAAATAGAACATCAGAATGATCGTCGTCACATGCAAGACGATCGTCGGAACAAAGTTGGCTATGGGAGGCTGGTCCTGTGGACGAGCGAAAAAGGGCAGACTTTCACGCGCTTCGTAGCCCAGTATGAATGCCGTCACCAGCATGGCGACATCGGCAAGGAACAGAGAAACGGTGGAAAAAGCCTTCAGATGTTCGGTGTTCCAGCGATAGGATCGAGGCGCTAGCCGGACAGTGTCGGATTGCGGATCTCCTTCCACAGGTTGGGTCCCCCTTTCAGCAACAAGGCGCCCAGAATGATCAGGTGCAAAGGCAGAATGGTGTTCTGGCGAAAATGCTTGCGATAAAAGATCAACATGGCGCGCCAAAACTCGAACTGCGCTTTTTTTGATCGGCTGCTCGCCGCTCGTTTGACGTGACGCACCGTTACAAGTGGATAATACCAGATTTTGTAGCCCGCTTGCTTCATGCGATAAGCCCAATCCAGATCTTCGCCATACATGAAGAAACTTTCATCCAGCAGACCGGCGGCGATGATGGCTTCTTTGCGGACCTGCATATAGGCGCCAACCACGGAATCCACTTCCAACTCCTGGTTTTCATCGGCGAAGGTCATGTTGTAGCGACCAAAACGACGGTTGCGCGGGAAGAGTTTTGCCAAACCCGAATAATGATAGAAGCTCACCATCGGCGTCGGAAAGCCGCGGCGACAGGCTTTGTCCAGGCTGCCGTCAAGCAGGGTCAATTTCGGTCCCGCCGCGCCAACGTCGAGCCGCGAATCCATAAACTGGATCATGCGATAGAGGGCGTCGGCGGGCAATTCCGTATCCGGGTTCAATAACAAGGCGTAACGCGGCGCGCCCGCCTGCACTTCGCCCTGGTCGCGGAAGCCGAGATGTCGCAATCCGATATTGTTGGCGCGGGGATAGCCGACATTCTCGGCATTGGCGATGACTTGCGCCGCCGGGAAATCGCTGGCGGCCATCGCCGCGCTGTCATCAGTAGAGGCGTTGTCGACGACGACCACGCTGAAACTAAAATCGCCTTCGCTTTCAAAAACGGTCTCGAGGCAGCGGCGCAAGTGCTCGCGGGTATTCCAATTGACGATGACGATGCCGATGTCCTGCACGGGGACCTCAGTAAATTAAAGTAAGTCGTGCAACGAAAATCTAAACACAGAGAACACAGAGCGCGCAGAGAAAACCCAACAAAGGAATATATTTTGTGGGCGTTTCGGCGCGTCGCGTAGACACTGCCGTCAAAAGCCCTTAAAGTTCGTGCTTGATTTTAATCCTCATTACTTACTTGCACTTACTTCTGTAGCAGCGGTTTTCATTTATACATCAAGGAAAGTCTAGCACGGCTTATGAGTCGCTACACGCTATCTAGGGCGCTACCTCACAACTTCCTGGGTTGAGGCAGTACAGTATCAGCCCCGGGTTGTGATAATAGGCGGCCATATTCATCATCGCTTGGGCGCCCGTCCAGGGCGGGCGCGGGATCTGTGCCAAGCGCGAATATCGATCATCGAGGGCTTGCAGGTAGGCTCGCTGTTCTTCAATGACAGCGGGGGGGACGATCCATTCCGAGCGAAAAATGTCGAATGCGCGCGCATCGGAAATGATCAAATAATCGAAATCGTCGCCTGAGGGCAGGTCTTCGGCATATCCGACAAAGTGCTGAACGTTTGGGTATATCGCTGAATCCAAAGGCACATTGTAAGAGCCGTTGACGAAAAAACGGGACCCCGACGGGATATTATTATGGATCCAGCGCAGCATGATCTGTCGGGTATCGGGCTGGGAGAACATCTTTGCCGCTTGTACCGACAGCGTCAGCGGCTGCAAGATCAAGAGGAGGAGCAGCCCGGGCATGAGAAGCCGCGGCGGCAGCGGTATCCGTTCCACCAGCCAGCCAGCGCCGATGGCCGCAAGCAGTGCCATGAAGGGCAAGATCTGAATCAACTGATGTTCGCTGTGCCCGGGCCGGACCGTTCGCAGCACCACTAACGCGTATGCCAGCACCATCAGGACCAGGAGCGCGACGACGAGCAATATCGAGTTCTGCTGCAAATGGCGCGTCGTCGGCCTCTGAGCCCAGGCTGCATAAGTTGAAAGCGCCATCAACAAGACGGCGGGGATGCCCAAGGCGTAGAGAGCGGTATAGGTCAGCAGATATCGCAGCCCGGTCCATTGATCGACAAGGAAGAAATTGTGAACTTGCCCGGGCGCCTTGTATTGCTCGACGATCCGCGACAGGTCGTGCCAGAAATGACCGAAGTCGCGCAGGATATAGGGAGAGGCCAGAAAGAAGAACAGGGGCATCGCCAGCCAGCCGGCCAGCGCTGCCAGCAGCATAGTCCGCGTGCGGTATCGATACAAGAGAACCAGCCCGGCCGGAGCGACGATCAAAGCGATTGCCGCCCCATTGTAAAAGGTCGATGCAGCCAAGCCGGCGGCGATGCCGGCCAGGATGTACATCCTTTCAGTCCGACGATTGCCAGTGCTGTAAAGAGATGCCGCGCAAGCCCACATGGCAAGCATCATCAATGCCGTAGCGGGTACGCTCGGCTTGACGTAATGCGCATGCACAACCAGGGAATACGAGCACGCGACCAAAAGCCCGGCGCAAAGAGCCGCGTACCCCCCCGCGATGATTCGCGCGGTGGCGTAGGCGCAGGCGACCATCACCAAGCCGCCCAGGACGCTATAGATTCTGGAAAACACATAGAGCGGGAAAGCGGCGTAGTTGCGCAAGGTTTGCCCGGCGCGGTCTTCAAGCGAGAGACCGCGCGTAGCGCCTGTCAATTGGTAGAGCAAAAAATTGCTGTTGATGATGAGCGAAGGATAATTGAAAAACTCTGGATTCAGACGCCGTTTCAATGACATTTCCACTGGGATAGCGACGTTGTGGAAGGAATCCGGATTCACCGGCAGTTGTTCGTGCGCCATGCCATAGGGGGCGTAGGATGGAAAATATTCGGGCTCCAGCCAGCCATAATCGATGCCGGCGATCCGCAAGCCGGCCGCGAATAGCAACAGTATTGTCACCGCCAGGTAATCAATGCGTCGCATCCAGTGTCTTTGCCTCTATACGCTGATCGGCAAATGGCGGGGCGCTCAGGCTGAGCATGGGCGCCGGAACCATTGTGGGCATTATCTTGCCGGCTTGGCGGTCGGCAAGGTCGCCAGCGGCGCCCCCCGCAAAGCCGAGCGCATGGCGGCGCGATCGTCCCAGGGGTGCTCAGTGACGCCAAAGCACATGCTCTGCTCATGGCCCTTGCCGCAGGCCATCACCAGGTCGCCGGAGCGGGCCAACTGACAGGCTTGGTAGATCGCTTGGCCGCGGTCGTGGACGCGGATAAAGCTCTGGCCTTCGACAGCGCCGCTTGCCCGGCAGCCTTCCGCCATCATCTCCAGAATATCATCGAGGGACTCCGCGCGCGGGTCTTCGGCGGTCAAGACCGTAAAGTCCGCCAGCTGCGCCGACGTTTCCGCCATGAGCCGCCGTTTTTCCACATCGCGCAAGCCGGCGCTGCCAAAGACCGCGATCAAGCGCCTGCCGGGCGGCAG
The DNA here is from genome assembly GCA_028873975.1 of Chloroflexota bacterium. GTDB lineage: Bacteria > Chloroflexota > Anaerolineae > Aggregatilineales > Phototrophicaceae > UBA6055. The sequence continues at coordinate 17,949 of JAPPMO010000108.1, forward strand.
CATCGCCCGCCCAGCAGCCAAAGCGCGCCGCAGCGCGTTGGGTGTATGCGCGAAATCGACCATAGCGATGAAATCCTGGCCTTCATCAATGCGCTCCATACGGCCGGAAATCAAATCGACCGCTGCGATCCCGGCGCGTATATCGGACCAAGACAGGCCGAGCTCCCGCGCGGCAACAATAGCAGCCAAGGCGTTTGAAAGGTTGAATTCGCCCAGCAAGCGCATCTCCAAGCGCCGGCCCCGCACCTGGAAGCTAGTTGAACTGGGTCGGAAGCTCAGGTCAGTCGCCCGGTAATCCGCCGCCTTACAGACGCCGTAAGTACGCACAGAATCGGATTTGATTGCGCCGAAAAATGCGGCGGAATCGTCATCGGCGTTGATCACCGCGAGCTTTGGGATAGCGGGCTTGCGCCAGGATTTGTCCAGCATCTTGAACATGATGGCTTTGGCGTCGCGATACGCTTCCCAACTGCCGTGGTAGTCCAGGTGCTCGTGCATGACATTGGTCAGGACGGCAACATCAATATCGACGCCATTCAGCCGGCTTTGCGCCAAGCCATGGCTGGTCATCTCGAGGACGCAGTGCGTCAAGCCCGCTGCGACCATGCGCGCCAGGCAGGCTTGTATGCGCGGCGCGCCGGGCGTTGTGACATGCAAGCCAGTCGCGACCGTCTCGTCGCCGAAGTCGGCGGAGATGGTGCTGATGTAACCGGCTTTGACCTCCCTGGCGCGTTTGAGAATACTGTGCAGCAGGTGACAAGTCGTGGTTTTGCCGTCGGTGCCGGTGACGCCGACCACAACCAGTTCCCGCGAGGGGTAATCATGCCAGGCAGCCGCCAGCGGTCCGATCACGGCTTGGGCGTCGCGGACGCGAATGTAGGGCACGCTCAAATCCCCTTGCGGGGCTTCGCCGACGATCGCGGCCGCGCCGGCCTGGATGGCGTCCGGGATGAACCGGTGGCCATCGGCGGACTGCCCCGCCCGCGCGACGAAGACTCCCCCGGGCTCAACCTCGAGGCTTGATTCTGTGACCGGAGCGGTGATCTCGACTGAAAGGTCGCCCTGCGTTGAGACCAGATGCCGCTCTGATATGGACTCTAAGAGGTTACGCAAAGTCTTGGGCATGAAAATCTCGTGTTGGGCTATTCGCGCACAGTCTGCCCTATTTTATGCTGAATTGCCGGAACCTGTTTGCATTGAAAAAACAAACGCGCTGGAGGGCATCCAACGCGCTTGTCAAGTGCTTTGGGTTTCGGTCGGCTTAATTCAAGCTGCGCGACAGACTGCTCAATTGTGAGCGCACGCTGCCGTCGACCATGCCGCCGGGCCAGCGCACGATCAAGCCGCCCAGAATCTCCGGATCGACCTGATAATCCACCTCGTCCGCGCCGATTTCGCTTTGGATATTTTTCTGCTCGGTCGCGGTCAAAGGCATGGCGCTGAGGACTTCCACGCTGCCGCCGATGCCTTTCGCGCCCTCCGGCAGGTCCGCGATGAAACTGTTGACCAGCGCCTTTTGCCTGGTCTTGGTGATGTTCTCGCCCAGAATGCGGCTGGCCGCGGCAACCGAAATACTCAGCACCTGCTCGCGCAGGTTGCCCAACTCGGCATTGCGCGTGGCGGCTGCTTCGGTTTGGGCATCGGTTTGGATCTTGGCCGCAGCCTGACGCGCTTCCTGTTCGACCGCGGCGGCGACGTCTTCGCCGCGGCCGCGAGCCTCGTCGATCACCTTCTGCGCTTCGGCGCGAGCCTGCGCCAGGATCTTTTCGGCTTCCGCTTCGGCGTTTTCCCGCGCCCGGGCGGCGGCGGCCGCGTCTTCCAAGCCTTTGGCGATGCGATTGCGCCGCTCGTTGAGCATATTCACCAAGGGATCGTAGATGAAGCGGGTCATCACCGTATACAAAACGATGAAGGCGATTATCCATATCAGCATCAATCCGGGGTTGATGCCCAAATTGTCAAGTACACTCATGATGCTCTCCTGTCCCTCCCCCGCACTAGCTAGCTAAGTACGAAGAGGATAATCAGCGAAACGACCAGGGCGTAAATGGCGACCGCTTCCGCGAAAGCCACGCCCAGGATCATGTTGACCTGAATGGTCGCGGTGTGATCCGGGTTGCGTCCCATCGCCTGTACCGCGCCGCCTACCGCAAGACCGATGCCGATGCCACCGCCAGCCGCGCCGATCATCGCCAGACCCGCGCCAATCGCTTTACCCAAAATAATCGTTGATTGTGGATCCATTGATGTTTCCTCCAGTTTTGTTCTTGTCCGATTGCGTAAACTCACTTGCGCGTCTGCTGCTCGCGCTTGTCGCCGCCGAGCGGCTAATGCGCTTCGGCATGGTCGTGATCATCATCATGATGATGGCTGACCGTTGCCAGGTTCATGAAGATCGCGGTCAACAAGGCGAATACCAGCGCTTGTATGACACCGACGAAAAACTCCAGGATGAAAAAGGGCCAGGGCAGGATCGGCACCAGGAAGCTCATGACAAAGAGCAGGATCGACCCGGCGAAGATATTGCCCAAAAGACGGAAGCCAAAGGAGAGAATCTTGGCGAAGTCGCCGATCAGCTCCAGCAAGCCCACCGCCACATCAATGCCGCCAAGCGGCGATTTGAAGAGCGTGCCAAAGTTGAAGAACTTGGTCAGATAACCGATGCCCAGAGCCTTGAAACCGATGAACTGGATCATGACGAATGAGATCAAAGCCAGCGACAGCGTCATGTTCAGATCGGTTGACGGGACGCGGACAAAGGGCAAGACCACCCAAGGCACGAGCTTCGCTTCTTCGCCCCTGGGATCCGGGTGCAGCGGGATGGATTTCTTCTTGTCGGCTTTATCGTCGGCAACATAGTCATCCGCCCATGGCACCGGTCCCACACCGGTATAACAACTGCGATCGGCGCGCGCTTGCTTTGCGGCTACCCGAGCCGCCAATACTTCGTCGTGAGCGGCAAGCGCCGCATCCGACTGGCCAGATGCCGCGCTATGCCCATCATCGCCGTGATCATCCGATTCCTCAGTGGACTGCGCTTCATCGCCGTGCCCCGCTTGATAGCGGGCGTAAGCGGCGTCCTCAATCGAGGCCTGCTCGGCAGCCGCGGCGGCGGCTTTCGCTTCCAGCAGCGCCGCCTCGTCAGCCGCCGCTTCATCAGCCGGGCTGATCCAGTCGCACTGGCCGTTGACGTAGGAGATGCCCAAGAAGCCTTGATAGATCTCGTAGCCATCGGTGGTGATCACCTTGTATTCGCCGCTGTCGGCATCGTATTTTTCCTTGACGTGCGGGTGGATGAAGCCGACGGTATCGACGCCGGGCACGAGTTCCATCCAGTTTGCGAGCAGCACTATCAGAAAGATCGTCATGAACATGTTGAAGATCAGACGGAAATGCCTGCCCGCGGCGATGCCCCCGACGAAGCCCATCAAACCTTCGAACAGCGCCTCAAACATGTTGTAGAAGCCGCCCGGCGGAACCTCATTGCCGCTTTTGGGGCGGCGCCGCGAGACGTAAATGACGAAGAGCAGCAGCAATATCCACACAATCACCGAACCCGCGAAGGTATTCGTCAGGCGAATATCCGTGAAGGGGACGTTAAAGCCTTCGGGAAAGTTTTCCCCCGGCAATTGGATGAAGGGTATGACAGGCGGAACCCGCAAGGCGACAAAAACACCAGCCAGGAACATGAGCAAGGCGACGAACCGGCGTTTCCCGTTCCAAAAACTATTCACTTATATCTTCCTCCTTCTGCACCGCGCTTCCATGTAGCTGTTTCGCTTTGTAGCGTGTATAGAAAAAGATCGCCGCAATGCTGACGGGGACGCTCGCCAGCAACATGATGAACATCATCGCGGGGCGCGTCCCGAAAAGCTCGTCCACGCCCCAGCCAAGCAACATCGCGCCCAGAATGACGAGCAGAATCAAGCATCCTACCTGCCCCACCACCCCCGCCACCAAACCATAGGTGGACAGGGGATTGTTATTCGGCTTCACGGTTCACGTTACTTGTCATCGGCGAACCAACAGCGAAAGACCTCGCCAAGCTTGATTCGAGAATTTTATCACAAACGGTTTTCCATTGCTATAACGATTATAAGCCGCCCGCGCCCAGCGCCGCCCAATTGTAAATCGGCGTGACCGCAACTGTGCCCAGCAAGATGACAATGCTCGCGGTGATGCCTAAAGCCCAAGCGTATGCGCGCGGGATGCCTACCGGGATCTCGTCATCCGGTCCCACATCGACGTACATCACTTTGATGACAACCAGATAGTAATAGAGCGCGATGATGGCGTTGGCCACGGCGATCAGCGCCAAGCCGACCAGATTGGACTTGACCGCAGCCTGGAACAGGAAGAACTTCCCAAAGAACCCGGCCGCCGGCGGGATGCCGCCCAGGGACAGCAATCCGATGGTGATAAAGAGCGCCAGCCAGGGACTGCGTCGGTTCAAGCCAGCCAGATCTTTGATGTCTTCCTTGCCAGTGGCCGCGATGAAGAGGATTACGCCACCGAATACCAGCAGATTGGTGAAGATATACATGAACATGTAGAAGGAGACCGATGCGACTGCCAGGCTGTCGTCCGCGCCCTGGAGCGCCGCCACGCCGATCAAGGTATAGCCAGCCTGGGCGATGGAGGAATAGGCCAGCAGGCGCTTGATATTGCTTTGCCGCAGGGCGACGACGTTGCCCAGGGTCATGCTCGCGATCGCGATCAGTACCAGCAGGTTGACCCAGAAATCCTGGATGACGACGCCGGCTATGGCCAAATCGGGCGGGAAAACAGCTGTCAGAAAACGAAGCAGCAAGGCAAAGCTGGCCGCCTTGCTCGAGACGCTGACGAATGCGGTAACCGGCGTGGGCGCGCCTTCGTAGACATCGGGCGTCCAAAAATGAAAGGGAACGGCGCTCAGCTTAAAGCCGAAGCCGACCACCACCATGACCAAAGCCGCCATAACCGCCAACAAGCCCTCGTCGAATCCGCCGCTCATGGCTTCGGCAATGCCGGCTAGATTGGTCGTGCCGGCGAAGCCATAGAGCAAGCTGAAACCGAAGAGCATGATCGCCGACGCAAAAGCGCCATAGAGGAAGTACTTCATGCCGCCCTCTGCCGAACGCAAATCGCCGCGGCGGAAGCTGGCCAACATGTAAAGCGGGATCGACAATGTCTCCAGCGCGACAAAGACCAGGATCAGATCGCTGGCGCTGGACATCATCAAACCGCCCAGCGTGGCGACGATCACGATCAAATAGAACTCGCCCTTGTCCCCGACGCCCTGGTCGCCCAGCGCCATCAAACAGGTCACCGCGCCCGAGAGCAGGAGCATCACCTTGAAGATCTGCGAGAGCGGGTCGTAATTGACCATCCCGCCCCAGAGCAGAAGGCCATTCTCGAACTGCGCCGGGTCGGGGGCCCAGATCAAGGGCACCAGCGCCAAGAGCGCCATGCCAACTGCCGAGACAAAGACCACATTGCGGCGGGTCGCGATAGAACCGTAGATGTCGGCGAAGAGCACTATCACCGCGAGCGCCGTCAAGCCGACTTCCGGCAAGACCGACGGCAGTTGCGCCCAGAGATCAAATGCTTCCATCTAGCCACCTCCCAAGAGGGCGATTAGCGGTCGAATGCCGGATTCGATCATCGGAGCCATGATCGGCGGGTACAAACCCAATATGACAAGAGGCGCGCCCAAAATAATCAGTACGATGCGGTCGGTGGCCGCGATATTGCCGACATCATGGAAATGCTCGGCATCAAACTCGCCGAAGAAGACCTGCCCGGCCACGCGCAATACATAAGCCGCGGTGATGACAATGCCCAGCGCGGACAGGATCACAATCACGCTGTAATAGTTGCTGAGCTGGAAGCTGCCGAGCTGCAAAGTAATTTGCTCGGAGGCCGCCCACATGCCCTGGAAGATGGGGAATTCGGCGATAAAGCCACTGAGCCCGGGCATGCCCATACTGGTCAAGCCGCCGATGACAAAAGCCACGCCCACCCAGGGCATCACTTTCATGAAGCCGCCCAGGCTGGGAATATCGCGGGTATGGGCGCGATCGTAGACCATCCCTACCACACCGAAGAAGAGCGCTGTCATCGCGCCGTGGCTGAACATTTGAATGCCCGCGCCGGTCATGCCGGTCAGGTTCATCGTCGTCCAGCCCATGCTCACCAAACCCATGTGACTGACCGATGAAAAGCCAATGACATACTTGAAGTCGCGCTGTCGGAAGGCGATCAAGGCGCCGTAGACAACGTTGATCAAGGTCAGGAAAACGATCCAGGGCAAGTGCGTCTGCGCGCCGTCCGGCAGCAACTGCACGCCCGCGCGCAAAGCCGCGAAGGCGCCCACTTTCATCAAGACCCCCGCGTGAATCATTGAGACAGCGGTCGGCGCGGCGACATGGCCATCGGGCGACCAATTGTGGAAGGGGAATACACCGGCCAAAACGCCAAAGCCGATGAACATGAAGGGGAACCAGAAGCGCGAGAAGCTCAAGCCTTCAATGCCCAGTATCTCAATCGCGAAGGCGCCGTTTTCCGCAGCCAGGGTCAACTGGGCGATGTTCCAGCTATAAGCTCCGCTGTCCGCCGGCAAGAGCCCGCTGGCAAGCGCCGCTTGGAAGACCTCGGCGCCGCTGCCGGAGAAAAACGCCCCAGCCGCGAAATACATCGCCACCGCGCCAACCAGCGCGAATACCGACCCGACCAGGATATACAGGGTCAACTTCATCGCCGCGTACTCGCGCAGCTTGACCCAGCCCCAGCCCGCGATCAGCAGGTACATCGGGAAGATCGCCAGTTCATAAAAGAAGAAGAGCATGAAGAGATCAACGGCGATGAAGACGCCATAAACCCCGGCGACCAGGAACATGAAGAAAGCCATAAACTCGCGCAGGCGGTCTTCGATATTCCAGGAGATCAAGACGCCGGCGACAGCCACCATGCCGGTGAGCAAGACCATCGGCGCCGAAACGCCATCGACGCCCACGTGATAGGCGATGCCCAGCGATTCCACCCAGACGATGCGCTGCTCGAAAGCCAGCGCGTCGACGAACATCCGCGCGCCGCTGAGATCGCCGCCGCCCGCCAGCATCGTCATCTGCTGGTCGATCAAGCCGCCGGCGCCCTTGACATAATTGTCGTAACCGAAGAAGACGGCCAGGGACAGGGCGAGAACGGCCGAGGCGGCGGTAATCGCCACGCCGCGAACCAGATCGCGATTCCGCCGGTCCAGAAAGAGAATGACAAAGCCGGCGATGATGGGGATGAAGATGATCGCCGTGAGTACCGAAAAGCCCGTTGCATCCATTAGGTCATTCCTAGCCAGTTAATCCGGCGAACAAGGTGGTGACGGTCGCGTTGATCGTCGGCAGAATCCAGTTGGGATATACGCCCGTGAGCAAGATCAAGAACATCAGCGGTATCATGCCCAGCAGCTCGGCCGGGGTTAATTCCAGGTCGTAATCTCGCCAGCGCAGATTGAAGGGACCGTGCAGGACTGCCCGGATCCCCTTGAGAATATAGCCGCCGGTGAAAAGCAAACCGATCATGGCGATGGCTGTCAGCCCGGTGAAAACGGGCCAGGCGCCGCGCACGATCAGAAATTCACTGACGAAGCCGTTCAACCCGGGCAAGCCCAGGCTGGCCAAGCTGGTGAATATCAGGATCGCGCCCATCACCGGCGCCTTCACCCACAAGCCGCCATAGTCGTCAAGATCGCGCGTATGCGTCTTGTGGTAAAGCGCGCCCGCCAGCAAAAACATGCCAGCCGAGCTCAAGCCGTGATTGAACATCTGCAGCACGGTTCCGTTGGCGGCAATGATGGCGGTCTGCACATCAGCGTCGGGTTGCGCGCCGCTCCAAATACCCGAGTAAATCTGAGCCACGACGGCGATGCCGATGCCGACAAAACCCATGTGATTGACGGAACTGTACGCCACCAGCCGCTTGATATCGTTCTGCCCGAAGGCCGCAAAAGCGCCCAGCACGATCCCAACCACGGACAATATGGCGAAGAGCGTGGCCACATTGACGCCGATCAGCACCACTTCTGTCAGCCAGACATCGGGGAAGAGAGGGATCACCAGCCGGATGAAACCGTAGGCGCCCAGCTTGAGCATGATGCCCGCCAAGAGCATTGAGCCGGCGGTCGGCGCCTCGCCATGCGCGTCGGGCAGCCAGGTATGGAAGGGCCAGATTGGCACTTTGATGCTGAAGGCGACGAAGAAGCCGGCGAATGCCAGCGCCTTGACCGTACTGACGTCGATGCCCAGAAGCGCCTCGCCTTGCCGGAAAAGGGGCCAGGTTTCCACCAATTCCGCCATATTGTAAGTGCCCGCCGACCAGCCAATGAGCTGAGTAGCCAGCAGCATGCCCAAGGTGCCGCCGAATGAGTAGATCATGAACTTGGTGGAGGCGTAGAAGCGGCCGCTGTACTTGAAGCCCGCTTTGGGCAGGCTGCCCCATTGATTGATCAGGAAGTACATCGGGACCAGGGTCAGTTCATAAAAGAGGAAGAAGACCATCAGGTCCATGGCCGCGAAGACGCCCATGCTGCCGGTCTCGAAGAAGAGCAGCAGCGCCATGTGCATATTGCTGCGGTCTTCGATGTTCCAGCTTGCCAGGATCGCCAGCGGGGTCAGGATGCCGGTCAGCAAGATCATCACGACGCTGATGCCGTCAATGCCCAGCGTCCAGCGCGCGCCCAGCGCGCTAAACCATTCCACATCTTGCGCCACGACAAATTGATCGTCGCCAATGGCGGGCGCCGCCGCTTGATAATCGAGAAAGACCGCGATTGAGAGAATCGCGAACAAAAGCGAGAAGATCAGCGCTGTCCAGCGACCGACTGATTTGCTTGGTCCCAGCGACGCCATCGCCGCGACGACGAAGGCGGCCAGCGCTGGACCGAAGATCAGCACGGAGAGCGCGTCAATCCCGAATATCTGTATCATAGATGCGTCTCCCTATTGCAGTTCGACCGCGCCCGACGAGAGGACCAAGACGATTCCGATCAAAACCGCCGCTACCAGCACCAGCAGCATATACTGCTGGACACGGCCGGTTTGCATGCGCCGCAACCAGCCGCCAAAGTTGAAAATCGCGATCGGGATGCCATCGCCGACGCCATCAATCAGCCACAGGTTCAAAACTTTGACCAGATCGCCCAGCCAGGTGAAAACGCGCCCGATGACGTGCAAGAAACTATCGATGATCCCTTTGTCCAGGAAAGCGATAACCTGGAGGCCAAGCCACTGCGAGGGCTTGACGAATACTTTTTCATACAGGTCGTCGAGATAATAGCGGTTCTTCAAGATGGGATGCAGCGTGCCGAGGAGCGATTCCATCGGGTCCGGCTGCCCGGCTTTGAGCGGCGCCCGCCAGTACATCATCCAGCCGAACCACAAACCCAGCAAGGCGACCAAGAAAGAGGTCGCGACCGGAACGATGTTGAAAGGCGGCGCATGAGGGTGGTAATCCGGCAAGCTGGCGTAGGCGGCGGTCGCCTCCGGCAGCGGCAGCGCTTCAATAATCAAATGATGGAAGGCGTTGTACTTTGGCGAGAAGATCGGTCCCAGAACCGGGAAATCGGTCGGCACGCCGACGAAGCCAGCTCCAACAGCGAAAACCGCCAGGATCAGCAAGGGCAGCGTCATGGTAAAGCTGACGAGTCCCTGGCCCAGGCTGGCGTGCTTGGCCGCTTCGCTGCGCGCTTCGCCGCCGAAGGTCAGTGAAATCTGCCGCATGGTATAGAAGGCGGTCATGAAGGCGGCGGCGGCCAGCATGAAGAAGACCAGCGCGTGCGCGCCGCTGCCGTATTGCTCAAGCACGAGCCAGGCATCCGCCAGAATCTCGTCCTTCGACCAGAAGCCGGCGGTGATGATCGGCAAGCCCGAAAGCGAAAGGCCGCCGATCAAGAAGGTCCAGAAGGTCACGGGCATGGTCTTGCGCAGGCCGCCCATGTTTAACATGTCTTGCGGATCGAAATGATGATCGTGACTGTGCTCGCCGTGCGCGTGAACGTGGTGTTCGCCGTGTTCCATGCCATGGATGACGGCGCCCGCCGCCATGAAGAGCAGCGCTTTGAAGAAGGCGTGCGTGATAAGATGAAAAGCCGCAGCCACATAAGCCCCAATGCCCAGGGCGGCCATCATGAAGCCGAGTTGCGATATCGTCGAGTAGGCCAGCACCGCTTTGACATCGTTCTGCGCGACCGCCATCGTCGCCGCCAGGAAGGCTGTGAATGCGCCGACAACAGCCATGAAAGCCAGGGGCTCGGTCAAGACGCCATGATGCGGATCGCCACCGGCGGCAAAAAGCGGATACAGGCGAATCAGCGAAAAGATGCCGGCGGAAACCATGGCCGCGGCGTGTATCATGGCGCTGACCGGCGTCGGACCTTCCATGGCATCGGGCAGCCAGACGTGCAGCGGGAATTGCGCCGATTTGCCGACGGTCCCGATGATGAGGAAGATGCCGATGATGCTGGCCGCGCTGACGGTCCAACCGCCGAAAATGATCGGAGTCGTCGTCGCCAGCAGATCGAGCGTCTCCGGGTTGTACATGATCTCGCGGAAGCTCAAGGTGCCGGTGACGCTGTATAGGTAAGCGATGCCGAGCAGCATGACGACATCGGCGATGCGGGTCGTGGTAAAGGCTTTGATGGCGGCTTTGTAGGCGCTTTCTTTTTCGAACCAGAAGCCGATCAGCAGATACGAGCAGACGCCCATGATCTCCCAGCCGACAAAGAGCAGCAGGACGTTATCGGCCACGACCAGCGTCAGCATGGCGCCGGCGAAGAGCGAGATCAAAGCGAAGAAACGCGCTTGCCGCGGATCATGCGCCATGTAGCCGATGGAATAGATGAAGATCATCAACACGGCGATGGGCACCATGACCAGCATGATGACCGTGGCCGGGTCGACGAGCACGCCCATAAAGAAGGAAGACTGGCCGGTGTCCATCCAGGCGATACTGCTGGCGAGGACCTCGGGCCCGATATGATGCAATTGCGACGCGTCGGCAAGCACAGCCCAACTGATCAAGAGCGCGAAGATGACGCCGGCCATGCCGACGGCGACGCTGATGACGCGGCTGTAAATGTTGACGACCGGCACCTGCATACCGTCATAGTCGGGATGATGACCGCCATATTCGTGCTGGTCCGTGGCCGCTGCCAACTTGGAGCGGTTGGTCACAAGCGTGATGATCAGGAAGGCCAGCAAGGGACCGGCCGGGATCAGCCAGGGGGTGAGATTGGCGTCGTTGAGGAAATCCATCGCGGTCCTTATCCTTTCAGCGTGTCAGCTTCTTCCGGTATGACCGACCGCCGATTGCGATAAACGGTGATAATGATCGCCAAGCCGACAGCGGCTTCCGCCGCCGCGATGATGAGAACAAAAGCGGTGAAGGCGTAACCGTTGAGCAGCAGGGGCGTAGCCGTTTCGCTGTAGCGCCAGAAGGCGACCAGATTGATATTGACGGCGTTCAGCATCAGTTCGACGCCCATCAGGATGGCCACGGCGTTGCGCCGCGAAAGGACGCCAAAGACGCCGATACAAAAGAGCGCCGCGGCAACCGCCAGATACATCCAAAGAGGCACCATGCGTCCCTACCCCCTAGCTGTCTTCATCGCGGGCGATGAAGATCGCGCCGATCATCGCTGCCGTCAACAATACCGATGCCAGCAAGAATGGCGCCACATAGCCGTTGCCTTCAACCAGCGCGACGCCGAGATCGCGCGTGGTCATCACAACTGTCGGCGCCATCTCCGAGGGATAGTCGCCGAAGATCGGCACGGTGATGCCGAAGAGCAGCACCAGGAAAAGCGCCAGCGAGGCGACAAAGCTCGGTATCGTCCGGATGTATCGTTCGTTGATACGGGTGACGCTGCGCGTCAGCATGACAGCGAAAGTGATCAGAATCGCAATAGCGCCAATGTAAACCAATACCTGCACCGCCGCCAAAAAGGGCGCACTGAGCAAAACGAAATAACCGGCGACACCGAATAAACTGACCATCAGCCAGATCGTGCCTTGAAAGAGGTTGCGGGTCGTCACCACGCCGAGGCCGCCGCCCAAAGTCAAGATTGTGAAAACGAAAAAGCCGATGGTGACCGCGTTCAATTCCATCTTCTGCGTCTCCCTAGTCCCCGGCTCCGCTCGCCGCCTGCGCCAGCGTCCTTTGATTGGCTTGCGACGCGCGGCGGAATTCCTGACCATGCCTGCGCAGGATGCCCAGCAGGTAAGCGACCATCACCAGGTTGATCAAGAGCATGATGATCGTTGTGGGCAGGACATCCACAAAACCGGCCGAGAGCATGTCGCGAGGCGCGATGCCCAACTCTTGCAGGATCTTTAGCGCTGCCGAAAGCAAAATCAAGTTGGCAATGGACAGCGGCACCAGGAACTTCCAGTTGAAGGCCATGATTTGATCGATGCGCAGACGCGGGACCGTATTGCGCAGCCAGAGCGTGGTCAAATAGATGATCGTGCCCTTCAAGCCCAGCCAGGCGAAGGCGATCAGCGGCGATTCATAATAGAGCGGTCCCATCCAGCCGCCAAAGAAGAGCAGCGCCATCAAGATGCCATTGGTGAAGACGTGCAAGAACTCGGCCGCGAAGAACATGCCGAATTTCATGCCCGAGTATTCGATATTGAAGCCCGCCACCAACTCCGACTCGGCTTCGATCAAATCAAAGGGGGCGCGCCCGGTTTCAGCTTGTGATGAAATGTAAAAGATGACAAAAGCCAGCGGCGAAAGCACGACGAACCACATGCCAGTTTGCGCGTTGACGATATCAAGCATGCTCATGCTGCCGGCCAGCATCACCGGCGCCAGCAGCGCGAAAACCAGCGGCACTTCATAGCTCACCAGCAACGCGACCACGCGAAAGGCGCCTAGCAAGGCATATTTGTTGTTGCTCGCCCAGCCCGCGGTCATGATCGCAAGCGTGCCTAAAGACGCAATTGCCACGAAATACAAAGCGCCGATCTCTAAATCGACGCCGAAATGGAAAGGCGTGAAAGGCACCACGACCCAAATGAGCACGACGGATGCGAATGAAACCAGGGGCGCGGCATTATAGAGCACGCGATCGGCCGAGGTCGGCGTGATGTCTTCCTTGCCGAGCAGCTTGAGCAGGTCGGCAAAGGTCTGCATCAGTCCGAGGGGACCCACGCGGTTGGGCCCGATGCGGTCCTGGATTCTGGCGGCGACCTTGCGCTCCACCCAGATCAAGATGATGACTGTCAGCAGCGGCACGCCGCTGACCAGCAAGACGCCAACCAGCAGCGAGGCGAACTGCGCCAACCCGGCGTCGGCGCCCGACTCCACCATGAATTTACACAGGCCGGTACAAAGTTCGTCCATAGTCGTCTCCGGCAAGCCTCCGCCCGCGCTTACTTCCAGTCCAGGGCGTTCTTCTTCCAAGCGTAGAAGAGCGCGTCGGTCAGCAAGAAGATGAACAAGAAGCCTGCCACGAATCCAAACAGGCTCATCTCGTTATAGGCGACAGCCCAGGGGAACAAGAAAACCATTTCCACATCAAATACCAGGAAGATCAAACCGTAGATATAATATTGAATGCGAAATTGCACCCAGGTATCGCCGATGGTCTCCACGCCGCATTCGTAAGTGGAACTTTTCAGCACATTGGGCTTGCGCGGGCGGAAAAGCCAGGCAATCACGATTGGCAAAGCCGGGAACACCGGCGCCATCAAGGCGAACAAACCGACAAAAGCCCATTCGTTCAGTACATTCATCGGAGCAATACCCTCAAGCTGGTTAGGACTGACGCCGTGGCGCTGAGCAACGGCATTTCGGCATCCGATTGCGCCATTTATCACAAACTCCGCTAGTATATCATCACCATTACCCAAGCGCAACGGATTGTTGCTGAGCAAACTGGGGGAATTTTTTCATAAAGCAGTTTGCCTGCCAATAGCACTTCCGGGGACCAGCGAGCGAGGCTGGTCTATCCCGAAAATCGAGTTTGCAAGCGGCAAACTCGGTCTATGATTTGCGGATGGGCTAACACAGAATAAGTCCATGAGCGAAGGTCCGGTCACGCTTGCCGTCCAGCGCCCCAATCCCGAGGATTGGGATCATTTTGTGCGCAGCCAGGCGCGGGCGCATCTCTTGCAGCTGGCAGCCTGGGGAAGGCTTAAATCGCAGTTCGGCTGGGGCGCGCAAATCGTCGCGCTCTCAGACGGGGGCGAGATCGTGGCGGGAGCGTCGGTCTTGCTGAAGGACTTACCGCTCGGCCTGGGCAGAATGGCCTACCTGCCGCGCGGACCCTACGTATCGGACAAGAGCCACTACGCGCTGCTCTGGGAGGCGATCCGTTCGGAAACTGGCGCGGCCTTCCTTAAGGTAGAAGCCGGACATTTTCATGACCAGCCCGCGCCGGATTTTACGGCTATGGGATTCGCGCCCAGCCCGCAATCAATCCAACCCAACAACACGGTCCAGATCAACATAAGAGACGATGAGGAAATCATACTCAAAGGCATGAACCAAGGGACGCGGCGCAAGGTCCGCAAGAGCCTGAGAGCGGGCCTAAACTACCTTCGAGGTTCGCGGGAGGACCTCGAAGACTTCAACCGTTTGATGCAGCTAACGAGCGAGCGCAATGAATTCGGCGTACATAGCCCCGAATACTATGAGCGCGTCTTCGATCTGTTCATCCCGGAGCATGGCGCGCTGTTGCTGGCGAAATACAAGGACAGGTCGCTCGGCGCGATCATGATCTTCGCCCTTGGATCTACCGCCTGGTATTTTTACGGTGCCTCATCGCGGGAGAATAGCAACCTTTACGCCAGCTATGGCTTGCAATGGGAGGCGATTCAGTGGGCGAAAGCGCGCGGCTGCCTCTGTTACGATATGTGGGGCATACCCGACCACGACCATGAGACGCTGGAAAGCCAGTTTCAGGAGCGTTCGGACGGATTATGGGGGGTCTATGGTTTCAAGCGCGGCTGGGGAGGGCAAATCTGCCGCGCGACAGGCAGCTGGGATTTGGCTTTCAATCCGTTCGTTTACAGCGCTTACCGAACGGCGCTCAAGTTTAGCGGCTAGCGCGTCGCTATTGCCGGAAAGGAATCCATTATCCTCACCGTTTCCGAGATCGCCGATCGCGATCAATGGCACAGTCGCTTGCGTCAGTTGCCAGCCGCTCATATCTTGCAGACTTGGGATTGGGGCGAATTCAAACAGGCGACGACTGGCTGGCGCCCGACGCGCTTGGCATTCGAGCGCGACGGGATTCCGCTTGCGCTGGCGAGCGCGGGCATGCGCGGCATGGGACCATTCAAGGTCCTTTATGTCAGCAAGGGACCGGTGCTGGATTATGACAATGAGCCGGTCTTCCTTGAAGTGCTCGATGCGCTGGAAGCGCGCGCGAGAGCCATGGGCGCCGTTTGGCTGAAGATCGACCCGGACGTCGTATTGGCGACCGGCGCGCCCGGGGGCGCGGAGGAAAACACCCGGAGCGCGGGCGAGCGAATATGCGCGCGGTTGAAAGACCGCGGCTGGCGCTTTTCGGAGGCCCAGGCGCAATTCCGCAATACCATCAAAATCGAGCTCAGCCGGAGCGAAGACGAGCTCTTGATGGCGATGAGCGGCAATACGCGGCGCAAGATTCGCTCGGCCCTGAAGAAAGGCGTGACAGCGCGCGCCGCAGGCGCTGATGATCTCGCGATTTTGTACCAGCTTTATCGAATCACGGCCGCGCGCGACGGGTTCCTGATCCGACCTTATGACTATTACAAGCGCGCCTGGGAAGCCTTTATGCGGGCCGGGCTGGCTCATGCGCTGATCGCCGAATATGAAGGAGAGCCGATCGCCCATGTCATCCTCTTCCACTTCGGCAGGACTTGCTGGTATTTCTACGGCGCGTCCGGGGACCGGGAGCGGCAGCGCATGCCAAATTACTTGTTACAATGGGAAGCGATAAAATGGGCAAAGAGCCAAGGTTACGCCATTTATGATATGTGGGGCGCCCCCGATGTCTTCGATGAAAGCGACAGCCTGTGGGGAGTCTATCAATTCAAGCGTGGTTTCCGCGGACAGGTGCTGCGGCATATCGGCGCCTGGGATTATGCGCCGCGACCCTGGCTATATGAGGCTTATGCCAAGTTGGCGCCCCGCCTGATGGGATTCTTGAGAAACTAGGAGAGCGGACATGAATGCCAGCGAAGTCATCGGTCAATTCCAGAATGAAGGTTACGCGGTCGCGCCAAGGCTGTTCGAGGCTGACGAGGTCGAAGCGATCAAGGCGCATTTCATGGCTTTGAACAAGGGTGGTCATGGCTACGAAGGCGACAAGGCGACGCTGCTGGGAAGCGATGATCCGCTCAAGGCATACCCGCGTCTGGTGCATCCGCATCGCTTCGATCAACTTTCGCTTGATTGGCTGCTGGACGCGCGGCTGCGCGGCTGGACCACTGCCCTGCTGGGCCGCGAACCCTACGCCGCGCAGACCATGTTCTATTTCAAACCGCCGGGCGCGCGGGGGCAGGCGCTGCACCAAGATCAGAAGTCCTTGCGCGTCCGGCCGGGCACATGCTTGGCAGCCTGGATGGCGGTCGATGACTGCGATGAAGCCAATGGTTGCATTCAGATCGTGCCCGGGACGCAAGATCTGCCGCAGCTCTGTTTGATCGAGGCGGATTTGTCACAGAGTTTCAGCTCGAAGACCGTGCCGATCCCGCCGGGCAAGGCGCCGGTCCCGGTCCTTATGCGCGCGGGCGACGTCCTCTTTTTCAACGGTCAAGTTATCCATGGCAGCTATCCCAACTCCAGCCAGACGCGTTTTCGCCGCGCCTTGATCGGGCATTATGTCGTCGGCGAAGCGGAAAAAGTTGCCGAGTTCTATCATCCGCTGCTGAATTTCGACGGGGCTGTCGTCGAGATGAAAGCGAGCGGGCAAGGCGGTCCCTGCGGCATCTTCGCTGATGATGCCGAGCAAACGATAAAGATGGTTGAGGCGAAGGCTGTGTAAATCAGCTGCGGATAGCGGCGCAGGCTTGCTGTGCCAGCTCAATCACATCCCCGGGCGCGAACAAGCGCTTGAATTCATCAATGGCGAACTGCAATTCGCGCTCGCTCAATTCATTTGACAGCAATAGGCGTTCGCCGTAGTCGCAGAATTCTTGCAGCACCCAGTCGTAACGGTAGTAAGCGAGGCCAATCTTGTCCGCCTGGCAATCACCATAGCCGTCCAAAAACGCGGAAACGGCGTCATCTGGATGACCGTCAGTGATAAAGAACATCAGGTCTCGTTCTTTGGGCGCCAGTATGACGTCATCCCAGTCGACGATGTGAATGGCGCCGGCGGCGTCGACCATGATGTTGGCCGGATGGATATCGGCGTGGCAAATGACATGTTCATGGTCCCCCGCTTTCAAGCGCGATCCCAAAGCCAAATAGCGCGCGCGGGCTTCTTCAATCCGCGCGGCTTTCTGGCGCCAGAGCGCCGCGAATTCATTTGCGAAGGCGTGGGGTTGGTGAATTCGCGCCAGCGCGCGCTCGACCCTTTCCAATCCGCCAAGCCAGCGCTTGCCATACTCTTCTTGAGGCAATTGCGCTTTGAGTTCCTCGCCAGGGCATGTGCGATGAATGGCGCGCATGATCGCGCCCCAGGCGCGCCATTGCCGCGGGCTGAGCGTCTTGCCCAACTTGGATTCGCCTTCAATCCAGGGATAGAGGATCAGACTGTATTGGTCTAATTCAGCGAAAAGCCCGCCCGAAATTGTGGCCAGCGGCGCAACCACGCTGTCGATGCCGTTCAACCGCAAATGATGGGGAACGGTCAGCGAGGCGCGATTGGGGGCGCCCACCCGCAGCTTCAAGAAAAAAGCGCGCCGCTCGCCGCGAACTCGGAAAGTCGATGCGGCCGCGTCATTGCCGATGGGCAAGAATTCCAGGGCTTTTGTCGAAATGCCGTAGGCATAGTCAAGCCCCGCAGCAATCCGCTCGTCGGGGATTTTTGGTCTGTCGCGCATGGTCAGCCTCCATCGATTCAGCTTCCATGCTGGCGCGGATTTCATATTATACGGCGCCCGTCGGATTCGGAATCGCCAAAATCCATTCCCCGCGCTATTGTATAATGTGAACCATTGTGGAACATAATAAACTCTATATAATATAAGCTGTCTTTTGAAAACCATCTGCCAGCGCTCTTGGCTGGCCAAGAAAGGAAGGGACGATGGCGGAAATCCAGAAATTCGATATCAAGCCCGACGCGGTCTATAACCGGCAAGAAGCGGCTGAACTGCTCGGCGTCAGCCTGAGCACGCTCAAGCGATTAATCAAGAACGGGCATTTACAGATTAGCAAACCGGCCGGGATGCGCCGCGTGTTTATCACAGGCAAGAGCATTCAAGCCATGTTGGACTCGACCGTGATCGAGAAGCAGGCTTAGCCCAAAGCTGTAATAATCGGGCGCATTTCAATATTTTGGCAGATGTTCACAGGGCAATCGCTTGAAAATGGCATCTTGTGGAGCAATGCAACGAACAAACTAAAAATTCACCACAGAGCCACAGAGCGCACAGAGAAATACAAAAGATCATTTCTGTTTGCGGGCGTTTCAGCGGGTCGCGTAGGTGTCCTCGGTGGTTAATTGTCAATAATCTGAAATACACCCGTAATAATCGCCGTAATTGACATCTTAGAGCCGCAATGACATACTGTTGAAGGTTTGAATGAACCGACGACCGATGCAATTTCGCTTTGCCTCGACGCGCGGAAAGGAGGGCGAGCGCATTTGACTTGGCGCTCCAAAAGGACACATGACCCGTTTCAGCCAACATAAGCAAAGCCTGGTTCAGCCGTCAAGCCCGCGCTCCGGCGCCCTCTCGCGCGTGACGGCAATGCGCCTGCCCCTCTCTTCAAAGGGTCACCCGGCGGCAATTGCCAAGAGAAGCGCCAATCCGTCAACCGTCCCGGCCGAGGATATGAGGCCTAGAAGCAGCGCAGGCAATATGAATCCGGCTGGCAATCCCAATCAATCGAAATGTCGATCTCAGGCCGACAGTTTCCACCATTAGGGCGCGAATCTGTCAGCGGCGAGAAAAGCCAAGCAAAGGGCGTGAGACGGCAAAAGTCACACGCCCTTTATTTTTTGGATATGGATCGAAACAGAGCAGACGAAGACATCATGACAAGCACGAGCAGAAGTGAACCGCGACAGGACCGAGATCTGGAAAGCGCCAGGCGTCTGCGCCTGGCTTACGACCTACTCGATGAACTGCATTCAGCGATCTGCGAAGATCGCTGGCGGCGCCTCGCGGATTTCGAGAACGCCGCGCAACTCATCAGTTGGCTGAAAGAAGTGAGCTACATCGCTCAAGAGAGCATCAACGAGCTGGAAGAGAATCGAGCGCGCAGGAGGCCCGAGCTGCGAATCCTGGAAAAGCCCGCTGTGACAGTTCCCGAGGAAAGAGCCGAGTGAAGCGCAGCTGTAATTTTGCCGAGCGCCATTCGCATGAGCCTGTTGAAAAGCACTAAAACCCCCACCCCAAACCACGCCCCCTCGGTCCCCCGCTGTCGGGGGATGCTTCCCATGAAGAGGGAGGGGCTTTAACGGCTTATTAGGGTTCAAAAGCTCCCCTTCCCTCATTTTGGGCTGAGGAGCGGACATGTTTGAAAATCGCGCATTTCTTAAGGCCAACCCCACCCCCCAGCCCCCTCCCCGAAGCATCGGAGAGGGGGAGCGCTCCATTAGAAGTTGGAATTTTATATTCATTTTCGCGTCTTTCAGCAAGTAAAATCCCAATTTCGATGACGAGTCATCCTTCCCTGATGCTTCGGGGAAGGGCCGGGGATGGGGTAGAAAAACATGTCCGCTCCTCAGCTCATTTTGGGGGTAAGGGGCTGGGGGATGGGGGCAGTATTTCAACAGCGCCATTCGCATTGCCACTGCCCGGTCATTTACCCGAGAGACATTCGCCGGCGCTCCGGCGCGAAATACATAATCGTCAAAGCGCGGATTTCATGGATATAATAGGTTGCAGTCAATACTTGAGATCTGACAGGCAAGTTGAGAGGCTCAAGGTATAGTGGCCAGGTCCATCGTTTTGCAGAACCGCGTCTTGCTGCTCAACGGCAGCACGTGGGAACCTCTGTCCGTGATAACGGTGCAGCGCGCGATCAACCTGTTGCTTGCGGGCAAAGCCATCGCCGTCGAGCAGACCGGGCAGTACTTGAACACGGTCCGGACCAAGTTCGAGGTGCCCTCGGTGATCGCGCTGCGGTCCTACGTCAACGTCCCGCGGCGCAAATCTCACTGGAGCCGCAAGGGCGTGCTTGTGCGCGACAACTACACCTGCATCTATTGCGGGGTGAAGATGGGCGCGCTGGTAAAAGGCCGGGTGCTGAGCAAGCGAGATTTCACGATTGATCACATCATTCCGCGCTCCAAGGGCGGCAAGGATACCTGGTCCAACACCGCCTGCGCCTGCTCCAAATGCAACCACCGCAAAAGCAACCGACTGCATAACGTCGCCGGCATGCGTCTGCTTTGGGAGCCGAAAACCCCGCGCACCAGCTATCTCGTGATCGCGCTTGGCTCGGGTCCCGAAGTCTGGAAGCGCTACGTCGAGATTTAGCGGCAACTCGCGACTTGTCAACATAATCCTCCCTCGATCCCTCCGCAACTGACTCCGCTTAGGTCAGCGCCAGTTGCAGGGTCTGCGCGAACAGCTTGCAGCCAATATAGGCGAGGAAGAGCGCGCAGGCCAGGTTTATCCGGCGAAAAATGCGCTGATTGAACAGTCGTCGACCGTATTCGACCACGGTAGCGAAAAAGAAACACCAACAGACCTGCGCGATCATGAATCCCGCAAAGAATACCAAGAGATGAATCGGCTGCGGGTCAGGGAATCCCAAGCCGATGATGGCGCCGCTCATGCCCAGCCAGGCGGTTAGGTTCTGTGGATTGGTAAGGGAGAGCATGGCACCGGCGACAAAGTGATTGCTCCGCGCCTCCCCGTCCTTGGCGATTTCCAGGTCTTTACGCGAGGCGCGCCAGGCATCCCAGGCGAAGCGCAAAATCAACCCGGAACCAAATAGCCCCAGAAGCAAGGAAACGAAGCGGTTCTGGAACAATACCGACGCGCCCAAAAGCGCCAGCGCCGCCCAGACAGCGTCGCCTATCAGCGATCCCAGCTCGACATGCAGGGCAGCGCTCCATCCGCTGGCGATGCCGCGCCGCAAGGCTTCAAACCCAATGACGCCGGGCTGGACGGCAAAAGCCAGCGAAAGCGCAAATGCGGAAAAGAACAGGACAGCCATAGCGCGAAAAGAATGTGACCCGATGAACACGGCAATTCTAGCGTCGCCGGGCGCATCAAAAAGGGCAAGATGCGCCAAGAATGGCTCGCCGTCCGTTGTGTGATTGCCACAACAGATGACTCGCAGCCGGGCGGCGAAATGTGGTCAATGGGGGATCAGGCTCAGTTTTCAGCCTGCCACTCCAGCAGCAGCGCCGCGATCAATGCCGTCTGGCGCGGCAAGCTGCTGATGATGATGTGTTCGTGCGGCGCATGAGCGCCGTCGCCATGCGCGCCCAAGCCATCCAGTGTGGGAAGTCCCATGGCGGCGGTGAAATTGCCGTCCGAGCCGCCGCCGGTGCCGCCTTCGTATATCGTAATGCCGTGCCTGGCGCCGATTGCCGCCGCCTTTTCGAACAAGCCCGGGCGGCGTTCCATGGGCGGGCGATGCCCCTGCCGCTTGCAAATCACCTTTGCGCCGGGCATCTTGGGATAGAGATTGCCGAGCGCCTCGTGCAAGTTGTTCATGGCGTCGATCGTCATGAAGCGCGTATCAATATGCGCCTCGACCCGGGCCGGAATGACATTGCCGGCGGAGCCTCCCTCCACCAGGGTAATCGAGACTGATGTGCCATATTTGAGATCGTTGAGTTGATTGATTTCCAGAGCCTGCCGCGCAAATTCAATGATGGCGTTAATGCCTTCCTGGGGCGCGATGCCGGCATGCGCCGCCCGCCCTTCCACGATCAACTCGTATTTGCCGCCGCCCTTGCGCCAGGTTTTGATCGCGCCTTCTTTGGTTGCCGGCTCCATCACCAGCACAAGTTCGCTATCCGCCGCCAGTTGCTTGATCAGCGGCTCGGAAACGGGACTGCCGATTTCTTCTTCCGTGGTCGCCAGAAACAGAATGGGACGAGCCGGCAACTGGCCGCGGGCCCTCAAACCGGCGATTGCCTCCAGGGCAATGACCGCGCCGCCCTTCATATCCAGGCAGCCGGGACCATAATAGCGCCCGTCCTCGATCTTGATCGGCATGGTTTCCAACGATCCGATCGGATGTACGGTATCGACGTGGACCAAGAAAAGGAATGGCTTGCCGGGCGCGTCCGCGTTCCACTTGGCCAGCAAAAAGTCGCCGCATTCACCCTGCGGGTAACGGTGGATCGAATCGGCGTTCATGGCTTGGAATCGCTTAGCCAGCCAGTCGACGAGCCGGTCGACCTGCGCCTTGTCGCGCGTGAAGGACTCGCGCCCGACCATCTCCGTCAATGTCTCTAGCATGGATTCGGTACGATCTGTGAAATAATTGAGCAATTCCGACATCTTTCCCCTTTCAAAGGCAGCCAACCTGGCGCGCTTCAGCCGCCAAGATTCAATGACAGCCACTCCGCCAGTTGCTCCACAATTTCGGGTTGATTGACCAGCAATTCTACACCTCTGCCCCGTTCGTATTCAAGGAACTGGGCCTCGCCGGCGGCGGACCGCGCCAGCGCCCGAGCCGCGGCATTGGCTTCGGCATCGTCCTGCGCCGCAGCCAGCCAGAGCGGGCGGGCGCCATAGCTCAAGAGCATGTTCAGCAAAGTATCCCGAGACAAGGGGCTGAGGAGCGCGGCAGCGTCGCACAATTCGTTGACAGCGCAGCCGAGCAGGGCCAGGTCGGCCGAGTGTTCCGCGCCAATAATGGCAATCCAGCCCGCGTCTACCTTGCTGATGGCGGTCAGGGAGCGCAATATGGTATTCAGGTGTTGGGCTTCCAGCCAGCCGCCGGTTTCCAGAGCCAGGACGACAAAACCCCGCTCCGCCAAGCGCTTGGCCAGCGGACGCCAATTGGAAACCTCTCGACTCAAGATCAGTATGCCCGGCTGGCGCAACACGCTGAAACCGTAGCGTTCGCCTTCCAACACCGAGCCGTCTTCCAAAACGACTTTGACGCGACGCGTGGAATCCCCCAGGGGCGCCGGCGGCAGGACCGCGTCGACAGGCAAGGAGGCGAAACTCGGGTCCGTGCGGCCAATGACGTTTGCGTCGTCCCCATAAAGTTCTTCAGATGTCAATATCTCGGGCGTCGGGTCGGCCTCTGGCCGCGGCGGCAAGGGATCTGCCGCAGGCGCGGATCTTGTCGGATTCGCCTGCGACAAGGTGCAAGCGGCGGATAGGACCGTGACACAGAAAAATAAAAAACAACGGCGAAGGGATGATCCCTGGCCCGCTAAAGATGCCATCGCGAGGCGCTCAGACCGCATTTGCAAAGACGATCATTCGCTCGCTTTCGGACGTATAATCCCCGCGGTCGGTATCGCCATAGACTGCCGCCAGCCCAAGACCGCAGCGTTCCAAAAGCAAACTGATTTCAGCCAGGAAAAAATAGCGGAGTTTGTGCGGCGCGAACAGCCTCTTAACGGCGCCATCGCCATCGATTATGTCGTAGATCCAGTCGACATGCAGCACTTGCCGCGCGCGGTCGATGAAGCTGAGGGATTGCAGCATAATCATTCGCCCCGTTTCCGGATCCAGGAAGGTTCGTTCCAGCGTGGGCGCCTCGGTATCTTGCGACGCGAATGCGGGACCCGCGTTGGGCAGATCAATGACCAACAAGCCGTCCCCCGCAAGCCAGCGGCGCAGCTTGCCCAGCAGCGCGATCTGCCGGTCTTGCTCGTGAAAGTGCATCAGTCCGTTATAGGTCAACAGGATCAAGGCAAAACGCGATTGATACTCATATTCCAAGACATCAGCATGGATGGCGCTTATCTTTTCAGCCAGCAGCGCCCTCTGTTCCAGCTTGAGTTCAAGCCGGTCCAGCATGGCGCGATCATTATCGATGCCATGGACTTGATGGCCTTGCCGCGCCAGGTGAATCAGTACGCGACCGGTGCCGCAGCCGACATCGAGAATGTCGCCTTTGCGCTCCGCGGCGAGTTCGCTATAGAGTTGCAAATCATCCCTTTTGTCGGCGTTCTCCGCATCATAGAAGCGCGCCACTCTGGTATAAAACGCGGACACAGCCACCCTTTCGAATGTCGCGTCTAGCGAGAATAACTATTAAAAACTTCCGGGCGTCAATTGAGGTTCTGGAAGATGCCGGCCGCGCCCATGCCGCCGCCGATGCACATCGTAACCATGCCATAGTTGCTGCCGCGCCGTTTCATCTCGTTGATAAGCTGCACCGTCAGCTTGGCGCCGGTGCAGCCCAGGGGATGACCGAGAGCGATCGCCCCGCCATTGACGTTGACGATTTCCGGATTCAGTTCCAGTTCGCGCATGACCGCCAGCGACTGCGAAGCAAATGCTTCATTAAGCTCGATAACATCAATGTCGTCCAGCGTCATGCCACAGCGTTCCAGCGCCTTCGGCACCGCTTTGATGGGACCGACGCCCATGATCTCGGGCCGCAGTCCAGCGACCGAGAACCCGATAAAACGAGCCAGGGGCATCAAACCCAAGGTTTCTGCCCTTTCCCTGTCCATGACAACCACCGCGGCCGCGCCGTCGCTCAAGGGGCTGGAATTGCCAGCAGTCACCGATCCCTTGGCTTTGAAGACCGGCTTGAGCCCGGCGAGCGCTTCCATTGTCGTTTCCCGGCGCAAGTGTTCGTCTTGGTCGAGGACTTTAGTGATCATAGCCGGCCTGCCATCGCCGCCGACGACGGCCTCTTCCCAGGCGAAGGGCACGATCTCCTCGGCGAAAAGTCCCGCGTCGGTCGCGACCGCTGCCTTGCGATGACTTTCGCAGGCGAAGCGGTCCATGTCTTCGCGATCAATGCCGAATTCGCTGGCGACCCGCTCGGCGGTCAGCCCCATGCTCATATAGACATTGGGATCGTTTTCCGCCATGTGAGGATTCGGGCTCAGGCGGTGCCCGGTCATCGGCACCGAGGACATCGATTCGGCCCCGCCCGCGATCACGACATCCGCCTGGTCGGCGATGATGCTGTTGGCAGCCAGCGCGATGGTCTGCAAGCCGCTGGAACAGAAGCGATTGACCGTCTGCCCGGGCGTATCCACCGGCAAGCCGGCGCGCAAGGCGATCACGCGGGCGAAGTTCATGCCCTGGGATCCCTCCGGCATGGCGCAGCCCATGATCACGTCATCGATTTCGGCCGGATCAAGTTTGCCTTCGGTCTTGGCGAGCAGATCGGCGATGACCGCCGCCGCCATTTCGTCCGAGCGGGCGTTCCTGGCGCTGCCGCGCAGGGCTTTGCCGACCGCGGTGCGGGAGGTCGCGACTATGACTGCCTGGCGCATGTTTTGTCCTTTCGAGTCAAGCGTGGCTTTATGTTAGCAAATTTCGGCCTGTGGTCAATGCGGCGCGCGGGCTGTGGTAAAATAAGAATTCGCAGGGAATGGAGTGCGAAGATGACGAAGCAACCGATGCTGAAGTCGTTCAGGTTGAAGAATTTCAAAGCGATACGCGATAGTGGCGTGGTGAAGTTCAGCCCCTTGACGGCGTTAATTGGCGACAATGGATCGGGCAAGAGCAGTCTTGTCGAGGGTTTGCAAACCTACCAGCGCATTACCAATACCAAGGATGGGCTGGATGAGGCTATGCAGATGTGGCGGGGTTTTGAGTATGTTCACAACCCGCCTTTACATAGTGGTCATCTTAGAGAAGATAATATGGCTACAATCAGTCCAATTGAGTTTGAACTTAGCGGGCTGCATGTTTCACCGATTTCCCAAAACAATGAAGCAGCGAGCTACAGAACGATAATGAAAGTCAATAAGGAGCCGAGTACAGATTTGATATTCATCGAAAAGGAAAATGTCTATTACAAGGGGCGGAAAGTCCTTGAACGCGACTCAAAGGGAGTGATCCAATACATAAACAAAAAAATGGAATTTGGTATTCGTCCAGGTGACGCGATCATTTCACGAGGCGGCCTGTACTATTATGCCAAAGGGCTTGAGGATGATGAACAATTTCGTGATCTCATGGGGTATGGGATCAGATTCAACTGGCAGTTTTTTACGCTAAATCCTTGGATAATAGGAGAGCCGCAACCGATTCAACGTACAGCGGGAGCGATACGCTTGCGAAGCAATGGCTCTAACATTGCCGAGTATTTGCACCACATCCTTGAGTGGTATCCGGAGACGTTTGAAGGCATATTGGAGGCTCTAAAGTACGTATTGCCTTACATGCGAGACTTGAAACCAGTTCTCACAGGCTTCCTCGGTCACCAAATGCACTTGGAAATGACTGAGGACGATTTCAAAGTGATGGGCTGGCTGCTGTCAACTGGCACGCTGCGGCTATTGGCCTTGCTGGCGCTTTTCCGACACCCCGAGCCGCCGCCGCTGATTGTGATTGAAGAGATTGAGAACGGGCTGGATCCGCGAACGATTCACCTAATCGTCGACGAAATACAGGACCTGGTCGAAAGCGGACTCTCGCAGGTCATCGTGACGACGCATTCGCCCTATTTGCTGGATCTGTTGCCTTTGTCCACAATTGTGCTTGTGGAACGCGGGGAATTTGGTCCGACATTTTCACGCCCGGCAGATGACGATTCCATCCAGAATTGGTCGAAGAAATTCGCTCCTGGCAAGCTTTACACGATGGGCAACCTGAATCGCCACCTTGCTCTATGAAGATTGGAATGATCTTCGAATGCGGTCCACAAGGCGCCGACCGCAAAGTTTGCGAGTACTTGGCAAAACGCATCCGACCTGACCTCATAATCATAAGCGAGACGCTCGATAACAAACCAAACTTAGTTACCGAGTGTGGGATTGTCGCATCTGAATTGCTCAGTGAAGGTTGTGAGCGAGTAATCATCGTTTGGGATTTATATCCCGCTTGGCGCGAAAAAGGCGCAAAACCGTGCCGAAAGGAAGACCGCGAAGACATCATGACTTCGCTTACGGCAGCAGGTATTGAACTGGAAAGGGTTGCCTTGGTTTGCATTGAAGAGGAATTGGAAGCATGGCTACTGGCAGATAACAGAGCGATCAACAAAGTATTGTCAAGGCCTACTCACAAGGTGAACATCAAACGGCAGCAGAAACCAGAACGGGGCAACCCCAAGACACGAATGACCAAGCTATTCAAAGAATATACTGGCCAAACATATCGCGACCTGAGACATGCAGAAATGATTGCCAAAGCCATGCCAGACTTTCAGCGGATAAGGAAAGTCGAGACGTTTAAGCGTTTCGCGCTCAAGGTTGCGGATGAAGAACTTTAGCGCTCGCAGAAAAACTCAATTCCGCAACGGCTTGTTCGTCCGCAGCATGTGCATGATGCGATCCTGCGTCTTCGGCTCCATGATCAGACTCAAAAACGCTTCACGCTCCAAATTCAACAGATACCCTTGATCCACCCACTGCGGCTCCGACAAAGCCCCGCCGCTGAGAATGTAGGCCAGCTTGCGCACGATCAAGGCATCGTGCTCGCTGGCATAGCCGGCTTCCTGGAATCCCGCCACGCCCAGCAAGAGCGCCGCGTAGGCGTCGCGCCCCGCGGCGTAGACCGCTTCCGGCGCCCGCTGCTGACAGGTCTCGCTTAATGCCAGCGCCAGCGCCTTCGCTTCGCCCAGCAGATGCGATCGATTCATGACAATCTTATCCGATGCGCTCAGGAAGCCGAGCGACCTGGCTTCTTTGGCGCTACCGCTGACCTTGGCAGTGGCGATGGTCTCGAATGCCCTCTGCAAGCCCGTCAAAACATCGTCAGACCCGGCAGCCGCCAGCGGATTCACCAGGCGCCGTACCAACTCCATGCAACCGCCGCCGGCCGGTACCAGCCCGACGCCGACCTCGACCAGTCCCATGTAAAGCTCGGCATGCGCCACGACCGCGCCGCCGGACATCACCAGTTCCGCGCCACCGCCCAGCGCCATGTTATGCGCCGCCACAACGACCGGCTTGGGCGCATAGCGGAGGGCGGAAGTCAAGTTCTGTAAGGAAACCAGCGCCTTTTCGACGCCTTCAATTCCCGCCATCAACCCCGCTGGATCCAGGTTGGCGCCGATCGAAAAGCGTTCGCCGTCATTGCCAATGACCAAGGCTCGGCATCCGGGCGCATCCAGCAGATCCAGCGCCTTCCAGCCCGATTCGATCAGGCCGGGGGTGATGCTGTTTTGCTTGGTGTTGAATTCCCAGAGCAAGGCGCCGTCGCCCATGTCGTAGATCTTGCCGTCGCCATTGCTATAAACTTCGGCGCCGGAAGCGCGCAAGTCGGCAACGGTGATCTCCCGCGGATCTTTGCGGAGTGGCTGATAGCTGCGATCCTGCGGACTGTAATAGCCGACAATTTTTCCGCCGCCGTCTCGCTGATAAAAGCTGTCGTTGCCCGCGGCGAGCATGTCCCGGACCCAATCCGCCACCGGATAGCCATCAGCCTCAAAGCGATCGACGGTTGAGGCGACGCCGATGGCGTCCCAGATTTCGAAGGGTCCCATTTGGTGCGCGAAACCCCATTTATGCGCATTGTCAATGTTGACCAGGGCGTCGGTGATTTCCGGCACGCGCTGCGAGGCATAAGCCAGCAAAAAAGCATGCAAATGATACAGGTATTCCCCGGCGCGGTCATCGGACTTGATCAGCAGCCGTATGCGCTCGCCCAGCGGCTCAACTTTGCGGTACTGTCCGACGCTGTCGAATCGCGGTTTGCCGGGCGGCTCGTACTCCAGCGTATCCAGGTTGAGCGCCCACAATTCCTTTTTGCCGCCGTCGCGGCGCATGTGATAAAAGCCTCGGCCGGTCTTGCGCCCTAGCCAGCCGCGTTCCAGCAGCTTGTCCGAAAGTTCCGCATTTTTCCGGTGCGTCAATATCTCGCGCGCCGGATCATCGGGAATGGCTTCATAAAGATTGCGCGCCACGCCCACCGCGATGTCAAAGCCCACCAGATCGTTCAAGCTGAAGGTGGCGGTTTTCGGACGGCCGATCAGGGGGCCAGTCAAGGCATCCACCTCTTCCACGCTATAGCCGTGATCCAGCGCGTAATTGGTCGCTTGCATGCCGGAAAGCGACATGAAGCGATTGCCGATGAAGTTGGGGCTATCCTTGCAGCGGACCGTGCCCTTGCCCAAAACATCAGCGCCGAAGCGCATCATGAAGTCGACGACGGCGGGATCAGTACCGGCGTGCGGGATGATTTCCAAGAGCCGCAGGTAACGCGGCGGATTGAAGAAATGCGTTCCCAGGAAGCGCCGCGTGAAGCCCTCCGGCAAACCCGCGGCGATTTGGTGAATGGGAATGCCGGATGTATTGCTGCTGACAATGGCGTCGTCCTTGACACATTTGACCAGGCGCGCCATCAGCGCGCGTTTGGCCTCCAAACGTTCGACGATGGCTTCAATCACCCAGTCGGCGTCGGCGATTTTCTCCAGGTCGTCCTCGATGTTGCCGACGCGGATATTGGCCAGATCGGCCGGGCTATAGAGCTGCGCCGGGCGCATTTTCTGTAATGACTTCAAATTCCCGTTGACAATCGCGTTGCGGACCCTTGCGCCGTCCTCGGGCGAGCTGTCAGCCGGCGGAATATCCAGCAGCAGCGTTTCAATGCCGACTCCCGCCAGCAAGGACGCGATGCCGCCGCCCATCGTGCCGGAACCGATGACCGCCGCTTTCTTGATTTGCCGTTCCATATACGCTACCGTCTTTCGATAGTTAGTCGAAGCAAGCAAGGCGCGCAACGATAATAAACTACAGAGAACACAGAGAACACAGAGAGCACAGAGAAAATCTAAGAAGATGATTGATTATTAAGCGTATCGGCAAAACGCTCCTGCAATTCGTAAATTATTTGGATTTCAATTACTTTGTTGAACCCACTTTGATTCCCGCTCTCGCTTTGAAGCGGGGACGCTCACCAAGGCAGATCAGTGCCGTCATACTGAAAGAACTTGCCGCTGTCGGCGGGCGTCAACCGCTTGAACAGGGCGCGTAGCGCGCTCGCCGAGTCTTTCGGCGCGAGCGCGGCGTTTGCTCCCCCCATGTCCGTTCGAACCCAGCCGGGATTGACAGTCGCCGTTGTGACGCCGGCCATCGCGTCATCAAATGCCAGCACGCGAGCCGCCATATTCATCGCCGCCTTGCTCATGCGATAGGCGTAGGAACGGCCGTCCGTCCGCTGCAGCGAGCCCAGGCCGGAGGAGATCATCACGACGCGCGGATTCGATCCGCGCTGCAACAGGCCGCGAAAAGCCTGCGTGACAATCAGCGGGCTCACGGCATTCGTCGTGACGACTTTGCCAACCTCGGATGCCGTCAGTTGCCCCATGATTCGAGCGTGGTCGTCGCCGCCAATGCCGGCGTTGTTGATGAGCAGGTCAAGCGCGTCAACTTTTGCCGCGACGGCCTGAACGGCGGCCGCGATCGAGCCTTCATCGGTGATATCCATTTGCAGGACCTGGATCAGACCGTCATAAAGATGCGCCAATTCTTGCAGTTGCCGCGCCTGGCCCGGGTTGCGGCAAGTGGCAAACAAGCAAAGATCCCCGTCCCCCGCGTATTGGCGGACTAATTCAAGGCCGATGCCGCGATTCGAGCCTGTTATGAGAATTCTTTGCATGGCTTCTCCTAGCTATCCGGTGACTGTAGCAGAGATAATCCGTCGTTGTCGGTATCCGATTCGAACTGATTCAAGTCCTCTTTGTCGAATTCCAGAATTCTGATTTCTCGTCGGCGGATGCCGATGTTATGTTCTATCAGCAGATTTAGCAATCTCTCGCGGTCTATCAAGGTAATCGGCGCGGCGCCCGGAACAAAGGCGGCGTCTTGCGCTGGCTGCGTGAAGCGGCCAGTGGTGATGATTGACCCACGCATGGCGCCAAACAAAGGCAACGAACCACGCAGTTGACTGATTATCGGGCTGCCGATACTGCCCTTGTGACGCTTGACTTGAACAACTTCGCGCACGCGGCTGATACCGAGTTCGATATCAGCGACGACATCGACGCCCTTGTCGTTTCCCGCGGCGGCCACCTCGACATTGTCGTAGCCCATCTCCTCGAGCAGACGTCCGATGAGGCGCTCGAACGAGTATGGATTCATATTTTGCAGGTATTCCGTCAGTTCTCGACGCGCCATTGCGTTTTTCTTGCTGACGAGAATTTCTATGACAGGCGCGGACTTTGAATCTTTGCCTTCTGATCGCTGCAGATATGACAAGCCCGCATTGGTAATCTGGTAGGTAAGACCGTTTTTTTCGATCAGCTTTCGCTGTATCAGGTTTTTGAAGTCACAGGCGTGCGCCATATCAATGGAAGAGTTAGCGCGCATAGTAGTATGATCGTGACAGAAAGCGATGAATGATTCCATCAAGTCGCGGCGCTTCCCCGGACCCTTTAGCGCGATTTCCCGCAATATCAAGAGCAAGCCTTCGTATTCGTCGATGCTCTTGAGAACCGCTTCATTATTTGTGACAAATCCCGCGCCGCGTTCAGTGATACGCATGACTCCGTCGCGAGTAGAAAAAAGCTCATGAATCTTGCAAAGAGACATGGGTTCAAATGCGTAACGCGGGTTGACGAGATGGCTCGATTCGCGCCATATTCTCAGCGCTAATTCGCGATTTTCCCCAGATAGTCTTTGCGGGATCCATGCCTCCGGGTCCTTCCAATTAACGGGATTCTGCGGATTCTGGACATGTTCATAGATTGCTTTTTCCATGGATTTATAGTGTGAAACTGGAACGCCATCTATGACTTGCAGGAAGCGCTGCCCAGTTTCGAAGGTTGGCAAACCCGGAGTGAGTTGACGCCTTTCCATCCGTTCTGCCCTACCCTCAAACCCGCAAAGCCGACATAAAAAGGTCGGCCATCACATCCGCCACTTCGTCGCCGGAAAGCCGCCCGCCTTCACGAAACCAGACGCCGATCCAGTTGTGCGCGCCCAGGATGGTCTTGGTCACGATCGCCGCGTCTACTGGACGAAACTCCCCCGCTTCGATACCAGCCAGCAAGGTATCGCGGAACAAACTCTCAAAATAGTCGCGGCGCTCGAAGAAATGGTCCCGCCGCGCGACATACTCCATTTGAGTCTTGTTATTCCGGCTTCTGTTGCCCACGTTGACATTGAGAAGAGAGCGAATCTCAAAGACCATCGCCGTTCCCACCGCAACGTTTTGGGTGATGCCCAGGATATGGGCGCGGATCATGGCTTCCAGCTTGGCGGCGCAAGACAACTGCGAGTTGAAGATGCTTTCCAGCTTCTCGATCCCCAAGTCTGTCCCATACTCCAGCACACTGAGGAGCAAAAAATCTTTGTTCTTGAAATGATGATACAAGCTGGCGGCGGTCAAGTTGACCTGTGCGGCGATGTCTTTCATGGTCGCGGAATCGTATCCTCTGCGCCGCAGCACCTCAGCCGCCGCCCAAAGAATATCCTCGCGATCCACGGATTGGTCGGCAGGTTTACGCGCCAAAAGCCTGCTCCTTCTTCACTCATGGCGATAAAGAGGACTTTCTTATTCAGTGTTCGATTATAGAGCAGACAGAGGCGGGATTCAAGCGGATTTAACAGCGCCTTCAGTTCCGCGCTATAGCCAGTCAAACCAAAATTTAACCACAGAGGACACAGAAGTAATTCCAAGTAAGTTGTGCAACAAAATCTAAACACAGAGGACACAGAGAGCGCAGAGAAAACCAACAGAGGAATATATTTTGCGGGCGTTTCGGCGAAACGCCCCTACAGTTCGTCCCTGTTTTGATTCTCATTACTTTCTTGGAATTACTGAGATTTTGATGTAGGGGCGAGCCTTGGTTCGCCCACCGTTCCGGTTAGGTTTTGCGGGCGACTCGCCGCCGCGCGTAGACACTGCGGGTCGGTCGCCCCGGCGGACGGCTGTTACTTTGGAGAAACTTCATCTGCTATTCAAAAGCGCCTCTTAAATAAGACGAGGGGTTTTATTTTCTTGCTTCTCTCGGTGTTGACGGTCAGTGTCGGCGGTCAGTGTCTACGCGACCTACGCGCCCCTCGCTGCTTAGAAAAATCTGATGCGATTGCCCTGGAGCCTGCCGCTGTTCATATTTCTGATCTCGCGGCTATAATGATGACGATCTGGCATCCGCCGAGGACAGAAACATGCCCGACGCCGCTTGGCAAAGTTACGACCTGATCTTCTTCGACTGCGACAGCACCTTGTCGGGCATCGAGGGCATTGACGAACTCGCTCGCTTCAAAGGCAAGGGGGACCGCGTGGGCCTGCTGACCAACAAAGCCATGGACGGCGAGCTTGACCTCGCCGAAGTCTACGGCAAACGCTTGCGCGCCATTCGCCCCACCCGCGCCCAACTCAAGGCGGTTGAGGAACGCTACTGGGAGACCATGGTCGAGGACGCGGCCGAAGTTATCGCGGCGCTCCATTACCTGGGCAAGCAGGTTTTCATCATCAGTGGCGGATTGACCGATGCCGTGAAGGGTTTCGGCCGGCGGCTGGGGGTGGATGCCTCGCGCATTCGCGCGGTCGAATTGGAATACAACGAACTATCCGGGCAATGGTGGCGCTATCACGAGCCGCAGGCGCAACAGGCGCAGACTTATCTGGATTTCGATGAGGGTCCGCTAACGGTATCAAAAGGCAAATCCCGGATTATCAGCGAGTTGGCGGGCGATAGCCCCGGGCGGCGCATTATGATCGGCGACGGCGCGAGCGATCTTGCGGCAAAAGAACAGGTCGATCTCTTCATTGGTTATGGCGGCGTGTTGGCGCGGGACAAGGTGAAAGCCGAGGCCGATGTCTTTGTGAGCGCCCGTTCCCTGGCGCCGATCCTGCCAATCGCAGCCGGAGGGCGCGGCTGGCAAGCGGTGGCGGGGGGCGACTTTGAGTCGCTCTATCGCAAGGGCATCGCGCTGGCGCGTGACCCCGAAGCGGTCAGCTTCCGGTCAGCCAAGCGGCTTGACCAGTTTATTCAGGCATTTGAAGGCATAGATACGACATGAGTTTCGACGCGATAATCTTCGATATGGACGGGCTGCTGGTCGATTCGGAACCGCTCTGGCACAAGGCGGAAATCGAAATGATAGAAGGCGCTGGTTATATCTATGCCGAAGATGTGCGCGAGCAAACCATTGGCGTCCGCGTCGATGAGTTCGCGCGCATCATCCACCGCCACTATCCCAGGGTGGGCGAATCGCCCGCTGCCATCATTGAAGAGATTACGGCGCGCATTTTGGGCATGCCTCTGGAGAAGATTCAGCCGCGCCCGGGCGCCGAAGCAATCATCCGATTTGCCGCCGAGCGGGAAATCCCGCGAGCCATCGCCTCTAGTTCCTGGGATTGCGTGATCGACCATTTTGTGGATCTGCTTGCTTGGGACCAGTTGATCCCACAGCGCTATTCGGCGCAGCACATGGCGCGAGGCAAACCGGCCCCCGATATTTATCTGCACGCCGCCGAGCAGCTGGGCTGCCCGCCCGCGCGCTGCCTGGCGCTGGAGGATAGCCGGGCCGGGACGCAGTCGGCATTGGCCGCGGGCATGACCTGCTACACGGTGCCCGACCTGTCGCATTCCAGTCTTGATGACTTCGCCGGAATCAACAGTCATGTCTACGAGAGCCTGTACGACGTTTTGGCGGAAATCGAAAGGAAAGGCTTTTTCGCATGAGCCAGCCGCCCGGCGGCAGCGCCCAGACCTGCCGCGCCCGGACAAACGATCAAGTCGCCTCGACCCGGGGGTTGCCGCTATGAAGCGGATGCGGCGGATTTTGGTCGCGACAGACCTCACAGCCGAGAGCATCGCCCTGCTGGAGGCTGCCGACGATGTATTGGTGAACATCGTCCCGCCAAAGACCGCCAACGTGCGGGCGGCGCTGGGCGACGCCAGCGCCATCATCACCCGTTCCGATTTCAAATTGGACGCGCCGCTGCTGGAACACGCGCCCAAGCTGAAACTGATCGCGCGCATGTCCGCCGGCTTGACCGGGATCGCCGTCGACTATGCCACGGAACGCGGCATCCTGGTGATGAATATCCCCGGCGTCAGCGCCATAGCCGCCGCCGAACATACGCTGACCTTGATGCTGGCGCTTAATCGCAACCTGCCCGAGATCCATGACAGCCTGCGCGAAGGCTGGTGGCTCTTTGACCGGGGACCGCAAGTCGGCGCGCAATTGCATGGCAAAACGCTCGGCATCATCGGCGTTGGCCGGGTCGGTCAGCGCGTGGCGCATCTCTGCCTGGCTTTCGGCATGCGCGTTCTGGCTAACGATCCCTATATCCGCGAAGAGCAGGTCAACGACAAGCGCATTCAATTGGTCGGCTTGCGCGAATTGCTGGGGGCGGCGGATTATGTCAGCCTGCATGTGCCGGCCACGGACGAGACCGTCGACTTCTTCACAGAGGACATGCTGGACCAGATGAAACCCGGCGCCTGCTTCATTAACACCGCCCATGGCGGCGTCATAAAGGAAGCGCTCTTGGCGGACGCGCTAAAGGACGGGCGCCTGGGCGGCGTCGCCCTAGACGTCTGGAACGAAGAGCCGCCCTTCAACAGCCCCTTGATCGGCTTGGACAAGGTGATTCATACGCCGCATATCGGCGACAACACGGCGGAAGCCCGGCAAGACCTGTCCATTCAGATCGTCAAGCAGGTGATCGACGCGCTGGACGACCGCGACTATCGCAATGTCGTCAACATGCCTCTGCTGCCGGGGCTGAATTACCGCGACGCCCGTCCTTATATGCAATTGTCGGAAAGCATCGGCAGCTTGCAGCACATTTTGGCTCGAAGCCCCATTCGGCGCATCGCCATCGAGATCATCGGCGAGGACATGAACGGGCTGATCAAACCGATGACAGTCGGCATATTAAAAGGACTGCTGAGGCCAATACACGGCGAAAAAGTGAGCTATGTCAACGCCCCTGTTTTGGCGGCCGAGCATGGCTGGCGGATCACGCAGGCCAAGGGCATCAAAATCAGCGAATACAGCAATGTCATCACCTGCCAGATTACGCTGGAGGACAACGAGGAAATCAGCATCGCCGGGACGCTGCTGGATCGGCAGAAGCCCTATATCCTGCAGATCAACAGCTACCGTATCCACTTCGAGCCGCGCGGGCATCTGCTCATCATGGGCAGTTATGACCAGCCCGGCGTGATCGGCAAAGTCGGCACCCTGATGGCGGAAAACGGCATCAACATCGCCAGTTGGCATACCGGGCGCGCCGAACCGGGCGGCCATACCCTGACCGTGCTCAATTTTGACGAAGCGCTGCCCGAGTCCCTAATGGAGATGCTGCGGGGGCAGGACTTCATCCGCCACGTGCACCAGCTGCAGATCTAGGCGAGATTTGCGTTATACTGTATACAGCGTTAAAGAGAGGTCCGCCTTGAGTCCCGAAACAGCGATGGGCTTGCCCCTGGAGGCCATCCGCAGATACTGCGCAAGTCAGCCAATTCGACGCCTGTCCGTCTTCGGTTCGGCGCTTCATGGGGATTTGCGCTCCGACAGCGACATAGATTTGCTTGTTGAGTATGTGGCTGGAGCCCAGGTGGGTATGGCGTTCTTCCAACACATGGTTGACTTGAGCCGAATTATTGGCCGAGAGGTTGACTTGCGAACGCCAGAGGATTTGAGTCGCTATTTCCGACAAGCGGTATGCGAGGAAGCAAGACCGATCTTTGAAATTCAGCCGGGAGAATGACCGCGCAAGGCTGTGCCACGCGCTTGAAGCCGTTCTTACAGCTGAAAATTTTGATTGCGCTGCGCAGGACTAAGTGAAAACTTCAATCGAGATGACTCTTGATGGCGAGAGCGACTTCTTTGTTAATGCCATTGACCTCCGCGAGCTCGGTGATGCTGGCGCTTCGGATGGCGTCAATCGAATTTTCAAAGTGTTTGAGCAAGACCTTGCGGCGTTTGGGTCCCACGCCCGGTATCGTCTCCAGGCGGCTGGCCAGGCTCAGCTTGCGCCGGCGCTTGCGATGGCTGGCAATGGCGAAGCGATGCGCTTCGTCGCGCACGCGCTGAACTAGATAGAGCGCTTCGCTGCGGCGGGGCAACAGCACTGAAGCCGAACGATCGGGCAGGAAAACTTCTTCAATACGTTTCGCCAAAGCCGCGACCGGCACCCGGTCCCTCAAGCCAAATTCGCCTAATACGCTCCAAGCGACATTGAGTTGTCCTTTGCCGCCGTCAATCAAGAGCAGGTCCGGCAACAGGCGCCAGGTTT
This sequence comes from Chloroflexota bacterium, assembly GCA_028873975.1. Classification (GTDB taxonomy): domain Bacteria; phylum Chloroflexota; class Anaerolineae; order Aggregatilineales; family Phototrophicaceae; genus UBA6055. Next base: position 55,346 of record JAPPMO010000108.1, read on the forward strand.
CAGCCTTGTCCACCCCCTCCGGCGTCAGCGAGAGCCCCGCCTCAACCGCGTCCTTCCAACGCAAGAAGCGCCGTGTCAAAGCCTCGCGCATGGACTGATAATCGTCCGATCCACCGTGGGAAACCGTCCGTATATTGAAACGGCGATATTCGCTTTTGCGAGCCACGCCACGGGCAAAGACCACCCGGCTGGCGACGATCGCGGTGCCCTGCGTCGTGCTGATGTCGTAACATTCGATGCGATTGGGGATGCGCGGGAGCTTTAGCGCTTCGCGCAGCTGCGCCAGCGCTTGCTCGTGCTTGGTGGTATCGGCTTCGTATTGCGCGCGCATCATTTGCAGGCTTTCCAGCGCGTTCTCCTGCGCCAGCGCGACTAATTTGCGTTTGTCGCCGCGCTGCGGCACATGAATGGATACCTTCGAGCTGGCGCGTTTGTCGCTGAGCCAGCGCTCCAGGATGCGCGCTTCCTCGACTGCGTTGGGCAAAATCAATTCGCGCGGGATATTGCTGCTGGCCGCGTAAAACTGGCTGATGAACTGTTCCAGCACGGCCGCGTCCGATTCGCCTTCCGTATTGTTAATCGCGCGCGAATCGCTGCCGATCAGCTTGCCGTTGCGGATAAACATGATCTGTACGGTGGCGTCGCGCTCGTCGCGAGCCAGGGCGATGACATCGTGATCGGTCATGTTCTTGCCAACGGCTTTATGCTTGTTGGTGATGTAGTCTATGGCCTTTAACTGGTCGCGGATGCCGGCGGCTTTTTCAAAGTTGAGTTGACCGGAGGCGCTCAGCATTTCCTGCATCAAGCGTTTTTGCACGCCCTCGGCCTTGCCGCCAAGCACGTCCATTAGTTCTTGAATCATCTGGCGGTATTGATCGCGGCTGACGGCACCGATACAAGGCGCGTTGCACAACTTGATGTCGTGGAAAAGGCAGGCGCGCTCGTCCTGCCCGTCGATGTCGCGGTCGCAGGTCAAATAAGGGAAGGCTTTGCGCAAATCGCTTAGTGTTTTCTGAACCACCCACATGGCCGTGTAGGGACCGAAGTAGCGCGAGCCGTCGTTGAGGATGCGCCGGGTGGTTTCCACTTTCGGGAAGGCGTCAGCCCAACTGACGCGGATATAGGGATAGCGTTTGTCATCTTTAAGCTCGATGTTGAAGCGCGGCTTGTGCTTCTTAATCAGGGTTTCTTCCAGGATCAGGGCTTTGACTTCGTTTTCCGTAATGATGAAGTCAATGTCATCAACTTCGGCGCGCATGCGCAGCGTCTTGCCATTGCCATCGGCGACAGTCGTAAAATAACTGCGGACGCGATTGCGCAGGCGCTTGGCCTTGCCCACATAGATGATCCTGCCCCGGCTGTTCTTCAGCAGGTAAACGCCGGGCTTGGCGGGCAGATTCTTGAGAATGGTCTCGATGTGCTGTGGTTTTTGGTATTCCATTAGCGCTTGGCTGATATTGGCAAGCGATCGGGACAGGAACCATTTTAGCATGAGACGCTGTTGCGGAGAACGATGTAGACGGCAACATGAGCGCAATTGCAGCACATCGCGCATTCGCAGAATGATCAAGAAATAAAACCATAATCTAACCACAGAGAACACAGAGGTCACAGAGTTGAGGGTGTTTTGACGACTTTGCCTCTAAATCCGCCACCTGTATATTGCAAGTTGTCAACGAAACCACATCCGTCTCTCAAAAGCATGTTTGAAATAAGACAAGAGCATTGATTTCATTGCTTTTCTCGGTGTTCTCGGTGTCCTCGGTGGTTAAAATTGAGCCTGCTTTGGCAAAGTTGCAGTGATGATTATTCTGGTGCGATTGCCCTAAGGGCAGCATGAGCGAGCCCGCTTCGCAAAACGAGCTACAATTGGACTCAGCATTGCGAATGGATTAGGACTTGTGAGCGCGCATATACCAGTGCTTGTTGAGCCATTGCTTCGGCTGACGCTCCCCTCTGACGGGAGGCTCGACCGAGTCATTGACGGGACGCTTGGGGCTGGCGGGCACACGCGCGCCATGCTGCAAGCGGGCGCCGGGGAAGTATTGGCATTCGACCTTGACGCTGCCGCGATTGAGATCGCCCGCCGGGTTCTGGCGCCCGATCTTGAACGCGTGACCATCGCGCAACACAGTTATGTCGATATGCGGGCTGTGGCCTTCCAGCGCGGCTGGCGCGAGGTCGACGCGATCATATTGGACCTGGGCCTCTCGTCCATGCAACTGGACGATCCCGCGCGCGGCTTCGCCTTTCGGCACGAGGGCCCGCTCGATATGCGCTTCGACGCTTTGAACGAAAGCGTCACTGCGGAAGAACTGCTTAATTCCCTTCCAGAGGATGACCTGGCCGATCTCTTCTTTCGATACGGGGAAGAGAAAGCCGCCCGCAAGATCGCCGGCGCTATCGTAGCCCAGAGGCCGATTGGGAGCACAGGGGAATTGGCAAGCCTTGTCAAAACCGTGGTCCCCAAGCGGCGGCGAATGACGAAGATTCACCCGGCTACCAAGGTGTTTCAAGCGCTGCGCATCGCAGTTAACCGGGAACTGGAATCCCTGGAAAAGGCGCTGCCGGTCGCCGTCGACTTGCTGCGTCCTGGCGGGAGGCTGGCAGTGATCGCCTTTCACAGCCTCGAAGACCGGATCGTCAAGCGGCGCTTCCGGGAGCTGGCGCAGGAGATTGTCGCCCCGCCGGGCATGGCCTCAATTAAAGAAAAGCGGGCATTGGTCAGGCTTGTCAATCGAAAACCGATCGCGCCCGACGATAAAGAGCTGAACAGCAACCCGCGGAGCCGCAGCGCCAGGCTGAGGGTCGTCGAAAAATTGAAGTTGGATTGAACCTCTGTTCAGGGCAATCACATCAAAATGATAGTGGCTGAAAGGGCGGGAATCTAAACCAAATATTAACCACAGAGAACACAGAGGGCACAGAGAAAAACA
>JAPPMO010000066.1 GCA_028873975.1 Chloroflexota bacterium
ATCAGTCCAATTTCGTACCATGTCAGTCGCCACATTTTGATGCAATTGCCCTGGGGCTAGGGGGTATAGGTCTCTTGCGGCTGCGCGTGGTGCAGCAGCACATCAATGGTCAGCGCCAGGGCGGCGCCCTTCACCGCGCCTCGCAGCGCCGCTTCAAGCACCGACGCCACATCTATGATGCCGGCTGCAAGCGCATCGACGATGGCGCCGCTGCGGATATCGATCCCGTGACCGCGGGGCCTGCCCTCCAATTCAGCCGCTTTGGCGGAATCAAAGCCGCCGTTATAGCAGATGGCGCGCAGGGGCTCCTCCAATGCGCGCAGCAAAATTTGCCGCGCTGCGCGCCTGGCGCTGTCTTCATCCGGTTCAAGCGTCCCCTGCAGCGCATCGCGGCAAGCCAGCAGAGCGACGCCGCCGCCCGGCAGGATGCCATCACGCAAAGCGCGGCGCAGTGATTTAGCCGTCTCTTTTGTGATGGCAATGCGGCTATCCATCCGCGCCGGCAGGGCATCGCCGATGCGCAGAATGGCGACGCCGCCCAGGATCTTGCCGATGCGCTCGCGCAGAAAGCCTTCGGCATCCTTGTCCGCCGCATATTCCACCAGTTCCAGCAGGTCCGCCAGATGCTCGGTGAGTTCCTCCTGATCCTCGCGGTCGGACACCAAGCCGAACATCGTGCGCTCGACCCAGACCTGCTTCGCCCGCCCGAAGTAACTGGGGCGTGAATGTTTCGTCGGGTCATCGCCCTCGAGCTCTTTGGGACGCTCCACCGCGGCCGCCAGCGTATTTCCGGCCGCTTTGAAGAGCGGAATCGCGCCGGTAATCACCGCCATGTCGCTCAGATGCGCCCGCCGCTGGTCATCGGTCTCCCCCGGCGTCTTGACCGCCACGATGCGGAACTTGTCCGGCTTTTTGTTGTTGAGGATGAGATTGATAACCGCTTCGGAGAATTTCTCGCCGACCAGGAGCAAAGACTTCGCGCCTGACCGCATGAGCATATTGATCACGGGCAGCAGGTCTTCCGGATTCTCGATATCGAGATCGCTGAGCAGGATAGCGGCGGCGTTCATGACGATGCGATCCGGTTCTTTCCCGCCGCGCAGCATCGCCCGCGAGACGGCGCCGCGCTTCCAGTACATGCCCTTCATGTAGTCGCGCTCAATTGCTCGCGTGTGCCCGCGCCGCACATCGAGCTGGCCGTGCTCGCCGATGAAGTCGAAGATCTCGCCCAGCTTTTCCGCCAGTTCGCGGTCGTGGCAGATGCACTCGGCCAGTTGCGCCAGTTGTTCGCGCCCGGCAACCGGCCTCTTCATCTCTGCGAGCGAGGCCAGCGCGACATCAAGGCTTTCGTCGAGACACTGCCGCAGGCCCATGGCGTTCCCGCCGGCGGCGATATACTTCAATCCCTCGTTGTAAACCGACTGGAAAATGACGGCGGCAGTCGCCGTGCCGTCGCCGCAGTCTTCGTAGAGCTGCCAGAGCATTTGCCGCAGCAACATGGCGCCCATATCAGCATCTCGGTCGGGTAGGTCGCTGATGCGGCGCGCGATCAAGCCGCCCTTGTCCAACAGCTCGGGCGCTTTATCAGCCGAGACCTGACTAACGGCGACAGCGCGCGGAATGGGACCCAGCGTCGGCCGAATCGCGTCAACGATCAGATTGATGCCGCGCTGCAGGCTGAGGGAGGCATCCGGCTGAAATACTAACCGTTCCCCGCAAGTCCCTCCCTGATGCTCGGGTCGCGTAGACACCGACCTCCGGGAGGGATTTAGGGTGGGGTATTTCATCCGCGGATCGCCCCTTGCGTGAGGCCCGCGATGATTTGCCGCTGCATCAGCACGAAGATGAAAATAATGGGCAACGTGCTCAGGAAAGAGCCCGCCATAATCGCGCCAATTTCCACATCAAAGGGACCATCCATCGTCGCCAGACCGATCGTAAGCAGGTATTTTTTGGGATCGTTCAGCACAATCAGGGGCCAGAGAAAGTCGTTCCAGGTGTTGACGAAGGTGAGAATCGCGACTACGCCTAAAGCCGGGCGCACCAAGGGGATGACAACACTATGGAAGATGCGAAACTCGGACGCGCCGTCAATACGCGCCGCATCCATGAGCTCGTCGGGCACCGATTCAATGTATTGCCGCATCAAGAAAATATTGAATGCGCCCACAATCCCAGGAACAATAATCGCCAGATAATCGCCGACCCAGCCGAAATTTATCATCATGATGAAGAGCGGAATCAGCAAGACGTGAAATGGCAAGGTCAAGGTCGCTAGCACCAAAAAGAAGAAAAAACGCTTGAAGCGAAACTGATACTTGGCAAAGGCACAGCCCGCCAATGCCGCAAAGTATACGCCGAGCGCGGTGCGTATGCTGGAAGTGAAGATAGTGTTGCCATACCATAATATGAAGTGAGTGTCGTCAAAGAGTTTCGGATAATTTTGGCCAACAACTTCGCGCGGCATGATTGTCACTGGCAAGGAATAGAGCTCGCCCTGGGAACGGAAGCTGGCGGTGACCATATAGATAAAAGGCACTGCTGTCAAAATAATCCCGATTAGAACCAGTGAATTCAAAAAGAGCACATTGACCTTGTTGGGTTTCGTTACACTGGAGGAGTTAGCCTTTCGCGCCATGCTGACCCGCCTAGACTTTCCAAATGCGGAACAGCAAAAGCTGTATCCCCGTGACAATGAGGATAATGACTGTTAGCAAGTAACCGATAGCGGACGCATAACCCATGCGCAGATTCTCAAATCCCATGAAATAAAGATACATCAACGGGAATAAACCCGAATCTTGTGGACCAGATCCACTGTCAAAGAGCAGAAAAGGCTGCCCAAAGAGGCTAAAGGAACCTATCAAGCCGGTAATGGTAACAAAGACAAAGATCGGCCTTAAGAATGGCAAGGTAATATGCCAAAACACCCGTGCTGTATTAGCGCCATCAATGCGCGCGGCTTCCTTCAGATCGTCAGGCACATTCTGTAAACCCGCCAAGAAAAATAAAGAATGATGCCCGACCCAAGTCCAAAGCCCGAGGATGATAAGTGCTGGCATGACCCAATTTTTATCTTTTAGCCAGCCAATTCTATCGATCCCAATGCTAGCCAGCGCAGCATTCAGCAAGCCGTATCGTTCCTCGAAAACCAGTGTAAAAATCCAGCCAACCACCACTGCCGATGTAATATATGGCGCAAAAAAGGCGAGTCTTGCCAGCACCTTGAAGCGCACATTCGGGGAATTAAGCAAGAGCGCGACCGCCAGCGCGAGCGGAATCTGAATCAAAACTGTACCCGCCGCAAATTCGGCTCCGTTGACAAGCGCTGTATGGAAGCGTTTGTCTTTGGTCACCAGACGCTCGTAATTCGCCATACCCACATACTCATAATTATCTAAGCCGCGAACCCGCTGAAAACTCATCAAAAAAGAGTCCACGGCGGGATACACAGTGAAGACCAGGAAGGTGAGCAAAAACGGAGCTAAAAAGATATATGGAATCAGCTTGCGTTCGTTGCGCGACCACCACCCCGACTGGGATGCGGAACTCATCGCGCCATGTGATATAGCTGTCATTGGCGGGCTCCGGCGACGAATTTATAAAAGGCGGATTTCAAGACCTATAAAACTGACCTGAGTGTGAGATGCTTTTCCAAGAATGAGATAGACGCTGCCGAAAGAAGATAAATTGCCGGGCATGAAGACTGAGCCCGGCAACAAAGCGTTCGTCCCTACTTGTTGAATTCAAATTCGTCGAGCGCTTCCTGCAATGCGGATGATGGATCAGCGCCATCCTTCATGACTGGTTCCACAACCAAGCGAGCAAGCGAACTGGTCAGGAGCGTCCAATATGGATCGATATTGACCGAAGCCATGGCAGCAGCCGCTTCAGCGATGAACTCGCCGGGTTTCTGCCCGCTGAAGTAATCGTCAGTCCGCAATAATTCTTCGCTATCCCAAACCGGAATGTAGGACGGGAAGAGATTCATATCGCGGAAAGCCAGCAATGAGCCTTCTGGAGTCAAGTTGCTGAGGCGGATGTATTCCCAGGCTTCGTCTTTAACTTCTGAAGCGAGGGTGATACACATTCCGGTGCCACCGCGGGGAACTGTCGCGAAACCACTATCGCCCCACATCGGCAAGGCGCGCATCTTCCACTTGCCTTCCAAATCCGGCGCATTGATCTTCATGAAGCCCTGATACCAGGGCGCGCCCCAGATCGTGACATAAGCGCCCTCATTCATCAAGGCGTATTGGCCATCGCCGGTTCCCTGCTCGATGTACACGCCGCTATCCAATTGCGCCTTTTGCCAAGTCAAAACCTCGACTGCCAGATCACTGGCAACCTGGACGTTGCCTTCCGCGTCAAAGAACTCGCCGCCGGCTTGGTGCAACTGAATGTAGAAATCGGACCAGCCGTTGGTTGATACGGGGAAAAGCCCGCGTCCGGCGTCCATTGTCGTACCACCGAGCATTTCAACAAACTCATTCCAAGTCCCCGGCGCTTCGGCATCCAGTCCCATTTCGTCCAAGAGATCATGACGATAATAGAGCAAGACCGGATTGACTTCGTTGCCAATGCCGTAGATGTTGCCGCGTACCGTCCAGGTTTGTGTAGCCGAGGGCTTCGACAGATCCGTTATCTGGTCGCCGATTATGTCATTGAGGGCAACAAAAGGTTCATTACCCGGGTCCCTAACGTACTGACCCAATTGCCCGGTTCCCACATCCACGATGTCAGGAATGCCGGATCCGGCAACAAAGACGGTTTGTAGTTTGGGCCAAAGATCTCTGTACGGTGTATGAACGATGTTGATATTGACGTTGGGATTTGCGTCCGACCACAATTCCTCGATCAGGTTTTCCATCCAATTGGTGCGATTGGTGGCAAATGCCCAAATCTCGACGGTGACCTCATCAGGTTGCGCATTTACAAGACCAACGGGCAGCGCCGCAAAGCCAGAAGCCGCCAGCGCGGTCGACGCAGCCTTTAAGAAGTCGCGGCGGGAAAGTTTCTTTTCGGACATCGTCATCTCCTTCACTGATTATTCAGTTACATTACGGTATTTGCTGCTGTGTCTGTTTTTCGCATTTCACCTCCTGACTGCGCCACGACCTTGATGTGATGATGGTTGTTTCTCAATGAACTATAATTTCACCATCAGGCTTCAGTATACTCCCGTCCCAAGAAAATCAAAAACGCAGCGACGCGCGGATAGGATATTCAACCTTTTGCGGTACGATCAAAGCATAGTCAGCAAGCTTAACCACGCACGCGCAAAATGTCAAAGATTGCGAGAAAATGCCTGAACCCACGATCATGATGTTAGCGCCGAAGCGCTGGCGGGAAGCGAAGCAGCTGCGGCTGGCAGCGCTTCGCGCCGAGCCGAGCGCCTTCGCCGCGAGTTACGAAGACGAGCTGGCTTTCCCGGATGATGTCTGGATCGCGCGCCTGACATCCGCATACGAGCGCGACGGCAATCTGACGATTTTCGCCGAAGTTGAGGGCGCGCTGCTTGGCATGGCGGGGGCGGGCTGGTCGCGGAAAGCGAAACTCCAACATGTCGCGGAAGTCTACAGCGTTTACGTTTCGCCGGAAGCGCGCGGGCGCGGTATCGCCTCGCGGCTCATGCGCCGGCTGCTTGAAGAGTTACGGTCCTTGGGGCAGATCGAGAAAGTGAGCTTGACGGTCAACAGCGAAGCGGACGCGGCGCTTCGGCTCTATCAGGGGCTGGGATTCAAGATTATCGGAACATCCCGGCGCACATTGAAAGCTGAAGGGCGCGCTTACAACCTGCATATTATGGAATTGCACTTCGAGTCAGAATGAGCTACTGCTTGACCGCGCCGATGGTCATTTGTCGAGGATCTGGTTTCTGCCCGCCACGAATATCAGCACGATCGGCAGGGTGCATTTCAGATTATTGGCAATTAACCACCGAGGACACCGGGGGTCGCGTAGACACTGACCGGCAGCACCGAGATTTAAGCTCTTGCCTGCCAAAA
>JAPPMO010000041.1 GCA_028873975.1 Chloroflexota bacterium
TGGGGTAGAATACGGCAGTGGCTCGCGTCAGTAGCGGACAAGCCTTGTAGGGGCGTTTGACGGTCAGTGTCGGCGGTCAGTGTCTACGCGACCTACGCGACCCGCTGAAACGCCCGCAAACAGAAATGATCTTTTGTCTTTCTCTGTGCTCTCAGTAAAACCAGGTAAGTCATGCAAATTCCTCATCAACGTCGAGTCGTAGGGGCGAGCCTTGGCTCGCCCAAAATCTCTAGCAGTAGCGATGGGCGACTCATAGAGTAGCCCCTACGATCACCCTGCGATTTGTTGCATTTCTCTGTGCGCTCAGTAGAACCAAGAAAGAAATGCAAATTTTGCTAAAGCAACGATCTGTAGGGGCGACATACCATGTCGCCCGAAACCACAAGCGTGGGGGCAACGGGCGACCAGATTGGTCGCCCCTACAAGGCTCGCTTTAGTTGCATGACTTACTTGGAATTACTTCTGTGCCTCTGTGGTGAATTTTCAGTCGCTGCATGTGCTGCTTGCCTTGCCCTTTAACCTGCCGATTCATGGATGCCAGCGCTTCAACCGGTTGGCTCAATCGCGTCCGTGAAAGGCGGAAACTTTAGCACTTTGCCAGCCGTCGAATCGCTCACATAAACATAACCCTCATCATCGACGGCGATTCCGCCAATCGCTTGGAACTGTCCCTCGGCGGATGCGTCGCCGTTCTGCCCAAAACTGCCAATGCACTCGCCCGATGAATTGTAGACCAGAATACGACTGCCGTCGGGGTCGCTCACGTAGAGAATATCGCGACTCTCGTCCAAGCCCAGGTAAGGTCGGTTAAAGGTGTTGTTATACCAGCCGCGCACGCGGAAATCGCTCAGATGATTGCCCTGCAAATCAAATACAGCGATCCTTCGGTTCCAGGTGTCCGCGACAAAGAGCCGGCCGTCCGAATGCAGCGCCAGACCGCTCGGCTCGTCCAACTCCCCGGGCCCGCTGCCGCCATGGCCTATATCGCGCAGATGCACGACCTCGTTTTCAGCAATCTCATAAACCCGAATGCGCTTGTTGCCAGTGTCCGCGACATAGATCCGGCCTGCGCTGTCTACCGCTACATCGCGCGGTCCCCAGAATCCGTCCTCAGGGTCGGTCGGCGCGTCAAAGCCGTATTCGCCGGGTTGGCCCCATTGAACAAGCAGATTGCCATCCGGATCAAATTGCTGGACTTGATAATGCCATGTATCCGCTACCAAGACCCGGCCATTTGGCATTGCAGCAATGCCATTCGGCCGATTGAAAGAGAGCAAGCCGTCATTGCCATATACCTGCGCGGGCATGCCGTCGCTTCTATAGCTGAATACTTGATTCTGGTTCTCGTCGACGACGTAGATCAAGCCCTTGCCGGCGGCGATGCCTAGCGGTTGCATGAGAGCGCCTTGCCCCGTATCGAACTCGAGTAAGGGAAGCAGTTGGCGCCAGTTGGCAGCGCACTGATTAACTTCTGTTGGCAGATTGTTCTTGACCTCGCCCTCGCCAAGTCCATACTCCCAGATCTGAGACGCGAAGTCCTTCCGGACATAAACGTGCATGCGGTCGGATACGGGCCAGTTCTTAAGCGAGAAGTCTTTGCCGGTGGCTTCGCCATAGCGGTCGTAATCTCTATTCCACCAGATATCGAAGATGCCGCGGCGGATCCGCGCCGCTTGATGATTATCCGGCGAAAAATCGAGCGCGTTGAGTATCCGCTCTGGTGTCAAGTTGAAGTACTCCTGCATGGGCCACCACATGCGCATGTGATCAAAGCGGACGTATCTGTCTTCCAGGATAGGCTCCACATCACCGCGATGACCGGAGCCAACAACGACATACGCGCGGTCTTCCAGGTTCTGTACGGTGGGGTTGGCGCCGACAAATGACGCGGATGTAAAGTCTCGGAAATACCAGCTATAGGGCCAGGATACCTCGTCGTCATAAGCCAATTTGAGGTCCTTGCTGTCTGTAACGCGCAGGCTCATTTCTTCAATGTCTTGCAGCACCCATTTCACCGCCGGCGCGGCATGCGCGTAAACCAGATACTCGGTCGCCAGGTCATAATTGATAAAGGACGCCATCCAGGCTGTGCGGAACGTCAAAAGACTGAGTAGGCCGAACAGGGTAACCGCGGTGAGGCGGCGGATGTGAATCCAACTGCTAAGACCTGCGATGCGTACCAGCATGTATCCAAGACTGACGGCTAAAATGAGCGAAAGCAGCCATTCGTAAGTTCGCTCCAATTCAACCTGCGCCAGCCCGGCAAATGGCGGATCGCCAACAATGAAGGCGCCAATCGTTTGCGCAAGGCATATCAAAAAGACCGGCATGATCAACAGCGCCATCCAGCCGCGCGACAAGAACAGCCTCCTGTCGATGCGCGCGAAAACCCCGCCAAAGTACCAGGCGCTGAGCAGGATCATGGGCGTGGTCAAATGCGTGCCCAGCCAAGGCATCTTTTCCCCCGCCAGTGAATACCCGACGAGATTCAGAACTGCCCACCAGGCCAGCAATAGCAAAAATGGCAATCGACGCAGATACGCCCGGGGCTGGTCGCCCGCTCCCGCGTCGATCGTTAGAGTCTTGTCTCGGGGCGCGGCTTGCCCCTCGGTTGAGCTCAGTTCGGCGCCGGCTGATTCGGAATATGCGTCCGGGCTTGTTTCTTCGGCGGCTGCTCCCAATTTCTGCGCGTCCTCGGAGGCTGTACCAGCGGCGCTATCCGCAAAGTATTCTTGCAGCGTCTCGCCCACTTCACGTCCGCGCGCGCTTTCCCGGGCGATTATGCGCTTGCGCCGCAGATTCCAGAATCTGCTCAGCCCGGCAAACATCGCGGTCACACTCCCGACGATCGGCAGGTATTCGTATACCGGCAAGATGATCAGCAAGTAGTAGTACTGCGGCTGGCTCCCGCGGCGTACGCCTTGTTGTTCCAGCCAATAGCCCAGGCTGTATACCATGCCGGAAGCCAAACCTGTAATATTGGTGAAGACGGTCGTGAAGAAAAACGCGAATAGAACATGGAATATGCCGGCCGATACCAGCCACCGCCTCCAATTCCAGGTCAGTCCGACTGCCACCATCAGAATGAATAGCGGCGCGAAGGCATAGCCGCCAAGCAGGAACTTGCCAATACTTTCGTAGGAACCCAGACCAGGCAAGCTCGCAATGATGTTGTAGAGGGCTTCGGGCAGCGACTGCGCGAGCCGGGCATGCGCGTCGTTGCTGCCTCCCATCAAGCGAGGAAAGAGGGCAGTTGTCCAGGGCAAGATCAGGGTTGCGATTAATACAATCAGATCCACTTCGGGAAACTGGTACAGAAAGCCCCACAAGCCGGGTCTATCCTTGCCTTCTCGCGGCTCGGCTCTGCTGCGAGCGGCGCGCCTGGCGTCGCGTATCAGATACGTTGCCGCGACCGCAAGAATCAGCCACAGCGCAAACAAAGGCGCCCAATTGATGGGCTCGCCCGGCCGGCCGGTTTCCTCCGAAACTGCCGCGGCATCGGGAACAACGGGCTCGGCGGTCTCCGTCTGGCTGGGGAAATGCGACAATTCCTCAATGAATAACAGGCCACCAGCCGTAATCAGAGCAATGACCAGTATTAAGACCAGTTCGCGCCCGGGGATGCGCTTCCATCCAGCTCGGAATGCAAAAAGCGCTGTGCTGATTGGCGCGAACAGCGCCGCAAACAACGTTAGCAGCATCCACTTTGCCCAGCTTGAGCGCTGCAAGTCCGAAAGGTCGCCCCAGGGAGCGCCGCGCCCGGGGATGATTTGAGCCGGTACGATATCAACGATGATGTACATGCCCAGAGTCATGACGCCGCCTACAAGGATCCCCAGGACAACCATGTAAAATATCGGCTTGCCTTCCAGGTCGTAGCGATGCTGCGCCAGGCGCGCCAGGAAATAGATGCAGAGGAAACTGCCAAAAATCGCGATGTAAATGAACGCCGTCTCTTTGGAGCCGAGGTTTAGAATCATCGCGGCGGCAAAGATGTACAGCCAATAGGCGCGCCTGCGGAACCGCGGCGAGCCGTTGATATATTGCAAGATGCAATAGACCATGATTAAGCCGAAAAAGATCGACGGCGTATCATGGCGAATATAGCGGTTGTAGTAGAGCAGCAGCGGCGAGATCAAGATCATTAACGCGGCCAGCGCCGCTCCCCATTTCCCCAGCCATCGTCGCAATAACATGGGAAACATCACCATCAAGACACCCAGGACAGCGGTGTAAATCCGGCCCGAAAAATCGCTGTCGCCAAAAAGGAAATACGACAATGCCGTGGCGTGAAAAAGAACTGGCCCGTGCATCAGCGGCGTATGCGAGAAGTTTCCTTCGTTGTACAGATTGTAGGCGAAGCGCGTATGCAGGCTTTCGTCATGGCTCATCACGCGCTGGTCCAGGATGTAAAAACGCGTGAAGAGAGCCAGGAACAGAATGACTAGATATGCCGCGGCTTCCCAGTTGAGCGAGACATGGGTGGACAGCAGCTGATACAAGGCGTTTTCGTTCTGCCGGTTGGGCGTGGTCAACATGTCTGGCAGCGCCTCACGATTCTCGACCGTCTATCGAAATCGCTATTGAAGGAATCTGGCTTCAGGCGTGTTTTGCAGCAGGGGAACTTGGTTCGAGAAACTTGACTGAGTCGAAAAGAGGACCGCAGACGACGCATTGGACCGAGTGGATGGGGTTCTCTCGATGTCAACCAACTTGGGACGCGGCGGCAGGTCAATGGAAGCAACTGATGTATGGAAGCCAATCGCCAATGGCAGCAACAGGATTGCCGCCAGCAATGCCATGAACAAGCTCTGCCCGATTGGCGTATTGCCCGGATAACTTGCCGGATAACTTGGATGTGGCAGCGCTCCGGTCGCTGCCGGGGCAAGCTCGCTTTGCAAGGACACCCAGATATTGTCCAGCCGTTGCGAATCCGCGCGGCCAAAAACTGGCAAGTTTCGCTGTAATTGCTCCGTTATCTCTCGCTGGCGCAAATACTCCTCGTAACAGTCCTGGGACTCGTCAATGAATCGAGCGATCCGCCGCCTCGTAACATCCGAGAGGTCACCGCTCAGGTATTTCGCCATATGAACTTTGCAGTAGCGGTATTTGAACTTGATCATGCGCTCCGCCACGCCACAAGTGTCGCAAATCTCAATGTACTCTAAGCAATTCTTCCAGTAACCCGCGCCCCTCGGGTTGCAAGGTCTGCCTCAGTCGTTGATGACCAAGGCGCACGCGACTTTCCGCCGTCTTTTGCGGACAGCCCATCACTTCGGAGATCTCACGGTAGGTCATCCCTTGCCCATAGCGCAATACGATTGCCTCTCGCAGCCGCGGCGACAAGCCCGAGAGCGCTTTTTCTATGGTTTCTGCCGCATCACGACGAATAACGGCCGCCTCCGGCGCCTCTGCCGGGGGCGCTTTTAATTCAATGCCGAACCACTGTGAAATATCTACCGTCAGGAATCGCTTGCGTCGATAGGTGTTGCGGCAGCGGCTGACGGCGATCGTGTAGAGCCAGGTTTTGAGCGACGCCTTGCCAGAATCGAAACGGTGCAAATTTTTGAAAGCGTAAAGAAATGATTCCTGCAGGATGTCTTCGGCATCCTGCTCATTCATAAGCAAGCTATAGCACAGCCGATACAAGCTGGCCGCGAACCTTTCATAAAGTTCCGCATAACCAACTTGATCGCCCTTAAGGGCGCACTCGACAATCAGATCAATTTCGGCGCGAGCTTGCGATCGATTATCTGTCATGTCATTGTCCTTGCGGTCAGCTAACAAGCACAACTTGTATTACACATTTTACCACCATCATCCTCACAGCGCTTTGCCTCAATTTGCCGGGCAACTGCATCAAATTTTTTTCAACACAGAGCGCGCAGAGCGCACAGAAGTAAAACCAAGTAAGTCATGCTAATGCACTCCAAAATAATGGGGATTATATCGTTGAGTAGACTTTGCGGCGTTCTAATCTTGCCGCCGCTCTTT
>JAPPMO010000004.1 GCA_028873975.1 Chloroflexota bacterium
TAAGCTCTTGCCTGCCAAAAAGGAGGCGATGTAGGGGCGTTTGACGGTCAGTGTCTACGCGACCCGCTGAAACGCCCGCAAACAGAAATGATCTTTTGTATTTCTCTGTGCGCTCTGCGCCTCTGTGGTGAATTTTCAGTTTTTTCGTTGCTTCATTCCACTAGATGCCATTTTTGAAGCGATTGCCCTGTGAACATCTGCCAAAATATTGAAATGCGCCCCTTTGGCGCGTCATTTGACAAGCGCGCATGTTTACGTTATATTCCAACTAGATGTATGTTCATTTGAACAGCAAATACGCTTATTCCATGAAATTTCGCACAATGTTCCCGAAGGAATACCCGGACATCTGGTCAATCAATCCTCGGGCGGGGTCGCCGAGATGACAGGCAATGCGCGACGAGTGACGATCCTCAACATGCTGGAGGCGCGCGGACGGGTCTCCGTTGCGGAACTCAGTCGATTGTCCAAGGTCTCCGATATGACCATTCGGCGCGACCTAGAGGCGCTGGAACGCGAAGGTGTTCTCAGGCGAACCCGCGGCGGCGCGGTCAGCGCTATCTCCCTCAGTTACGAGCCGCCATACATCATCCGCAAGGACAGCAATACATCAGCTAAGTCCCGTATCGCACAGCGAGCGTCGGAGATGCTCAACGAGGGCGAAACAGCCATTCTCGATGTCGGGACAACCGCTGTCGCGATTGCCAAGGCATTACAGGGCCGCGTCAATCTCACCGTGCTCACTTCCAATTTGTGGGCCGCGGCTATCCTGGCCGACGAACCGGGCATCGTACTGATGGTTACAGGCGGTACGACCCGCGCGCGGGAGCGATCGTTAGTCGGCAGCCTGGCCACGCGCGCCTTTGGCGAGTTGGTCTTTGATGTCTTCTTTTTGGGCGTTGCCGGGGTGCATCCGGAGTTCGGCGTCACCGACTATAACATGGAAGAAGCGGAGGTTAAGCGCGAGGCGATCCGCGCTGCCCAGCGACGAATTATCGTCGCCGACAGTTCTAAGCTGGGCAAAGTCGCTTTCGCCAAAATCTGCAGCCTGGATCAGATCGACATGATCATCACCGATAGCCAAGCGCCGGAGGAGGTCGCCGCGTTGCAATCCGAAGGGATCGACATGGTGCTGGTGTGATCGTTTTACCCATTGCTACGCGAGCGGACGACGAAGCGGCGGATACAGCAATGGTTTCGAGGAGACAAGAATGACAAATTGCTTGCGCGACATGTTTGCCGTCCCCAAACCTGTCATCGGCATGTGCCATCTACAGGCTCTGCCTGGCGATCCCGCCTATGATTGTGATTCGGGCTTGGACGCGGTGGTGGAGGATGCGCGAATGAACATACGCGCCCTGCAAGAGGGCGGCGTCGACGGCATCATGT
The DNA here is from genome assembly GCA_028873975.1 of Chloroflexota bacterium. Taxonomy (GTDB): domain Bacteria; phylum Chloroflexota; class Anaerolineae; order Aggregatilineales; family Phototrophicaceae; genus UBA6055. Next base: position 1,390 of record JAPPMO010000004.1, read on the forward strand.
TTTCCAACGAATTCAGCTTGCCCTACCTCACCAAAGTGGAGGCCGTGACGGTCGCGGCGATGGCGCGGGTAATTGCCGAACTATACGACCAGATCGAGGCGCCTTTCGGCGTCAATGTGCTTTGGGATCCTTATGCCTCGCTTGATTTGGCGGTGGCCACGGGGGCGCTGTTCGTGCGTGAGATATTTACCGGCGTTTATGCCAGCGATTTCGGTTTGTGGGATACCAATTGCGGCGCCATCGCGCGTCATCAACATGCCATCGGCGGTAAAGACATCCGGCTTTTCTTCAATATCCTTCCCGAAGCGGCTGTTTATTTGGCTGACCGAGATATCGTTTCCGTCGCCCGTTCCACCGTTTTTAATGCCAAACCGGATGCAATCTGCATTTCTGGCTTGACTGCGGGTCAAGTGACCTCGACCGAAACCCTGCAACTGGTCAAATCGGCATTGCCAGATCTGCCGGTCGTTGCCAATACCGGCGTTCACCTGGGCAATATCCAGGAACAACTGGCAATCGCGGATGCCGCTATCATCGGCACTGCCTTCAAAAGGGATGGCGTATTCGAAAACCCGGTTGACGCCGAGCGCGTGCGAGCGCTGATGGACAAGGTGGCGTCACTGCGCTAGACAGAGCCGTCAAAGTAAAGAAGGGTCTTGAGCAAATAGAGCTTATTGGAGGACTTATATGGCGACAAGGGATGAACTGGAACAGCGCTGGCAGCGCCTCGCCGCTGCCGGGCGAGAAAATGACGTCGATGTCATTCTCGTCTATTTTGACGAGTACAACATGGCTGACGGTTATTACCTGACAAATATCTGGACGCAATTCGAACGCGGGCTGGTCGCGCTGGCGACGGCGACTGCCGAGGTATGCCTGCTTGTGGGGCCGGAGACGGCGAACTTTGTCATGACGCACGAAGCGGATTTGCCCAGCCGAATCGTGTCCCTGTTCCTGGCCTGGGGCGCCGGATATCCCAATACCGAATGGGAAGAGGCGGCGGATGTGCTAACCGAAATGGTCGGGCATAGTCCGCGCCGTATCGGCATCGCCGGCAGCGGCGCTTTGCCGGCCGGGCTTTACCAGGCGCTCGGCGATATATCGCCCGATATCGTCGACCTCAGCGCAAGTGTCCAGACCGCGCGCGCGATCAAAACTGGCAGCGAGATTGACAATACCAGAATGGCATTCAAAATCGTCGATGCCGGCCTGGAAGCTATGATAGACGCGCTGGAGCCGGGCATGACCGAGACGGCTCTGGCCGGTGTGGGAGAAGGCGCGATGCGCGCCGCCGGCGCCCAGGGCTATGCCTATTCGACTATCTTGACCTCCCAAGCGCGCACCAACTCGGTATTTGGCCGGCCGACGTCCCGCGCCTTGGATGATGGCAGTATGCTCATGATCGGCATCAGCCCCAAGTACAACGGCTACTGCGCATCGCTCGGCGTACCGATCACGGTGGGCAAGGCAAGCCCGGAACGCCGGCAATTCATTGAAAATACGCTCGCGGTCTTTCGATCCGTGCAGGCGCAGTTGGGTCCTGGCAAGATGTCCGCCGATATCTATCAAAACTCCCGCGCGGAGCTGGCGCGATATGATCTGGAGAAGTACCAGATCTATGGCGCCGCGCACTCCTGCGGCTTGCTGGAGGCGGAGGCGCCCTTTTTGTCGGCGAATCCCAATTGGGAGTTGAGGCCGGGCATGGTGCTGCTAATTGATCTGGCAATTTTCCATCCGCAGCTCTGGGGCATCCGCTGGGAATCGGGCTATTTGATCACGGAAACGGGCGCGGAGCGCTTGTCCGGATATTTTGACAAGGCTTGCGAAATCGTCTTGCAGCGGGCTGCGCGGGGAAGCGGATGAGCGCTTACATTAGCATCGCCGATGTCACTAAATTCTTCGCTGGCACCAGCGGGCGAATCGACGCCTTGCAGAACGTCAATCTGGATGTGCCGGCCGGCGAGTTCTTGTGCCTGGTCGGTCCTTCGGGTTGCGGCAAGTCGACATTGGTATTCATCATCGCCGGATTGGTCAAAGCGAGCGGCGGTGAAGTGCGCGTCGGCGGCGAGCCGGTGGTGGAGCCCGATCCCGACCGCACCATGGTCTTCCAAGGCGATGCCGTCTTTCCCTGGATGACGGTGGCGCAGAACATCGGTTATGGCTTGCGCTATAGCGGCATGCCCAAAGCAAAACAGGACGAGACGGTTAAGCAGTTGATCCATCTGGTTGGCTTGACTGGATTCGCTGACGCTTTTCCCAAAGAGCTATCCGGTGGCATGAAAAAGCGCGTCGACCTGGCGCGCGCCTATGCGACCAACCCGACAGTCTTGTTGATGGACGAGCCTTTTGGCGCGCTGGACGCCATCACTAAAGAGAAGATGCAAGTTGATCTCATGCGCTTGTCGGTGACGGATACGGGACAACGGCGCACGATCGTTTTTGTGACGCACGACCTCGAGGAAGCCATCTTCCTGGCCGATCGCGTGGCGGTCATGACGCCGCGGCCTGGCTCCATTCAAGTGGTTCTTGATGTACCTTTTCCAAGACCGCGAGAGGCATCGATTCGTCTATCCAGGGAATTCCAGGCCCTGCGCGGGCAAATACGCGGCCTGCTAGTCACCGAGGAGGAAGAGAACTGACGTGAAACAGGATGAGCTAGCGAATAGCGCGGATGCGGCGGGCGAAGAAGCTACGAAGAAGCGTCGCTGGATAACGGGCGAGGGCGCCGTGAGCGTCATCACTGTCTTGATACTGGTGGCGCTGTGGACCGCGCTGACGGATTCCTACATCGACGACCTGTATTTTCCCTCGCCGATGGACACGATCCAAGTCGTGGGGCGCATGGAAGGCGTACTGGTCGGCTACTTCCTGGCGACGATGTATCGCGTGGTGGTGGGCATGTTGATCGGGGCTGTATTGGGCGTCGTTTGCGGCGTCGCGATGAGCTGGAACAAATGGATCAACTCGGTGCTCGATCCGCTCATAGAGGGGCTGCGTCCCATCCCGGCTGTGGCTTTGATCCCGTTCTTCATACTTTGGTTCGGCATTGGCGATACGGGCAAGTTGATTCTGACGGCAATCGGCGGCTTCACCGTGATGGTAGTAACGACTTTGGAAGCGATCAAACATGTCTCGCCGATTTATATCATGGCGGCGCGGACGCTGGGCGCCAGCCGTTTGGAAATCTACCGCACGATTATCCTGCCGGCGATAACGCCGACTTTGATCGGCGGCGTCCGCGTGACAGTAGCGCTGTCCTTTGCCCTGGTCATCGCCTCGGAGTTCATGGGCGCGCAGAGCGGGCTGGGATATATGATCATGCTGGCGCGCAGGACGCTGCAAACGGACGCGATCTTGGTCGGCGTCATCATCATCGGCATCACATCCTGGATCGTCGATCGCTTCGTGCGCATTGTCGGCAATTATCTGACGCGCTGGGCGCCTCGATCCGAATAGACGGACGAGCGGGCTGAAGACGCATGACACGCAGGGAAAGCAAATGGGTGCAGTGCGCATGGCTTCACTCATGTAGTCCTGACAGGAGGCGCGTATCGAAATAAAAATCGCAAGGCAAATCGTTTTTTCGTCCAATGGTTTTTAGTGAACAGGAATGAATGAAATGAAAGGAAACAGAAGCTTACTCCGAGTCCTATTGCTGCTGACCATTTTGTCACTTTGTTTTGGCGCGGCGACAACTGTCGCGCAGGATGACTTGACTCACGTTAGGCTGGGCATGACGCCCTTCCAGGACATGCTGGCGATCGTAGTCGGCGATGAGCAGGGGTTTTACGAACAGGTCGGCATCGACCTGGAGTTTATCCATCTCCCCTATGAAGCGGTGACGGAAGCCGTAGCGGCTGGCTCGCTTGATCTGGGCTCCATCTGTGAAACAACGGTGGTGACCAGTTGGGACGCCTTCCCCCATCAACGTCTGGGCAATATCTTCTATACCTTCGAAGGCTCGGCGATCATGGTGCGCCCGGAATCGGGCATGTCAACCTACGCAGAGAATCTCGCCTCCATGGGCGATCATTCCGCGGCTTTGGCGGCGACGGTCTCCCAGCTCGCCGGCTTGGATGTGCTCACGACCAAAGGCACCGATATGGAAATGGGAGTTGGCGCCGCGCTGGCCGCCGGCGGCTTGGATATCACCGATGTCAACATTATCGACCTCAATCCGGACGACGGTTTGGCAGCCTTCCTCACCGGCGAGGCGGACGCCTATTTGGGCGGCTTGCCGCAACGCTTCCGCCTGGTCAAGGAAGGTATGCAGACGCTTGTCACCGCGCAAGACGTCGGTTCGCAAGCGGTCATTCTCTGCGGCTTCCTGACCACGGCAAACTACGTTGAATCCAATTTCGATACTTTGGTTGACTTCGCCAAAGGCACATTCTTGACCCTGCAATATGTCAATGCCAATCAGGATGCCGCCTTCGGACGCATTGCGGAACTGCTGAATTCCATGACCGGCGCCCAGATGACCATCGGCGACATCAAGAATCTCTGGAACAAGATCGAATTCTTCCCCACCACAGGCGCCGAAATGTACTGGCTGCTAGTCAGCCCGGAGGGCAACCGCTATTGGCGGCCGCGCATGGAATTCGTCTACGACTTCTATGCCGGCTTGGGCAGCGTCGAAAGCGAGATGGATTTCGACGAAGTCTTCACCTTTGCCAAGGTGCTCGAGGCCTACATGGCCGAACACGAACCGGATGCCTGGGCAGTCATCCAAAGCCAGTCCGGCTAATCTCGATGCTTTACGACGAGGCGAGCGACCGGGGCGTCCCGGCCGCTCGCCCGCCAAAATAAGCCGCTCGGCGCGTAACCGGCGGAAAGGCGCGCCGAGCTCTCAGAAAATAACAAACCTTGCCGTCGCGCTTGCAGCGCGGTTTTATAGATAAGAGGAGATGACTATGACTTATCGCGTTCATTGGATGAATACGGGGGAGATTGAGGTCAGCTTGGGGGTCAGCTTGCTGGGCAATGGATACAATCCGCATGTGCCCGGCGGCCAGGTGCTCCCGTATGGATACCGCGAAAGTTTCGAGCGCCCGGACGGAACGACGGGTACGGGCACAATGGTGCCGATTCCTTTTTACTACATTGAAGGGACCAAGCAAAACATCATCATCGATACCGGCACCAATATCGATACCTGCCGGGAAGGCGAAGAATTAACTGAAGCCTACGGCGGCAAGCAGTACTGGTATCACAGTGAAGAGCAAGACGCCCGTTTGCAATTGAGCCGCTTGGGCGTGACGCCGGAAGAAATCGATATTGTCATCATGACGCATCTGCACCTGGACCATATTGGCAATACCACGCTCTTCCCCAACGCGCGTTTCATCGTCCAGCGGGACGAGTTGGCCTGGTTCATGGCGCCGCCGGTCGCCAGCGCCTTCTACTACCCCGAATTGCGGCATTACCTGCTCGATGTGATAGACCAGGTCGATTGCATTGAAGGCGACATGCAGGTGGAACCGGGGCTCGATCTGGTGCTGGTCGGCGGGCATACGCCGGGCAGCATGGTGGTGGTGATCGAAACTTCGGGCGGCAAAGTCGCCCTGGTGGGCGATTTTTATTATAACTACGTCAACATGGAACTGGATTGGCCGCCCGGCGCCTACTGGGATCTGGGACAGTGGCTGCGTAATTCGCCGCGAATCAAGAGCTTGGCCGATATCGTCATACCCAATCACGATTACCGTTACATGGAGTTGTATCCCGACAACATCATCGAATAAAGCAAATGACCAGGCTGTTTGCGCATCGCGCAGCCATCGGTCGCAAAACACGCGCCGTCGATACTTACCGTCGATACAGACAGTCGGGCGATCAAGCGGATCGCCCGACTGATTGCTGTCCACAATTTCAACCGACTTCCATGCACTACCTGGGCAGCGTCCCACTCGCTCGCCGCCCCTCCTGCTTGCCCATTGGCTCAGGCGCTCAAAAGGGACCGTAGCGATCGGTCTGGGCTGGACGGGCATAGACCGTCGCGTCATAGCTCTTTTGCAGAAGTTCCCATTTCACTTCCGCATAGGCGGGGTCCCGCGACAGATCATGATGCTCCCAGGGGTCGGCTTCCAGGTCATATAGCTCGCAGATGTCTTTTTGGTGATACACCACCAGTTTCCAGCGGCGATCGCGATACATGGTGGCGTGGGTCTTGTCGGGGAAGTTCGTCGCGGCGTAATGCTCGCTGCGCGCGTACTCGCGGTGAGGCGCGTCGGACGGTTCGCCGCGCAGGCGCGCAGCCAGCGAGCGTCCCTGCACATACCCTGGCGCGTCCATAGCGAGCAGTTCGTATAAGGTCGGCGCGATGTCGATCAACTCGACCAGTTCGTCGCTGATCCCCGGCTGAACCCGACCGAGCCAGGAGATCATCAGCGGCACCCGCGCCAGCCCTTCGTAGAAGCGGCAGCCCTTGAGCGCGAGCCCGTGGTCGCCCAGCATTTCGCCATGATCGCTCATGAATATGATGATGGTGTTCTCTCGCTGTCCCGATTCGTCGAGGAAATCGATTAGCCGGCCGAACTCTTCATCCAGGAATTCGATCATGGCGTAATACGAGGCTTGAATGTGCTTGTGCCCCAATTCATCAGGATGGCGCGCGACATTCTGAAAGTCGATGCCGGCGTCTTGCAGTCGTCTTTGATGTTCCAGATCGCTGTCAAGGAAATGCGCCCCGGGCAGGGTTTCGGGATCATAGCGCCGGTAGTATTCCCAGGGTGCATCGAAGGGCGGATGCGGGTCGAAGGGATTGACGCTGAGCAGCCAGGGCTTATCGGGCTCGCGATTGCGCTGGATGAACTCGATGGCTTTTTCCGTACACCAGTGGGTCTGATGCAGATGAGGCGGCACGTTGTCTTGCTCGGCCTTCGGCTCCATAAAGCCCCCGAAACCGTGATGCTGGTGCGAGTTGTGATAGTCGTCCAGCGAGGCGATGCCGCGCGGCTGCAAGACGCTATTGTGATCGATGCCCTGTCCCTTGATCCATTCGACGTATTCGTTGCCGGGTTCATTGCCGCCTTTGTGATCGTGACTGTACTGGAAATAGTCGTAGCCATCGTCGACGCGCTCTTCGCGGCGCAGGAAGGCGCTGGCAAGATGCAATTTGCCGATCAGACCGCAATCGTAACCGGCATCGTGCAGCACTTTGGAGACAAGCCGGTCTTCAAAATGGCGGGGAAAACTGCGGAAGCCGTTGCCATTGACGCCGACGGCGCTGGGATACATGCCCGTCAGGAAGCTGGCGCGGCTGGGCGTACAGATGGGCGACTGGCAAAAGGCATGCGTGAAGGCGGCGGACTCGGCGACGAAGCGATCGAGATTGGGCGTGTTGATGTACTGGTTGCCGAGAGCCGCGATGGTATCGAAGCGCTGCTGATCGGTGCAATACCAGAGGATATTGGGGCGGCTTTGCATAAGATTACTCCGTCAAGGACCTGTTGCGGATAATAGAGATCATAACCGCTTTGCCAGCGCATTTGCCATTTGTTCCCGGGCAATCGCTAGAGATTGATGGCGACCGGGGCAATGCGAAATTGGACTATAGTTAACCACCGAGGGCGGGGGCGGAGAAATGATCGAAAAGGGGTTACAATAGCCGCCATGACGAAAAATAAGGAGTGAGGCGATGGTAGATTTTGGATTGGGACTTTTGCATGGACCGCCAAAAGGACAACTCGATAGCTGGCTGGCGGATCTCGATGCGACGATCCCGCAACTGAAGGGGCATTTCCGCAGCCTGTGGATGACCGACCACTTTATGTGGGAGGGCGCGCCCACCTTTGAAGCCTGGACGGTGATGAGCTTCATCGCCGCGCGCTATCCCGACTTTGAAGTCGGTCCCATGGTGCTGGGCCAGAGTTATCGCAATCCCGCGCTGCTGGCCTTCAAGGCGGCGACCTTGCAGACGCTCTGCGGGGGCAGATTCATCATGGGCATCGGCGCCGGCTGGAAAGAGGACGAATACCGCGCCTATAACTATCCGTTTCCCGCGGCGAGCGAACGCGTGCAGCAGCTTGAAGAGACGCTGATCATCATGAAGAAGATGTGGGAAGAGCCGGGCACAGTCAGCTATGAGGGGCGGCACTATCGCGTCAAGGAGGCTTGGTGCGAACCCAAACCGGCGCCCAGGATCCCCATCCTGGTCGGCGGCGGCGGATACACGACCATGAAACACGCCGCCAAATACGCGGACATCTGGAACCTGCCGGATGCGCCGCTGGCGCCTTACGTTGCACGGCTGAACGTTCTCAGAAGCCATCTCGAGGCGCTGGGACGCGACCCAGCCACGCTGCGTTGCAGTTGGTTCGGGCGGGTCGCCATCGGCAGGACGCGAGCCGAGGCGGAAGCCCGCGGCCTGTCCCGCGACGACAAATGGACGAGTGAAAAGGCTTTTGTGGGCACGCCAGAGTCAATCGCCGAGCAGATGAACGCCTACGTCGAGCAAGGCTGCGATTATTTCATGGTGGATGTCATCGGCGCGCCCGACCCCGAGGTCATCGGCCTGGTGACCGAAGAATTGATTCCCAAGTTAAAGGGAGCCTAGCCGCATGAAAATCAAATGGTATGGCCATGCCAGTTTCATCATCAGCGACAGCGCCGGCCGGTCTGTCATCACCGATCCCTACACGCCGGAAACGTCCGGCTATCAGCCGATACCCGATGTGCCGGATGTGGTGCTCACCTCATCGCTCAACGACGATTTTCACGACCGCTCCGACTTGATCCTGGGGGATCCGCAGCGGATCAACATGCTGGACGTGGCGCGCGAGGGCGGCGAGATCGAAGCGGCCGGCTTGCTTTTCAAGGGCATCGAATCGTCGGAGATGTACGAACATCCCTATCACGAGCCGGACAAATGCGCCATGTACCGCTGGGAGATGGATGGCATTCATATCGGACACATGGGCGATATCGGCAATCCCTTCACGCCGGAAGAATACGCCTTCTTTGAAGGCGTCGACGTCTTCCTGGCGCTGGCCGGGGATGTGCCGACGATTCGCTTGCCGGATCTCAAGCGGGTGATCGACCGGGTGGCGCCCAGACTGGTGATCCCGATGCACTTCCGCACGCTGCGCTACAAGCCGCGCAACATGCAGTGGATAACCGCCTTCCTGCATCACTTCAACGATGCCGATATCGATTTTCAGTCGGATTGGGAGGTGGAATTGAGTGCGGCGGATCTGCCGGAAGCGACGCGGGTGCTGGTGCTGACGCACGCGCTGTGAGCGGATGCGGAACCAAGTGTAAAGGCGCGTCGCCAAAGACACGTAGCGGCGCGCGGCGGCGAAACTGAATAGAACATTTGCGCTCGAAAGCATTTCGCGGCATAATAGCGATATAGGCAAGGAGGCGCCATTGACTGACACCGTTTCTGCAAAGAAACGCAGCGAAGTCATGTCAAGAGTCGGGAGCAAAGATACCAAACCTGAACTTCTGATAAGAAAAGGGCTGCATGCAAGAGGTTTCCGCTATCGCCTTCACGTCAAAGAGCTACCTGGCAAGCCCGATCTTGTATTTCCTCGCTATAAGTCGGTCATTCAGATTAATGGATGTTTCTGGCACGGTCATTCTTGTGATTTGTATAGATTTCCAAAGTCAAACACCGAATACTGGAAAGAAAAAATAAAGAGAAATGTTGAAAGAGACATCTCAAATATCAAGTGTTTAACCGACGCTGGCTGGCGTATTCTAATAATTTGGGAATGTGCCATAAAAAGGAAAGCCAGACTGCCTATGGAGAAAGTTCTAAATATTGCTTCGGAATGGCTATTATCCGAGAAACCAAATTGCGAGATAGCAGGACTTTGGGAAGGATAAGGTTGTGTTTACCAAAACGATTCATTATGAAGTCACAAAGAAGCGCGAAATTGTTAGTATGTTTTCTGGTTGCGGTGGTCTTGATTTGGGTTTTCTGGGAGACTTCACTTATCTGGGAAGATACTATCCGCGTCTTCACAATCGGATTACCTGGGCAAATGACAATAACCGCGCAGCCTGCGACACTTACAGGAACAATATTGGCCAGCATGTTGTCTGTGGAGACTTGGACGAGTGCTTTCATTCTATGCCAGATAGCGCGGACATCGTACTCGGCGGATTCCCGTGCCAAGATGTCTCCATCAATGGAAAGCAGCAGAGGGAAAGAGGAACCCGCACAATACTTTACAAGAGTATGATTGAAGCTATCGAAGTCTTGAAGCCAACTGTATTTGTAGCCGAAAACGTAAAGGGACTTTTATCTTCCGAATTTGGGAAACAGATTCTTTCAGACTTTCGAATTCGTGGATATTCAGTCTCGTACCGTCTATATTTGGCATCAGACTATGGTGTTCCGCAACGACGTACAAGACTCATCATCGTTGGGGTGCGAGGCGGTATGCCTTTCTTGCATCCCCCACCACAAAATCTTATGAATGAGACGACCTGCGAGGAGGCAATCGGCGACTTAGCTGATATGAAATGGTGTGATGAACGCGCGCACATTTGGAGTCAGGCAAAACGATCGCCCGAGCAGGGAAATCGCATTCTAAAGGCAAATGCTCCCTCTACTACTATAAGAGCTGAACATCATGGCAACGTTCAATGGCATTATGAATTACCGCGCCGCATTTCTTTGCGCGAACAAGCCAGACTACAGTCGTTTCCTGATGAATTCCGATTTAGCGGTGGAATGAGAGAGACTGAACGCCAAATTGGGAACGCCGTCCCGCCCGTTATGGCGTGGTACATCGCTCGCGAAATTGAAAAACAGGTCTTCGCGTGAATTTCCTAGACTTCGAGAAAATCCTGGAAGATGCTGTAGAAAGAATGAATAAATCGGCCAAGGCCGGTGGCGCGGGATTTGATTCCGCCAACTCTTTTGAACGCACCGTAGCGGCTGAACTTCGTGTTGCGTGTAACGAAGCCAGACTCGGTACTGTAGAGAATACATTCCATCCCAGTGCTTTCCCAGATATTCTCGTTAATGGATTCGGCGTCGAGGTGAAATATACTCAGCGAAAAACTTGGCATGGAACAGGGAATAGCATTTTCGAAGGAATGCGAGATGAAAAAACAAAGCACATCTATATAGTGTTTTGTCGTGCCGATCTGCCTGAAATTCGCTGGCGCAAGTACGAGGAATGCATCAAGGGTGTCCGGATTTCGCATTCTCCAAGATATATGATAGATTTGGACATTGACGAAAGTTTTTTTGATGAACTCCAAATTCCCTATTCAGAGTTCATAGAATATTCAATTCGCCAGAAAATGATGTATGTACGTGAGCATGTGAAGGCACGGATAAGCGAGCATGAAAGACTATGGTGGATCGATGAAGAAAACAGCCATACATTGCCAATGCAAGTTCGCATTTATAGACTTCTTCCAGCAGATGTAAAGCGAACATTGAGGGCTGAAGCAGCATTGATGTGCCCTCAGATTTTCAAAGGTTCTCGTGCAAAAGGAAAATATGATCAAGTTGCAATATATCTGCTCACGCAACACGGCGTTTATGCGCCGCAACTACGTGACTTATTTTCTGCCGGGAGCGTGGCTGGTCCGGAACGAGGTGGAAATTACCTCTTGAGATCGCTTAAGCGTATCGAAAATGACATAATGGCCGCCTCGAAACGACTGGACGATGCGCTGTTCGTGGAGTATTGGGGATCCCCGTGTTCAGTTGAACAGCGAATTCCTAGATGGCTCGAATTAGCAGACCACCATGCAGTTGATTTTAGACCCTCCTTAGAGTTTTTCGGCGGCAAATACTCCAAGACATTACTTTAAACTCAACCGTCCCCCACTCGCCCGCGTGATGGCGTCCCCCATCGTATTGACGATAATGTCGACCTCGTCCGCTGTGATGCAGAGCGGCGGCGCAAAGGCAATCGCCGGACCAATCGGGCGGGCGCGCAAGCCCATGTCCAGGGCTGCGGCGCTGATCTTATCCGCCGTTTCGGCATCGCCTTCGCGACTCGCCTTGCTCTGGACCACATCAATGCCCGCCATCAAGCCCAGTCCGCGCGCGTTATCGATATTGGGGAATTCATCAACCAGCGACCGCAAGCCCTCCAGCAGCCGCTGTCCCATGACTCGGCTGTTCTCCAGCAAGCCATCGCGCTCGATGATGTCGATATTGGCGATGCCGACGGCGCAAGCCGCCGCATGACCCGAATAGGTGTAGCCGTGCATCCAGCTCTGATCATCCGGCGCGCTATTGATCACATCGCGGATCTCATCGGTGACCTGAATGCCGCCGAGCGGCATATAGCCGCTGGTCACGCCCTTGGCGAATTGCATGATATCGGGGTTGATGCCGAAGGCGTCGCAACCGAACCAGTTGCCCGTGCGCCCAAAGCCGCAGATCACTTCATCAGCGATGAACAATACCTCGTATTTCTTGCAAATCGCCCCCACCAGATCAAAATAGCCTTCATCGGCGATCATGACGCCGCCCGCGCCCTGAATCGGCTCAGAGATGAAAGCCGCTACCGTGTCCGGTCCTTCACGCAGGATCGCCTCTTCCAGTTCGCGCGCCGCCGCTTGCGCGGCAGTTTCGCCGTCGCGAAGCTCGCCCGCATAGCGATAGGGATCCGGATTGCGCACATGAATGAAGCCGTCCATCACGCCGCCAAACATGGTGTGAAACTTGCTCATTCCCGTCGCGCTTGTGGCAGCCAGCGTCATCCCGTGATAACCGGTCAAGCGCGAAATAATCTTGGTCTTCTTCACCTTGCCCAGCTGATACCAATAGAAACGCGCTGTCTTGAATGAGGTATCGCTGGCTTCGGAACCGCCGGAGGTGAAATTGGTGAAGTTCATATTCGGGCGGAAGAAGCCGGCCAGCTTGCCCGCCAATGCCGCCGAGGGCGGATTCGTCATGCCGGCGAAGCCGGAGCTGTAGGCGATATCCAGCATTTGCTCATAGGCGACCTGCGCCAATTCGCGGTTGCCGTAGCCGATGTTGACATTCCACAGGCTGGCCATGGAATCAAGGATCTTGCGACCATCAGTCGTATACAGCCAGACGCCATCGCCCTTCTCCACCATGACGGCGTTCTCAGTCCGCGAGGGATGGTACATCGGATGCAATTGCTGCTGGTCTTGCTCAATCAAGCTTGCATGATTATAGGACTTCATCTCTGTCGCTCTTCTCTCAGTTCTGTAGTGGCTCACAGCATACCGCAATTTGCCGCCAAATTCGATTGCTGCATCAGCGTCGCCTGATTATGTCTTTGAGCAGGCGCGGCGTAGAGCGCGCCAGCGCTTGCCGCAGGCGTCGCCGCAGCATTCGCAGGATGCGCGCCGGTCGATCGGCGCGCATCACCAGCCAGCGTCCGCCTCGGTAGGTCCAGGAATCAAGCAGCGCCTCGATATCGTCCCTGGGACGTATCTCGCAAGCGCTGTCGGGCGCGCCGATGTCATGCCACATCCGCAGCAACTGCGGCGGATGTTCGCCCTGGTAACGATAAAGACAGCCGGGGAATTCGTCGACGTTATGGGCGTGATAGGGGCGTCCCAGCGCCAAATAGCTCTTATGCGCCCAATCCAATGCTCCCTGCCGCTGCGCCCACTCGGCGCGGCTGTAATACTCGCATTTTTCCAGCACCTGCTTGGGCAGCAGCAGGGAATAGTGATACATGCGGATGCCGCGCTTCCGCAGCTCCGCCCCGCGCAGCCAATGGCCAGCGCGCAGGTCGCGGCCCTGTTCGTCCAGAACGGTCGGCGGACGGTGCGTGACGTAGCGATATCCCGCGCCCCACTTGAACAAGCGATGGTATTCGGCCGCGCCGCGCCGCAAGTACCAGCTGTCGACATAATAGGAGGGCGCGCCCCAAAAGGTGATCGTGTCAAAGGATACAGCCGTAATGCTCGGGTCCGCCGCCAGCATCCCCAGCACCGCCTCCATGTCCGCGGGCTGATAAAACTCATCGACATCGACCTGCCAGAGATAGTCGCCGGTGGCGCGCTCGGCATAGGCTTGCGACATCTCGTCCTTTTCGCTCCAGAAGCCGTCGCGCGTGACGATTTGCAGCTTGTTCTCGGGGTCTTCGCGCGCTTTGAAGTCGTAAAGCGTTTCCAGCGTGCTGTCGCGCGAATGGCCCCCGGCGGTCGCGATATTAAGCGCGGCGGGCGTGGCGCCCTCGACCACGATTATTTCCCGCGCGTAGGGATAAAGCGCGCGCAGGGTATAGCGGATGAAGGGCTCGCCATTGAGTACGATGAGGCCGAAACTTATGCTCGGGATTTCGCTCACGAGGGATCGCCAAGTATCGATTGATAGAGCTCGATATACTGCTTGCTGATGCGATCGGACGCATATCGTTCCGCCACCCGCTGATGGATCCGTTGGGGCCACCATTCTTGCGCCAGCGACCATTCGATGCCGCGTCGCAAATCCGCGGCATCCGCCAAGTGAGCGAGATACCCGTTCTCCTGATGCTGCAGCAAATCGCCGATGCCCCCGGTATCGAAGGCGACGCAAGGCGTCCCGCAAGCCAGCGCTTCCAGCAGCGTGTTGGGCAAGTTATCCTGCAATGACGGCAGTACAAAAACATCGCAGGCGGAATACAGCAGGTTCAAGCTCACGTTGTCGCGCAGCGCGCCTATTCGATGCAGGGGCACATCAAGGTCTATTGAGCCTCCTTTGTCCGTATCGCCCGCGCCGAATATGACCAGTTCCAGGCCGTCGCCCTCCGCGAAGGCGCTCAAAGCCTCGCGCAAGTAGACAAAGCCCTTGCGTGGATCCGCAGTGCCGTCAGCAGCCCCAAACAGAACCAGTTTCTTGTCAAGCGGCAAGTTGAAGGCATGCCGCGCTTCCCGCCGCTCCAGGGGCTTGAAGGCGCCAGTGTCAATGGGATTGGCGATGACCTCTACTCGCTTGTCGCGCAAGACGGCGCTCTGCCGGGCGCAGTCCGCCAACCAGCGGCTGGGGCAAACAACGGTTAGCGGGACCCGCGCCCAGGCTTTGCGCTTCTGTTTGCTGACGCGGGCGCTGATGTCATCGCGTCCTGGATGGGACAGCTGTGGGCAATCCCCGCAGCTTTCCGTATAATGCCGACAGTCCCCCGCGTAATGACAACCGCCCGTGAAAGCCCACATATCGTGCAAGGTCCAAACGATAGGCGCTTCGATGCGCGCGAACTGTTGAATGGGCAGAAAATTCGCTCCGATCCAATGCAAATGTACAATATCGGCGGCGAATTGATTGATGGCGTCGGCAATCGGATAGCTGAACTGATTCAAGCTCCAATAAGCGCTGTCAGCTTGTCGCGGCAGATGCCGGAGTTGCAGCATTTGCCCGTGCATCGCAATGCGGCGCTTGACTCGCTGCCGCAGGTTGAGCCGCGTCGCCAGGCGATGAACGCTTGGGTCCGCGGTCGTCTTGCGCCAGACCAGCATCTCAGACCGGATGCCGGCCTCCAGCAAAGCGCGATGGGTGCGATAAGCGGCGATGCCCGCTCCGCCAAGTCGGTCAATCGCTGCAAGCGTCAAGACTTTCAAGTGTTTTGCCTTTGCCTCTCTCAACAGTCGATTATACACCCCAGCGCGGGAACTCATCGTTATGGCCTGAGGAATTGACCTGACAATGGCCGCCCGCTGCGCTTATACTTGAGTCAGTTGGGCATAGCTTGGATAGAACCGACATGCAGCGAGCAACCGCAGAAGCTTGGTACCAAGCGCTCCGTCCGCGCGTCTTCACCGCTACCTACGCGCCGATGGGCTTGGCCGGCATCGCAGCGCTGGGCGATGGCGTCTTTGACGCGCCGGTTTTCTTGTTGGCGCTGATCGGCACGCTCCTGCTGCAAAGCGCCGCCAACTTGATCAACGAGTACATGGACTTCCGACGCGGCGCCGACCGGCTCAAGCAAGCCGGTCAAGGCATGACCATCAAAAACAAGATCCTCGCGCCCGCCAGCGTCCGCAACGGCGCGATTTTCACGACGCTGGCCGGATGCCTGATTGGCTTGTTCCTGCTGACGAGGAGCGGTCCGCTGCTTTGGATCATCGGCATTGGCGGCGTACTGGTCGCGATTAGCTATACGGCCGGTCCCTTTCCGCTGGCGTATCATGGTTTGGGCGAGATCGCCGTCGCCATCTTCATGGGTCCCGCCGTCGTGGTCGGCGCTTATTACGTGATGTCGCCCGCGGTGACAGAGGCTCGCATCGCCGAGCTCGGTCTGATCTCTACCCCCATCGCTTTCATGGTCGCCGCAATCCTGCACGCCAACAACATCCGCGATATGGATGCCGACCGCGCCGTCAAGAAACGCACGCTGGCTGTCATCTTCGGCATCCGCTTCGCCCGCGCCGAGTACATCTTCCTGGTCTTGGGCGCCTATGTCGCGCAGGCGCTGGTCATGGTCGCCGGCCTGCTGCCCCCCGCCACATTCTTGACGCTGATCACCCTGCCCGAAACTATTCGCCTCATCCGCATCTTCAACACCAGCCGCGCAGTGCCTCTCCTGCACCAGGCGCAGGGGCGCACCGCCAAGCTGCATGGGCAATTCGGCTTGCTACTGGTCTTGGGCTGGGCTTTCACCTTGATATTCGCCTAAAGCGAGGGACGCCAATACCAGCTCAGGAGCCAGGCAATGGCGAGGCGCTTATTCGAGCAAGCGGAGAAACCGATCGCGATATAATCTCGAATCGGTTATCACCAATGCCAGATTTGATCCCAAGCACCCATCCAGTTTTGGGCGCGGCTGTATACCTTCTGAGAGTCGCGATCCAGTTCCACGCCCGCCCGGCCGCGGAAGTCTTCCATCTTTTCCACTTGATCAACCTCAACAGTGATGGTCACGGGAGACGACGGTACATAGGGCGCTACCGCTGTCAGATCCCGCAAGGCGCGGAAAGCGCCGTCCTCGATCATCTCACGCGCGCGGACTGGCGGGATCTGCCGCGCGGAATACCGGCTCAAGCCCTTTTTCACCGCGACGGTCGTCAATCCCTCGCCCAAGAGCCCGGTCGATTCGCGGCAAACCGCCTCGTCCCCGGTGACGAGCAGCACCGGACAGCCGTAATGCCCGCAAAGCGCGGCGTTGACGCCGACTTCGCCAACCAGATCGTCATTGAACCAGAGATTGTGCCACTTGACCGTCGATATCGTATGACACATGACGCCATCCGCCGTGTTATTGTGGGCGTGCATCCCCACCAGCAGGCAGGCGTCCGCGCCCTCTTCCAGCAATTCGGTGTAACGCGACCAGGCATGATGCGCGACCCAGGTGCAGTTGACATCCAGCAGCTCCGGGACCAGGGAATTGAAGGACCAGTCGCCGCCGGCGCCATGGCAATCGACCACCACGATTTCCTCCGCGCCGGCTCGCCTGGCGCCGCGAACAGCCGCATTGATCTCCTCGGTATAGAGTTTTCTGCCCTCTTCATACATGGGCGCGCCGCCATTCACCTGGCTCCAGGCCACGATGCCGCTGACCCCTTCCATATCCGTCATTATCAGTATTTTCATTCCTCGATCTCCTCGTTTCTTTCTTGTCTTAGGACTCCGCGATTTCGAGCTGGCTCGGCGCGGTCAAATCAATGCCTCGATGAGCCTGTCCAATGCCGATCCCGCCTCCGCCAAATACAGCCAGCCCTCCTTGATAGGTGGAGCAAGGGATAGATCCGCGTCCGTCTTCAAGAAAAAGCTGCATTCGCTGGCGCAGTTGACAGCCTGCTGCGCCGCAAATGCGGCGGCATGCAAGCAACCCAGCAGCGAGCTGGCTTGCGAACCCACCATCACTCCCTTGCCCGCTTTCACGCAGGATTCCATCATCGTCATCGATTGCGAGAAACCAGTGCGCGCCGTCTTGATATTGAGGATGTCAAAGGTATCGAATGCCAACTCCCGCTGTAGATCCTCCGGCGTAAATGCCGAGTCGTCGGCGATGATTGGCATTCGGCATCCCTTCCGCAATGCCCGGCGCGCGCGGATGCGCTCCACCGGCAGCGCCTCTTCACAATGGATCAGTCCCAAGTCGTATAGCGCATTCAATATGCCCGCCGCACTGTCTTCGTCCAGCGTCTGATTGGCATCCACGTAGAATTGAGCGGCTGGATATCGCGCGATTAATTCCCGAATGGTCTCGGTTTCTCTCGTGATGTCTTTGCCGATTTTCACCTTGAAGGCGCGTATGCCAGCGCGATAGGCGCCCGCTACATCCGCCAGGACCGCGTCCGCCGCGCCGGTACTGACGATATAACTGAGCCGGATCCGCTCGCGCGTAGCGCCCAGATGCTGCGCCAGCGTCTTCCCGGTCGCCCGGCAAAGCGCTTGATGCAGCGCCATGTCGGTCGCGCCCTTGGCTGTATTGTTGTTCTTGATCAGGTCCATCCGCTTGCTCAGGTTGACGACGCATTGAAAGGACCCTATCTCGGCTTCCCTTAACAGCGGCGCCAGGTGCATTTCCACGATAGCGACGATCGAGGCTTGCGTCTCGCCATAGATGCTGGGGCGCGGCGTGGCTTCGGCGATGCCGATGCTGCCGTCCGACAATTCGACGCGAATCAAGACGTGCTCCAGCGCCCGCAACTCCTCCGCCAAGCCCCACTGCAAGGACCCTTTCAGCGGAATTTCAAAGGGCAGGGCTATTAGGTCTTTAACTTTGAGCATCTACAATCTCCGCCACTGCCCACGCGACCTCGTCCGGGCTCCGTTCGTCCACGGAAATACGATGATAATTGGGAAATTGATCGCCCGCCGCAAATGGGAATAATCCATAATTGCATACTTCTGCCCCCATGATCGCTACCGCCTTCGCGTCGATCTCGCCCGCCGCGAGCAGCGCTCCCGCTTCCTCGCGCAGTTCGCAGGGCAGGAAGGACAGATCGGCAGCGCCGGAGGCGCGATCAAAGCGGTCGCGCCGTTCGCTCAAGCGGCGCAGCCGCGTCAAGGGATCCAGCGTTAACTCGACGATTTGCCAGGCGGGAAACCGCGTCAGCGCATGGCGAATCTCGTTCTCGCCGCGGATGCCTTCGGCAATGA
The DNA here is from genome assembly GCA_028873975.1 of Chloroflexota bacterium. GTDB lineage: Bacteria > Chloroflexota > Anaerolineae > Aggregatilineales > Phototrophicaceae > UBA6055. The sequence goes on from JAPPMO010000004.1 coordinate 20,372, forward strand.
CCAGGTCGCCAAAGCTGTCGGCCAGATACAGCCAGGAAAAGACCGCCGCCATGCCGCCGGGCACGCGCCGGGCAAATGATCGGGTATAGGCAAAGCGCCGGGGGCGATCAGCGACCGGAAGCGTTTCTTCCCCGTTCAGCGTTTGCATCATTGGCAGCGCGATCCAGTCCGCCAGTTCCCGCCGCGAGGGAATGACGCCCATGCCCGAAGGTCCCAGTACCCGCCCCAAACAAGCCAAAGTCGTCGTTTTGCCCGTGCCGGTCAATGCCACCAGCATCAGCAGCGGATGCGAGCCCAGACCATGAAAACCGGCCGCTTTGTCGAGGCGGACCAGAGGGTAGACATCCGACAGCGGGAGGCTCAAGCGCGGATAGACCTCGCTGAGATAATAGCGCTTGTCCGGCGCTTGTACGTCCCCCATTTCGCCATCCCTAAAGCGGCTTTCAAGTTCAGTCGCGCGATTATATGCCACATAAACACTGAGGCACAGAGATTATTTCACCGCAGCCGCTCGGCGGCATCGAATTTGGGCTACCGTGCTCACAGAAAATAATAAACTTGCTCGGCTACCGCAGATCGCGGTTCATTAAATAAGAGACACGCAGGGTAGGAAGGATTCGCGGGGGCGCCCGGCAATATCGCCCCCGAATTAACGCTTGTGAGCCCATCATCGTTATAATCGGCTGATGAATCAAAACCGATCAAAGGAGACTGATGATGCCTTTACTGGACATGTCGCTGGAAGAAATGCGAGACTACAAACCGCCGCGCGAGGAGCCGGAAGATTTCGAGGCTTTTTGGGCGGGTACGCTGGAAGAAGCGCGCGCTCAGGATTTGAAAGCCGTCTTTGAACCAGTCGATTCCGGCTTGGCAACGCTGGAGGTCTTTGACGTCACATTCTCGGGCTTCCAGGGCGACCGCATCAAAGCTTGGTATATGCTGCCGCGCGGCGCGGCGCCGCCGCTGCCCGGCGTGGTCGAATACATCGGATACGGCGGCGGACGAGGTCTCCCGGTGGACTGGCTGGCATTTCCATCGGCGGGCTTCGCCTATCTGGTGATGGATACGCGCGGTCAAGGCAGCGTCTTTCTTCGCGGGGATACGCCCGACATGCCCAATGGCGCCAATCCTTCCGCTCCGGGTTTCATGACGCAGGGCATCCTGGATCCCGAGACATATTATTATCGTCGCGTGTACGTTGATGCCGCCCGAGCAGTGGATGCCATCCGCAGCCGCAGCGAGGTCGACCCCGCGCGCATTGCCGTGACCGGCGTCAGCCAAGGCGGCGCTTTGTCGGTCTCGACCGCGGGCTTGCTGCCGGATGTAGCGATATGCATGCCCGACGTGCCTTTCCTGTCCAATTTTCGGCGCGCTGTGGAGGTCACGCCCCGCGATCCTTATCCGGAAATCGCGCGTTATCTCAAGATCCATCGCGAGAAAATTGACACGGTGTTCAAGACCCTCAGCTATTTTGATGGCATGAACTTCGCCGCGCGCATGAAAGCGGAAGCGCTCTATTCCACGGGCGTCATGGATACCGTCTGCCCAGCCTCGACCGTTTTCGCCTCTTACAACCATGTCTCGGGTCCAAAGGACATCAAGGTCTATTATTACAATGATCACGAGGGCGGCGGGTCGGATCACCTCATGGAGAAAATTACTTTTCTGCGGCGGCGCTGGCTGTCATGAGCCGGACGCAGTTGGTCGTTCTGGGCAGCGGAACGCCCAATGCCGAAGCCGGCCGCGCCGGCTCGGGCTTGGCCATTGTCGTCGACGATCGCCCCTATCTGGTCGATTGCGGTCACGGCGTCGTGCAGCGCGTCGTCGAAGCGCGCGCGGCCGGGATCATCAACTGGTCGACCGTCGATCTGACGCGCCTGTTCCTGACCCATCTTCATGCCGATCACAGCGTTGGATTGCCGGATCTTCTCTTCACGCCCTGGATACATGGCCGCGAAGAAAAGGTAGCCGCTTTCGGTCCGCGGGGCTTGAAAGATATGGTCGAGCATATTCAAGCCGCCTACCGGGTCAATACCCGCGAACATTTGAAGGCGCATCCGGCTTCGCCCGGCGGATTCATGGCCGAGGTCACGGCGGTTCAAGCTGGACTGATTTACCAGGATGATCGCCTGCGGGTTTACGCTTTGAAGGCGGACCACGGCGATCTGGAAGCTTTCAGCTACAAATTTGTCGCGCCGGACAAAACGATCGTTGTCTCGGGCGATACCAAACCCGTATCAGGATTCTCCGATTGGGCCCGCGCTTGCGATATCCTCGCGCACGAAGTGTATTCATCGGCGCGATTTGCCGGCCGTCCGCCGGCCTGGCGGGCTTATCACAGCCGCGCGCATACCTCGACGGCGGAGTTGGCGAACTTGGCGAAGGAGATTCGCCCGGGTCTGCTGGTTCTCTATCATCAGCTTTTTTGGGGGACGACGGCGGCTGATCTCCTCGGCGAGATCGGGGCAAGTTATGACGGAGCGGCAGTCAGCGCAAATGACCTGGACGTCTTCTGATCCCCGGCGGTTCGTCCGAAATACAATAGAAAGTGTCTGCCATGTCGACTAAAGCGCGTTTCCAAAGCCTGGACTTTGAAAGCATGAGCGTCGCCGAGCAATTGCGGCGCTCGCGGGCTTATACGGAGCGCATGTTGACGCGGCGAACGGTGCGCGATTTTTCCTCGCGGGCGGTTCCTTATGAATTGATAGAAAACGCGCTTGCGGTCGCCGGTTCTGCCCCGTCCGGGGCCAATCAGCAGCCCTGGAGCTTTGTGGTCGTCAGCGATCCAGCGCTCAAACGCCAGATTCGCAGCGCCGCCGAAGCGGAAGAAAAAGAGAGTTACCAGCGACGCATGAGCCAGGAATGGCTGGACGCCCTGGCGCATCTGGGCACCGACTGGCGCAAGCCGCATATCGAAGACGCGCCCTACTTGATCGCCGTCTTTCGACAAGCCTATGGCATCGCGCTGGATGAAGCGACCGGTGAAGAACGACGGGTTAAGCACTACTACAGCGAGGAATCCGTTGGCATCGCCGTCGGCTTCCTGCTGAGCGCCCTGCATATTTCCGGGCTGGCCACATTGACGCATACGCCCAGCCCCATGCGATTCCTGCGCGAGATACTGGAGCGGCCGCTCAATGAAAGAGCCTATGTTCTGATCCCGGTCGGCTATCCAGCGGAAGATGCCAAGGCGCCCCTCATCGAGAAAAAATCGCTGGCGGAGATCGTGGTCAGGCGCTAGAGCGGTTTCTTGCAGTGTCTGGCTTTGCCCTCCGCTTCCGGCCTCATACAGTTTTTCACCATCGGAGAAACGGAGAGCGCCGAGATTTGTTTATGATTAGCTGAGCAATCACATTATTGAACCAGGCGCAGGGCATGTTGCGGCTAATCTGGCTGACTGGAATTTGATTTATACTGTAAAATCAAATAGGGAAATTAACCTGGATAATTTTGATACTGCTCAATTGAAATTGAGGCTTTTCTAACGGTGTGAATCTGTGAGAATCGTCACGCTTCTCAATGAAAAAGGCGGCGTCGGCAAGACTACTATCTCCTTCCATGTGGCAGCCGGGCTGGCTGTTGCCGGCTTTCGCGTGGTCGCGGTGGATGCTGACGCCCAGGGATCTTTGACGGAGACCATGGGTTTCGAACAAGCGCCCGGGCTTTATGACCTGATCGTTCGCAATAATCCCTTTCGGGACGTCCTGCGCTTTGTCAATCCGGAGATTTACGAGTATCCAAAGCGCGAGGTGAAAGGGCAGCTCTTCCTGTTGCCGTCGAATGTGGAAACGCAAAGCATCGCTACCAATTCCAAGGATGCGCTGGCATTCGTCCGCCGCTTTATCGAACTGAAAGACGCCGTCGACTTTGTGATTGTCGATACCTCGCCGACGCCGTCGCTGCTGCATGGCGCGATCTATTTGGCGACCGACGCCATCCTGTACCCGACGAAATGCGAGTATCTCAGTTTTCGCGGATTGCAGAACAGCTTCATGCATCGCCAAGAGAACGAGCGCTACCGGGGTCAATTCAACTTTGCGCCCATCGCCAACCTGGGAATCCTGCCGAACATCTATCGGCATGGCACGCTTGAACATCGGGACAATCTGGAAGAATTGAAAGAGGCCTACGGGGATCTGGTCTGGGACCCGATTCCTCAATCGACCATTTGGACAGAAAGCAGCCGTGTGCACCGCACCATCTGGAACTATGCCTCCGGGTCGTCCGCCGCCCGGCATGGCTGGAACCTGCTCAAGAGATTCCTGGAGGGAATCAAACATGTCAAGCCGACGAAATCGTGATCGTTCCAAATCAGCGCTGCCGAAGCTGGAGGACCTTCCCCGCCTTCCCTATGAAGAGGTTGCCAGCGCTACCTTTGGCGCGTCCGGCAGCGAACCGGTGGATCAGTGGTTTGGGGATATTGAAGCGACGAACCCGGCTGCAGCGGAGGTCGCGGTGGGCGGAGACGGTTCCATCCGCGCCTATGAGTATCGCCTGACGGCGCTGGGCATCGACCCCGCCCGCCTGCCCGGGGATAAGCGGAACTGGGAGCTGCTGGGCCAATTGCTCTTCCGGCTCGACCATTCCATTCAGTGGCTGATTGGAGACTGGCTCTTGCAAGGCGAAACGAAGCAGTGGGGACAGCATGAAGAAATCGCCAAGGCGCTGAATTACGAAGTGAAGACGCTCTACGACTACCGCTACGTCGCGCGGAATGTGCATTTTTCGGTACGTACCGACAAACTGTCATTTGGACATCACAAGTTGGTGGCGCATCTTGAAACGGCGGAGCAAAGCCGCTGGCTCCGCAAAGCCGCTGACGGCGATATCGACCGCGAAACCGGCTTGTCTCGGCCTTGGTCAATCAGCCGCCTCAGACGAGAACTGTCGGATTTTCCGCTGCTTCAAGAAAATCAAGAGACCCCCTTCGAGCGCAACCTGCGTCGCATTGATCGTGAAATGACGCGCAAGAAATGGAACAAACTGACTGTCGCCGAGCGGCGCAAGCGCTACGAGCGTTTGCGCGATATTTTGGCCAGGATGCAGCGCTGGGGCTTTGACTGATTGCTGCCCTGCCGTCTTCGCGGTGAAATTATTTCGCTTTGCCCCCGGCCGTTTCGAGCGCAAGAGTCGAGTGGTACACTTCATCGAGATATGGTAAACAAGAGCCAGGCGCGAGGCGCCGGTCCACAATCAAGGAATCGCTTCCATGACACAATACGATTTGCTCCTCAAAAACGGCCGCCTCATCGACCCCAAGAACGGGATCGACGCGGCCAGGGACGTCGCCATCCGCGGCGGCAGAATCGCCCAAGTCGCCCAAGACATCCCTGGCGGTCAAGCGGCGCAAAGCATCGACATCGCCGGACTGATCGTAAGTCCCGGTTTGATCGATATGCACGTCCACGTTTATCACACCCGCGAGCCGGAGACCCTGAGCGTGATCGCCGACCATCATTGCTTTCGGTCCGGCGTTACCACAGTCGTTGATACAGGCACGGCCGGCGCCAAGCATTTCCTGCACTTCAAACGGACGGTCATCGACCGGGCGCGGACGCGCATTTACGCATATATCAACATTGTCAAATCGGGCATGACGGGACCCTTCGAACAAGACATCGGGGAGATGGATCCGGAGTTGGCCGCTTCAATCGTACTCGCCTACCCCGAGCACTGCGTCGGCATCAAGACCGCGCATTACTGGGTATCGCAACCTTTCGACGAGGCGCATCCGCCCTGGGCCGCCGTTGACCGCGCCCTGGAAGCCTCCGCCATCTGCGGAAAACCACTGATGGTCGATTTCTGGCATCGCCCGGGACGCACATATCAAGAACTGCTGCGGAAAATGCAGCCCGGCGATATCCACACCCATGTCTATGCGCAGCAATTCCCCATCTTGAATGACAAGAATGAACCGGCCGATTTCATGTTCGAAGCCCGCGAACGCGGCATCATCTTCGATCTGGGTCATGGCGCGGGCAGCTTCTGGTTCCGCCAAGCCATCCCCGCCATGCAGGGCGGCTTCGGTCCCGATTCCATCAGTACCGACTTGCATATCGGCAATGTCAACGGCGTGGTGCATGATATGCTGACGACCATGTCCAAACTGCTGTGCATGGGGATGCCGCTCGACGAGCTCATTTATCGCTCCACGGCGACCCCTGCTGAAGAAATCGGTCATCCGGAACTCGGTCATCTCGGCGTCGGCGCCGAAGCTGATATCGCCATCCTAAAGCAGCAAGAGGGCGAATTCGGCTATGTTGACTGCGGGCAGGCTCGCATGAACGGCAGCCGCAAACTCACTTGCGAGATGACGCTGCGCGCCGGCGAGATCGTTTATGACCTTAATGGGCGCGCCGCGCCCGCTTGGGAAGACGCGCCGCCATCGTATTGGGAAATCCGCTATCCGAAGGAAATTGTCTAGCATGAGCAATTACGACGCCCTGGGCATTCGCCCGGTTATCAATGCCAACGCTACCTTGACCAAACTTGGCGGTTCGCTGATGCCGCCGGAAGTGCTGCGCGCCATGAACGAGGCGGCCGGCTGCTTTGTAGACTTGCCCTTATTGCAGCGCAAAGTGGGCGAGCGCATCGCCGAACTCACCAGGAACGAAGCCGCCTATGTCACCTCCGGCGCCGCGGCCGGGGTCATGCTGGCGGCGACCGCCTGCGTCTTGTACCATCATCCCGAAGTCGGCATGGATTTTCCGCAGATCGCCTCGCTCAAGAACGAAGCCATTGTCCACCGCAATCAGCGCAACGGATACGACTTCGCCGTGCGACAGACCGGCATGCGCTTCGTCGAGATTGATCCCAGTCCGACAGCGCTGCGAGGCGCGATCAACGAAAAGACCGCCTGCATATTCTGGTTCGCGGGCAGGTTGGTCGAGGAGGCTGATACGCCCTTGCAAGAGGTCATCGCCATCGCGGAGGATCATGACCTGCCGGTTGTTGTGGACGCGGCGGCGCAACTGCCGCCGCCGGAGAACCTCTGGCGCTTCACCGGGATGGGCGCGGCGCTGGCGCTCTTCAGCGGCGGCAAGGACCTGCGCGGTCCCCAGCCCACGGGCTTGATGCTGGGCCGCCGGGACATGATCGAATCGATCCGCCCTATCAGCGTGCCCAACCACGGACTTGGGCGTCCCTTGAAAGTCGGCAAAGAAGAGCTGATGGGCTTGCTGGCGGCTGTGGAACGCTATCTGAACATGGATCACGCCGCCCGCGAGGCCTACTGTGAAGACTGCGTGCAGATGTGGAGCGAAGCCTTGAATCCGCTGCCGGGCGTCCGCGCCGAGCGCGACTATCCCAACGAAGCCAACCAACCCTTGCCCTGGTGCCTCGTCACCGTCGATCCGGGGACGTTGGGCAGGTCAGCCGGCGAGTTGGTTGCCGCCTTCCTGGAGGTCGATCCGGCAATCTCGGTCTTTGAAGTCGATGAGACCCGATTTCGTCTCAATCCCATGACGCTTGACCCGGGCGAGGAATTTATTATCCGCGATACCTGTCTTGCCCTCTTGCAGAGTTGATTGCCCAAGTATCATTAAGCCCTTGCGAGGCGCCGCATGAGCCGTCCATTTGAACTCTATGACCTGCGCGTCACCGTCGAGCGGATCGAAGGGCGGTCCGTCTGCGGTATGGCTGTCGGCGACTATTTTGAACTCACGGAAAGCGCGAAGCTGCGCATCCCGGCAGGCAAGCACTTCTGCATTTACGCGCTGTCCTCGGTTCTGCCGCTGCTGGCGGCGAAACAGCGCGAACTCGCCGAGAACGACTGGCTGGCATACGATTCCATCGCCGCCTGCCCGGATGTAGACGAACGCCTCATCATGCGCGTCGAGCGCGTCAAGAAGCGCGTGATGGACAGCGACGAGCTGACCTGAGCGCGAACTGGCTTGACATTTGGTTATATTGTCCAAGCGCGGCGCGTCTGCGACTGAATTCGTGTACCATAGGCATATACTGTCGGCAGGCAACAGGCAAAATGAAGCTTGAGGAGAAGAACTGATGACAAAGGAACGCAAGCATATCAAAGTAACTTATTCCACACTCGGCAGCCCAGACCCGCTTCTGCACGAATACTTCGATGAAGATGTCGCCGAACTCCGCGCCAACCTGGGCAAGACTTACCAGATGTACATCGACGGAGAATGGGTCGAGGGAGACGGCAGTTTTGAAAACCGCTCGCCCATCAACACCGACTGGGTTCTGGGCGAGTTCGCCCAAGCCAACGACGAGCATGTCGATCGCGCGGTGGCGGCGGCAAAGGCGGCTTTTCCGGGCTGGCGCGATACCCCTTGGGCTGAACGAGCTGACCTGGTCAACCGGGCAGCCGATCTTATCAGCGAGCGCCTCTTCGAGATCTCCGCCGTCGTCAGCATGGAAATCGGCAAAAACCGCCTGGAAGCCATCGGCGATGTCGAAGAAAGCGCCGACTTAATCCGCTATTGCGTCGAGGCGATACGCGACAATCAAGGCTTCGACCGGCAGCTGCTCAGCGAGACCGACCAGCACTTCAATCGAAGCCTGCTCAAGCCCTACGGCGTTTGGGGCGTGATCGGACCCTTCAACTTTCCCGCTGCGCTCACCGGCGGTCCCAGTGGCGCCGCGCTGACCGCCGGCAATACCGTTGTGCTCAAGCCGGCTGCCGAAGGCTCGCTCACCGCCTACATGATCGCCCAGTGCATGGTCGACGCCGGACTGCCCAAGGGCGTCTTCAATGTGGTATACGGCGGCGACGCGCCTGGCATGGCGCTGACTGCCAACCCCGACCTGGCCGGCTTGACCTTCACCGGCAGCTATGACGTCGGCATGAGCATCATCAAGAACTTCACGACCGCGGCCGGCTACTACCGACCGGTCATCGCCGAGATGGGCGGCAAGAACCCCGCTATCGTCACCGCCAAAGCCGATCTCGACAAAGCCGCGCTGGGCGTGATGCGCTCGGCCTTCGGCTTGACCGGGCAGAAGTGCTCGGCTTGCTCGCGCGTTTATGTTGAAGACTCCGTCAAAGAGGCTTTCATCGACAAGCTGGTCGATCTCACCGCCGAGATCAAAGTGGGCGACCCCACAGCCCTCGACACCTATATGGGTCCCATCATCAATGCCGACGCCTACGCGGCTTACCAGGGCTATGTCGACGAGATGCGCGAGGGAGACATTCGCATCGGCGGTGGCACGCTGGAAGGGCTAGACACTCGCAGTGCCAAGGGCTATTTCGTCGCGCCGACGGTGGTGACGGATCTGCCCGATGACCATCGCCTCTGGCGGCACGAGATGTTCGCCCCGATCGTCGCCGTGCGCGCCGTGGAGGGGAAGGACGAAGCGATACAGCTAGCCAACGATGTCGCGCTCGGCTTGACTGCCGGCATTTACAGTGAAGATCCCGACGAGGTCGACTGGTTCCTGGACAATATGGAAGCGGGGGTGCTCTACGTCAATCGCGAAGCCGGCGCCACCACCGGCGCCTGGCCCGGCTATCAGTCCTTCGGCGGCTGGAAGGGCAGCACCGGCAGCAACAAAGCCTCCGGCAGTTGGTACTACTTGCAACAGTACATGCGCGAGCAGTCGCATACGATTGTGGGATGAGTTTCACCACAAAGACACGAAGTACACGAAGACATGCAAGGGCGAGCCATTGCTTCGTCCTTCGCGCCTTTGTGCTGAAAGAAATCACCCCACCACGATCAACTCCTGCCAGCCGCGATTCCAAGCCCAACTCGTCTGCTGGTCTCGGTTAAGGACTTTATTAGTCCCTCGTCCGCGCGGTAAATGTGCCGGAGCAGTCTGATTCGCTTAAGCCTGAGGGACAAAGCCATCTGACCTCGACTACGTCGGGCTCTTGCGTTTGCTCGGCATATTGTGTTTGAATGGCTGATACCCAGCCCTCTGGCGCTTCTCCAATGATGGTAACATCCGCGCCGCTGAAATTGTAGCCCAAGGAACCCGATTCCTGATTGTACGGATCCGGTGTCCCAATTGGCGCGGCTGGAACGAGCGATGCCCGGGCATCGCGCCAGCCTTGGTCCCAATCGCAGTCTGGGTCGGTTGATTGGAAGCACAGGTTGGGGTCATTATTCGGATCATCGTCATTGTAGAGATTGACTTGACCGATTTGTCCTGACGCAGCCGGCTCGCCCCTTCTCATATCGGGATAGACCTGCTGAACCTGACTTTCCGAAAGATGCCCCGCATTGACAGCCGCCTGATACCAGCCGCGCTGCCAGTCGCAATTGGCCGGATCGGGGTCATTATGACACGCATTGGGATCATTATTCGGGTCATCATCATCAAATGCCCCCTGCGCCTGCGAGATATACAGTAGCCATAGCGATACAGACAACAAAGCGACAATACCCGCGAATTGAAGAACACGATATGCACTGATAAGCATTCGATTCAACCTCTAGTAGCCTAAAATAAACTTTTCCAAGGCATAAGATACACTTGTGTTAGTCGCAACATCCACGCATCCCTTGTATCTCAAGCGCTTGTGTGATCATATCAGAATTTTCTTGAAGAAAAGTTAATTTTCGGGGGGGGGGGTATGAATTAAGTAACAAAAACCAACCTATTGCAGCAGACTAGAATCAGCATGCGTCGGTTTGAGGACAAAACAAGATTTGTAGCCGATGAGATTTCGGCGCAAATTCTGGGCTGTTAAGATTTTGTCGAGCGACCTAAAGAAATCACCCCACCACGATCAACTCCTGCCAGCCGTTGGTCAGTTTTTCGCCGCCGCCGGGACGGGCGACGACGATATCTTCCACGCGCGCCGAATAGTTGTTCATCTGCATGATGCTGGGCTCGATGGTGAAGAGCATGCCCTCTTCCAGCGGCGTCTCGTCGCCCTCGGTCAAGAAAGGCGGCTCGTGCACGTCCATGCCGATGGCGTGGCCCAGCCGATGACGAAAAGCCTCGCCGTAGCCGGCTTCTTCAATCACCTGTCGCGCGGCGCGATCGGTGGCCGTGGTCGTCGATTCGCCGGCTTTCAGCGCCGCGATGCCAGCCGCCTGCGAGGCCATCACCAGGTCATAGACGCGCTGCGCTTCGTCATTCGGCTCGCCGAAGAAGACCGTGCGCCCGAAATCGTAACACCAGCCTTGATAGATGCCGCCGAAATCAAACAGGATGGACACCGGCGGGTTCAGTTCCCGGCGCCAGCTTTCCATGCGCGCGCCGAAAAGCAGCGGGTGATCCGGCCCGGAATTGTAGAGCGAGGTGGTGAAGGATTGTCCCAGCGAGCCGTGCCGCCGCAACTGATAATTGACCTCTTCAACGATCTCCAGTTCGGTCATGCCGGGGCGCAGCGACGTCAATGTATCGGCGAAAGCCGCTTCGGTAATGCGTCCGGCTTCCTTCATCTCATCGATGTCGCTCTGCGACTTGATGACGCGCAAGGGGCGCAGCAAATCAGTGGCGGATAGCCAGATCGCGCCCGGCAGCAAGGGCTGCAAATTGGAGATGGTCTCGCCTCGGGTGAAATCGCTGATCGCCACGCGCGGGTTCTCAGGCAAGTTGAAGTCGTCAAGAATGCCTTGAACCATCTCCAAAGGTTCGTCCCAGTCGCCCAGTACGCGGATATCGATGCCCTGCAAGCGGCTGAGCCCGCCGAATTCAGCCGTCATACGCGGCAGCGGCAGCACCGGCGCCTGATTCGGGCTGATCCAGGCGCCTTCCAGCCAGTCGCCCGGGTGGATATTATGCCCGTAGTTGGGAATGTCGCGCGGGACGCCGGTCAGGTATTGCAAGTCGGACGAGATGGGAACAAAGGCGAGATCGGCTTGCTCGGCCAGTATGGCTTGGAAACGTTGCAATCGGTCGCTTGACATGGGATTACTCCTGGAATCTTGTCTTCACGCTTGTATCTTAGCCAGTTTCAGCCGAAACTTCATCCATTCTGGTCGTTGATGCAGGGCAATCGCCAGGGCGCTACTCCGTAATCGTCACTTTGGACAAGCCGCGCGGCTTGTCAACTTCATATCCGCGCGCCAGCGCCTGCCGCATGGCGAAGACCTGGCCCGGCATCACGGCGATAATGGGGCTGAGCCACTCCGGCGCGGCGGGGATGCGCATCGCCTGCGTCGCTTCTCCCAGCAAATCCTCATCGTCGCTGATGAGAAGGGTTTCCGCGCCTTTTTCTTCGACCACGCTGAAGATGTCCCGCATGGCGGCGCCGGCTTTGCCCTGCGGCGCGACCAGCATCAGGGGATAGCCCCTCTGCACGACGGCGATGGGACCATGGCGGAAGTCGGCTTCGCTGTAGCCTTCGCTGGCGATATAGGTCAATTCCTTGACCTTGAGACTAATCTCGCAGGCGGTGGCGTAATTGAAGCCCCGCCCCAGCACGGTGAGTCGATCCATAGCGCGGTAGCGCTGCGCCCAGCCCGCGATGCCGTCGGTCAGGTCAAGCGTTTCCCGCGCCAAGCCCGGCAAGCTCATAAGACCGGATCGCAGCTCTTCATCGTCGGCCAGCGCCGACGCCAACATGGCTATGACGGTCAGTTGCGCCGTATAGGTCTTGGTGGCGGCGACGCTGAACTCTTCTTCGGCGCGCAGCGGAAGGTGCCGCTCTGCCGCAGCCGCCAGCGGCGAATCTTCGTAGTTCGTAATCGCCAGCGTCAGCGCGCCCTGCGCCCGCGCGTCGTTCAAGACCGCGCGCGCGTCTTCCGCCTTGCCCGATTGTGAAATGCCGATCACCAGCGCTTTCGAGAAGTCGGGCGGGCGGGCATAAACTGTATGCAGCGACGGCGTCGCCAGCATGACCGGCATTTGCAGGACCGCGCCGAACAAATACTGGGCGTAAATGGCGGCGTGATCCGATGTGCCGCGCGCAGCGATGCAGGCAAATACCGGGTCGAAGTCGCGGATTGCCGCGGCGACCGCTTGAGTCGCCGCCGCGCCCTCGTCGAGCAAGCGGCTTATGACGGCGGGCTGTTGGGCGATTTCGCTTTTCAGGAGCATGGCGGACCTCGGATTCCTGCCGTTTAATCATCCAGCGGTCGATAGTTGACACCGAGCGTATCCAGGCAGGGCAAATGCCCCTGCAAACGCGTCAGGAAAGCGCCGTAGTCGCGCTGCTGCGGATGGTTCCACAGCACCTCCGCCAGGGCGATGGCGCGTGGATAAGCCATATACTCCAGATGATCCGATGTGGGGATGTATTCTGTCCAGAGATTGCCCTGCCCGCCCAGGATATGACCTTTCTTGTCGTCGGCAATTGCTTCGGGCAGGACCACGAATTGATAGACCTTGCGCAGAGGCAGGTAGGCGGGCAGGGCGGGCGGTTCGCTAGCGAAGTCTTCGGCTTGATAATAATCGAGGTAGCAATAGGTGGTGGGCGTCATGACCACGTCGTGGCCCGCGTTGGCGGCTTGGATGCCGCCGTCGCTGCCGCGCCAGCTCATGACCGTCGCGTTTGGCGCCAAGCCGCCTTCGAGGATTTCGTCCCAGCCGATCAAGCGCCGTCCGCGTTCGCCGAGCCAGCTATCAAACTGGCGCACGAACCAGCTTTGCAGCTCGTCTTCGTCTTTCAAGCCTTCCGCCTTGATACGCGCCTGGCAAGCCGGGCAACGCTTCCAGCGTTTTTTGGGCGCTTCATCGCCTCCGACGTGGATGAACTCGCCCGGGAAAAGCGCAAGGACCTCGCTGAAGACATCTTTCAGAAAACTGAATACGTCATCATTTCCGGCGCAATAGATATTTTCGTCAATGCCCCAACTGGTACGAACCTGATAATCCTTCCCGACGCAGCCCAAGTCAGGATAGGCGGTCAAAGCCGCGAGGCTGTGGCCCGGCAATTCGATCTCCGGAACGACCGTGACGCCCCGTTCGCCGGCATAAGCGACCAGCTCGCGGATCTGGTCCTGCGTATAAAAGCCGCCATAGGGCGCCCCATCAAACTTTTGGCGGTCCCCGGGCAGGCAGGTTTCCTCCCGGTAAGCGCCGATTTCGGTCAGTTTGGGATACTTCTTGATCTCGATCCGCCAACCTTGATCTTCCGTCAGGTGCCAATGGAAGGTGTTGAATTTGTAAAATGCCAGCAGGTCAATGAACTTTTTGATGAAGGCGACCGGAAACATGTGCCGGCCGACATCCAGATGCAAGCCGCGCCAGCCAAAAGCCGGCGCATCGCTGATGCTTAGCGCCGGGATGCGCCAGTCGATGCCGGCAGCCTGTTCCAGGCTCAGGATTTGCGGGGGCAGCAATTGGCGCAGGGTTTGGAATCCATGCCCAAAGCCCGCCGGCGAAGCGGCTGACAAGACAACCGTATCGTTCGACGCCGTCAAGCGATAGGCTTCGGGCGAATCCAGCTCCCGCTCCTCAACCAGGCGAATGACATTGCGGTTATTGCTTGGCTCGCCGGTGGCGTCGACCGGGAGCGGGAAACCAGTCGCGGGTCGCAGGTAGTTCGCCAGCATTTCGCCCAGGCGTCTGTCGCGCGCATGTATCAGCGTGTCGGCATTCAGGGTGAAGCTGCCTTCGTTTCTCTCGATCAATTGCGGTTGCGGGAACAAAGTGATGTCGGACATGTTCAAAATCCTTTTCGATTTCGCTTTTCACTCGCTTGTCATAGATCCGCGAGCGAGATGACAGCGCTCAGGTTCTGCGGCCGATCGGGATTCTGGCCATTGCGCAGGGCGCGATGATAAGCCAGGAGCTGCAAGACCGGCAGATACAAGACGGGCGCATTCCAGACTGGAAGATCGTCTGGCAGGGCGATATGACGCGGCGAGTCGGTCGCAAACGGCGCGATGCTCAGGGTTTGCGCGCCCAGCCGGCGCATTTCCCGCAGCACTTGCAATTCCTGGCGGGCGGATTGCGCCGATATCAAGCCGACAACCAGCGCATTTTCAGCGGCCATGGACATCGGGCCGTGGCGGAACTCCAGCGTGTGAAACGCTTCGCTGTAGGACAGGGACATCTCTTTCATCTTCAGCATGGCTTCGCAGGCGATGCCATAGAGCATATCGGCGCCGAGAAAGAAGAAGCGTTCGATGCCCCGGTCGGCGCCGAGCGTTTCCGCCAGATCCCCGAAGGAATCCAACAACTGCTGACATTGGGCCGGCAATCGGAGGCTCGAAGTCCGCTCATGCCCGGCGAGCGCGGCAGCCATCTGTTGCAACACAAGGCACATGCTGCTGAAGGAACGGGTCTGCGCGACGCTCTTTTCGCTTGCGCTGTCGATCGCGAAAGCCAGGTCGGATTTGCGCGCCAGCGGGCTGCCGCTATCACAGGTGACCGTGATGATCGGACCGCCGATCCGGGCTTTGAAGGCGGACCCCGCAAGCCGGGTTTCCGTGGTCGCGCCGGAGCGCGATACTGTAATCAGCGCGTATTTTCGCCCTGGGAGATAGATCGACTCGGGGAAGAGCAGCAGTTCCGAGGCTGGGCGCGCCTGCGCGTCTATGCCGGCGCCGCGCAGCAAGCGCGCGGCGGTCAGCGAGAGATAATAGGTGGAGCCGCAGCCGGTGACGACGACATGATCGGGCTCGGCAGCGGCGATCAAATCGGAAAATGTCGACTCCCCCGCCTCAAAGACCGCGAGCGCGTCAGCCCATACCCGCGGCTGGCTATAGATCTCCTGGACTGTATGTTGGCCCGCGTTCACCCACCGCTCCAGATCTGCTTGAGCGCATCGGCACGATTCTAGCAAAGATCAGGCGCATCTCCCATATTGGCGACAACGTGATCAGAGCAATCGCGCCAGATTTTTCTAAACACCGAGGACACCGAGGACACCAGAAAAGCAATGAAAATAGAAGCGCTGATCGTATTTCAAGAGGCGCTTTTGAACAGCAGATGAAGTTTCGCTGGCGACTCTGTGGACTCTGTTGAAAAAGCGCTAAAACCCCACCCCAAACCCCTCCCCGAGAGGGAAGGGCTTTAACGGCTTATTAGAGCTCAGAAAGCTCCCCTTCCCTCATTTTGGGGGTAAGGGGCCGGGGGATGGGGGGCAGTATTTCAACAGAGTCCTGTGAGTCGCCCCTGCAATTCGTTAATTTTTTGAAAATTTGCATTACTTTATAATAAGTATGAAATAACAAAAGATTCTCTTCGCATTCTAATAACGCGACCTTTTAGTCGCATTCTCCTAGAACAAACATGCTAAGTTGCCTATATGCCAGTGAATAAAGGGATAAGATCAAGCAACGATTGCTGATAACCGATTCCAAAGTACACGCTAAAACCGGCCTGTCATGTTAGCTGACTTATGATAGCAGAAGTCCACATGACAGTTTCGCCAACCTGCTCCTAGCAGGAACAATCGAGATTGCAGGACAAATTCAACAAATCCAAAAAAGGAGAAACGCAATGACCTGGACAGCGCCAAAAACCGACTGGACAACCGGAGAATTGATTGCCGCCGACGATATGAACGCTATCGGAGAAAACCTGGCGGCGTTGAAAAACCAAAAGGCGACAGCGATCTACAAAACCACAGAGAGTTTTCTTGCAACATCCAGCAGCCGTTCATTTGTGGATGTTGACAGCAACAACCTGAGTTTGACAATTACCACAACCGGTGGCGATGTCATGGTTCACCTCCACGCCACAGGGCATCGCCACGACAGCGGTAATCGAGTACATATGTTGTTTGACATTGATGTCGACGGAAATCGACAAGGAGGCGACAACGGCCTTGCGCGAATGTCACTTGACCAGGCCTACTCGCAGAACTTGAGCTTCACCTACATAGTTCAGGACTTGGACCCCGGTTCTCATACCTTTAAGCTCCAGTGGAAGGGAGGCGGGATAGGAAGAATGCAAGCGGGCGCCCAATTCTGGGTGCGCGAGCTCTAGCCTGTCCGTCTGCACGCAAGGAGCCCTCGCTTGAGGGCTCCCACGCACCACTCCGACTCACATCGCATCCAAAGCGCCCAGCCCCAGCCCGCGAATCGTCTCATTAAAAGCCGCGACCTTCTCGCCCAGATCTGTCTCGGCACGCTCGACATGACCATCCAGTTGCGCCGAAAGCTGCTCAAATACCTCAAACGCCTGGCGCGGCGGCGCGTAATCGGCGCTGTCCACCGAATCAAACAGGGCATTGAACTTCTCGTGCAAGCCGCTGGGATACAACTGCGACTCGCTGATGCCGGTATTGATCAGCAAGGGCAGCAGCGCATCCACATCGGCGACAATAGCCGATGCCGCCGCCAACACAGCCTCATCATCGCAGCGCTCCTGCCAAGCCCCCGCCTGCCCCTTGAGCGCCACCAGCTTGTTGAGGGTGGCATTGTTCCGCGATAGCCGATCGCATATCGCCAGCAGCAGGTCCTTCTGCGCCGCAAAGGCTTCCGCCGTCGTCTCCAGCCGCGGATCGGCGCGTACTTCGAATGTCTGCCGGCAACTGTCCGCGCCGGCGACAAGTTCCGCCATATATTCGCCCGGCACGACCAAAGGACCGTCGGGCCGCTCCCAGGACGTCAGCGACTCATCGACATCGACCGCCCCCGGATAGCGCAGGTTCCAGTGAAAACGATTCAGCCCGCTCCCCGCTGGCAAACCGTCAGCCTCGGAGGCGCTGCTGTAGGAGCGGATTAAAGCGCCATCCATGTCGCGAATATGCAGCTCGACGGGCGCATCGCCCGCCCCCGCCAGATAGTAGCGGAAGACCACGCCGGGGCGCGGATTCCGCCCGGCGTTCAAAAAATGCGGCAAGTCCGAATCGTCGCGATATTCCAGCGCCGCAACGCTTGTGCCAATACGCCCGAAATTCACTTTGTTGCTGTCCTGCTCGCCATACCAACGGCCAAAGCGACCATAATCGCGCATGCGCGTTTTTGGCGCCGGCGCGAACAAATGCGCGCCCTCGACTGGCAAATCGGAGCCCGCCTGATGCAAAGGCGCCAGATCATCGAGGATCCAAAACGAGCGGCCGTGCGTCGCCACCACCAAGTCCTGATCTTTGATCACCAGGTCGTGTATCGGACACACCGGCAGATTGCCTCTAATGGGCTGCCAATTTTCGCCATCATCAAAAGAGATGTACAAGCCCGTCTCCGTCCCGGCATAGAGCAAACCGCGCCGATTGGGATCCTCGCGAATGACCCGCGTGAATTCATCATCCGGGAT
The DNA here is from genome assembly GCA_028873975.1 of Chloroflexota bacterium. Classification (GTDB taxonomy): domain Bacteria; phylum Chloroflexota; class Anaerolineae; order Aggregatilineales; family Phototrophicaceae; genus UBA6055. Next base: position 38,444 of record JAPPMO010000004.1, read on the forward strand.
GCCATTCGTGATCGGCCTCCAGGTCTTGCCATAATCAGTCGTCTTGTACAAATAAGGACGCCTATCGTCCAGCTTATAGCGCGTCGCGGCTAGATACGCGGCCCCCGCTTCGTGCGGCGAGGCTTCAATGATGCTGATCAGCGCCCATTCCGGCAGATCCGGCGGACTGATCTCTTCCCATTCGCGCCCGCCATCCTCCGATATATGTACCAAACCGTCATCCGTGCCCGCCCAAAGCACACCGGCTTCGTGATGAGATTCCGCCAATGCGAAAATGGTGCAATAGACTTCGGCGCCGGTATTGTCCCGCGTGATCGGACCCCCGGAGGCTCGCAGCTTGTCGGGATCGTCCCGCGTCAGATCAGGACTGATCGCTTCAAAGCTGGCGCCCAAATCCGTCGACAAATGCAGGTGATTGCTCGCCACATACAGCAGATCGGGATTGTGCCGCGAAAACATGATGGGAAAAGTCCACTGAAAACGATACTTCAGACCTTCGCTGCCCACGCCCCAGCCATACAACTCGGGCCATACCGTGATGTCCCAAACCTGACCGCTGCGGTGGTTGTAGAGCAGCATGATGTCGTTGTATGCGCGTTGACCCTGTGGTCCCGAGGCGACAACATAAGCAGGATCATCCGGTTTGATGGCGATATAGCCGCTCTCGCCGCCGCCCGGCGCATACCAGTCCCGTTCGTGGATGGCCCCGTCAATCGTCGCGCTCGGCACGCTGATGGCGCTGTTGTCCTGCTGCGACCCATAGACGCGATACGGGAACTGATCGTCGGTGCAGACGTGATACAACTGCGCCGTCGGCTGATTATAGATCGACGACCAGCTCATGCCGCCGTTGAAGGAAACGCAGGCGCCGCCGTCGTTGCCGTCAATCATGCGCCGGTTATCATTCGGGTCGATCCACAGCGCGTGATCATCGCCGTGTGGGATCGGTATCGCCTCAAACGAGGCGCCTCCGTCAATTGATTTCCAAAAGCTGTAATTCTGCACATAGACCGTGTCCGGATCTTGCGTGTCGGCTGTGATGTGCATGTAATACCAAGGTCGGGTCCGCAGCAGCGACTGTTCGCTGAGGCGAATCCAGGTCTCGCCATAATCATCCGAGCGGAAGACCGCGCCATCCTCCGCTTCAATCACCGCCCAAACGCGCCCGGCTTGCGCCGGCGAGATCGCCACGCCGATCTTACCCAGGACGCCCCCCGGCAAACCGGGCTTGCGCGAGACCTCTTCCCAGCTGTCGCCGCCATCCATGCTGCGCCACAATCCACATTCCGGGCCGCCGCTCTCCAGCCGATGCGGGTAGCGCTGCGCCTGCCAAATCGCCGCGAACAGAATCCGCGGATTGTTGACGTCCATCGACACATCGTGCGAGCCGGCCGTCTCGCTCTTGTAGAGTACTTTTTCCCAGTTCTCGCCGCCATCCCGCGAGCGGAAAACGCCGCGCTGCTCATTCGGCCCAAAAGCATGGCCCAGCGCCGCGACATAAACGATATCGGGATCGCGCGGATGAACTTGAATCTTGCCGATATGCCGCGTGTCGCTCAAACCCAGATGCCGCCAGCTCAAGCCGGCGTCGACCGACTTGTAGATGCCGTCGCCGTGAGACACATTGCCGCGGATTGACGTCTCTCCGGTACCGGCGTAAATGACGTTGGGATCCGCCGTCGACACCGTCAGCGCGCCGATCGCGGCTGTATTGAAATAACCATCCGAGACATTGCGCCAATACTGCCCGCCGTCGGTCGTCTTCCAGACGCCGCCGGCGCAAGCCCCGAAATAAAAAGTCATTGGATCCGACGCATCGCCCGCGACTGCCACCACCCGTCCGCCGCGATGCGGTCCAATACAGCGAAATTCCAAACTATCAAGCAACTGCTGTCGTATGCTCTGTGTGACGTCCGTAGAAGATTCGTTCATCTTTTATCACCTTCCGTTCTGGGTTAAATCCGCTGTTTACCGCATCAAACGCAGTTTAGTTATCAACTCTGAGGATGCCGTGGACGCATTATGATTCCGATGGAGCGCGTCTGTGTAGGTTTGCGACCGACGTCGGGAGCTGCATAGACAAGTGAAAGTCTCCCCCCAATGCATTGGGGGGAGATTTAGAGGGGGGTTGGCGTTCATATCCGACAAGATGCTGTGCACGATAAATCTGACTTTTGCCTACTCCAGGCCCATGTCGAAAACGCGATTGAGAAAGGCGAAGATATCCACCTGCTCTTCAATCAACTTCGACGTCGCTTTTCCCATGGCATGTCCGGCTCTGGTCAAGACCCGCAGCAGAATGACGTTGTCACTCTCATTGGCGGCTTGCAAGCTGGCCGCCAGCTTCTTCGAGTGCATCGGCACGACGCGGTCATCATGATCGGCCGTGAGAATCATTATCGGCGGATAGGCTTGCCCGGCTTGAATGTTGTGCAGCGGACCGTAAGCCGTCAGAAACTCGAAATGCTCCTTGCTGCTTTCGGCATCGCCATACTCGGTGGTCCAATAGCGTCCCGAGGTGAAATACTTGAAGCGAAGCATGTCGATAGTTGGCACATGGCATAGAATCGCGCCGTATAAGTCCGGGCGCTGCGTCATGCAGACCGCCACCAGCAGGCCGCCATTGCTCCTGCCCTCAATCGCCAGCTTCCGGTTCGAAGTGTATTGGTTCTCGATCAGCCATTCCGCCGCACTGTGAATGTCATCGTAGGTCTTCTGTCGGCCAGCAAACATGCCGGCGCGATGCCAGGCTTCCCCGTATTCGCCCCCGCCCCGGATATTGGCGACGACAAAAATCCCACCGCTTTCCAACCAGACCGGCAGCCATTCGCGGTAACTCGGCGTTTGGCTGAAGCTGTAACCGCCGTAAGCATACATAATGGCTGGATTGTCGCCATTCAGTTCCAAGCCCTTCTTGCAGGTGATGAAGATCGGCACCTTCACGCCATCTTCAGATGGGCAAAATGCCTGTCTCGTTTCGTATCGGTCGGGATCAAACGAGGGCGTCGCCGCTTCGAAAAACGGCTGCGTTTCGCCAGTCTCGAAGTCGTATTGCAGTATCTGCGTCGGCTGCAGAAACGAGGTCCAGGCGATGAACATGCTGTCATCTTTAGCCCCGCCATAGGCGCCGGCATGCTCGCGCAGCGCCACGGCGCCCATCCCGGGCGGCAGCAGCTCGCGATCGAGCGAGCCGTCTTTGTTGTAAATCTTGATCACATGCCGGCAGAGGCGCAGCGCAGTTACCACAAACTGCTGATTGACAATGGCGACGCCGTCTATGGCTTCTTCGCTTTCCGGCACCACATCCACCCAGTTTTCCCTGGCTGGATTCTTGATATCCACCGCGACCACGCGCCAGTTCAAAGCGCCATTGCTGGTCAGGATGTAAAAGATATCGCCATCATTGCCGATGAAATTATATTCGGCGTCCAGGTCGTCAAAGAGTCGGATGAAGTCGCCTTCATCGTCGATCGGCCGGTAATACAGGCGATTGGCAATCCGCGACTCCCAAGTGATATCGAGAATGAGAAAACGATCATCGGCGCTGACCGAGGCGCTTAACTGAATGCCTTTTCGCCCCGGATCAGCATAGATTAATTTGTCGTCGGCTTGTTGAGTCCCTAGTTTGTGGTAGTACACCTGGTAAGACACCGCTGGATTGTCGGGTCCTTCGTCTGGCGCGCCATCCGCGTATCGGCTGTAGTAGAAGCCGGAGCCATCCGCCCGCCAAGCCACCGATGAGAATTTCAGCGCTTCCAAATCGTCATCCAGATCCTCGCCGCTTTCCACATCTCTGAAGCGGAACTTGACCCAATCCAGCCCGCCATCCGAGAGGGCGACCATCACCAGCCGGCCATCGCCCGTCGGCTGCCAATCGAATATCGCGACTGTGCCATCATCGCTCAATTCGTTGGGGTCGACCAGTACCCGCGCTGGCTTGTCCCCTTCTTGCACATAGAGCACGGGTTGTTCCTGCAAGCCATCGTTCCGCATGTAGAAGAGCTTGTCGCCGCGCTTGCGCGGGATCTCAAATTTGGGATAATTCCATACCTCGCGCAGCCGCCGCTCGAAACTGTCACGCCCTTCCAGGCTTGTTAGCAGGCCCATCGCCAAGTCGTGCTGCTTCCCCGTCCAGGCCAGCACTTCCGGGTCGTCGGCGGCTTCCAGCCAGCGATAAGGATCGGCTGTCAGAGCGCCAAAGAAATCATCTGCAACATCAACTCGGCGCGTTGCGGGATATTCCAGTTTTCCAAACACGAGCCCTTTCCTTTCAGAAATATCGCGGTAGTGTTTCCTTTTAGGTTGAAATGCGACCAGACAGCTCTCGACATGAGAGCTTTAACCCAAAATACCAACGATCTGGTAGGGGCGACTCGGCGAGTCGCCCGATTCTCATTCAGTTTCTACTCGGCGGGCGTTTCAGCGAAACGCCCCCTACCGGCTGTAAGTGCAAGTAAGTAATGAGAATCAAAAACAGGCATGAACGGTAAGAGCCTTTGACGGTCAGTGTCGGCGATCAGTGTCTACGCGACCCGCCGAAATGCCCGCAAAATATATTCCTCTGTTGGTTTTTCTCTGCGCGCTCTGTGTCCTCTGTGTTTAGATTTCCGTTGCACGACTTGCTTTAATGTACTTATATTTTAGCGCTTACTGAATCTCATATCCCACCGGCGGATCGACGCCGAGAAGATGCTGCACGAAATAATCCCAGCGGCGCCGCACAAAGTAGGGATGCGTCGTGCAGGCATGCGGTTGATTGGGCATGATCAGCAAATCGAAGTCTTTATTCGCCTTAATCAACGCGTCCACCACCACCAGCGTCGAAGCCACATGCACATTCTCGTCCATATCGCCGTGGATCAGCAGCAGCTTGCCCTGCAGATTCCCCGCATGGTTTTGGTTGGCGGAAAAGACATAGTGCTCCGCCACCGGCAGCCCCATATAGCGTTCGACCCAGGTGGCTTTGTCCAGCCGGTGATCATGATTGCCCGCCGACGACACCGCAACCTTGTAGAAGTCCGGATAGGCGAACATCGCCCGGCATGAGGCGTAACCGCCGGCCGAATGCCCGAAGATGCCCACGCGCGATATATCAAGGTAATCGTAGCGATCGGCAAGCTGTCGTATCGCGCGGATATGATCGGGCAAGCCATTGTCCGGCAGGTTGCGATAACTGTGATCATGATGCGCCTTGGAACGCCCCGGCATGCCCAGACCGTCGATCATCACCACCACGAATCCCAACTCCGCCAGCGCCTGCGACGTCCAATAATTGCCTTCCCGTTCGCGCGCCGCATCGGCGAATGCCGCCGGCGCTTGTATGGCCTGCGGACCGCCGTAAATGTAATCGATCACCGGGTATTGCGCATTCTCGTCCAAATCCGAGGGGCGGAAGATCAGTCCATATATGTCCGTGCTGCCATCGCGCGCTTTGGCTTTGAATCGCTCCGGCGCCCGCCAGCCCGTCGCTTCCAGTTCGCTGATGTCGGCTCGCTCGAGCTCGCGTATCAGCTTGCCGTCCGCGCTGCGCAGCAAGATCACCGGCGCTTGGTCAACCGTCGAATAATTGTCGATAAAACAACTGCCGCCCGGCGCAAAGGCCACCGCGTGATCGGCATCTTCCGGCGTCAGCAGCTCTGGCTCGCCACCCTCCAGGCTGACGCGATACAAATGGCTGAAATAGGGATCGCGATCGGCTTCGCGCCCCACAGCCGTGAAATAGATCAGGCCCGCGTCTTCATCCACATATTTCACCTGGCTCACTTCATAAGCGCCCGACGTGAGTTGACGAATCAGCGATCCGCTTTCCGCGTCATACAGATACAGGTGCCCCCAGCCATCCCGCTGCGAATACCAAATGACGCGACTGCCCCCGGCCAAGATACGGACGCTGGAATTGCCGCGCCAAATCGAGGGATCAATGCCGGTGCCGCTCTCTTCCGCAATAGCGCTGCGCGCCGCCCCCGTCTCCGCGTCAATGACGATCAGGTCCATCTGATAATAGCCGCGCCCCTGCCGCAGGAAATAGATCGCGCTCGCGTCTTCCGACCACCACAAACAATCGTCGTTGATGGGCGGACCGTGATACTGCACCTCCTTCGCTTCCAGGTCAATATTGGTCACAGAGCCTGCATTCAAATCCGCGCAGACCAGCGTAGCCAAAGGCAAGACCTCGTCGCCAGGCAAGGGATAGGCATAGGAATGCAAATGCGGGCGCACGCTGCCGTCTCGCGGCGCCGATTGCACCAGATGAAACTGCGGCGCTTCCCGCTGATCGACGCGGCAGAACAGCAGCCGATTGCTATCCGGCGACCAGCGAATCGCCGGTGCCGGCGCGTCTGCAATGCCGCCCGTTGTCAGCGGCGAAAGCAGCGGCTCGCCATAGTCGTTTTTCGCTTCGCCGTCGTCGGTGATCGCGACTTCCTCCCCGCTGTATACCGAGCGAACCCATACGTTATGGTCGCGCGTATAGGCTTCCCACTGACCGTCGGGCGAAAGCACTTTGTCCTTTGGCGGATTCGGCACATCGCCCAGGCGCATGCAGTCGTATGTACTCAAATCACAGGACCAGCGCCCACTGGCGCCGGCCGCATCAATGTCAAAGACGACGCTCTGACCATTATTGCTGAACTCGATTTCCCTGAAGGGCAATTGCCCGGCTTGGCAGGGCTTGCCCGTCGCTTGGCTGAGCGCGGCAGCCAGCCGTTCGTGATCAAAGGCCGGCATTCTTTGCCCCGCCGCCGGGTCGACTAGCGCAAACTCAAATCCCGACAGCGATTTCCAGCGATACCAAAAGCGATCAGAGCCCTCGATCCAGCGGGGTCTGATTGTCAGATCGGAAGTCAGCTGGGCCGCATTGCCCGGCAGCAGACGCTCGGCGCGGGCATATCGCCCCCACATGCCCGTCCCTGACTGCGGCGCTCCCTCGCGCGCCAGCTTCATCTGTAATTCCATCTTAAGCCCTCGCAAAGAATCGGTCTTATTCGATCGAACTATTGATTTCACATTTCGCGTGTGCCAAAGTGACAGGGGCGAAATAAATAGAGCGTCGCATTTTGAGGCGCAAAGGATCACTGAATATATGGGTCCAGCGCATCGCGCAGGGCATCTCCGATCAGGTTGATCGATATCACGGTCACGGAGATCAGGACGCCGGGGAAGATCATCAGCAGCGGCCCCCTGCGTAAGTATAGCCGGCCGTTGCTGAGCATATTGCCCCATTCCGCTTGCGGCGGCTGCACGCCTAGGCCGAGGAATCCCAGCGCCGCCGTTGTCAAGATTGCGCCGGCGACGCCCAGGGTGGCGTAGACGATGATCGGCGCCAGCGTATTCGGCAGCAGATGCAAGAACATGATGCGCGCGCGCCCCGCGCCAATTGCCATTGCCGCTTCAATATAATCCTGCTCTTTCAGCGACAAGACATTGCCGCGCACGATGCGCGACAGAGTCGGCGTCGCCCAAATCGCCAAGACGATGATCAAGTTGAACAAACTCGGTCCCAGCACCGCCACGAATAATATCGCCAGCACGATGCCCGGGAAGGCGTACATAATATCGATCACCCGCATCACCAGCGTGTCGACCCAACCCCCAAAGAAACCGGAAATCAAGCCAACGATCGTGCCGCATACGACTCCGGCGGCTGTGCCGACGACGCCGACAAACAGTGAAACGCGCGCCCCATAGACCAGCCGAGAATAGACATCTCGCCCCACTTCATCCGTGCCCAGCCAATGCTCAGCTGTCGGCGGCTTCATGCGCTTGCGCAGCGATTGTTTGTAAGGATCATGCGTCGAGACAATGGGCGCGAATATAGCCATGAAAGCGATGAAGATCATGAACACGGCGCCGACCAACGCAAAGCGATTGCGTCGGAACTCGTACCAAGCGCGCCGCGCGCCAGAAATATGCAACAACTCATCCGCTTCGAGCTGCAAGATTTTCTGCTTTTCGTCTTCGTATTGTCCTGTATAAGTCACGCGCAAGCTCCTGAACACCGGACGACAACTCGAGCGGATGGCGCTGACAACAGATCCCAATCATTCATAGCGAATGCGCGGGTCCACAACGACCAGTAACAGATCCGTGACGAGATTGGCCATCACAACAGCAATGGCAATCAGCAGCACCGCCCCCTGCACCACGGGAAAGTCGCGCCCGCTGATGCCGTCGATCAAATACAAGCCGACGCCGGGCCAGGCGAATACCGTCTCCACGATGACTGAACCAGCCAGGATGAAACCGAAGTTAATACCCAAAATCGTCACGATGGGGATCAGCCCGTTGCGCAAGGCGTGTTTGATCAACACGTTGTACTCGGAAACGCCTTTGGCTCGCGCAGTACGCACGTAATCATGGTTGACCACCTCAAGCATGCTCGAACGGGAATAACGCGCCAGCGCGCCGGCGATCGACAAACCCAAAACGATAGTCGGCAAGATCATATGTTTTACGCCGCCCAGCCCCGATGGCGGCAGAATAGGGATATACAGCGCAAATATCAGAATCAACATATAAGCAAACCAGAAATTGGGAATCGATACGCCCACCAAAGCCAAAACCATCAAGGCGCCATCAACCCAGGTCCCGCGTTTGATCGCAGCCAGTACGCCCAAGGGGATGCCCACGGCCGTCGAGAGCAGAAACGCCGAGATACCAAGGCGCGCCGAACGCGGTACCCGCCGTGCCAAATCTTCGGTCACCGGGCGCAGCGTGCGGAGCGAATTGCCAAAATCACCCAGCAGTGTGTTGCGCATGTAGCGCAAATACTGAAGCGACAACGGATCGTTGAAGCCGTACTTCTCGTTGACCTTCGCCAGGTAGGCTTCCGCCTCCTCGCCCTGGAAATCCGGCGGCACAAACATCACAGCCGGGTCGCCCGGCGCCATTTGCATCGCGAACCACACCAGCGTGATCGCGCCCAGAATGGTCGGTATCGCCAGCAAAAGCCGCTTGACGATATATTGGCGCATATCTCAATGATCCTCGCCTGCATTCAACGGAACAGTCTGCGTGAACCGAGCCCCTTCCCTCAAAAACGAGGAAAGGGGCGCGAGACCGTAAAGCCCCTCCCTCTAAATGGGGGAGGGGTTTGGGGTGGGGGCAACTGGCTATTCGTTGAGCCAGGCTTTGTGGAAGAGCGGGATGCGTCCGCCCAGCTCCCATACGATGCCCTCAACCGCCGGGTTGATGACATTGATCCAAGGCGAATGCCAGCCCCATATCGTCAACTGCTGCTCCAGGAAGATCCGCTGCGCTGTATGTGAAAGCCGCCTGCGCTCTTCCAGATCAGTCGTGGCTGAGAAGGCGTCGAATGTCGCCTGCAGTTCCTCCGCTACCTCAACCAGATAGGGCACGGTCGCGTCGTCAATCTGGTAGATTGACCAGAAGGCGTCGGGCGCCCAAGCCGCTTCAATCGCCGAAGTGACAGCGAAGAAGGAACCTTGCGAATGGTGGCCGAAGGTCCAGTTGCCCTGGTTCTCCCGCCATTCATCCAGCATGGCGTTCCATTCCGCCGTTTTGATCGGGGCGTCAATGCCGATGTCCGTCAGATACTGCTGATAGATCTCGTTGAACAAGCCCCAAAGCGCGAAATCGGCCGAGATGATGTTGACCACCAGCTTCTCGCGCCCGTCGACGCATTCCTTGAATTCGGGCGGGTCTTCTTCGTCCATATCGCATTCGCGATAGCGGAAGCCGTCATCAGCCAGCAGCCAGCCCGCTTCGTCCAAGATCTGGCCCGCCATATCCGGATCGTAGGGCGCAATCGGCGGCAAATCATCGGTCCAATAAGGCGAGTTGGGCGATACGCCGCCGCGCGAGCGCTGCGGCAAGCCGAAGAGGATCTCTTCGATGATCGCGTCAAAGTCGATCGCATGCGCCAGCGCCTGCCGCAGCGAAAGCTCAGTCATCGGATAGCGCGATGTATTGACGCTGATCATGGTCACACCGGGTCCAACCGGCGTGTTTACCACGTATTTGCCATCACCCTGCAAGCGCACCGCGTCTTCCGGCTCAATGCCATCGACATAATGCACGTTGTCCGATTCCACCTCGATCAAGCGCACCTGGGTATCGCCATGTATGCGAATGGTCAAACGATCCAAGAGCGGCGCGCCCTGCCAGTAATTCGGGTTCTTCACATAGCGAATCTCGCTCTGCGGCTCATGCGCCTCGAACATGAAAGCCCCCGTGCCGACCGGATTCTCGTGGAAGGTCGAGCCATCTTCGCCCCAAGCTGTCGGGCTGATCTGATAGGCATCCGTGCCCACCGCCACGACATAGATGAAGTCGCCATTGGGTTTGTCGATCCAGATCTTGACCGTGTGGTCATCAACGGCTTCCATCTGTTGGATTTTGCTCAAGCGCACGTGTCCGCGCGCATCCGGATCGTCGAGTTGGCGTTGGATATTGAAGATCACCGCGTCAGCATTCCAGGGCGTGCCATCGTGGAACATCACGTCGTCCCGCAGGTGGAACGTGTATTCCAAGCCATCCTCGGAAATCTCCCAGTCAGTGGCCAGGAAGGGCAGCAGATTGTCGTTGTCATCCACCGTCAGCAGCGTGTCATAGAGCGGCCGCACGTTGCGAATGCTGGGCCAGGTGGTCCTGGTCTGATCCCAGGCAATGACATCGGCCGACTGCATCATGATCAACTCGCCGCCTTCAGTTGCCTCCTGCGTTTGGACTGGTACGACCAGCATCACGAAACTCAGCAGCAAGATTCCTAAAACCAATAGTCGTTTCGACATGTCTCTCTCCTAAACCTAATTATGCTTGCGCACGAACTCAAGAAAGTCTCAGTCCCTCCTTTCGCTCTCAATCGCGCATACGTTGTGAGAATCGTATCTAGACCGGCAGGCTTGCAAATCTTGCGCTTGCCCCTGCCTGCTCTAAAGCCCTCTCTGCCAAAAGTATAACCAGACTGAATGTCAAAAACAAATATTTCGACCACAAGGCGCGGGGCAGTCGCAGCAAAATCAATATAAGTAGGACCAACAAAGCCATGCTAATGCACTCCAAAATAATAGTCGGCGGTAGGGGCGACCAATCTGGTCGCCCGCAAAACCTAGCCGGAACCGTGGGCGAGCCAAGGCTCGCCCCTACATTGACCTTGCAATTTGTTGCATTTCTTTGTCGCACTTACTTCTGTGCGCTGTTTAGGTAAACCGCGTCGCTCAAGCGACGAGACGGCTTACAATTTTGCGTTAGCGGGTCAGGCCTTTTCGCCGCCGGGGGTCTACATGCCTCCCGATTGGGAGGTCAAGTGGTTTATCTCGGTGGTCTCGGTGTCCTCGGTGGTTAATTTTCATTTTGAGGCGCGCGCCGTTCACAAACGCTAGGCGGTCGAACGCGCGGCTCTCACCGAGGCGAAGGTGAAGACCAGCAAACTGCCGAAATAGATCAAAACGCCGATCCAGGTCAGGGTGTCGCCATTGCCGGCGAACATCATGATCGCCGAAATTACTGTCAGCGCGCCGATCAACATGATCAGCGGCTGGCTCACCGATGACTTGAGTTTGCTATCCGTTGCCGGCTCGCCTTCCACGATGTAACCCTGCTCTTCCAGGCGCTCGCGCGATTCCGGGTCCACCGCCGCATAACCGCCGCGCACATAGTCGAAGGCTTGCTGCATGCCAAATTGCAGCGGGCTCTTTTCCGGATGCAGCAGCACAACCGGCGCGCCCGTGCGTTCCGCGATGCGCATGGACGTATTGCCGAAGAGCCGCTGCTTCACCCGCGTATCGCGGGTCTCGCCCAGCGCCACGTAATCATAGTCGCGCGCGGCTCGCACGATGGCGTCAATCCGATCGGAACTGACATCGGTGAGCAGATTGACCTGCCTGCCTTCAACTTTCATCGCCTCGATCTGCCGCTGCAAAGCGCGGGTAAAACGCTCCCGTTCCGCCGCCGGCGTATCCGTGGAAAAGACATGCAGCAAGTCCAAAACCATGTCCGGCGTACTGGCGAACAATTGAATCAGTTGCAGCGCATAGCCCACCTGCCGCGGATCTGCAATCGGCATCAGCACCCGTTTGACTTCGCTGGTATTGCCGGGCTGCAGCATCATCACGTCGCAATTGATCTCGCCCAAAACCTGGTCGATATTGGAACCGACCACCGTCCTGCCATCATTGTCGCGGACGCCCTGCCAGCCGATCACCACCAGGTCCGCGCGTTGCTCATGCGCTGTATCAATGATCGCCGGCGCCACACGCCGCGCGACCCGCACGATATATTCCACCGCAACCGCTTCGTCGCGCACCATCGCAATCGCTTTCTCGCGCAGCGAATCGCTGGCTTCCAAATAACGATAGCCCGAGGACAAGGGCGTCGGTGACGGCACCGTGACGATGTGCAGCAGCGTTACCTTGCCGTCATTCTGCTCCGCGGCGTGGATCGCCGGCGGCAGCAAGGTTGATAGCGTCTCTGGATTGGAAACGGGCACCAGCACGCGATAGGGCGCGTCAGCTTGGGGTTTCATCAATTCCGTCTGTTGCAATACCGCCGTGCGATGCGCGCGCTCTTGCCGCGGCCGCGCATAGAAGTAGTAGATCAAGAAGCCGGCGCCGATCCAGACCGCGGCGTATACCCAGGCAATCACCGATACGCCGAAGAGCGACAGCACCAGCAAAAATTGCATGCCAATGGCGACCATCGGCAAGATCGGGAAAAACGGCAGCAGGAAGCCGTACTTGAGGTTCTTGCCGTATTTGCTGCGTATTGTGATCACGGCCAGGTTCACCTGCAAGAAGAGCAAGATGAACATGATGTCCGCCGAAGCCGCGACATCCTCGATCGGCAGCGTCAAAGCCACGAACAAGATCAGCACGCCAGACCAGCCCAAGGCGATATTCGGCGTGCGCGTCTTGGAACTGACGTTGGAGAAGCTGTCTGGCAAGGCGCGGTCGCGCCCCATGGCGAAGGAAACGCGCGTCGAGGAAAAGGTCGTCGCGTTGAGGGCGCTCATGGTCGAAAGCAAGGCGCCCAGCATGATCAAAAAGGTGCCAAATGGCATGAACTGCGCGGCGGCGCGGGCGATGCCGATCTCGCCCAGATCGCCCAGCCACTCGTGGATGAGCCTGCCTTCCGGCGGATCCACCGCGCCAATGATGACAAAAGCCACCAGCATATAAATCGGCACGACAATAGCCAGCGACAGGAAAACGGCGCGTGGGATATTCTTGCGCGGATTGCGTACTTCCTCGCCAGCCTGCACGATAATCTCGTAGCCTTCAAAGGCAATGAAGGTCAAGCCCATCGCGCTGACAATGCCGATGATTCCCTGCATGCCTTCGCCCGGGGCGAAAGGATTGAAGGCTTCGAAGCGGATCGGATCGCCGAAAATGACGAACAGGCCACTGACGATGAAAATCATTATGATGATCACTTTCAGTACGGTGACGATATTGCCGACCGCGCCCGTCTCGGACGTGCCCCGATAATTGATGTATAAGAAGAGCAAGATGATCAAGACGGCGAAGCCCTTTTGCACCAGCTCGGCTTCGGTCAATTCCAGACCAAAAGGCAAGTGCAAGGGACCCGACAAAAAGACGCCCACCCCCTCGGCATGATGCGCCTCCGGATCCAGCAAGAGAATCCGCATCAGTTCGTAAATGAACCCGCCAAAGCCGACGCCATAGAGGCTGCCAGCCACCGCATGAGCGAACCAACTCATCCAGCCCGCCAGGAAGCCGTTGGGACCCGGCAAGCCTTCTTTCACCCACAAATAGCCGCCGCCCGCTTCCGGTATCGCCGATCCCAACTCGGCGTAGACCATCGCCGTCAACACCGTGATGACGCCATTCATAGCGAAAGCCAGAATCAGCGCGGGACCCGCCGTGCCCGCGGCGATGCCCGTCAAAACAAAGATGCCGGCGCCGATCATCGCCCCGACGCCGATCATCGTTATGTCAAATAATCCCAGGTTGCGTACCAATCCGACATCGTGGGACGATCCTTCGTTGGCTGCCATTTGTCTCATCCTCAACTAATGAAACGCGCGCCCACGCCTCGGTCTTGCCGCGGCAGACCGCCGACAACTAGACGCTATGTTTCACTTTATATTAAAACGCCGCCGCTTGGCAAGTACATGAGGCGCATCAAAACGGCTTCCAAACAGTCCCGAGAACAATTTTTAAGACCCGTCAAGGCGACGACTTTGGCTCTCGCTAACGACGCCAACAAAGTTACAGATAGCATACATGACAAACTTATTAGGGAGTGTACGAGCCTATCAATTTTCTAGCGCGCGGCGATTACGAAGAGGCTAACTTATACGCCACATCATTCCAGCGTAATTCGTTCTTCAAAGCGCGCAGCTCCGTCGCCTTGTCGATCTGCACGTACTCCACCCCCGCCATCTCGCTGAAGTCGTAGATATGCTCGGCGCTCAATGCCTGGCTGAAAACCGTGTGGTGCGCGCCGCCGGCATAAATCCAGGCGCTCGCGCCGACTTTCAAGTTGGGATGCGGCGCCCACAGCGCCCGCGCCACCGGCAATTTAGGCAGCGCCGCCTCGGGCTCGATCACATCCACCGTATTGACGATCATGCGGAAGCGATCCCCCAGGTCAATCAGCGAGGCGTTCAAGGCTGCCCCGGCCGCCGTGTTGAATACCAGTCGCGCCGGGTCGGCTTTGCCGCCGATGCCCAAGGGATGGACTTCCAGACTCGGCTGACCGGCCGCGATCGTCGGGCAAACCTCCAGCATATGCGCCCCTAATACCGCCATATTGTCGGGATGGAGATGATAGGTGTAGTCCTCCATGAAAGAGGTCCCGCCATCCAGCCCTTCCGCCATCACCTTCAATGACCGCAGCAGCGCCGCCGTCTTCCAGTCGCCCTCTGCCCCGAATCCATAGCCAGCCCCCATCAAGCGCTGCACAGCCAAGCCCGGCAATTGCGCCAGGCCGTGCAAATCCTCAAACGTCGTGGTGAAGGCTGTGAATCCGCCATCCTCGAGGAACTGAGCCAAACCAAGCTCGATCCGCGCCGCTTCCCTTATCGACTCGTGACGATCGCCACCCTTACGCAGGTCGTCGCTCATGCGGTATGCCGCCTCGTATGCCCGCGCCAGCGCGTCAATTTCCCCATCGCTCACTTGATTGACCACAGCGGCAAGGTCGCCGACGCCGTAGCCGTTGACCTGATAGCCGAATTGCGTCTGCGCCGCGACCTTGTCCCCTTCGGTCACCGCCACCGAGCGCATATTGTCGCCGATGCGCGCCACTTTCATCGCGCGCGTCTCTTGCCAAGCCGCGGCAGCCCGCGCCCAGACGCCGATTTCCCCCGGCACGGCTTCATCGCGCCAATGCCCGACAACCACCTTGCGCCGCATCCGCAGCCGGCTCATCATGTGGCCGAATTCACGGTCGCCATGCGCCGCTTGATTGAGATTCATGAAGTCCATGTCGATCTCGGACCAAGGAATATCGCGGTTGTACTGGGTGTGCAAGTGCAGCAGCGGTTTGCGCAGCGCCGTCAAGCCGGCGATCCAGTTCTTGGCCGGCGAAAACGTATGCATCCAGGCGATTACGCCGGCGCATGCCGCGTCATTGTCCGCCGCGCTGCAAATGGCGTAGATCTCTTCCGCCGTGGTCAACACCGGCTTGTAAACGACCTCAACGGGTATGGCGGCTGCCCTGTCCAGAAATCCCGCGATCTCCCGCGAATGCTCGCCGACCTGCGCAATCGCTTCCGGTCCATACAAATGCTGACTGCCGGTCAAAAACCACACTTGATAGTCACGCAGCGCCATTCGTCATTCCTTTCAGCTGAGACCCAATCATCAATAGGACCAACAAAGTCATGCTAATGCACTCCAAAATAATAGCCGGCGGTAGGGGCGACCGACCCGCAGTGTCTTCGCGCGGCGGCGGGTCGCCCGCAAAATATATTCCTCTGTTGATTTTTCTCTGTGCTCTCTGTGTTTAGATTTTCGTTGCACGACTTACTTTAATTTAGGGGATTATATCGTTGAGTAGACATTTGCCTATTGACAATTTCCCCTTGTCTACT
>JAPPMO010000106.1 GCA_028873975.1 Chloroflexota bacterium
CAAAACCCTCCCTCAAATTCTGGGAAAAAGTGCCCAGTTCTGGTGAACCACTACAGGGGACAGGCAGCATCACCATATCTTTCAGGTGAATCACCGGCATGCGCCCGGCCAGGCGGTCGATCCAGGCGATTGGGTCGGCGCCGCCGTGCTGTATCCAATAAGTATCCAGTTCCGCGCTCACATAGCGCGGGTCAGTTTCGTCGAAAAAGAGTTCCAAGCCGCTGCGCTCGCCGAACTTGACGAACTCGAAACTGTGATTGTGGTAACTGAAGCTGAGCCCGGCCTCCGCCAGCCGCTCGCCAATGCCATTGGCGAGGACCGCGAAGCTGCGGAATCCCGCCTCGCTGTCGCGGAACTCCAGGGGCATGCCGCCGATCGCGACATGACGACAGTCCCACAATGCGTGCTGCGCGATCACGCCCTCGATATCGTTCTGGAGCTGGTCCACGCCGACGTGGGTATTGCAGATCGAAAGTCCGTTGTCGTCGCAAACGCGCTTGATGAAAGCGTCGCCGATGGCGCCAACGGATGACAGCTGCACGACGCGATAGCCGATCTCGCGGATCTTCCGCATGCTCTCGGCGAAGTCGGCGCGGGTTTTGGTAAAGTCTCGAATCGTATACAGTTGCGCTGCCAGGACCGATTGGCTCATTGCGCTGCCCTCTCTTTTGCCGATTCCTCAATATATAGCCGCAGCAGATCAACGAATTCATCGCCGTCTATCGGCAAGGAAACGGTTTCTCTCTTGTGAGCCGACAGAATGATGCCGTTATTGATCATGATCGAATGCAAGCCTTCTTCGGCCGGGGCGATCAAGTCGCTTCCTGTGAGAATGGCATCGGCGAAGTTCGCGATCACCAGTTCGTGACCGCCCTTGCCGCCGCGCTCGTAGTCGACGATTTCCCGCTGGCAAGGCACTTTATCAAAGCCCTTTTGGGATTCCCGCAGCTGCTTGATCGATGACCAGTGGTTGCGGTAGAAAATGAGCTCATCGCTCTCATAGACCAGTTTGCCATGTTCGCCGCTGATTTCCAGGCGATTGGTCCCGGGCGATTCGCCGGTGGTAGTGATGAAATGCCCGATCATGCCATTGTCATGCTCCAGGTAGGCGGTGGCTTCGTCCTCCACTTCAATCTGATGGTGCTTGCCAAAACTGGCGAAGCCGTGGATGCGCGCGGGCGCGCCCACCAGCCACTGATACAGATCCAGGTTGTGCGGGCACTGATTCATCAAAACGCCGCCGCCTTCGCCGCTCCAGGTCGCGCGCCAGCCGCCGCTGTCGTAGTAATATTGCGTCCGGAACCAATCCGTGATGATCCAGGTGCAGCGAATCAGCTTGCCCAGTTCGCCCCGCTCGATCATGGCTTTGATCTTCCGCCAATGCCCCCAGGTCCGCTGCATGAACATGGCCGCGAAGACCAGATCCGGCATGCGCTTCTTGAAGGCATGATAGGCGTCGATCATGCGCTGCGCTTCGTTGACATGCACGGCGATGGGCTTTTCCACCAAGACATGGATGCCGCGCTCGAAAGCCGCGATGCTCATATCGGGATGATCGTAATGCGGCGTCGCGATGATTAGGCCGTCGGGCGCCGCCGAATCCAGCATCTGCCGGTAATCGCGAAAGCGAGCGACGCCGGTTCCGGCAGCCACGGCTTGCAGCTTCCGCTCATTCTTGTCGCAGACAGCCACCAGTTCCGTATTGGGCAGATCCAGCACATGCCGGACATGCACCGTCCCCATATTGCCCAAGCCGACAATGCCGAGTTTTACTTTCTCAGACGCCATTCTCACCCTCGCGGATCGCTAAGTTGATTCAACTGCCCTCCCTGCAAACGAGACGATTATAGCGCAGCGGCGGATGCTGCAAAAGCACGGCTTCCGCATCCAGTCGAAGCATCTGGCTTTCAAGGGCTTGTGCCGGGAGTGGCTTTCGAAAGACTGTGCGTCAACGGAAACCTAACTCCATAAACACGCCGAATGAACCGTAATGCGCGAAGATTTTGGGCCGATCCGGTGTCATATGGATCGAATTGGGCGTGAACTCGGTAGCATGTCCCGCTTTTTGGTGACAATTTCGGCTTTTATGGGACGTTTTCGGCAAAGGAAAAACTTTTTCTTGCCGAAAAGATTTGGGATCGCTATGGCGGACGGTATAGGCATGTTAAGGCGCAGGTCGCGACGAGAGTAGCAGGTTTGGCAGGTGGAGAGGCGACTGGATGGCCGCGTTTTTGCGAGGCAGGTATTGGCAAGAGTTTGTCTAACCACAAAGGCGCGAAGGGCACAAAGCATTCACATATTAGAGATTCTTTGCGGACTTCGTGTCTTTGTGGCAAATAAGCAGAGGTAACTCGCTTGCAAAGTCGCAGGTCACCGACGCACGCTTTTCTATCCAAAGGTCTCGTTCAACCAATATAGCCGAGTCAACGGCTCGCCTCTCTGTGTTCTCCGCGCCTCTGTGGCGAATTTCTCGAAGCGATTGCCCTGTTTCATGCAAAAGACGGTGAAAGGAGAAAGCGCCTAGCGGTCGCGAGAGCCTTCCGCCGGCTCGGCTTCGTAGGCCGCGCGCTCATTCTGGATGATTTTCTCGATGATGAACCGGGGGCGGCGGCGGGTCTCGTCCAGGCTGCGCCACATGTATTCGCCGATGATGCCCAGGATCAACATCTGCACGCCAGCGGCGATGAGCACGACGATCATCAGCGACGCCCATCCTTCGGCTTCGATGCCCAGCGCCAGGCGAGCGTAGATGATCCATAGCGCGTAAAGCAAGCCCAGCAAGCTGAAGAGCAAGCCCAGAGCCGATGCCAGGCGAATGGGAAAATAGGAGAAGGCGACGAAAGAATCGACGAAGTATTTGAGTTTGCGCTTCAGAGACCACATCGACTGGCCGTATGCTTGCTTGCGCGCCTGGCGGTCATAATAGAGAACGGTGGGATCGAAACCAAGCCAGAGGATCAAACCCATCAGATAGGCGTTGTTCTCTTGAATATCGTTGATCAGCGCGCAGACTTGCCGGTCGATCAGGAAAAAGTCGAAGCCGCGTTCGGGCATGGTCTTGATGGCGTAGCGGCGGAAGAGCCGGTAGAAGGCGTCCGAAAGCAGCGAGCTTGGGAAGGGATCCTGGCGGCCCCGGCGGGCGGCGATGACCACTTTGTGATCCCCCCGCCACAGCGTGATCATATCGTGCAGCAGGGCGGGCGGATCCTGCAAATCGGCTGCGATTGCGGCGACCGCGTCGCCAGCCGCCTGGCTCATGCCGGCCATGATGGCCGGGTTGGAGCCGAAATTGCGCGACAGCTTGACCACTTTCATTCGCGGCGCTCGCTCCGCCAGCTTCTCCAAGACGGTATAGGAGTCGTCAGCGGAGCCATCATCGACGAAGATGAACTCGAAATCGTCTTCGGGGTTTTTGTCCGCGACGGCTTGCAATTCCGCCAGCAAATCCCCCAGGCTGCTGGCATTGTGATAGACGGGGACGACGATCGAGAACAGGCTCATCCGCCCTCCTCGTCATTCAGCCCAAAATGCGCCAGGATTCGCGCGCGACTGTCTTCATCAACGGCGCGGAGTTCGCGCGCGGGCACGCCAGCCACAATGGTCCAGGGCGGGACGTCTTTGATCGCCATCGCGCCCGGCGCGACGATGGCGCCCATGCCAATCTCGATATCAGCGCCTATGGTTGCCCCCGTGCCAATCACGGCAAAGCGCCTCACCCGCGGTCCCGTGACTTCGAATGGGATGAGACCAAAGCGCTTGAGATAGACGTCGTTGTCGTTGATGCTGCTGACGCTGGGACCGATGAAGACATCGGATTCAATAAGCATCGTGCCGGTAATATGCGCCAGGTTGTGAATGCGGCTGCGCGCTTGCAAGACAACATCATGCATGAGGGTGGTATTTTGCCCGACAACCGTGTCATCCTCCAGGCGACAGCCTTCGCGTATCACTGCCAAGTCGCCGATGAGCGCGTTGCTGCCGATGCACGTATTCGTGTAAAGGACGCAGTTTGCCCCGATGACGCAATCGGATCCGATGCGGGCGGTGGCATCGCCAATGTCAATAGGGCGATTGGTCGTACCGGCGCGGATGGGGGGCCGTCCGATGACCGCGCCAGGCAAGATCTTCGTGTTTGCGCCCACGCGCACGTTTGGGTAAAAGGTCACATTGGCGCCCACTTCGACGCCCGGCGCCAGCGACAAGTCGCCCATGATCCGCATGTTGTCGCCCTGGCGCGCCGAGGGGTGGATGTCAATCGTTGTCATCATCGCTCCAATAGTAGGCTTTATGTTGCCGGTAAAAATCCACGGTCGCGCGCAATCCGTCCTTCAAACAGGTCCGCGGCTCCCAGCCAACCAATTGTCGAATCTTGCTGATATCGGAGTAGAAGTCGCCGGGTTCCTGCGCTTCGCGCTCCCGCGTGAAGGGCGCGTGCTCCCAGCGCCCGCTGCCGGCGACATCAATCACCGTCTCCGCTAACTCGATGAAATCGGTCGGTTGATCAATGCCGACATTCAGCACCTGGCCGATGGCTTTGGGCTCCAAGGCGCACATTATTATCGCGTCAACAGCATCGTCGATATACAGGAAGTCGCGCAGGATCCTGCCATCGCCGAAGACTTTGATGGTCTCGTCAGCAATCGCCAGCCGAACGAACCAGTTTACCACGCCGTAACGCGGGTGTTCCATCTGCGCGCGCGGACCGTAGCAGTTAGTCAGGCGCAGCAGAACCGAGGCGATGCCATGAACATCGTTGTAGACTTGAATGATCTTTTCGGCAGTCAGGTTGGAGATTTCGTAAATGCCCTTGGGATGCGTGGCCGCCTCTTCGTTGACCGGCAGAGAGACGGCAGGTCCATATTGACCGCGCGTGCCGGTGTAGATGAGCTTGGCGCCTGGATTGTGCCAGCGCAAGGCTTCCATCAAGATCGCCGCGCCTTTGATATTGATATCGATATCGGGGAAGGGATTGGTCAGGCTCAAGACATGATCGACCTGTCCCGCCAGGTGAAAAACGTAATCTTGCCCGCCCACCAGATAATTCATTACATTGGCGTCGCGTATGTCTGAGAAGTTGACCGTGACGCGGTCGCGGATCGGCTCGATATTGTGGAGATTGCCCGCGTAGCCCGGGATCATGGCGTCGACAATGGTCACATCAGCGCCGGCATTAACAAGGGCGATGGCCAGATTGCTGCCGGTGAAGCCCATCCCGCCGGTAACAAGCGCCCGCTTGCCTCGGAACGCCCCGTGATAATTCATCGGTTCAGCCACGCAGTTCTCGGATCGTCATGCAGACGCCTTTGACTTCGTCATCGCTCAGTCCAATGTACAGCGGCAGGGACAAGATTTCCCGCGCGGCTTTTTCGGTATTGGGCAGGCTGCCTGCAGCCAAGCACAGATCGCGGTGCGATTCTTGCAGATGTATCGGCACAGGATAGTGGATGAGCGTGCCGATATCGCGCGCTTGGAGCGCCGCCATCAGTTGATCGCGCCGCTGGTCTCTGATGACGTACAAATGATAAACATGCTCGGCGTTTGCGGCGACTCGGGGCGTGACCAAGCCTAGCAAAAGTTCGTCATAAATGGCCGCGATCGCCTGGCGGCGTTGATTGTGGCGGTCGAGATGCCGGAGCTTGACGCGCAGAATCGCGGCTTGCAGTTCGTCGAGGCGGCTGTTGCAGCCGCGAGACTGATGCGTATAGCGTGTTGTTTGCCCGTAGTTGCGCAAGTTGCGCAATTCGCCTGCCAAAGCGGCGTCTTTGGTGATCACCGCGCCGCCGTCCCCGTAGGCGCCCATATTCTTGGTGGGATAGAAGCTAAAGGTTCCCATATGCCCGACAGTACCGACTTTGGCCCCATTCCAGGTCGCTCCATGCGCCTGCGCGCAATCTTCAATGAGCAGCAGATCGCGCTCCTTGGCGATAGCGCTCAGTGAAGTCAGGTCAGCCGGATGACCGTAAAGATGAACGACAACGATGGCGCGCGTGCGGTCGGTCAGGCGGTCCAGAGCGCTTTGCGGATCGAGCGCGTAAGTCGAGAGGTCGATATCCGCCAGCACTGGTTTGGCGCCAGCAGCTTCTATTGCGCTGACCGTGGCCATGGCGGTATGCGCTACCGTGATGACTTCATCGCCGGGACCGACGCCGCCGGCGCGCAGAGCCAGTTCGATGGCGTCGGTGCCGTTCGCTACGCCCACCGCATGGTCGACCTTGTGATAATCGGCAAATTGCCGTTCGAAAGCCTCGACTTCCGGTCCCAGGATATACCATCCGCTGTCGGCAACGCGTCGCATGGCCACGGCAATCTCTTCCGCCAAGAGCTCGTGGAGCGGCTTCAATTGATTGAAGGGTATCATTCGTCAAGCTCCAAAGGTCCGCTTGCGCCTATTATAGCGGAAGTTCGGCAATGACCCATTTGCAGCCCCGGCAAGCTCAGGGCACTGCCGCGCCTTCGCTGGCAATGATAAGATCTCGCTTGCCAAAGGCGATCCAAAGGCACCATAACACGGTTGGGATGACCAGCAGCGCGGAGCCCAGCAGCAGGATCCCCGTCACGCCCAGGCTGCCGTCAATCAAGGCGCCCGAAATGCCGGACGACACTGCGGCAAAGAGCGTATACATGGCGAATTCGGTGGAGAAGACGCGCCCTCTGACCTCATTCGGCACGATCTGCAAGAGCAGTTGTGTGCCGAGCACCCATACCAATCCACCGCCGATGCCGCGCAGAAAGCCGCCAAAGAGAATGATCGGCAGCGAGGCCAAGGTCGCGTTGATGAGGAATCCCGCGATGGCGCAGACATATCCCAGCGCGATCATCAGGCGCAGATGGCGATCTCGGTCGCGCGCCCACTGGCGTCCCAGGATGGGACCGATGCCAGATCCAATGCCCGACATCACGTAGATTAAGCCCAGGGTGATGCTGCCGCCTTCGCCGATGGGGAAATAACGCTCGGCAATGGTCACCTGCACCACTTGATAGAGACCGATGATCAAAAGGCCCAATAAGCCCTTGTGCAAGGTGATGGCAAAGATGTCGATGTGGCGCCGCAGATAGGCGAGACCGTCGATGTACTGGCGGATACCCGCCATCATGGATCGATCGGCGCCAGGCGAGAGCAGTGATTGGTAGGGCATGCGCAGGATGATGAGCGCGCTGGCCAGGAATGTCGCGGCGTCAATGACAAAGGCTGGATATACCCCGGCGACGCCCGACACCAAGCCGCCCAGAGCCGCGCCAAAAGCCAGCATCACAGACCAGGTTGCGGAGGCCAGGGCGTTGGCTACGCCGAGTTCTTGCGGGGCGGTGATATCTGGCAAGATCGAGTTCCAAGTTGGAAAGTAGAAGCCTTGCGTGGCGCTTTGGACCGCCGTCAGCAAGTATATCAGCCAGACCTGTTCCGGCTCGCGCGCCAGCACAAAGCCGAGCACAACGAAGCAGCGCAGGATATCAGATGTGATCAGGATTGTTTTGCGGTTGTAACGGTCGGCAACGACGCCGGCAAAGGGGCTGACCAGGAAAGGCGCCAGCATCCGCACGGCGAATAGACCGCCGACCGCGGCGCCCGATTGCGTCAAGGTGGCGATCAAAGCCGCCGCCGCGATCAGGTTGAACCAGTCGCCCGTCAGGCTAACAACCTGGCCCGCCCAGAGATAGCGGAACGCTCTGTTGTTCCGGATGAGAGCTGAGTATGTGCCGCTGGATTGTTTGGCCTCGGTCAAGCTGAACTCGCAGTCCGCGTCATAGCAGGAATTATTGGCATGAATACGCTCGGTATTATATACAGATATGCGCCCTTGACCTATGCGAGATGCCAATCGCGTTCCGACACTGTTTCAGTATCGCGCCTTTCGCGTTACATTGGAGTGATAATTTGCACCTGTTGCCCAACACTACACATCGTCCCTGAACCTTGTAAGATTGTCGCGATCATCTCGGGACGAGGACGAGACGGTGAAATTCGGGAGTGCTAAATGAGGGTTTTTATCGCCGGAATCGACGGTTATCTGGGCTGGCCCCTTGCCATTCATTTGAGCGCCTCTGGCCACGAAGTCGCCGGCGCCGATCTCATGCTGCGGCGGCAGTGGGTGGCCGAAGTCGGTGGCATTAGCGCGCAACCCATCGCCAGCCGCGAAGATCGCTTGTCGGCGTTTCAAGAACGATTCGGCAAACCACTTGACTTCCGCGTCGGCGATTTAATGGACTACGGCTTTGTGAGGGAATGCTTCGAGGACTTTCAGCCGGAAGCGGTGGTTCATCTGGGGCAGATGCCGTCCGCGCCGTATTCCATGATGGATCAGGCGCACTGTGTTTGGACGCAGCAGAACAATGTCATCAACAATCTGAACATCTTGTGGGCGATTAAAGAGGTGGTTCCGGACGCGCACTTGGTCAAGCTGGGTACAATGGGCGAATACGGGACGCCCAATGTCGATATTCCCGAAGGATTTTTTGAGGTCGAGTTCCGCGGACGCCGTGATCGCCTGCCCTTCCCGCGCCAAGCCGGGAGCTGGTATCACCAGAGCAAGGTGCACGACTCGCACAATACGCATTTTGCCACGAGGATTTGGGGCATACGGGCGACGGATATCATGCAGGGCGTGGTATTTGGAACACAGATTGAGGAGATGGGCGCTGACCTGCGGCTGCGCACCCGGCTCGACTTCGATCAGTGTTTCGGCACTGCGATTAACCGCTTTTGCTGTCAGGCGATCATCGGCCATCCATTGACTTTGTTTGGCAAAGGCATGCAGAAGCGCGGGTTTTTGCCGCTGCGGGATTCGATGGCTTGCCTGCGGCTGGCGGTGGAGAACCCGCCCAAGCCGGGCGAGTTCCGCGTATTCAACCAGTTTGAAAATGCTTACAACGTCACAGAACTGGCGAATATGGTCAAAGCGGCGGCCGCCGAGATTGGATTGGACGCAGCGATCAATCACTACGAGAATCCACGCAGGGAAATGGAAGAGCATTACTACAATCCGGATCGACAGCGCCTGATCGAGCTGGGTTATCAGCCGACGCGCGATATCCGATCCGTGCTGCGGCAGATGATGCTGGATCTACTGGACAATCGAGAGCGCATCGAGGCGCGCGCCGAAGTCTTGATTCCTGATATTCGCTGGGATAGCAGCCGCAAGCGATCAGAGATCATCGGATGAGTTTCTTCAAGACCCTTTCATCGCGAGACTTGAATCTCCTTCTAATACTCTTGGCGCTTGGGCTTGTGTTGACCTTGGGATTGGCGGCCTGGCTGAGTCCGGCGCCGCATCTGACGATTGAATACAAAAATTCAATTGTGGAGGTCTTCGCGGACAGAACCTGGGTCTTGTTGCCCAATGATTGTGCGCGGATTCGCTGGGAGCTTGAGGGCGACTGGCCCATTCACATTGACGGGGTGGAATGGCGGGAATCGGGGGAGCAGCGGTATTGTCCGACACCGTTCGCGACGGACATCACGATCGAATTGACTGATCATCTAAGTGGCGAATACCGCAGCTATAGCTTGCCCGTCTTCTATCTGCCGGACTTCGTGTTGAACCTGGCCGGCGTTCTCGTCATTCCGTTCTTGGTATTGATTGGGCTTCAGTATCTCTGGATCAATGATTTACGAAGGCGCCCCACGCTGAGAGTTGTGCTGGTTGCGCTGCTTGTTCTAGCAATCTGCGCCACGCTTCTGAGGTTGTCGGGGGTGGAACTCACAATTGTGGGGCTATTGGCAAGATTTCGCAATATGGTTCTTGATCGACGCTGGCTGTATGGCAGCGCTATTGTGGGGGTGGTCTTTTATGCCGCGCTGGCGATCTGGAGCATTTCGGAGGGGTTAAGGAACCGCCGATATACAGATTTTCTTGTCGTTGCCGGTTGCTTCCTAGTCATTGCTCTGTTGTATCTTCCCTTTGGATTTGCCACGGTCGCGCAGTGGGATGAATGGACATTTCGCGCCTACAACGAGCACATGCCATGGCCGCGCTTGGACACGGAATTGGTCTTGCGGCCCGCTGTACTGGCGCCACATACGATTGCAGATATCTTAGCGAAGGATTCTTTTGTCGGTTTCAATGTGGTCTATGCACTGGTGCTTTGGGCTAAGCCTGTGATGCTCTATAGTATCTTGCGCCAATTCAATGTCCGTCATCTGTATGCCTTCATGATTGCCATGATCTTTCTTGCCTATCCGGTAGACGCACGATTAATGTCGCTCCAATCGCTCAATTTGCAATTTAGCTTTGTCTCTCTGTTAACGGCGGTATATTTATCGTTGCGCTACATGGCAAACCCGACTCGACTGACTCTCTTAGGCATTTGGCTGGCGCTCGGCTTGTGCATTGGCGCGTATGAATCCGGATATGGCTTGATCGTTGTGGCGCCACTCTTGTGGTGGCGCCGATCTCGAAAACTGACCTGGCGCAATCTGAACCTGAGTTTTATCTGGTATATCGTGCCGGCTTCAAAAGCGGTGTACATTTTGTTGCTGCTGTCAGCCCGTCGATCGTTCTACCAGTCAGATCTTTTTTATTCTGGATCCGAGATTTCGCCAAGCGAACTTTTCTCGCAAACAATTGGCAGATTGCTCGAGGTATACTTGCGCAGTTTTGCTTACGGCTGGATCGACGCATTACAGTCCATTAAGCAGAATCCTTGGTTGCCCTTGGCGCTTGTCATGGTCTCTTCGCTCGGCGCGTTTGCCTGGCTGATTTGGCGGAATGATCAACGCACGCGGGTTCCAGAAAACAGGCAGCTTGGCTTGGCGCTCGTCGCGGGTTTGTTACTCGTCGTGCCGTCCGTCGGCGTCCTGATCTGGATTGACGCTTACAATAACGAATTGCTAGGCTTGTATCTCTATATCCCTGCTGCGGCCGCCATTGTTCTGTTTTGCCTGATCGCGCTGCTGACGTCTCCGATAACAAGCAAGAAATTTCGAAATGCCGCGCTCGCGGGTCTTTGCCTGCTATTGATGCTGCCGGCGCTATCTCGCCTCTTTTTGCAACACGAGCATTACGTGACTTCCGCCAATAACAAAGCGCGCATACTTGCCCAGATTGCGCAGTTGGCGCCGGCAATCGACAGCCAAACCCGCGTGCTTGTTTTGAGCGAAATGAGCAGCGAAGAATTCCAGGACAAGCATATTGAAGCTTTTACGTCCACTGCTTTGGGTCATGCGCTTTATGTGATTTATGAAGGACAGGGGTCGGGGCGCGGGTCCATTTGTCCGACTATAGAAAACTGTTTTCCCCTGCTGCATAGACAGGAATATCTTAAAGATACAATCGTCTTCCTGCTCGACAGAGATCTTAACCTGAAACTGGTAAAGGAGCCGAGTACTATGTTGGAAGCGTTCGTCGGCATCGACTACGACCTGAGTCGACTTTATGACGCTGACGCTCCAGTGCCATCACGCGCGTATTCCATGCTGGGCTTGTCAAAGGAATAGTTCATTTGTGAAAAGCGAAGCGCTGTCTGATGAAGCTGCAATTTCGACTTTCCGCAATTGTTGTCAATAAGCTCTTGACCGGGATTGTCCTGGTGCTGGTCTTGGCAACTGCGCTGGTCGCCTGGCAATTGCCCGCGCCTCGTCTGGCATTCAATTATAAAGAGACCGCAATTGACCTAAGGACTGACAAAGCCTGGGCGCTTGGACCGGGCGACTGCTTTCAGATCACTTGGCAGCTAGCGGGCTCGCAGTCGATTCACATCGAAGGCTTGGAGCGGCGGGAATCTGGACAAGCCAGTTTTTGCCCCGCTGTTTTCAGCCCAAGCCCCAGCGTCGAATTGACCGATCATGGGAATGGCTTCTACCGCAGCTACAGCCTGAAAACTTTTTATGCGCCGGATGTTGTGGCGAATGTCCTGGGTCTGGCTGC
This sequence comes from Chloroflexota bacterium, assembly GCA_028873975.1. Lineage (GTDB taxonomy): Bacteria > Chloroflexota > Anaerolineae > Aggregatilineales > Phototrophicaceae > UBA6055. The sequence goes on from JAPPMO010000106.1 coordinate 11,862, forward strand.
TCTGGCCTTCATCCCTTTGCTTGCGCTGTATTATCTGTGGAGCAACGATTTATCCAGGCGCCCATCCCTGAGGATGATTCTGCTCGCCATGCTGGCGCTCCTGTTAGTCATTGCGCTGTTTCGTTTGTCTGGCAGAGCGCTCACAATCGAAGGCATCTTGGCTATTGCGCGAAATCTGTTTGCGCTTCCATCGTGGCAGATGCTTGGCGCGCTGATAGCGGCGGCTGTGTTGGCGCCGCTCGCGCTTCATGCCATACGGCAGGGCATCAAGTCGCGTAATATTGCGGATTTCACGGCAACCGGCTGCTTCTTCCTGTTTATAGGCTTGCTGTATCTGCCATTTGGATTGGACACGATCGGTCACTGGGAAGAGTGGACCAATTTTAGTTATCTTGAGGGCTTGGAGCATCCCAGACTGCCGACAGAATTGTCCCAGCGCTGGTGGATAATATCGCCAAATGCGGCCGCTTATCTTATCGATTCAGAGACTTTTCTCGGCTACAACGCGTTTTTTGCGCTTATGCTCTGGGGCAAGCTGGCGCTGTTCTACGGCATCTTGCGCCATTACAGACTCCGGTCTTGGCAGGCATTTTTGCTCACGTCGCTCTTCGCGGTATACCCGGTCGATTCTGGTCTCTTGTATTTGCGGGCAATCCCTGTGCAATTCAACGCGCTGACCTTATTATCCGCGCTTTACCTGGCGCTGCAATACCGACGGCGGCCAATGCGCAGCTATCTTGCCGGCACATTTGCGATGATGGCATTATGCGTCGGCACTTATGAAGCGCAATACGCGCTGATCTTGACGCTCCCGCTGCTGTGGATTCGTCATCTTCGCCGACCAGGCTGGCCCGCGGTCAACCTGACGATCATCTGGTATCTGCTCCCGGCGCTCAAGCTGGCCTATATTTCCTTGCTCGCAATGACAGGGCGCTCATTCTATCGGTCGAACTACGTTTATGCAGGAACAGAGGTGAGGGCAGACAATCTCATATCTACAACTTTCGACAATCTGCTCGAGGTCTATCGCAGGACCTTCGCCGTTGGTTGGGGCGACGCCTTGGCTGACTTGGGGCGGAATAACTGGATGCCGCTAACCTTGACTATGTTGGCGCTAGCAGCGGCTGTCGCCTGGTATATGTGGAGGCGAGAAGCGGACAGGCGTTCCGTAAGCGAACGGCATTTGCTGGCGGGCTTGCTGGCCGGGCTGCTGCTGATCATTCCAGCGGTGGGGGTCTTGATTTGGATCGACTACTATAGCCGGGACTTGTGGCGGCTATACCTCTATGTGCCGGGACCGGCCGCCATTGCCTTGTTCAGCCTAATCGCGCTAATCGCCAGCCGCATACCCAGCAAAAGATATCGCGACGGCGCCATCATAATCACCTGCCTGCTCCTTATATTTCCCGGTATATCTCGCTTGATCCTGCAGCATGAGCATTATGTGGTCAGCGCCGGCAACAAGAAACGAATACACCAGCAAATCGTACAGATTGCGCCGGAAATGGCTAGTCAAACAAGAGTCATTGTATTGAGTGAGATGACGGATGAAGAGCGCCTGCAAAAACACATTGAAGAACTAAGGTCGAATGTGATTGGCTTCGTGCTGTATTACATCAACAAAGGCGAGACATATAGATACGGTTATATGTGTCCGTCGGTTGAGAATTGTTCCCCAATTAAAGATTGGGCCGATCATCTTTCCAACACGCTGGTTTTCCTCCTTCACAGCGACCTTTCCCTTAGCCTGGCGGAAGATCCGCAGACAATCTTCAGCGAATTCCGCGGCCTGAACTACGATGCGACGAGACTCTACAATCCGGACGCCCCTTTGCCAAGGCGCGCGTATACTATGTTAGGATTGACGAATCCTTAACCTGTCCGCCAACCGGCCGAGCGCAAATTTCGGATGAGTTTGCAACTGAAGCTGCCACAGCGAACCTTCGTTGCCCTCGCATTGGCATTGCTTGTCGCGGACTGCGCTTTAGGCTTCCTCGCCATACGGCGAGCAACAGACCTCACTGACTTTCTGTTCTTCCATATTGGCCTATTGGGCTTGATGCTTTGTCTCCTCCTCGCGTCGTATTATCTTCTGCGTCCGGGTGCGGCCAGCGCCTTTTGCCCCCGCGCCCTGCTTGTCTTTCTTCAGTTTCTGCTAGCGCTGGCTCTGCTATTCGGGGCGATTGATCCCAATCCGCTCAGGGAGCTGCTGGAGCTTGTACACCGGCGCTTTCGACACCCATCCTGGCAGTTGCTCGGGCTAATTTTGGCGGCGCTCGTCTATCTGCCGTTGATTGTCCGCAGGCTGCGACAGAAGTTGCGAAAGCGGCAGTTCCCTGATCTGGCCGCGGCTAGCGCTTTCATGCTCTTCCTGCTTTTTCTATACCTGCCCTTTGGCTTCGATAGCGTTGGACACTGGGAATCCTGGGGCTACCGCGCCTATCTGGAGGGCCAACACTCGTGGAACGTCGAATTTGAATTGACGACGCGCTTTTGGGTGATGACGCCGCATCTGCTGGCGAACATCATCGCCCCGAATTCATTTGTCGGCTTCCATCTGGTCCATCTTTTGATTTTGTGGGCAAAGCTGGCGCTGCTCTACGGCATTTTGCGGGCGCTTGGATTTACCCGAGCGCATGCGTTTTTGACGACCATGCTTTTCATGGTCTACCCGGTCAACTCCGCTTTGATGTCGCTGCGGTCTCTGCCCAATCAGTTCAGCGTCATGTCGCTGCTTGCCGCTGTATTCTTGATGTTGGAATATCGCGAGCGTCCAAGCCGTTGGCATCTCCTGGGCATTTGGCTTGGGTTGCTGTTCAACGTCGTCAGCAACGAAACAGCTTATGCAATCATTCTGGCAGCGCCAGCGCTGTGGCTTTCGCGTCGACCGCGATCGGGCTGGCGAAAGGCCAACTTGACGGTTGTCTGGTACTTGTTTCCAGCCTGCAAGATCGCGCATTTGCTGCTGCTCTCCGCACTGAATATGCGCTTTTACAACAGTTATGTTTTCGAGAGCGGCAGATATTCCTTTGCTATCGACGCCGATGCGCTAGGCGCGGTTTTCGGGCGGCTGGCGGAGGTCTACCGGCACAGCTTTGCGGGGGGTTGGGTAGAAGCGCTCAATGCAATGGGCGCTAGCAACTGGTTGGCGCCCAGCCTGGCGATGTTGACATTGACGGGCGCGGTCGCCTGGTATCTGGCGCGCAGCGGCGCCCAGGGCGCTCAGGAAGCCGAGGACAATGCCCAGACGTCCTTTGTCTGCGGCTTGCTGTTTGTGATGCCGGCGGTTGGCATACTGATCTGGCTGCCGCAATACGCCGGAGACCTGTGGCGCATGTATTTCTATGTCCCTATCGGCGCGTCGATTGCGGTTTTTGGTTTGGCGCGCATATTTGCCGGGCGCGCCCTGCCCCGCCGATACCGTGAGGCTGCGATAGCGGCGCTGTGCCTCGCTCTGATGTTGCCGGCCACGGAGCGCCTGTTTGTTCAACATGATTCGGCGGTCCGCCGGGCTGATAGCAAGGCGCGCATGCTTTATCAATTGATGCGGACAATTCCGCAAATCGACGAAGACACAGTGATCTTGCTCGCGACGGACATGAGCAAAGAAGAATTTGCCGCCTCGGCTGTCAGCGAATTGCGCTATAGCAATGATCTTGACAATAGTATGCTGTATGTGCTCTACGGGAACGGCTTGCCGATCCAGTCGACCTTCTGTATTGATAAAACGGAGTGCAGCACATTTGGGGGCGAGAAGACGATTTTTACGTCGGATTCGCCGGAGTTGCTTCAGCGTACGCTTGCGATAAACATTGCCGCGGACCTGAGTGTGACATTGCTTGAATCTCCTGCCGATTACTTTGGCTTGGATACGAACCTGCCCTATAATGCAGATATGCTGTTTGATCGCGAGGCCTCATTATCACCTCGATCAGTGAAAATGTTGGCGTCCGCGGTCCGAGCCAAAACGAACCCACAACATTGAGAAAACCTCAGATGCTGGAAAGAACTCTATATGTGAGGGGCAACGGGCTGCGCGTCTTGGTTGCGGCGCTTTTCTTGCTTCTTGTTTTGGCGATAGCTGCTACCCCGGCGCCATTTATCGAGGCGGAATTCGGCGGCGCGTCCGTTGAGATCGCGGCAGACCGGGCATGGGCGCTGTGGCCGGGGGATTGCGTGACAATCACTTGGGACCTCGAGGGCATCCATTCGCTCTATGTTGACGGGCAAGGCAAGATCGGCTGGGGCGAGATGATGTATTGCCCTTCGACAGACGCGAGCAGCCCCGTTTTTGATATCACGGCTGAGAATGGTCAATTACGCGCCTATGAGTTGAATATCCGATATCTTCCAGCGGCTGTGGCGCAAAGTCTCCAGCTGCTGTTGTTAATATCGCCCTTTCTCGTCGCTGCATTTTATCTCGTCACGCTGCGGATGACTGATCCAATCCCGCTGAACGCTTCTCCGGTTTTGGCATTGCTCGCGCTGTTGTTTTTTCTGGCGCTCGTCCAAACAGCGCAGGCTTACACCATTGGGAGTCTTCTCGGCGGTCTGGGAAATATCTTCGCAACCCGAGCCTGGCAGAGTTTCGGTCTTGTTTTGGCTGGGCTCGTTTTCATACCGCTGGTTTTTGAGTATTGCAGCCGGGGCATAAGGAAAAAGCTGCGCGCGGACTTCCTTGTCATCGCAACCTTTTTTGCCTTCATTCTACTGCTCTATCTGCCCTACGGCTTCGACTCCATTGGACAATACGAGGAGTGGGTTAAGCGAGCTTTTCTTGAAGGCAGGCCATCGCGGATAAGCAGGGAAGTGCTGGGGCGTTTCTTCTTACTATACGGGGACTCACTTGCGGAATCTCTGGATTCCAATTCATTTGTAGGATTTCATCTGCTCCATTTGCTTATGTTTTGTGGGAAGCTGACATTTTTCTATGGTATTTTGCGCCGGTTGCGAGTCGACAAACTATCGGCATTCGTCACAACTATCGTTTTTATGGTTTATCCGGTCAACGCTTCATTGCTGTCATCGCGGTCATTCCCGCTGTCTCTCTCCACACTGGCACTGCTGGCCGCGATAAACATCGCCTTGGATTACTTGCGGGAACCCGGCAGGTTGAGACTGCTGGGTATATGGTCAGCGCTGATTTTGACTTTGTTCGTATATGAGAGTGCTTTTGTCATAATTCTTGTCGTACCGCTTTTGTGGCTGCTGCGGAGATCAGGAAAAACTTGGCAAAACTTCAACATGACCATGATCTGGTATCTCCTCCCTGCGTTCAAGATCGTCTATTTGCTGATCCTGGCAATCGGAGGATTGAGGTTCTATGGCATACAGTACGTCGTAGGACCGATCCGCGCAGACCGCAACATCCTGGAAAATGTGAACTACTATGTCGATGTCATAGCGGGCGTGTATCGTCAAGTCATTTGGGATGGGTGGCGCGAGGCGATTGCAGCCATGGGTGCGAACACGTACCTTGCGCACACACTGATGGCGGTTGCGCTTACAGCCATCGTCATGCTGCTGCTGGCAAGTGATAAAAGAGCAAACGCGCTGCCATCCCGAAGAGCGGCGATGTTTTGGCTCGCAGGAGGACTGCTCTTTATTTTGCCGTCAATAGGTGTTGGCATGTGGATTGACAAATACCAGGCAGAATTCTGGCGATTATATATATTCGTGCCTTCTGGCGCCTCAATTGCCCTTTTTGGACTGTTGCTTCTGCTAACTGAGCCAATTAGAAAAGGGAATATTCGAAAGCGCCTGGTCATTGTCATGAGCCTCTTGCTCATCCTGCCGGCAACGTCGCGCCTTTTTGTACAACACGCGCATTTCCATGACAGCGCTAATGCCAAGGCAAGCATTCTATGGCAGATTGTTGAACAAGCGCCGCATTACGACTCGAAGGCCCGCCTGGTTCTGCTCACGAATATGTCGCTCGATAAGCTTTCAGAACTTGGAATTGACGAGTTGTGGAGTCACATGTTCGACAGCGCCATCTATCTACTATATGGGGAAAGCCGTCCTATGGTCTCCTCATTATGTATTTTGGGCGGGACCTGCAGCACGAATGACATAGACGAAAGCTTGCAATACCTTGATACCGACACCGATTACAGTGATATCGTTATATTCCGTCTCAACGATGACCTCACCGTCGAACTCCTGCCCGAACTGCCCTCGGAACTCGGCGGGTCAAGCAAGTCCAGCTACAATCCCGGTCGCTTGATTGACGCCGCCGCGCCCATGCCGCCGCGCGCCCTCACCATGCTGGCATCGGCGCGGCGCGCTCCCGCGAATCCATGAATAGAAAAGGCATGCCCGCATGAATACCGGACCAGGTTTGTCGCTCCCTTCGCCCGCAACGCGCGCGCTGCTGGTCCTCAATGCTGTACTGCTTTTTCTGCTCGCTCTGGCGATACATAACAGTCCGGCGCCCCGCATAGAAATCGAGTTCGGCGGAGCAACAGTTGAGATCGCGGCAGACCGGGCATGGGCGCTCTTGCCGGGAGGTTGCGTGACGATTTCCTGGGATCTCGAGGGCATCCATTCGCTCTATGTTGACGGGCAAGGCAAGATCGGCTGGGGCGAGATGATGTATTGCCCGACACTCGTTTCAACAAGCCCGCAATTTGACATTACTTCGGCAAATGGCGAGGAGCGCTCGCTGTCTCTGGATCTTCGCTATTTGCCCATGGAATTGCTTCGCAGTCTGCTGTTTTTCGTGATTTTGACCCTCTTGCTGATCGCGCCATATTATCTTGTCACAATGCGATTCGGGTCGCCACTGCCGCTCAACAGGCATATTGGATTGGCATTGCTTGCATTGCTGATCGCTTGCGTTCTTGGTCAAACCGGGGATGCCTTTCGCTTGCAAGGCCTTGTCGCTTTTCTAGGCAATTTGTTCGCAAGTCATTCCTGGCAATTGTTCGGCGTCGCGATGGGCGGCGTCGTCTACATCCCGCTTCTCATTCGCGCGCTGAAAGCGGGGCGCGATCGGAGAGCGACCGCGGACTTCGCCGCTATCGCGGTTTTCTTCGTGTTCCTGCTCCTGCTTTACCTCCCCTTTGGCTTCGACAGCATCGGTCATTGGGAAGAGTGGGTTGTTAACGCCTACTTCGAGGGGCGGCCATCAAAGCTGAGCATTGAGCTCATTACCCGTATTTGGGCGGTTATACCACATGCGCTTGCTTACGTCATCAGTTCCGAGTCCTTCACAGGTTATCATGTGGTGAACTTTTTCTTGTTCTGGGGCAAGCTGGCGCTGCTCTATGGCATTCTGCGCCAGTTGCGCCTGGCGCCGGTTTACGCGTTCTTAACGACCATGCTGTTTATGGTCTACCCCGTCAATTCGGGCTTGATGTCATTGCGCTCAATCGTGCTGCAATTCAGTATGCTGGGGCTTTTGGCGGCGGTCTATCTCGTGCTGGACTGTCATCGGAAGAATCCAAGTCGATTGCAGCTGCTGGGCATCTGGCTTGGTCTCATTTTCAATGTTTCGAGCAGCGAATCCGCCTTTGTCTTGATTCTGTTGGCGCCCGGCCTTTGGTGGGGGCGCTGCCGCAAGCCAGTTTGGTACAAAGTGAATTGGACGGTACTTTGGTATCTGTTTCCCGCTTGCAAGGTAATCTATCTTTTCTCGCTAATGTCAGTAGGCCAAGACTTCTATACCAGCAACCGGATCTCCGGCCTGTTTGCCACAGAGCGCGCCGGAACGCTGGCGCCAATGCAACTGATTCAGGTCCTTGCCAGAGTTTATGAGAATACCACGTATCTGGCTTGGACAGAGGCGTTTGATACGCTCGGAAATGGTTCCTGGTTAGCCTGGAGCCTGATGATGGTGGCTGTCGTTGCCGGAGCCACCCTATTCCTCAGTCATGTTCAGCGCGTCAAGACACTCCCGGCGAAGAAGGACGCCGGTCTTATGTTGTTGGCGGGGCTCGTGTTAATCACACCTTCTGTTGCGGTTTTTATTTGGTTTTCAGATTACCGCATTGACCCCTGGCGCATGAACTTTTATGTTCCGATCGCGGCTTCAGTCGCAGTTTTGGGCTTGTCTGTGCTGCTCGCGTCTCCGCTTGGATCTGGGCGAACCCGAAGCATCGCAGTCTCCGTATTGCTTCTCGCGCTTATGGTTCCGGCGGCAAATCGACTGCTGCAGCAGCATGCCGACTTCACACGCAGCGCCCATACCAAGGCAATCATGCTACATCAGATGATGGAGCAGGCGCCGGCTTTCGATTCAAACGCTATCGCGATCATGCTAACGGACTGGAGCTTGGACGAGCTTGAAGAACTAGGGATTCTTGAGTTTGAGTCCAACATGCTGGACAGCGCATTCCATGTATTGTGGCAGGACCAGGGTCCTCGATTCGCTGTCTTTTGCGCTCGGCAGTGTCACCCAAGCGATATTGATTACCACCAGTATGGATTGAATGAAGGATCTGACTTTGACGAAATGGTGATTTTTCGCATATACGACGATTTGACCGTCGAACTCCTGCCCGAACTGCCCCCCGAAATCGGCGGGTCAAGCAAGTCCAGCTACAACCCCGGGCGCTTGATTGAGGCCTCCGCGCCCCTGCCGCCGCGGGCCCTCACCATGCTGGCATCGGCGCGGCGCGCTCCCGCGAATCCATGAATAGAAAAGGCATGCCCGCATGAATACCGGACCAGGTTTGTCGCTCCCTTCGCCCGCAACGCGCGCGCTGCTGGTCCTCAATGCTGTACTGCTTGTTCTGCTCGCTCTGGCGATACATAACAGTCCGGCGCCCCGCATAAAAACCGAGTTCGGCGGGGCAACTGTTGATATCAGGGCAGACCGCGCCTGGGCGCTGCTGCCGGGGGATTGCGCGACAATCACTTGGGACATGGCGGGGACAAAGACGATTCATGTTGATGGGAGTAGCAATTCTAACTCCGGCGCGATGGCATATTGTCCCTCGCTACAGGGTACAAGCCTAACTTTTCAAATTGCCGCAAGCAATGGCGAGGAGCAGAACTTCGCACTCAATATTCGCTATCTCCCGTTGGAGTTGAACAAGTGTTTGTATCTGCTGGCGATTCTGAGCCTGCTTATTCTCGCTCTTTACTATTTTGTGACTGAGCGCATTTGCGCGCCGATGCGCTTTGAATTGACGCATTTGCTGGCGGGCGCGGCTCTGTTGACGGCTTGCTTGCTTTGCCAAACAAGCAGCGCGTTCCGCATTGAATCGCTGCTAGACGGATTAAGTAGGGTGTTCAGCAACCTGGCTTGGCAGTCTTTTGGGCTCTTGTTGTCGGGCTTTGTTTTCATTCCATTAGCCGGGCAAGCACTGCAAACGGGTCTAAAGAACCGATCGCGGGAAGACTTTGTCGCTATTGCGGCCTGCTTTCTTTTCATGCTCATTCTTTACTTGCCGTTTGGCTTCGACAGTGTCGGTCAATGGGAAAGTTGGGTATTTCGCGCATTCCTGGAAAGCGATCAATTCCCCGTCAGTTCCGAATTGGTTTCACGCTTTTGGATCCTCGTTCCCAGCATTCTGGCAAATCACCTAACCCCAGAATCCTTCGTCGGATACCACCTCGTCAATTTCTTTTTGTTCTGCGGCAGTTTAGTTCTCTTCTACGGTATCTTGCGCAAACTAAATGTTGGTCCGCTTTTCGCGTTCCTGACGACAATCCTGTTTCTGGTGTACCCGGTCAATACGGGTTTGATGTCATTGCGGCACTTCTTGATGAATGCCAGAGTGCTCTCGCTATTGGCCGCGGTCTTTTTCTGTTTAGAGTTTGTAGAAGATCCAAACCGATTGCGATTGGCGGGCTTATGGTTGGCTCTACTCTTGAATGTGGGTTCTTATGAAGCGGGCTACGCTATCATCGCCGTCATTCCGCTCTTATGGTGGTGGCGCAGCCCACGTTGGAGCTGGCGACAAATCAACATAAGCACTATCTGGTATCTCTTTCCAGTAGTGAAAACAGTCTTCATTCTGCTATTAAATCTGGACAGTAGAGCATTCTACGGCAGCGGTTGGGTTTCAGAGGCTCTGGAGCCCCAGCAGTTTGCGCTTGATTCCGTCGCTTATTATGCAGGCATAATCGAAGGCGTATATCGCCAGGCTTTTTGGTATGGCTGGCGGGAAGCGCTGTCCGCCGTAAGTCAAAGCGCGTGGATTCTGCCGGTGTGCGGCGCGTCTTTGCTCACGGGATTGACTGCGGTCTATTTAGCGCAGCGCCCTAGCTCGATGCGGTTCTCTTCAAGGCGGCAAATTGCTTTTGGGTTGCTAAGCGGCCTACTGTTCATCTTGCCCTCAATTGGCGTATTGATGTGGCTTGAGAAATACAATACTGATTTGTGGCGGATGTACATTTATGTACCTATTGGAGGCGCGATTGCCGTTTTTTGTTTGATACAGCTTGCCGCTTCTTTCATCAAGAAGCGGCAAATTCGCAAGACATTTATTATCGGCATATGCCTGATTGCGATATTTCCCGGGCTCGCCCGTCTGTTTGATCAACATGCGGATTATGTGAACAGCGCCAACAACAAAGCCAAGATCTTGCTTCAGATCGTGGAGCAAGCTCCCGCCATAGACTCAGATGCTTATGTGGTTCTCATAACAGAGTTGCTTGGCACGGAACTGCGAGCCAAGGGCGTATCGGAGTTCCGCACAGGAGCGTTCGTGAATGCCCTGCGCGTGTTATATCGGGACCCGGATCTAAAATATGCCTTTATCTGCATCATTGATAAGCGATGTTTTCTGGATGAGTATTCGACGCAAATCTTTCATTTGGAACAAAACACAGACTACAGTAATGTGGTATTATTCCGCCTCTATGACGACCTTTCCGTCGAACTCCTGGCTGAACTGCCCCCCGAACTCGGCGGGTCAAGCAAGTCCGGCTACAACCCCGGGCGCTTGATTGACACATCCGCGCCCCTGCCGCCACGCGCCCGCTCCATGCTGGCATCGGCGCGGCGCGGCTGACCCAATCGCAAAGCGCTTATTCAGCGGGCAAGAAAACTGTGTTATAAGTGTCCCGGCAAACAGCGCGCGATGCAGGGGAAACTGTCGATGGCTCGAAAACCGGTGATGCTGATCGTTTTGGATGGCTGGGGCATACGCGAAACTGAACATGGCAACGCGATTGCGCAGGCGGAAACCCCTAATCTCGATCGCTGGCGCAGCACCTGCGAACGCGCGATCCTGCATTCCTCCGGTCAGCATGTCGGCTTGACGCCGGGGCAGATGGGCAATTCCGAAGTCGGCCACCTCAATCTGGGCGCCGGGCGCATCGTCTACCAGGATATCTCGCGTATCGCCAATGCCATTGCCGACGGATCACTGGCGCGGCACACAGCGCTTCAGGATGCCATTCGGCATGTGCGGGAAAGCCGCAAACAACTGCATCTGATCGGCTTGCTCGGCAGCGGTGGCGTACACAGCCATAGCGATCATCTCTACGCGCTTTTGGACATCGCGAGAGAAAATGCCATAGACCCTGTGCTGCATGTGATCACCGACGGGCGTGATACGCCAACCCAAAACGGCATTTCCTTTTGTCGCGAGCTCACCGACAAGCTCGCTGTCGACGGCAACGGGCGCGTGGCGACGGTCAGCGGACGTTATTATGCGATGGACCGCGACAGGCGCTGGGAACGCACGCGCCTGGCTTATGACGCGATGGCATTTCGGGTGGCAGAGCGAAGGGTGCCCGATGCCCAATCCGCGATACAAATGTCATACGACGCCGGCCTGACCGATGAATTCATTAAACCGACAGTGATCGGCGACGACGATAGCCTGACAATTGATCCAGGCGATGTACTCCTCTGCTATAACTTCCGCGCCGATCGCATGCGACAGCTCGCGCGCGCTTTTGTCCAGCGCGACTTTGCTGGCGCCGATCAGTTCCGTCCGATAGACGATTTGCGGCTGATTACCATGACGGAGTATCTGGAAGGACTGACGGAGCAAGTCTTGTTTCCGGTAGAACTGCTGCGCGATACACTGGCTGAAACGATCAGCCGAGCCGGCAAGACACAATATCACAGCGCCGAGACCGAGAAATATCCGCACGTGACATTCTTCTTCAACGGCCGCAACGAAGCGCCTTTCCCCGGCGAAACGCGAAAGATCCTGCCGTCGCCCCGGGTCGCCACTTACGATTTGCAGCCGGAGATGAGCGCTGAGGAGCTGACCAGTGAAACGCTGAAACGCTTGCGCCTGGCTGATGATGATTTCCTGCTCGTCAATTTCGCTAATCCCGACATGGTTGGTCATACCGGTTCGCTGCCCGCAGCGATCAAAGCGGTGGAAACGGTTGAGGCCTGCGCTGGCCGATTGGTCGACGCCGTACTTGAGAAGGGCGGCGTCGCCATTGTCACTGCCGATCATGGCAATTGCGAGCACATGATCGACATGGTAACCGGCGAGGCGCATACCTATCATACTGTGGGACCGGTTCCGCTATTTGTCATCGACGCGCGCGCCTACCACGATTTGCATGCCTGGGGTCGGCTGGCGGATGTCGCGCCGACCGTGCTGGATTTGCTGGGGATCGAGCAGCCGGCGGAGATGACCGGCAGGAGCTTGATCCGCGTCACAAGATTGTCGTCTCGGCCCGAGTAATGCCGAGTCGCGTATAAGGCTTGTCCGCTACTGGGTCATGCTGACGCGCTTTTTCTACCCCATCCCCCGGCCCCTTCCCCGAAGCATCAGGGAAGGGGAGCTAAACTTGGCGGATTTCGTAATAATTTGTTGATTTTCGCAAGGATCGCCATCTTTTTTGTATTGATTCGGTATTGTCCTGGTTTCCATTAGGTACAATTTGCAGTATCGGACAAGCCTTATAGACTCGCCGACGGTTGCCTTTGCTTATTCAGTTGCGGAAGTTGCTAATGTGTGCCTGGCAAGAATTAACTTGCCAGGCACTGCTGGGCGCTGTCCTAGCTCATCTTTCGCCTGAAGTAATCAACCATCTCATGGAAGGCGTCGGTCGCAACATCGTCACGGCTCAATTCGCCGTCAGAGAGCATGAATCCATGCGGTTCGTTGGAATATACCTTGAGCTCAAAATCTTTGCCCGCCTCCCCTAGCGCTGTCGCATAGGCATAAATGTCAGCAATGGGGCTGGGACGGTCCTTGGCGCCATGAATGATGAGCATGGGGGCGTCAAGTTGGTCTATCAAATCAGCGGGAGTGGCAGGAGAGCCGAAATTGGGGAAACCATACCAAGCCACCCCGGCTGCGAAGGCGTCGATCAATGGCATGAACAGCATCGTATACCGCCCGCCCGCGCAAAAGCCCGTTAAACCTATCCGCATCGGGTCGACATCTTCGCGAGCGCTCAGAAAAGCAATGCTATCGAGCATGAGCTGCTCAACGAGCGCGTCCGCCGGACTGCGTTCAAAGGTTTGCCAGCCGACTGCCAAGACTACAAATCCTTCAGCGGCAAACGCGTCGGTCAAATCCCGGTACCCGTCTTGCAAGCCGTTAAAGGAATGTATCAGCACCGCCGCCGGATAGTTCCCTTCATCCGCAGGATAAGCAAGATAAGACTGATAAATCCGCTCTTGGCTCATCACCGCAATGTCTTCGCTGATTACCTCCAAACTGTCTTGCGCCAGCGCGGACGGCAAAAGCGCTAGTACAACGAGGAGGAGTAGAATATGTTTGATTTTCACAGATTTATCCCTATCATCTCATTCGGCCTATACTTTATCGTTTTGCCCGCGCAAATTCAAGTTGCATCAATGTTGCGCCAGGGCAATTGCATCAAATTTTTTTCAACACAGAGCGCACAGAGCGCACAGAGTTACTTGGTGTTCAGACGACATTTCTTCTAAAATCCGAGACGAAGCATAAGAAAGAGTGATAAGCGAAACGTGATTTTTCACTCGAAAACACAGTTGAAATAAGACATTTTATGTTTTTCTCTGTGCCCTCTGTGTTCTCTGTGGTTAATATTCAGTTTAGATTCCCGCCATTTCAGCCGCTATCATTTTGTAGCGATTGCCCTGAATGTTGCGCAAGGCAATTCGCAAATGAACGACTTGGCGCTCTTTGGACTAGGATAAGGTCATAAATGAATCGAAGAGCGAGTCTGCAGTTGCTGCGAGAAAATCCCGACGTTTCGGTCTTGATCATCGGCGGCGGCGTCAATGGCATCGGCGTCTTCCGCGATTTGGCTTTACAGGGCGTCGACGCCCTGCTGGTGGACCGAGGCGACTTCTGCAGCGGGACGAGCGCCGGCTCCTCCCACATGCTGCACGGCGGCATACGCTATCTGGAAAACGGCGAGTTTCGGCTGGTCAACGAGGCGCTGCGCGAGCGGGATCGCATGCTGCGGAACGCGCCGCATTACGCCAAGCCGCTGCGCACGACGATCCCCATCTTTCGCTGGTCCTCCGGCTTGCTCAACGCGCCCCTGAAGTTCTTTAACTTGCTTGATCGCCCCGGCGAACGAGGCGCGCTGGTTGTCAAGATCGGCTTGACACTCTATGACTGGTTGCTGCGCGGGCAAGCTGTCATGCCAAAGCATGAATTTCGACTGCGGGCGGCGGCGCTGCGCCAGTACCCGCAGTTGCATCCCGAGATTGTCTGCGCCGCCAGCTATTACGACGCCTGGATGCCCTATCCCGAGCGCATCTGCCTCGAGCTGCTTTTGGACGCAGAAGCGAGCAATCCCGATTGCCGCGCCATCAATTACCTGAGCGCGGTCGCGGGGGACGCGCATTCAGTAACCTTGCGCGACGAACTTTCCGGCGAGTCTTTCATCGTCAAGCCCAAAGTCCTTGTTAATGCCGCCGGTCCCTGGATTGACTTCGTTAATCGGCGCATGGGACGGGATGAGAGGCGTTTCATCAGCGGCACAAAGGGATCGCACCTGGTGCTGGATCATCCCGATCTGCTGGCGGCTACCTGTGACAGCGAAATCTTCTTTGAAAACGACGACGGTCGCATCGTGCTGATCTTGCCCTACCTGGGGCGCGTGATGATCGGCACCACCGATATCCGTATTGACGATCCCGATGAGGCGGTTATCAGCGACGAGGAAATTGACTATATCCTGGGCATGGTGGCCAGGGTCTTCCCGGCCATCCAGGTCGATCGCTCGCATATCGTCTTCAGTTTTTCCGCCGTGCGGCCGCTGCCCTTTAGCGAAGGCGGCGCCACCGGACAGATCAGCCGCGACCACAGCATCGAAACGATCCCGGCCGATGACACTTGTCGCTACCCCATCCATTCGCTAGTCGGGGGCAAATGGACCACATTCCGCGCCTTTGCCGAAGGGACGGCCGATCGCGTCTTGGGCGACCTGGGTTTGCCGCGGCGGGCGGGCACCCAAGACCTCGCTATCGGCGGGGGACGCGCCTATCCGCGGGGCGAGCGGGCACGGGAACAGTGGCTGCATGATTTACAGGCGCGCAGCAGGCTGCCCACAGACCGCCTGCGCGATCTGTTCGAGCGCTACGGCGCCCGCGCCGATGATCTGGCCATGTTCATCGCCGCGGCGGAGGACCGCGCGCTGGCAAATCATCCGGGCTATAGCCGGCGCGAAATCGAGTTCATCCTGCGCAACGAGAAGGTCACGCGACTGGGGGATCTGGCATTGCGGCGCACGGTCATCGCCATGCTGGGCGATCTGACGCGGCCCCTGCTCGATGAATTGGCGGGGATCTGCGCGGAGACTCTGGTTTGGTCCGCTGAGCGCAAAGAGAAAGAAGTTCAGCTTGCGCGTGAACTTCTTCGCAGCAAACACCAGATCCAACTGTAGGTTTTCCGCCGCGGGAAACTCGGCGCTTGACTCTCCTAGCCGAGTCTCACGGCTGTTCCGCTCGCCGTAACCATTAACATACTGCCGTTCTGACCCACGGTCTCGTAGTCCAGATCGACGCTTAGAATCGCGTCCGCGCCCATCATCCTGGCATTGTCCGTCATCTCGCTCAGGGCGATATCTTTCGCCCGCCGCAGTTCTTCTTCATAAGCGCCGGAACGGCCGCCCACAATATCGCGAATGCCGGCGAAAATATCCTTGAACATGTTGGCGCCCATGATGGCTTCGCCGCTGACGATGCCGAGATATTCCGCAACCGGCTGGCCTTCCACGCTTGGCGTTGTTGTGACGATCACTGTTCTATTCTCCTTGTTCTGATCGACAATCGCGGGGTATGCTACTGGCAGCGTCGGCTTTCGGCAAGTGCAGGGGCTGTCAGCCGGGCAAGATCAGCGAGAGTATCTTCTCGGCCGCGGCGGTCGCGGACAGATCGCCCCGCATCACTGCCGCTTCAACTTCGGGCAGAGCCTCTTGCACCGACGGATGCGCGTAGAAATAATCCCGCAGGCGCGACTCAATGGCGTCGCGCAGCCAGTCCCGCAACTGCGCTTGCCGCCGCGCGTCAAAGACGCCGCTGGCTTTGGTCGCCGCCACAAACTGCCTGATGACGTCCCAGATCTTGTCGACGCCGTCGCCGGTCATGCCGGAGGCGGTGTGGGCGCGTGTGGTCCAGCCCGCGGTAGCCGGCGCCAAAAGGCGCAAGGCGCGGTTGAATTCCGCGCGGGCCGCCCCGGCCGCGATCTTGTTATCGCCGTCGGCTTTGTTGATGACCAGGGCATCGGCGATTTCGATGACGCCTTTCTTGATGCCCTGCAATTCGTCGCCCGCGCCGGCGATCAGCAGCAGCAGGAAAAAATCCACCAGCGAGCGCAGGGTGATTTCGCTTTGGCCCGTGCCCGCCGTCTCCACCACGATCACGTCAAAACCCGCGGCTTCGCAGAGCAGAATGGATTCGCGAGTCCCGGGCCTCACGCCTCCCAGCGCGCCGCCGGTCGGGGAGGGGCGGATGAAGGCCTTCCGCTGGCGGGAGAGGCTTTCCATCCGTGTTTTGTCGCCCAGGATGCTGCCGCGGGTCAAGCTGCTGCTGGGGTCAATGGCCAGCACGGCAACCTTGTGACCGCGCTCGGCGAGCAAGCATCCGAAGGTATCGATGAACGTGCTCTTCCCCGCCCCGGGGGCGCCGGTGATGCCGATGCGAATCGACTGACCGGCCAGCGGCAGCAATTCCGCCAAGATCCCTTGCGCCGCTTCGGCATGCTGTGGCGCCTTGCTTTCGACCAAGGTGATGGCGCGCGCCAGGGCGGCGCGGTCACCCGCCCGCAGGCCGGCGGCGAGGGCAGGTATATCTATCGGTCTTTGCGGCGCTTGGCTCATCGCGATCGTCGACAGTCGATTGCTTTACTTAATCATAAAGTATAGACTGAAACTGTCAGTTGCGGCTCGGCATGCGCTTCGGCTGCCGCGGATTTAGTGAACGGTTTGCGAAAGGACAATGCAATGGCGCTTTTCTTATGGCAGTTCGCCTTTACTTCAAAGGCTTGGGAACGGCAGATGGGGGAACACATTTCGCCTTTTGATCACCTGGATGACAAGGTGGCGGGGGAGTTTGGCGGGGTCGTGCGTCAATCTTGGTACGCCTTTGGCGAGTACGACGTTATCGCAGTGGTCGAAATGCCGGACAATGAAAGCATGGCGGCCTACGTGCTGGCGATGAACGCTTTGGGCTATCTGTCCGGTGGCAAAACCACCGTTCTGATGTCCATGGACGAAGGGGGCTCGGCTTTGAAGCGCGCCGGAGAAGCGATGGAACTGCGCGAGTAGTTCGCTTTGACCGTCCTTTTACCGTCCAATGCCCGTCCTCGGTCGCGACGGGCGCGGGCGGGTTTCACAGCCCAAGCGCCATGTCGAGGCGCCCGCTCAATTCCTTCAGCACTTCCCGCGCGGCGACCGGGATGACCGTGCCGGGGGCAAAAATCGCGGATGCGCCCTGGTCATACAAAAATTGGTGATCCCGGGCGGGAATCACCCCGCCGATCACCACCATCATGTCGCCGCGTCCCAGCTTGCCCAGCTCAGCGACCAGTTGCGGCAGCAAGGTCTTGTGACCGGCGGCCAGCGAACTGATGCCGACGACGTGTACGTCGTTCTCTACCGCGCCCTTGGCTACCTCGGCCGGTGTTTGGAAGAGCGGCGCGATATCCACATCAAAGCCCATATCGGCGAAGGCGGTGGCGATTACCTTGGCGCCGCGGTCGTGGCCGTCTTGTCCCATTTTGGCGACCATGATACGGGGGCGACGCCCTTCGTCCCGCGCGAAGGCATCGGTCAACTGCCGTACCGCGGCGAATTCCCCGGCGTCGCCGAACTCGCCGCTATAAACGCCGGCGACAGAGCGGACCGGCGCTTGGTGCCTGCCCCAGGCTTTTTCCAGTGCCAGCGAGATTTCGCCGGTTGTGGCTCGCGCTCGCGCCGCCTCGACGGACAATGCAAGCAAGTTGCCATCGCCGGTTTCCGCGCAAGCCCTCAGCCCGTTAAGCGCCGAGCGCAGCTTCGCCTCGTCGCGATCGCGGCGCAGTTGCCGCAGGCGCTTGATTTGCGCCTCCCGCACGGCGCTGTTGTCGACCTCGAGGATTTCGATGGCTTCTTCGCGGGTTGGCTGGTACTTGTTGACGCCAATGAGGCTCTCGATACCGCTGTCGATTTGCGCTTGACGCCGGGCAGCCGCTTCTTCAATGCGCATCTTGGGCGCGCCGGTCTCCAGGGCTTTCGCCATGCCGCCCAGCGCTTCGATCTCTTGAATATGCGCCCAGGCGCGTTTTGCCAATTGCTGAGTCAAGTTCTCGACCAAGTACGAGCCGCCCCAGGGATCGACCACATCGGTGATGCCCGTTTCCTCTTGCAGGAAGAGCTGGGTGTTGCGGGCGATGCGCGCGCTGAAATCGGTCGGCAGCGCCAGCGCCTCGTCCAGGGCATTGGTATGCAGCGATTGCGTATGACCGAGGACCGCCGCCATCGCCTCAATGCAGGTGCGAACCACGTTGTTAAAGGGATCTTGAGCTTGCAGGCTCCAGCCCGAGGTCTGGCAATGCGCCCGCAAAGCCATTGACTTGGGATTCTGTGGATCGAATTGCTTGACCAGTTTCGCCCACAACAAGCGCGCCGCCCGCAGCTTGGCGATCTCCATGAAATAATTCATGCCGATGCCCCAAAAGAAGGACAGGCGCGGGGCAAAGCTGTCGATATCCAGCCCGGCTTGCAGACCCGCGCGCAGGTATTCCAAGCCGTCCGCCAAGGTATAAGCCAGTTCGATATCGGCGCTGGCCCCCGCTTCCTGGATGTGATAGCCGCTGATGCTGATGCTGTTGAATTTCGGCATGGATGCCGCCGTGTAGGCGAAGATGTCCGAGATGATCTTCATGGAGGGCGCAGGGGGATAAATGTAGGTGTTGCGCACCATATATTCCTTGAGGATATCGTTCTGAATGGTGCCGGTCAGCTGCTCGGACGCGACGCCCTGTTCCTCGGCGCTGACGATGTAAAATGCCAGGATGGGCAAGACCGCCCCGTTCATCGTCATCGAAACCGACATCTGGTCCAGGGGAATGCCAGCGAAGAGGATATTGGTATCTAGTACGCTGTCGATAGCAACGCCGGCTTTGCCGACATCGCCTTCGACTCGGGGATGGTCGGAATCGTAGCCGCGGTGGGTGGCGAGATCGAAAGCCACCGAAAGCCCTTTTTGTCCGGCCGCCAGGTTGCGCCGGTAAAAGGCATTGCTCTCTTCGGCTGTGGAGAATCCGGCATATTGGCGAATAGTCCAGGGGCGGACGGCGTACATCGCCGGGTAGGGTCCGCGCAAAAAAGGCGGAATGCCGGCCGCGAATCCGGTGTGGTCGACGCCCTCCAGGTCGGCAGCCGTGTACAGCGCCTTGATATCGATCTCCTCCAGAGTCCGCCGAACGAGGGCGTCGGCGCGGCTGCCCGTCTCCGCTTCGGCTTGGGCGCGCCACAGGTCTTGGTCCGGCGGCTGCGCTCCCGGGTCGTAGGCGATTCTGGTGAAATCCGGGCAGGCGCTCATGCCTTGGCTCCGGCGGCTTGGCGCCGCGCTGCAAAAGATTCAGCGAGTCGGAGCGGCCTCAAGGGCGGCGCGGTGATAGCGCCCGCGCCCGCAAAGTCGTCGGCTGGCGGCGGCACCCCTTCGCGCGGCGGCGGGCTCGCCTCGTCGGGGTTGAGGTATGCGTTGACGCCGACAAGCAGGGCATCGCCCGCTGCCAAGTCGCTTTGACGGCGCTGGGCAATTGCCGCGATACTCGCTTGTATCGTCTCCGCTTGCAAAGCCGCAAGCAGTCCGCCGCCCGCTTCGATATCCTGGAAGATCTTCCAGGCGGCTCTAGCCAATTGGTCGGTCAGTTTTTCAATATGCCAGGCGCCGCCAGCCGGATCAATGAGCTCCGTCAAGCGCAATTCATCTTGCAAGATCAACTGCAGGTTGCGGGCGATCCGCCGAGAAAAGCTGTCCGAAGCCCCGAGCGGCGCGTCGAAGGGCGGTACGCTGATGCTGTCGACGCCGGCCATGGCGGCCGCCATCGCCTCGCTAGTCGCGCGCAGCATATTGGTATAGGGATCGAGTTGGGATTTGTTTCGGCTCCCGCAGCGGGCGTGAAGGCGAATCTTTTGCGCCTCGTCATCGCCGCCAAAAGCCCGCGCCACCTGCGCCCACATCAACTTGATCGCCCGCAGTTTCGCGATTTCCATGAAGAAGTTTTCGCCGATGCTCAAGAAAAAGTGCATCTTTCCGGCCGCCTGACTGAGGTCCAGGCCACGGGCGGTCATCTCCCGAAGATAAGCAACGCCGGTCGCCAGAGCGATTGCCAACTCCTGCACGGCGCTGGCGCCGGCATCGTGATAGACGTCGCCCCGCACAGCGATACATCCAAGCCGTGGCGAATGTTCCTGCACGTCCTGCACATGCTTGACCATCCGCTCGTAAATGTCGCTCGGCGCGCTGCCGCTTTGCGCCAGCCCATGCAGCGGATCATAGCCGATACAGCCGCTCAATTGCGCCAGCGTCTCCGCCCCGATAGCGGCTCTCAATAACTGGTAGGCGCTCAAGGCGCGAGCGCCGTCAGCCAGGAAAATCGGCCTTTGGTTCAGCTCGATATCGGCGAACGCAATCCGAAGATCGCCAATCGACTCGATGCGCGGGCTGGAGCCGAGAACGACGGCTGTCTGTCCGTTGGCAAGGGCATCACGCAGCGCATGATTGAATGCCTGAGGATCGGGAATATCAAGTTCCTGCGCGATGAGCCAGGGACTCGCGCGGTAGCCCGCCGCTCGCGTCCCGCGCAGGTAGGGATATTGACCCGGAAGACCCTCGCAAGCGAAAATGCCAGCGAGGTCTTCCGCTGTCGCGACGGGAGACAAATCAATGCCTTCATAGCTGCGCTTGGTCAAAGAATCCAGCGACCGGCCACGCAGAGATTTTTCAATCGCCGCGATCCATTCTTCCCGCGAAACCCGGTCAAATTCGGCAAAGAGCGGGCTGTGATTCGCTGCTGTCATCGCGCCTCATCATCCACCATCGGCTCGAAATGCGGCTCATTATAGCGCCGGAAGCGCGGCTGTGGAATTGCAAGAGACGGGCAGCTGTGCAAGTTGATGAATCCATAATCACCATGTCACATGCAAGGCGACGGGACCGCGAAAGGAGATGTTGCGCGTGTATTCGATCTTCTGGTCGGGCAACAGGCGCAAACCAGGCAGCTCCCGCGTCAGCGTCTCCAGCAGGATGGCCATTTCCAGTCTCGCCAGGGGCGCGCCCACGCAATAATGAATGCCATAGCCGAAAGCGAGATGGTCTTTCAAGTTGTCGCGCGCCGGGATGATCGCCTCCGGCTCGGGAAAGGTCTTCTCGTCGCGGTTGGCGGCATTGAGCATCAAGAGTAGACTGGCGCCCGCCGGAATCTCGACGCCGCTGATGACGCTGTCCCGCGCCGCCAGACGCCGCCAGGCGCAAACCGAAGGATCGTAGCGCATCATCTCTTCGAGGAATTGCGGGATCGTCTCCGGTCGCTCACAGAGTCTTTGCCACAGTTCCCGTTGCGACAAGCAGTGAAGCAGCGCGTTATTGATTTGCGCCGTAGTTGTCTCGTGGCCGGCGACCAGCAAGGTGATCATGCAGCTGGCGATTTCGTTGAGCGTCAGGACCAGGTCGTCGCCGTCTCGCAACCGGATCAGATCGCTGGTCAGATCGTCGGCGGGGCGCTCCAGCTTGCCGCGAACCAAGTCGACGACATAATGCCAGAAAGGGATGAGCCGCCCCGTCATCTCGATCTGCTCTTCGGGGGAGGGCTTGCCGTAGTAGAGCTTGATGCGGTTGCCCGCCCAAGCCTTGACTCGCGGCACATCGGCATCGGGCACGCCCAGAACATGAAACAGTACATAAGCCGGGTATTCAAAGGTGAGGTCGGCGACGATATCGACCGGCGCCCGCCCGTTGACGCGCTCGACCGCCCGTTCGGCAATCCGTGCGATGGCGGGCGCGAAGCTCTTCATGCGGCGGGGCTTGAAGAGCCGGTTGACCAGAGCGCGGATGCGACTGTGGCTGGGCGGCACATTGTTGGAGAGCACGGGCTCCGGGCTATAGTCCCCCTCGGCCAGCAGCCGCTTCACCGCTTGGGAAAACGGGACAATGGGACTGATGGTGTTGGCGGCGGTGTAGGCGGCGTGATCGCGGAAGATCGCTTTGACATCGTCGTAGCCCGTCACGACCCAGTAATCAATGGCGGGGCTGTAAAAGACGGGCTGTTCCCGCCGGGCGCGGGCAAGGAGCGGAAACGGGTCGCTGAGGTCCAGCGGGTCGAATTCGCTGCTGAAATTGCTGATTGGGCAGCGCATGCCTTGGTCCTTCCTCCGCTTCGCTTTTGGATCGCGCGTATTGCCGGTGCGATATCCGCGCACGCTATGATTAGAATCAAAGAGCCTTGCTTTTACAATACAGCCGCTCGGCGCGTACCGCTAAATGGTCTGCCACAAAGACTGAAAGCTAGGGGCTGCTCCGCCGCGCGCTCACTTTATGCCGCACGAAGGCCAGCAGCCATCTTGAGCCGATAATCATTGTGGCGGCGAGCGCATTGAAGACCACGTCCATGAGGTCATAAACGCGGTTGGGCAATAGCGACTGTATGCCCTCGTCCAGCCAGCCCAGAAATAGTGATATGACAAGAGCGAGGATGGCTGGCGCGGGTACGCGGCGGCCGTTGTCCCGACGTTCCAGCAGCGCTTCGTGAACCAGCGCCGCCACCAAGCTGTATTCAAACAGGTGCGTGCGCTCCTCGGGACTTGCGACGCCAATCCTGAGCCATGCCATCACATAAACGATGACTATGCCGACGGCAAGCGCAATCTCGGCGCGGCCAGGACCCCGCCTGACAAAGAGCATTGAGATCACCACCAACGCCACCAAAGACAGGAAAACCATCATCGCTGTGAGGTCTACGCGCTCACGGAGCAGCGCGGCAATGTCCGGCGCGGTCCCCAGGGTGGCGTATATCGCCCCCAAGACGATAAGGAGCGCTGTCCACAGCCGGCGTTCGCGAGCGGAACTGAATAGCGGCATGGCGATCACCAAAGTATCTGGAACAAATGATTTTAAGCAAATACGCGGGCGGGAATCAATTGTTGCAAGCCAAAATTGAATCGGCCGCTGACCTGCGGAATCTTTAGCAATCTGGACAGAGGGTCGCAGGCAAACGTTACCATTACCGCTGGGCGCTTGGATGGATTCTAGCGCCAAGCTTCGTCGGCTTCACGCGCCAATTGCTGGATTTCCCCTATGCTGATGTCGACCTCTTCGCTTTTGCTATAGATGGTCAGCAGGGTAACTATATCTTCAATCTGCGCGTAGTAAATAACGCGGAAGCCGCCGCTCTTGCCGCGGCGTGCCGCCCGGTTGGGCAGGCGAACTTTGTAGACGGCATAGCTGACGCGCGGGATGCGCTGGCCGGGGCGCTCGCCCTGCTCCAACTGAACCAGAAGTCCATCGACCTCATCAGTCATTCTGCGATATTTGCGTTCGAGCCGCTCGAGCTGCTTGCCAAATAACGGATGATACTTAACTGTGGTCGGCATCGCCGTAGATTTTTCGCCGAATCGCTTCTATACCATCCCGCGCTGGAATCCCTTCGTAGCCCGCCAATACATCCCGCAAGGCGACGCGCAAGTCCTCTAGCAGTTCCTCTTTTGTCGGCTCGCGATCGTCGTCTTCCGCGAGCGCTGGCGGCGCTGGGATTGCAGTTGGATTCAGTTTATCGGGATTCATAGCTCGCCTCCAGGATCGCTTCCGCTAATCATAGCGCAAATATGCCACGCTATTCAATAATAAGACGAAATTCGTTATGATAAGCGTCGTGAATCCTTAGCAATGAGAGGCAAATATGACCATCAACTTGGGCATCATCGGCGCGGGCCGGGTTGGACGCCTCCATGCCAATATTCTCACAAGCCGCGTAGCGAAAGCCCGGCTGCTGGCGATAGCCGATATCTTCGCCGAGTCCGCCAAGTCCGCCGCGGAAGCGTACCGTATTCCCGATTACAGCACCGATGCGGGCGAGTTAATCAACAGCAGCGAGCTTGACGCCATTGTGATTTGCTCCTCCACCGATACCCATGTGCGCTACATTGTCGAAGCGGCGGAGGCTGGCAAGCATGTCTTCTGCGAAAAACCCATCGACCAGGATCTGGCCGCCATCGACAGAGTGCTGCGCGCCGTTGACGCTAACGGCGTCAAGCTGCAAGTCGGTTTCAACCGGCGCTTCGACGCGGGCCATGCGCGCATCAAGCGCGCCATCGAAAACGGCGAAATCGGGCAGCCGCATACGCTGTCGATTACCAGCCGCGATCCCGCGCCGCCGCCGATTGACTACATCAAGGTCTCCGGCGGCTTGATGATGGACATGATGATTCACGACTTCGATCTCTGTCGTTTTTTGCTGGGCGATGTCGAGGAAATGTACGCCATGGCCGATGTCATGGTCGATCCAGCGATTGGCGCAGCCGGCGATGTCGATACCGCCAAGGTGATGCTGCGCTTCGAGAATGGCGCGATCGGCACAATTGAGAACAGCCGGCAGGCGGTATACGGTTACGACCAGCGCGTGGAGGTCTTCGGCAGCGGTGGCGAAGCGCGCACCGGCAATGTCCATCCCAATCAGGTGACGATCAGCGACGCCAGGAGCCTGCGCCGCGATCTCATCATGCGCTTTTTTGTTGAGCGCTATTTTGATAGTTATGTGGCGGAGATGAAGGCTTTTGTTGAGGCCATCGAAGACGATACCGATGTGCCCGTGAACGGCAATGACGGTCGCGCGCCGGTGCTGATGGCCATGGCGGGGCTGCGCTCGCTGCGGGAGAATCGGCCGGTGAAACTGGCGGAAGTCGAGGCAGGGACCTAATCCGCAATCATGAATAGCCAAATCAGCACCTATGAAAGCACATTGAATACGTGGCTGGCTGCTGTCTTGCGCGAGCGAGGCCTGGATTCCCGCGCGGAAAGCGGGCAAGGCGGCGGCAAACGCCTGGATGTTGAAATCTGGCTCGACGGGCTGAAGATCGCGCTGGAAGCTGAGCAAGGTTTTTCCACGGCAAAGAAAGCCTCAGCAATAAAAGACGCTGACAGCCGCTTGCGCGACGACTTGGCGGATTGCGCCGTCGCCATCTGCTACCCGGAGGGCTTGCGCTCGGCGGCTGAGCTTGCGGAATGCGAACTACTGCATACGCTGCGCAGTCATAAGGAACGGCCGCCGGCGAAGAAAACTGCTTGGAAGCAGGATAGTATCGCGCAGCTGGTCAGCGTCATCCGCAAAATCCCCGACCAGCTCGGCGATCCGGATGAGATTGCCAACCGCCTGTCATTCAGCCTGGATCGCGCTGTGGCGCGGCTCAACGAAAGCCAAAAGCAGGATTTGGCCGCCTGCCTGGATCTGCCGGCCGGCAAGCCCACAAAAATCGAGTCTGACTGCGCGCTGTCCAGCCGCTTCAATCAAGCCGCCAAGCGCGCCATGCTGGTCATCGCTACCGCCGTCATGTTCCACAGTCAATTAGACAAGCATCGTCACAAAATAAAACCGCGCGCTTTTGAGGGCCCCGCCAGCGCCAGCCGCTGCGCCAACAGCGATGATCCCGTCGGCGCGTTTTATGCCGCTTGGGAACTGTGGCTGGCCGTCGATTACAAGCCGATTTTCGCCACCGCTCGCAACGCTTTGCAAGTTCTATCCGGCTCGCATGAATTCACCGCCGCCGTGCAAGTTGTCGCGCGGGCATCCTTGCAAGTGACGCGCAACATCGTCGGCTTGCGCCACGATTTGCTGGGGCGCATCTTCCACAAGGTCCTCGACACCGCCCGCTACGACGGCTCTTTCTATACCACCACCGCCGCCGCGACATTACTGGCGAACCTGGCAATCCGCGAGGACATGCTCGACTGGTCGGACAGCGCCGCCATCGCCGGGCTGCGCGTCACTGATCCCGCCTGCGGCACCGGCACGCTGCTGATGGCAGCCGCCGAGCGCATTCGCGATTTGACCAGCGCGGTCGGGAATCAAGGCCGAGATTCAGATGTATCCCGCCTGCTCATCGAAAATGTCTTGACCGGTTACGATGTCAACCTGACGGCGACGCACCTGGCGGCGACCACCCTGGGCTTGCTCTCGCCCACCACGACCTTCGGGAATATGAAGATTTACCGCGCCTTGCTGGGCGTCGACGAGAATAACGAGGTGAAACTAGGCTCGCTGGAATTCCTTGATACGGGCAAAGCCGGACAGCCGCGCCTGCTGCCCTGGCCTACGGGCGTCGAGCAGATTGAAACCCGCGAAGAAAGCGCCGCCGCCGAGCCGGCTGATTTGGTGATTATGAATCCGCCCTTCACGCGCGACAGCCTGCGGCATGACCAGTTCAGCCGCGCGGAGGAGAAGAAGCTCAAAGCGCGGGAGAAGGAAATCTTTGACAAGCTTGAAGGCGGCATCCACCGCTCGCACAATGGCGGCGGCTTCTTGGCTCTGGCTGACAAAATTGCAAAATCGCAGAGTGGAACGATTGCGGTTGTGCTGCCGCTTGTCGGCGCGACCAATTACGCGACGCGGGAGATGCGCATTCATCTGGCAAAAAAGTTTCACATTGACACAATTGTTACTTCCCACGACCCGACGAGAATCTATTTTTCAGAAAATACGAACATTGGCGAAATGCTGCTGATATGTCGGCGGAAAGCCCCCACCCCAAACCCCTCCCCCATGAAGAGGGAGGGGCTTTCGTCGTCATTGGTGATCTCGTTAGATAAATCCCGCTCTCTCCACCAGAAACAGACAAGCCCAACCCCCTTAGAGGATTCCCCCTCCCTCCTTGTGGTGGGGGCAAAACCCACAAAAATCGTCAACCTCTATGAGAACCCGGCGACGCCGGCCGACGCGCTCGGCGTGGCGCGGGATATCGCCGAAGGCAAAACGGAAAACATCAAAGGCACGGTGCAGCATTGGTCCCAAGAGCGCATTGCGCAAGGCGACTGGGGCGGGGTGCAGTTTCTGTCTCCATATCTTTGCGAGAAATTTGTGGAACTGCGGGAAGACGAGTTTTTCGCCTTTCGAGAACTTGGTCATATAGCTCATTTAGGTCCAGCCGGGCAAGGCGTACGGGGCATATTCGACCGTTCGGAGGTGCCGGACAAAGAGGCCATGGCCGCGCTCTGGTACCACAAGACCAACATAACGCAAAAAATGGGGGCGCAATGGGATACTTATATCAAACCGAAACCGGGCAAAGCAGAGCAGGCAGCGGATTTATGGGCAAAGCGTAAACGTATGATGATTATAGCCCGAGCGCGATTGAATACCTTGCGATGCGCTTCCGTAAGATTGAATGAGAGCGCGTTGGGCTCGTTGTGGATTCCTTGTCAGTTTCACAGCCACAAATATGCGGAAGAATTCTTGGAGAAAGCCGCTTGCGCCTATCTGAATTCGACGCTGGGCCTGCTAGCGATATTAGGGGATAGGTCAAATAAAATTCCATCCTATCCGCACTTCTCAATGTACGATCTGCGCCGCGTCATCATGCCCGATTTCGACGCCATGAGCGCAAGCCAGGTCACCGCCCTGGCGACGGCTTTCGACACCCTCTGCAATTTCACCCTTTTGCCCCTGCCGCAGATCATGCAGGACGAAACGCGGGCAGCCCTCGATCGCGTGGTCACCGACGCCCTGGACATCATGCCTGAAGTCGTCGCCAACATCCGCCGCGAACTCAGCCGCGAGCCATCTATCACAGGTAAACCTTATGAAGCCTAAAGCCCCACCCCCCACCCCAAGCCCCTCCCCCAAAATGAGGGAGGGGCTTCATTGCCAACCGACGCCGCCCATGACTCCCCTTCCCTCTTTATGGGGGAAGGGGCCGGGGGATGGGGGCGTTCCGACCTACGAATCCCTGCACATGGGGCGCAGCTCCATCGACCTCTATTCCAACGACATCGGCAGGCCCTTCGCCGAGATTGACAGCTTCGCGGCTTATGTCGGCGGCTCGCCCACCAATATCAGCGTCGGCGGGCGGCGGCTGGGGCTGCGCACCGCCTTGCTGACCGCCGTCGGCGACGACCCGGTCGGCGACTTCATCTTGCATTTCCTCAAGAACGAAGGCGTGGAAACGCGCTTCATCCCGCGCAAGCCGCAGCACCGCACCTCGGCGGCTGTGCTGGGTATCGAGCCGCCCGACAAATTCCCGCTGGTCTTCTATCGCGACAACTGCGCCGATATCAACTTGACCATTGACGATGTGCTGGCGGCGCCGGCGCGCGATTGCCAGGTTTTTCAATTCGCCGGCACCAACCTGAGCCTGGAACCGAGCCGCAGCGCAACCATGTTCGCGGCGGAAACGGCGCGGGCGGCCGGCGCCAAAGTGGTCTTCGATGTCGATTTTCGCCCCGATCAATGGCATGATGTACGCGCCTTTGGCGTGGTGGCGCGCGGCGTCTTGCGCGTGGTCGATGTGGTGATCGGCACCGAGGACGAGATCAACGCCGCCATGCTGCGCGACGAATCGCAGATGGAATTGACGCACTCGCAGGTCTCCGATACCAAAGTCGCGGGCGATACCCGCTCCGCCATCGCGACCATGCTGGGGATGGGACCGGAAGCGGTTGTCGAAAAGATCGGTCCGGAAGGCGCGCGGGTGCACCTGCGCGACGGCGAAATCATCGACGCGCCGGGCTTCCCGGTCGAGGTGACCAATATCCTGGGCGCGGGCGATGCCTTTGGCGGCGGATTCATCTACGGCTTGGTCAAGGGCTGGGGCTGGTACAAATCGGCGCGTTTGGGCAATGCCTGCGGCGCCATCGTCGTCACGGAGCACGGCTGCGCCAACTTCATGCCGACCATGCCCGAGGTCGAAGCCTTTGTGGAATCTTACGGCGGACTGGATTAATCCCTGCGGGATTGAGGAATAGCATGGTCACGAAAACGAACGAAGAGGGCTGGATCACCTATATGAGCGGCGATGACCTGCTGGAGCGCGCCCGCGCCGAGCGACAGGCGTTGGCGGCAATCTGGCAGGGCTTGAGCGCGGAAGACATGACCCGCCGCCCCGGTCCGCACCCCGAATGGTCGGTCAAAGATCTGATCGCCCACATCATCTGGTGGGAGGGTTCGACGAGCAATCTGGTGTCGCGCGCCTTGAGCGGCGAGATGCTGGCTCAGCCCAAAACGACCGACGAAGTCAACGCCAGCGTCTATGCGGACAACCGCGACCTGCCGCTCGAGACCGCGCTCGAGATGTTCGAAGCCAGCTTCCCGCCACTGGAGAAGCTGCTGGGGCGCATGACCGACGAGGAAATCAATGACCCGGAGGTCTGCAATATCCGCGACCTGCCGCTTTTGTACTTCCTGGTCGGCAATACCTTCGCCCATTACGCCGATCATGTGGACGAGCTGCGGGCTTATGTGGCGGGTCTGCCCCCACCCCAAACCCCTCCCCCAAAATGAGGGAGGGGCTTCAAAAGCCTTAAATCAGGAATTGAGGATGAGGCGGACACAGGAAGGATCAACATGAAATACACATCAGAAACTATGCTGGTGAAATCGAAGGACAGGGGCGAATCGGGTATCTTCGCCGAGGTCAGCGCCGGGCAAGCCGGCTGGGACTACCTTAATATGGCGGCAATGCGCCTGCGCCGCGGCGAGAGCTTCGCCGTCGAGACCCGCGCCCACGAAAACGCCACCGTCATCTTGGGCGGCGTCTGCGACATCAGCGCCAGCGATGGCGATTTTGTCAACGTCGGTCGGCGTCCCGATGTCTTCAGCGGCATGCCCTACGCCCTTTACATGTCGCGGAATAAGCAATTCGAAATCACCGCGACCAGCGACACGCTGGAATTCGCCTCTTGTTGGGTACCGACCGATCAGGACTTCCCCACGCAATTGGTCAGGCCAGCCGACAGCGAAATCGAGCTGCGCGGCGGCGGCAACGCCTCGCGCCAGATCAACGGCATCCTGCCGCCCGGCTTCAATTGTCACCGCATCGTGGCGGTCGAGGTTTATACGCCGCCGGGCAACTGGTCCAGCTATCCGCCGCACAAGCACGATGTGCACAAAGAGGACGACGAGGGGGTGCTGCTGGAAGCGGATCTGGAAGAGATCTACTTTTACAAGATCGATCACCCCGGCGGCTATGCTTACCAGCGCGTCTACAACGACGACCGCAGCATCGACGGACTGATGCTGGCGGGCAATCACGACAGCGTGCTGGTGCCGGAGGGCTATCATCCCGTTGTCAGCGCGCACGGCTATACGACCTATTATTTGAACTTCCTGGCCGGCAGCGCGCAGTCGCTTGCGAACAGCGACGATCCGGCCTACGCCTGGGTCAAGGGGACTTGGACATTCGTGGATCCCAGGTTGCCGATTGTGCATCACGGGATGGAGGGGTAGTTCGGTATAATGGCCAGTGAACGTGTAACGGGGGCAGATTGAAATGAGAATCACTCGCGTATCAGTGAAGAAACTATTCGGAATCTTTGATCACGATATTTCGCTCAAAATGGAATCGCGGATAACGATCATTCACGCACCAAACGGCTTCGGAAAAACAGTTCTAATGCGAATGATCGACGGACTGTTTACATCCAAGTACAAAATCTTCTCCGACGTTCCGTTTGAACAATTCAGTGTTTTTCTTGAAAGCGGAGAACGCATTTGCGTGAGTCCCGATTCTTCAGATGCAAAGACTCAAGTTACAGACCTGGAATCTGACGAAGACGAAGGCGATCAAGCGGTCTTTAATTTCAAAATCCTGTATTACAAAAAACAATCATGTGAGGACCCAGAGAACTATAGGCCGAGGTTTTCCCGAGCGCAACGGGTGAGGCTGCGGCGCATGGTCGAATCGATTCCGGATCTGGAAAGAGTAGGCAGAGACCGTTGGCTAAACATGAAAACTGGAACTTATCTGACATTTGAGAGCGCAATTGAATCCTTCGACCTGCAAGCGCGATTGAGCAAGGAGTTTGATCCGGACTGGCTAATTCGTATGAAGGAAAATGTTCACACTCGATTCGTTCAGGCAGAACGCTTGCGAAGTCGAAGGCCATCAGAACCATTCAGGCCATACTATGCTGATCGCAACGCGCCTATATCGCCAGAGTATACAGTGGAAGAGTTTTCGAATGAGATTGTAAAGAAAATCGGTGAAACCACTGACGAATATGCCGAGCGTTCTCAGGCGATAGATCGTTCGTTTCCCAGCAGGGTTATTGGCGAGGGTGGTATTCGAGAATTTGACAAAGATCTAGATGATAGACTGAACAACCTCGAGAAAGAGCGTAAAAGACTTATGAGTCTGGGTCTATTAGAAAAAGAAGAAGACGCGCCAGATATTTCGGGACTTCGAAGCCCCCACGAGAACGACAAAAACATTGAAAGGGATCTGGCAAGGGTTTTCTTTTCAACGTATGTCCAAGATATCGAAGACAAGCTTTTGGCGTTTGACAATATCTCTGAGAAACTACGAATCTTAACCCGAATACTAAACAAGCGATTCCAATACAAGACGATGACCGTTGACAAAAAGGAAGGATTTGTAATCGAGGCAGGGGACAAGAGTCCGATAAAAATCTCGAGTTTGTCGTCTGGTGAACAGCATGAGTTGGTACTTCTCTATCAACTTCTGTTTCACGTCAAGCGCGATTCGCTGATTCTAATTGATGAACCTGAGCTTTCTTTGCATGTGGTTTGGCAACGGCGATTTTTGGAAGACCTTGAAGAGATAATCAAGGTCGGCGGTTTTGATGTACTTGTTGCCACACATTCACCACAAATTATTCACGACAAGTGGGACTGGATGGTTGACATGCACAATCCAGATGGTGAACTCGATGACGAAACCGAGTAGTGATGCAACCGAAATTGTAACGGAGTTAAAGCAAATTCATCCTTATCGGAAAAACTGCGCGCTGTTGATATTGGAAGGCACGACGGATCGGGCTTTCTGGAACAAGCTTACAGAGAAAGGATGCGGGCTTGTCCCAGCCGAAAATAAGGATAAAGCTGTGAATGCACTAGAAATGGCCAACACCATTAAATCCTTGCCTGGAGTCGCTGCCGTAATAGATCCAGACATCTGGTTGCTAGAGAAGTCAGTCAAACTGGAGACGCAGAACCTCTTGTTTGACGACACGCCAGACATTGAGTTAATGCTATTAAATTCGGAAGCATTAGAGAATGCACTATTAAACACCTTATCTGGGTATCCGCCAGAAAGTGTGATCAAGTTTGCGTCAAGTCTTCGCTCGCATAGCATCAGGCTAGCAATAGATTACGGGTATTTCCGTTTGCTGCACAATCGTCGTCCTCGATTTAGTCTCAGAGTGAAGAATGTCGGCAAGCGTCTTGATCAGTTTATAGATACCATGACACTAAAGCTAGATGATGTATCTGTTGCGGCAGCACTAATTGGACCGCTGAAGAAGATAACTGAGGCGAAGCTTCTTACAGCAGGTAAGACAGCTTCGCCAGATCACGTCTCCACGACTTGAACTTTGTCGAGGCAAAGATTCTTTATTGATAATGGCACATGTCATGGAGGCTCTAGTTAAGCAACATTTTGATGATGAATATGTACTTGATGAGTTGACTTCGCTTTTTCATATTCATGAAAGTAGCCACAGAATAGCTCGAGTATTGAGAATGAATTATGACTCTTCATACTTTCCGGAGACTAGACTGTTTAGACGAATGCAGAAATGGGAACGTGACAACCCTAAGTTTCTTATGATTCGAAGGTATCCGCTTCAGGCAAACCAAGAAACAGGACAATTTACTAGCTAACGATGGTTTTCGCAATTGGTGTGAAATTGTCGCTAAATCTTGCATGTTAACTGACCCGAATGGACTACTACAAGGGCTGAATTTGTAGTGTTGAGTAAAGGAACAATTCACTATGACCCAAAACACCACCCGCCTCACCATGTCCCAAGCCCTCGTCCGCTACCTCGCCGCCCAGCACGTCTCCCGCGACGGCGCGGAAAACCCCTTCTTCGCCGGCATGTGGGGCATCTTCGGGCACGGCAACGTGGCCGGCCTCGGCCAGGCGCTGGAACAATACGCCCCCGATTTCCGCTATTACCAGAGCCGCAACGAACAAGCGCAGGTCTTGGCATCGGTGGCTTACGCCAAGCACCGCAACCGCCTGGCGACCTTCGCCTGCGCCTCGTCCATCGGACCGGGCGCCACCAATATGGTCACCGGCGCGGCTGTGGCCACGATCAATCGCATCCCGGTCTTGCTGTTGGCCGGCGATATCTTCGCCGAGCGGGTTCAAGCGCCGGTCCTGCAGCAACTGGAAAACGAGCATACCCAGGACATCAGCGTCAACGACTGCTTCAAGCCGGTCTCGCGCTATTGGGATCGGATTTACCGTCCCGAGCAACTCATCACCGCCCTGCCGGAAGCCATGCGCGTCCTCACCTCGCCGGCTGATACCGGCGCGGTCACGCTGGCATTGCCCCAGGATGTGCAAGCCGAAGCCTACGACTACCCCAGCGCGCTCTTCGAGAAGCGCGTCTGGCAGATCCCGCGCAACCGGCCCGATAGCGCCGCCCTGAAAACCGCTGAGGAATGGATCCGCGCCAGCAAGCAGCCCATCATTATTGCCGGCGGCGGCGTTCACTACAGCGAGGCATACGGCATATTGGAGTTGCTGGCCGCCCTCACCAACATCCCGGTTTGCGAGACGCAAGCCGGCAAGGGCGCGATTGCGTATGACAACCCGCTGAACTTGGGCGCTATCGGCGTGACCGGGACCGAAGGCGCCAATCTGCTGGCCCGCGAGGCCGATCTGGTCATCGGCATCGGCACCCGCTACAGCGACTTCACCAGCGCCTCCAAGACGGCTTTCTCCAACGAGCATGTGCGCTTTATCAATATCAATGTCGCCGAATTTGACGCTTACAAGCACAACGCCCTGCCCCTGGTCGGCGATGCGCTGGTCACGCTGGAAGAGCTATTCCCGCTCTTGAACGGCTACATGACCGATGCCGCCTATCAAGACCGGGCTCGCGCTTACAATCAAGCCTGGGATGCCGAGGTCCATCGCATCTACAACCTCGAGCACGAACCGCTCTTGAGCCAGGGCGAGGTCATCGGCTTGGTCAATTCGCTGTCGGCGCCCGGCGATACCCTGCTCTGCGCGGCCGGCAGCATGCCCGGCGACTTGCACAAGCTCTGGCGGACGCGCAACCGCAAGGGTTATCACCTGGAATACGGCTATTCGACCATGGGTTACGAGATCGCCGGCGGCATGGGCGTCAAGATGGCCGATCCCGAGCGCGAAGTCTGGGTCATGGTCGGCGACGGCTCCTTCCTGATGATGCACACCGAGATCGTCACCATGGTGCAAGAAGGCGTCAAGGTCAATATCATCGTGGTGGATAACCACGGTCACGCCAGCATCGGCGGCTTGTCCAAGAGCGTGGGCAGCGACGGCTTCGGCACCAAGTACCGCTATCGCAGCGATTCCGGTCATCTCGACGGCGAGACGCTGCCCATCGACTTCGCCCAGAATTGCGAGAGCCTGGGCGCGCACGTCATCCGCGCATCTGACCGCGAAGCCTTCTCCCGCGCCATGGAAGAAGCGAAGGCGATCCAGGGACGCCCGGTCTGCATCGTCACGGAAACCGACCGCCGCCAGCGCGTCGCCGGTTACGAATCCTGGTGGGATGTGCCGGTGGCCGAGGTCAGCGAGAGCGAATCGGTTAAGCAAGCGCGGGGAGCCTACGAGGACTACAAGAAGCGCGAAAGTTATTATCAATAGATGTTCTCAGAAACTCACCAGCAACAGAAATGGTATTGTAGGGGCGACCTATTAGGTCGCCCGCGATTTACTTGAGGGACGCGACAATGCATG
This sequence comes from Chloroflexota bacterium, assembly GCA_028873975.1. Taxonomy (GTDB): domain Bacteria; phylum Chloroflexota; class Anaerolineae; order Aggregatilineales; family Phototrophicaceae; genus UBA6055. The sequence continues at coordinate 47,118 of JAPPMO010000106.1, forward strand.
TCTTGACTCGGGAAGAAATGGCTTTTTGGCATGAGAACGGATACGTCATCCTGCGGGATGCGGTGCCGCGGGGCAACGTCGAGGCGGTGGTCGACATCATCTGGGAGTTCATGGAGATGGCCCGCCATGACCCGGAAACCTGGTATCGCCCCAGCGAGGGCGATGACGGCTTGCCAAGACTGAAGGCATCCGGCATGGCGGAGCTATACCAGCACCAGGCGCTCTGGGATAACCGGCAGCATCCGCGCGTTTATGGCACCTTTGCCGATATTTGGGAGACCGAGAAACTATGGGTTTCCATAGATCGCGTCAATCTCAACCCGCCGGCGCGAGCCGATTGGGATTTCCAGGGCTTTGTCCATTGGGACATTGATACATCGCAGCGGCCCGTTCCCATGCGGGTGCAGGGTGTACTGTCATTGGCTGATGTTCCAGAAGATGCGGGAGGTCTGCAGGTTGTTCCCGGTTTTCATCGGCGCTTTGCGCATTGGGTCGAGACTCAGCCGCCGGACCGCGATCCCCGCATGCCTGACATGACCGGTCTGGAACTGACGTCCCTGGCCATGAATGCCGGCGATCTTGTCATTTGGCACAGCCTGCTGCCGCATGGCACCGGGCGCAACAACTCAACGCAGCCGCGGCTGGCCCAGTACATCACCATGTTCCCGGCACAGGAAGATGATGAAGCCACCCGCGCGGAGCGCGTCAGATTGTGGCAAGAACGCAAATCGCCCGAACACAAATTTTTCCCGGGCGATCCGCGCCGTTGGGAAATCGAACAGGGTACAACCGCGAATCTGACGCCCTTGGGCGAGAAACTGCTCGGCTTAAGGGACTGGTAGTTATCTATTGGGGGCATGGGGGTTGTGATGACCAAGCCACTCAAAGTCGGCCTGATCGGCTGCGGGAACGTCGTGCAATACGGGCATCGCCCCGCCATCAACGGGCTGACCGATATCGAATTGCTTGCGCTGGCTGATATCACGCCGGCGCGGCGAGAAATCGGCAAAGCCTGGTTTGACCTGCGCGACGATCAGCTCTACGCGGATTACCGGGACCTGCTGGCAATCGACGCCATCGACGCCGTCGCCATCACCGTGCCGCAGCAATTCCGCCGCGCGATCGTGCTGGATGCCCTCGCCGCGGGTGTGCATGTGCTCAGCGAAAAGCCTATCAGCAATGCCCCAGCCGTCGCCGACGAATTGATCGACGCGGCTGGCTCCGCCGGGCGCAAGCTGGCCATGGTGCATAATTATCACTTCTTGCCGGAGTTCCGGCAAATCAAGCGCATGCTCGCTGATGGCTTGATCGGCGATGTACGCGTGACCACCCTGCATTTTCTCGGCGTCATCGATTACCCCGGCGCGGCCGAGTATCAATCCGATTGGCGGCATACCATGGCCGCTGGCGGCGGCGTCTTGATGGACATGATTCACGCCGTTTATCTGGCGGAGTGGCTGGTGGGGGAGCGGGCGCAGCAGGTGATGGCTTTTGTGGACGCGCTCGAATACGCCCATCGCGGACCAGTGATCGAAGATCTGGCGCTGGTGCAGATCGCCTTCCCGACCGGCTACGCTGTCATCCACATGGCTTGGGGGGAGGGCGTCGGCGGCGTCGACATCAGCGGCAGCGACGGGCAGATCCGCCTGCGCTACAAACAGTATCAGTCCGGGGGATTCAATCAACCGGTGGAACTTTATAGCGTGGACAAGGACTGGAACCGCAGCGACCACGCCATCGCCAATCTGGAAAATCATTTGGGCAGCGTCGCGCGCTCTTTCACGGAGCTTTGGGCGGATTTCCGCGCTGCCATCCACGACGAACGCGAGCCGATGGCGCCGGCTTCGGCCGGGGCCCGCGCCCTGCAAATTGCCCTGGGCGCTTATATTTCCGGAGTGACCGGAAAAGTCCAGAGCTTGCCACTCAATTCGTCGAATCCAGTCTATCACAAGGGGATTGACGGCATTGCGGAATTGCAAGCATGGGACGAGAGCAAGACCAAGGCTGCCGGTCTGTTCGGTCTGCGTGAATAGGGACTTGCGATGAGCGAACCGCGCGGCATGTTGACGCTTGAGGACTTATCATCCAAGGTCGATTCTGAGGAAATCGAAACGGTCATTCTGGCTTTTCCCGATCTCTACGGGCGTCTGATGGGCAAGCGCTTCGACGCCGAGTTCTTCCTGGCGGAAGCGGCGCGTCAAGGCACGCACGCTTGCAACTACCTGCTGACGGTCGATATGGAGATGGAGCCGGTAGCGGGTTATCGCTTCGCCAATTGGGAAGCGGGCTACGGCGACTTTCACCTGGCGCCGGATATGTCTACGCTGCGCGTCGCGAGCTGGCTGGACAAGACGGCGCTGGTGATTTGCGACGTCGAAGACGAGGCATCGCGCCAGCCGGTTAATGTCGCGCCGCGCTCGATCCTGCGGCGGCAACTGGAACGGGCCGCGTCGCTGGGCTACGATGTTTACGCTGCTTCCGAATTGGAATACTACATCTACGAGGACAGCTATCGGGGCGCGCGCGATAAAGGCTATGCCGATCTGTCGCCCCAGGGCTGGTATCTGGAAGATTATCACCTGCTGCAAGGCACGCGGGAAGAACCCTTTACAGCGGCCGCGCGCTTTCATCTCAAACATTCCGGGATCCCGGTGGAAAACAGCAAAGGCGAATGGGGGCTGGGCCAACATGAGCTCAACATCCGTTACGCCGATCTGCTGACGATGGCCGACCGCCACACAGTCATGAAGCATTGCCTGAAAGAAATCGCTGACGGACTGGGATTTAGCGTGACCTTCATGGCGAAGCCGCAGGCCGGTCAAGCGGGCTCGAGCTGCCATATCCACCTCAGCCTTTTTGCTGACGAAAGCAACGCCTTCGCCGGCGACGAGGCGCTAGGACCGGTCGCCGGGTCGGCCTTATTTCGCTGGTTCCTGGGCGGCTGGATGACGCGCTTGCGTGAATTGACAGTCTTTTATGCCCCCACGATCAATTCTTACAAACGCTACGAAGACGGTTCCTGGGCGCCAACGCGCATCGCCTGGAGTTATGACAATCGCACGGCCGGCTTTCGCGTGGTCGGGCAGGGAAACAGCTTGCGCATCGAATGTCGTGTGCCCGGCGCCGATTGCAATTCCTATCTGGCTTACGCGGCGGCGTTGGCCTCGGGGCTGGACGGCATTGCCAAAATGACCGAGCCGCCGGAGCTCTTTGAAGGCGACATTTACGCCGCGGGTCATCTGCCGCGCGTGCCCTACACATTGGAAGAAGCGCTGGAGGATTTTGAATCCAGCGCGTTCGCGCGTGAAGCCTTTGGCGTTGATGTTGTGGAACATTACAGCCATTTCTACCGTACCGAGATCGAGAGTTTTCGCAGCGCCGTCACGGACTGGGAACGACGACGCTATTTCGAACGCATCTAACTGGGGTTTATTATGCGATTAAAGGACAAAGTAGCGCTGATCACAGGCGCGGGCGGCGGCATCGGCCGCGAGACCGCTTTGCTCTTCGCCCGCGAAGGCGCGGCCATCGTCGCTGTCGACATCAATGACGAGGATGGCGAAGCCACCGTCGCCGAGGTTATTGCCGGAGGCGGACGGGCGAGTTATGTACATGCGGATGTCAGCCTGGCCCGTGACTGCCAAAAGATGATCGCCGCGGCCGAAGCGACCTATGGCAAGCTCGACGTGCTTTTCAACAACGCCGGCATCAGCCATGCCGAAGACGATGACGCCATCAACACCAGCGAAGCAGTCTGGGACCTGACCATGCAAGTCAATGTCAAAGGCGTCTTTCTGGGCTGCAAATACGGCATCCCCGCCCTGCAACGCGCCGGCGGCGGCAGCATCATCAATACAGCCTCCTTTGTCGCGGTTTTGGGCGCCGCGACGCCGCAACTGGCATACACTGCCAGCAAGGGCGCTGTGCTGTCCATGTCCCGCGAACTGGCGCTGATCCATGCCCGGGAGCATATCCGCGTCAACGCGCTATGTCCGGGACCCCTGCGCACGGAATTGCTGATGAAGTACCTGGATACTGAGGAAAAGCGGAACCGCAGGCTGGTGCATATCCCCATGGGCCGCTTTGGCGAAGCGCATGAGATCGCCAAGGCGGCGCTCTACCTGGCATCGGAGGAATCCTCGTTTGTGACCGGCAGCACCTTCCTGGTGGACGGCGGCATCACCGCCGCCTACGTGACGCCGGAATGAAGAGGGACTTGTTCAATACATTGCTCTTCAAGCTCGCTATAAATCTCCAAATATCAAGGACCGGCAGGGGCGGCTCGTAGACACGCCCCAGGGCAATTGCATCAAAATCAATAACCGTCGAATGTCGCACAAATCTAAGCAAATGTAGGGGCGACCAATCTGGTCGCCCGATGCTAGAGGGCTTCCCGCTTTCGGGCGACATGGTATGTCGCCCCTACATCGCCTCCATTTTGACAGGCTCGCGGTTAAATCTCGGTGTCCTCGGTGGTTAAAATAATTTGATGCGATTGCCGCGGGCTCGCCCGCGCTTGACTGCGCTCCGACTCAAAATGTGCTAAAGTTGAGCGCGCCAGAGGCCAGGTGATTCCCGCAAAGGAGCAGCCAGATGTTACATGGTCTGATGATGGATTATCCGCTGACATTGGATCGCATCCTCGAGCATGCCAAGCGCATGTACCCCAAGAAGACAATCAAAACCAAGCTGCCTGACGGTCCCCTGCGCGAATACACTTACGCCGAGTTTTACACCCGCGTCAAACGGCTGTGCAATGCCCTGGACGCCCTGGGCGTAGAACCGGGGGATCGCGTCGGCACCTTCGCCTGGAACAGCTTCGAACATCTGGAACTTTACTTCGGCGCGCCGCTGGCCGGCGCGGTCTGCCACACCTTGAACATTCGCCTGTCGCCCGATCAACTCGTCTACATCATCAACCATGCCGAAGATAAAGTGATCTTTCTCGACGGATCGCTGGTCGCTTTGCTGGAGCCGATCGCGCATCGTTTGAAAACAGTCCAGCACTTCGTCGTCTTCAATGCCCGCGAAGATCAGCCGATCAACCTGCCCAATTTGCTGCAATACGAAGAACTCATGGCAGCCGCCGACGAGTCTTACACCTGGCGCTGCAGCGACGAAAAAATGGCGATGGCGCTCTGTTATACCAGCGGCACCACCGGCATGCCCAAGGGCGTCTTGATCAGCCATCGCGCCATGGTCTTGCATACCTTCTGCGTGCTGGCGGGGGTGGCTTTCGGCTTGACCGAGCGTGATGTTGTCATGCCGGTCGTGCCCCAGTTCCACGCCATGGCTTGGGGGCTTCCCTACGCCAGCACCTACGTGGGCGCGACAATGGTCATGCCCGAACCGCATTTCAAGCCCGATGCCCTGGCCAAGTTGATCGAGTCCGAACGCGTGACCATCGCAGCCGGCGTGCCGACGATTTGGAACGGACTCTATCACGAGTTGCGCCGCAACCCGCGCGATGTCTCTTGCATCGAGCAATTGATCGTAGGCGGCTCAGCCATGCCGCGCGGCTTGATCGAAGCCTACGAAAAAGAACTGGGCGTCAATGTCGTACATGCCTGGGGCATGACCGAGCTGTCGCCCATCGGCAGCGTCTCCAAACTTGGCGCGCGGCATGACGCGCTCGACGATGACAGCCGCTGGGATATCAAGGCGACGCAAGGCTATTTCGTGCCCGGGGTCGCGGCCCGCATCGTCGATCACGCGGGCAAAGAACTGCCCTGGGATGGCGAAACTATGGGAGAACTGCAAGTGCGCGGCTTTTGGGTGGTGGGGCAGTATTACAAGATTGAGCGCGACCGCGAACATTTCACCGACGACGGCTGGTTCCGCACAGGCGACGTCGCCACCGTTGATGCCGACGGCTATATGAACATCACTGACCGCACCAAGGATCTGGTCAAAAGCGGCGGCGAATGGATCTCGTCGGTGGACCTGGAAAATACGCTCATGTCGCATCCCGATGTGCTGGAAGCGGCCGTGATCGCGACGCCGCACGAGCGCTGGGGCGAACGTCCGCTGGCGGTGATTGTGCCGCTGAACGCCGGCGTCGATCAAGACGCGCTGGATGACTACTTGCTGAGGCATTTCCCCAAGTTCTGGCTGCCGGAGGACTACGCGGTCGTGGATGCCATTCCCAAGACCGGCGTCGGCAAAATGGACAAAAAAGTGCTGCGGGCTATGTACGCGGATGGGGAGTTGGACCCCTGTAGTGGCTCCGAAAAACTGGGCACCTAGTTGAGAGAGTATACTAGCGT